>NZ_JAKSYM010000348.1 GCF_022829545.1 Methylobacterium sp. J-030 | reverse complement strand
GGCGGCAAGCTGCACGGGACCCTCAATCGTTGCAAGCACAGTGTGCAACGACCCGCTCGACCAGTCGATCGGCGGTGAAGGTTGCCTCCGGGTGATCCAGCCGCAGCGCGGCCTGGGGCATCTCGGGGCATTCGGCCTCGGCCAGATCCTGCACGAGGCCAAGGCCACCGCGTGCCGTGATCGCACGCATGCCCTCAGCCCCGTCGCTATTGCCGCCGCTGAGCACGATCCCGATGACGCGCTTCCCGTAAGCCTCGGCGGCTGAAAAGAACAACGGATCGGCCGCTGGGCGGGTGAAGTGCACCTTGTTCCCCTGATCGAGAAGGATTGCACCGAAACCCAATCGCATATGGTGGTCGGGTGGTGCGACGTAGATGTGGCTGCGCTCGATGACCTCCCCGTGCCGCCCAAAGGTGGCCGGAAGGCTGCCGCGCTGGCTAAGGATTTCGGGAAGGACGCTCGGGTTCGCCCCGATGTGCTGCACGACGAACACGGAGGCGCGGAGATTTGATGGCAAAGCCTCGACGATCCGCTTGAGCGGTTTGAGGCCACCAGCAGAGCTGGCGATGACGATGATGGCGCCCATTCCCTTGCTACAATCAACCGGGGCAAGCGCGGTTCAGTCGCGCCTGGCCGAATGTCTGAGCTACGCGGCAGCTTCGGCCGCCTTCCGCTCCGGGGCCTTATCGATGACGATGAGCACAGAGGCGGTCAGTATGCTCTTGCCAGCTTCGTCGCGAACCTCGGCCCGGTACTGAGCAGCCGGCCGTGCCTTATGCTCGGACCCGAGCATGTCGGCCAAAGTCTTGCGGACAACCTCCCGCACAGCAGCCTCATCCGGCAACTCGT
>NZ_JAKSYM010000407.1 GCF_022829545.1 Methylobacterium sp. J-030 | reverse complement strand
CCTGATCTGGGACCCAGCACACGAAGCGCCGCGTCAGCGGCACAGCTTGTTTCAGACGGATGCTTCGCGAGGCTGTGCGCTGGATCCCGGGTCGCATTCCGCTTTCGCTGCATGCGCCCGGGAAAGGGCCGCGTTCGAGACACGCGGGCCGGTGCCGAAGCGGCGCGCGGCAACAGCGTCGGATCTCCGCACAGCACCTTGAAAGCGCAGGGATCGAGGCTTTCGTGACGCAGTAAGAGTAGCCCGCACAGGAGAGGGGACCCGCGCTCCTTCAGATTGGCGACTGAGCTTGACCAGACCTCAAACCTGTGTGGCCCGTGGGCAGAGAGGGGGAGACTCGCTTGTGTGCGGCCATTGCCCGCATCCGGAAGCGTTGCGGGCGTAGTGCGCCCCGCAAACTGAGGCAGACTGGGGAGCGCCTGCCCTTCAGGCCCCCAGCACCGTCAGCACATCCCGGGCGGCGCGTTCGCCGTCGAGGGTCGCTCCGCCGACCGTCATGGCGCCGCCGCCGGCCAGCGCCTCGCCGGCGAAGAACACCCGGTTGCCCACCGGCGCGCGCAGGCGGTCGCGCGCCTCCGCGTGGCCCGGGGCCACGATGGAATAGGACCCCTGGGCATGCGGATCCGTCCACCAGGCGATCAACCGCCCCGCCAAGACCGCACCCCGGGCCTTGCTGCCGAGGATCGCGCCCAGGCGCTCGGTCACCAAGGCGACAGCTTCCGCCTCGCCGGCTTGGCATAGATCGCGGGCGCCGTCGCCCCCGAGATTGGCCACCGCCAGGGGACGCCCGAACGGGCCCATCTCGAAGTACAGCGTCGGGCCGCCGCCGGCGATCGAGACCGCGTCGCCGAACGCCGCCGGGTCGATCTTTCCCGGGTCGAGGCGCAGGCCGATCTTGGTGTAGGCGCCCATGTGCAGCCCATCGAGGGCCGTGCGGTGCGCATCGGGGAGGTCGGGGGCGAACCGGAGGGTGCCGCTGTGCAGCACGCCCACCGGCACCGTGACGATCACGGCCGCCGCCGTCAGCGTACCCCGCGCGGTCTCGACCCGGACCTCCGGCCCGGACCAGTCGATCGCCCGCACCGGGCAGCCGAGCATCACCGGCAGGTCGGCGAAGTGGCGCGCCACGAGGTCGCCGTAGCCGTCGACCCACAGGTCGGTGCCGGACCAGAGCCGGTCGTAATCGACCGCCGACACACGCTCGGGATCCTCGCCGAGCGACAGCCGACTCAGCCCCGCGGTGGCCTGCTCGGCCTCGGGTCCGCCCGCCCGGGCTGCTTCGGCGAGCGACGGGTCGCCGCCCTTCGGTTCCAACAGCGCGTCGAGGCCGGAGAAGCCCGCCCGGCGGGCCGCCCGCTCCGCGTCCGTGGCGGGGCGGCCGTCGATCGTGAGGGTGCGCGCCCAACCATCCTCGCGGTTGAATTTGGCGCCAGCCGCCCGAGCGATCGGTGCCCAGGGATTGCGCTCGGCCCAATGGATGTATTCGGCGCCGGCATCGAACGGGCAGTCCGGGCCCAAGGTCCTGTCGGTGAAGGCGCGGCCGCCAATCCGGTCCCGCGCCTCCAGCAGCGTGACGCTCTGGCCGACATCCCTCAGGCGCGCCACCGCCGCCAGACCCGCGGATCCGGCGCCGACGACCACGACGGTGCCGCCACGGGCGCCTGCGCGGAGCGCCGGGGCTGCCAGCAGCGGGGCGGCGAGGATCGAGCGTCGGGTCGGCTGCATGGCGGCTCCTCGGTCAGGGTCCGGAGCCGCCGATCGGGACGCCGCATGTCCCGGCAAGGACGTGAAGCCGTTCTGATCGCGACGTCACAGGATACGATACGCGATCGGACGGACACGGAGAACGGTCGTCCAACCCAGTGCCCTCATCCTGAGGTGCCGAAGCGCAGCGGAGGCCTCGAAGGAGCCCTCCAGGGATCGCAGGGGTTCCCGGAGCCCTCCTTCGAGGCCCGCTTCGCGGTCACCTCAGGATGAGGTTTTGGGTTGGACGACCGCGCTCACCCGCTCGCAACAGGAGCGGGAACGGTCCTCGCCCCTCGGTTCGATATGAGCGTTTGCCTGGACTGCCTCGTTTCGGTGGATCGCGCTAGCCCCGCGCGCCGGGGTTCCCCGAGCGTTTCTCCATCATCGCCTTGACCTGCATCAGCTGGTCCCAGACCTGACCCGGCGAGGTGCCGAAGAAGTCGAAGCTGGCGCTGATCCCCCAATAGATGCCGAGGCAGATCACCGGCACCAGTACCCAGGCGAGAATCTCCTCGCCACGCTTCCGACGGCGTCGGCGCAGGCGGCGCTCCTCCCGCCAAGTCGGCTTCCTCGGGGGCGCCTGCTGCGTGACGGGGGATAGCGGTCCCTCGTGCAGGTTATCGGTCATCGGGCGCCTCCTCGCCGCGGCGCTGTCGCGTCGCTCATAGACCGGCGGCCCCTAGTCCGGAAGGGCGCCGGACGGCGTGCACACCATTAGGCGCGCACGAGTGGCACCTTCGGCACGGTCCGGACGCCGCCGCCCGAACCGCCGCCGCCGCCCTTGTCATCCTTGGGCGTCTTCTTCCGCGCCGCCGTGCGGGGCTTGGCCCGCTTGTGGCGCTTGGCGGCGTTGGTCACGTCGGCTTCGGGCTTGGGCGTGACGGGACCAGCCGGAAAGTCGAAGCCCAGGCTGTCCTTGGCGCCCGCCTTCGCCTCCGCGTCCTCGGGCTTGCGCACCACGACCCGGACCGCGCCACCATCCTTCAGCTTGCCGAACAGAACCTCGTCGGCCAGCGGCGTCTTGATGGTCGACTGGATCAGCCGGGCCATGGGTCGGGCGCCCATCGCGTCGTCGTAGCCGTGCTCCACCAGCCACGCGCGGGCCTCGTCCGAGAGCTCGATCGTGACGTTGCGGTCGGCGAGCTGCGCCTCGAGCTGGAGGACGAACTTGTCCACCACCTTCGCCACAACCTCCTTCGGCAGGTGGCCGAACGAAATGATCGCATCGAGACGGTTGCGGAATTCCGGTGCGAACAGCTTGTTGATCGCCTCGACGTCGTCGCCCGTGCGCTTCGACTGGGTGAAGCCGTAGGCCGACTTCGCCAGGTCCGAGGCGCCCGCGTTCGTGGTCATGATGATGATGACGTTGCGGAAATCGACCTGCTTGCCGTTGTGGTCGGTCAGCTTCCCGTGGTCCATCACCTGCAGCAGGATGTTGAACAGGTCCGGATGCGCCTTCTCGATCTCGTCGAGCAGGAGCACGCAGTGCGGGTGCTGGTCGATCCCGTCGGTCAGCAGGCCGCCCTGGTCGAAGCCCACGTAGCCGGGGGGCGCGCCGATCAGGCGGCTCACCGTGTGGCGCTCCATGTATTCCGACATGTCGAAGCGCAACATCTCGACGCCGAGCGAGGCGGCGAGCTGCTTGGCGGCCTCGGTCTTGCCGACGCCGGTCGGACCCGCGAACAGGTACGAGCCGATCGGCTTGTCCGGGTCGCGCAGGCCGGCCCGGGCCAGCTTGATCGCCGAGGTCAGGGCCTCGATCGCGTTCGGCTGGCCGTAGACCACGCGCTTCAGGTTCTCGGTCAGGTGCTGGAGCACCACCGCGTCGTCCTTGGAGACGGTCTTCGGCGGGATCCGGGCCATCGTGGCGATGGTCGCCTCGATCTCCTTGATGCCGATGGTGCGCTTGCGCCGGGCCTCCGGTACCAGCATCTGCGAGGCGCCGGTCTCGTCGATCACGTCGATCGCCTTGTCGGGCAGCTTGCGGTCGTTGATGTAGCGGGCCGACAGCTCCACCGCGGCCTTCACGGCCTCGGTCGTGTATTTGAGCTTGTGGAACTCCTCGAAATACGGGCGCAGGCCTTTCACGATCTCGATCGTGTCGGGGATCGACGGCTCGTTGACGTCGATCTTCTGGAACCGGCGCACCAGGGCCCGGTCCTTCTCGAAGTACTGACGGTACTCTTTGTAGGTGGTCGAGCCGATGCAGCGCAGGGTGCCGGAGGCCAGGGCAGGCTTCAGCAGGTTCGACGCGTCCATGGCCCCGCCCGAGGTCGCGCCGGCACCGATGACCGTGTGGATCTCGTCGATGAACATGATGGCGTTCGGGTGCGCCTCGATCTCCTTCATCACCTGCTTGAGGCGCTCCTCGAAGTCGCCCCGGTAGCGGGTGCCGGCGAGCAGCGTGCCCATATCGAGGGAGAAGACGGTCGCGTCGGCGAGCACCTCCGGCACCTCGTGCTGGATGATCTTGCGCGCCAGCCCCTCGGCGATCGCGGTCTTGCCGACACCCGGGTCGCCCACCAGCAGCGGGTTGTTCTTCTGCCGGCGGCAGAGCACCTGGATGGTGCGCTGGACCTCGGTCTCGCGGCCGATCAGGGGGTCGATCTTGCCGTCCCGGGCCTTCTTGTTGAGGTTGACGCAATAGGCGTCCAGCGCGTCGCCCTTTTTCTTGGCGCCGCGGGGATCGCCGTCCTCGCTCGGCCGCTCGGCGGCGCTTTCCTCCTCGGCGCCGCGCACGGGCTTCGACTCGGACGCGCCGGGGCGCTTGGCGATGCCGTGGCTGATGTAGTTGACCGCGTCGTAGCGGGTCATGTCCTGCTCCTGCAGGAAGTAGGCGGCGTGGCTCTCGCGCTCGGCGAAGATCGCTACCAGCACGTTCGCCCCGGTCACCTCCTCGCGGCCCGAGGACTGGACGTGGATCACCGCCCGCTGGATCACCCGCTGGAACCCGGCCGTGGGCTTGGCGTCCTGCCGCCCGTCACCGGTGAGGTTGGAGAGCTCGGTGTCGACGTAGTCGATCAGGCTGCGCTTGAGCGTGTCGACCTCGACGTTGCAGGCGCGCATGACCGCGGCGGCATCCTGATCGTCCACGAGGGCGAGCAGGAGGTGCTCCAGCGTCGCGTATTCGTGCCGGCGCTCTCCCGCCAGCGCCAGGGCGCGGTGGAGAGCTTGTTCTAGGCTGCGTGAGAAGCTTGGCAAAGCTGGCCTCTGTCCTTCGTGCCTACCGCGAGCGGCGCCTACTTTTTTTCCATAACGCACTGGAGAGGATGTTGGTGTTTGCGCGCGAAGTCCATGACCTGCGTCACCTTGGTCTCCGCCACCTCGTAGGTGAAGACCCCGCACTCGCCGACCCCGTTCTGATGCACGTGCATCATGATCTGGTAGGCGTCCTCGTGGCTCTTGTTGAAGAACCGCTCGACCACCAGCACGACGAACTCCATCGGCGTGTAGTCGTCGTTCAGGAGCAGCACCCGGTAGAGGCTCGGCCGCTTCGTCCGGGGCTTGGTGCGGGTGATGATCGCCGTGTTGGACCGGTCGTCGCCGCCTGGCGCGCGCGAGCCGGAGGCCGTGACCGGCCGCTTCATCCTCATCGAACGTGCGGTGCCCTGTTGGGGGACCTGTCTCATGTGCGTCGAACCGATCCCTCGATTGGAGCGGGCGTCGCCCATCCTGGCGGGCGAACCTGTCCTGGCCCTGCCCGGAGCAACGCGCGGCTCCGCTGTGGTTAATCTACAGACGGTGAGCCGACTTCGCCAGACGCCTGCGCGCACTTGTCCGTCCCGCTGAGCTTGCGTCTGGCGCACGGCCGCCGCCCCGCTAATGCGTTCGGGGCGGACCGGGGGCCGGCAACCGCAGCAGATCGGCGGCGAGCGCCGTGATCAGGTCGGTGGTCACCGCCGAACGCGCCGACAGGCGGGCTCCGGCCCGCTGGAGATAGGCGGCCTGGACGGCCAGGATCTCGGCCGGGTTGCGGGCCGCGGCGAGCGTTCCGGCCGTGGCGGCGAGGTCGTCGAGGCCCCGCTTGATGGAATCGGACCACTCGATCCCGAGGGTCTGGGCGGCCCGGCCGGTGATCCCGAGCCGCCGCCACGGCGCGCCGAAGCCAATCGGGTTTCGAGGGAACGGGTGGGCGTCGCGTGTCTGCATGGCCGAACTCCCGGCCGCCGCCGGCCGGTCGGGGTCGGGCGGCTTTATCGGATCCGGCACCGACTGTGTGCGCCGCATCCGGCAGCGTCAAGCGGCGGTTCAACGGGAGCGTGGTCGGGCCGCGACGTCCCCCCCTCTCCCCGCCCGCGGGGAGAGGGGCTTTGCGGCCATCGTCGGCGCGGATGGCGATGGATGTATCCGCAAGCCCGCCGGGGGGGAACAGGCGGCCCTCTTCAACCCCCGGCAGAAACGCCAAAACCCGATACGCGCGGCGATCGCATTAACGGGCCTGTAACTGCACTTGCCTAACTCTCCGATGATGCAGCGGGGCCACGCGACCGGCGCCGCTCGGCTCAAGGAACACGACCGGCGCGTGCCGGTCTCGCGAGGCAATCAGGCGTGATGCGTAGCGTAGTAGGCCGCTCCCGGACGATTCCCGCCCTGCCGGCCGCGATCCTGGCCGCCGCGGTTCTCACGACCCTCGCCTCCCCGGCCGATGCCCGGCGCGGGCGGCACCATCACCATGCCCATGCGGCCGGCGGCGGCTACAACCCGCCCTACGCCGCCATGGTGGTCGACGTGAAGAGCGGCAAGACCCTGCACGCGGTCAACGAGGATGCGCTCCGCCATCCGGCCTCGATCACCAAGGTGATGACCCTCTACCTGCTGTTCGAGCAGATGGAGCGCGGCAAGTTCGCCCTCGATTCCGAGCTGACCATCTCGGCCCACGCGGCAGCCCAGGCGCCCTCGAAGCTCGGCCTGCGCCCCGGCCAGACCATCGCGGTCGAGGACGCCATCAAGGCGATCGTGACGAAGTCCGCCAACGACGTGGCCTGCGCCATCGGCGAGAACATCGCGGGCTCCGAGGAGCGCTTCGCCCAGATGATGACCGCCAAGGCCCATGCGCTCGGCATGAGCCGGACGCACTACGCCAACGCCTCGGGCCTGCCCGATCCCGACCAGCTCACCACGGCCCGCGACCTGACCGTTCTGGCCCGGGCGATCCAGGACCGCTTCCCCCATTATTACCGCTACTTCCAGACCCGGTCCTTCGCGTTTCGCGGCCGGGTGATCGGCAACCACAACCACCTGCTCGGCAACGTCGAGGGCGTGGACGGGATCAAGACCGGCTATACCCGGGATTCCGGCTTCAACCTGATGACCGCCGCGAAGTCCGAGGGGCGCCAGATCGTGGCGATCGTCCTCGGGGGCAAGTCGGGCGCGAGCCGCGACCGGATCATGGTCGATCTCGTGCGCAGCAGCCTGCCCCGGGCCTACGCCGGCGTGCGGACCGCGCCGCCCGTCACCGAGGTCGCCGAGCGCGCCCGCCCGGCGGTGGTGGCCGACGCGGTGTCGCGGACCCGCACGCAGGTCGCCGACGCGGACGACGAGGATGTCGAGACCACCGGCACCACCGGCGAGCCCCTCGACCTCTCGCCCAAAGGCACCACGACGACGCCCGGCGGCAAGGTCCCGCTCGAGACCTGGAAGACCGGTCCCCAGGGGATCCCGAAATCCGCCCAGGCCTATGCCGGCGCGACCAGCAGCGCCCAGGCGCCCTTCCCCGGCGCGAGCAAGTCGACGGCGCGCGTCGCCTCGTTGGAGCGGGACGAGCCGCCGAAGGCGGTCTCCGGCGCCCGGGTCGTACCGACCGCCTGGGTGATCCAGCTCGGCGCCATGGACGACGAGACCAAGGCCCGCTCGATGCTCTCGGAGGCCCGCGCCAAGGTCGGCAGCAGCCTGTCCAAGGCCGCGCCTTACACCGTCAAGGTCGAGCACGGCGGCACGACACTGTTCCGCGCCCGCTTCTCGGGCTTCGCCGAGCAGGATTCCGCCCAGGAGGCCTGCACGGCCCTGAAGCGCAGCGGCTACAGCTGCTTCGCCACCCGGAGCTGAGCCGACGACCTAGCCCTTCGCGCCGCGGCGCTGTTCCCGCCGCGGCCGAGACCCTCATCCTCTGACAACGCGCGTGGAGTATCAGCGATGTCGGTTCAGAAGCCTGTCCCGGGCGGCGTTGACGCGCGCCGCTCCCTCGGCGCTGCCCCCCTGGTCGGGGTGGGCGCGCTTCATCAGCGACCGGTGGGCCGTCCGGATCTGCTCAGCGGTCGCCCCGCGCTGAAGCCCCAGGATCTCGTACGCCTCCTCCTGCGTCATCGCCCCTGGGTTCGGCGGGCGGCGCGCCCCCGGGTTGCGATCACGCTCAGCGTCTACACGCCATCCGGGCGCCCGGCGGTCGAGATACGGCTCTAGCAGGGCCACGCCCATCGGATCGCGCGCGCGGCAGAGCCGCAGCAGACCGACCACCGTCTCGGTCGGCATGGTGTCGATCCACGCTCCGGCCAGGGGGCCCACGGTCACGCGGCCGGTGCGCAGGCTGCCGTCCGGCCGCAGATGGGCCTCGATCAGCGTCGTGCGGAAGCGGCGGTCCTGGGACCCGTAGGACTCCGGCGCGCGCGCGGGCGTCTCGGCCGACGGGGGATTTCGGGGATCCCGGGGGTTCCGGGGCTCGTCGGCTTTCCCCGGGCGGATCATGCGGCGCAGCCGGGCCGTCATCGAGTCCTGCCCCTCGATCATCCAGACGCCGCTCAGGCCGAGCAGGGCCGCCAGGACGAGGTTGCCGTGCAGCAACAGGAAGCCGCCGGCCAGCAGCGACACCGCGCCGAGCGCGCGCGTCTGGGATCCGCCGGTCGCGGCGCCGACACCCTGGCCGAGGGCCCGCTTCAGGCGGCGGCCCAGGCCGTTGCCGTTCTTGGACAGCCACCAGAGCGTCAGGCATGCGAGCAGGCCGGCGAACAGCGCCATGCTCAGCGCCGCACGCTGGTCTCGGCCGACGTCCGGCCGCCGATCCGGACCGTCGTGCCGTTGCCGAGGTCGTAGGTCCCGTCCCGGCGCGCCGGTGCGGGGCGGGCGTCCGTGCAGCCGGGCTGCGGCGGCAGCCGCACACCCTCGGGCAAATTCTCCGGGCAGAGGCGCGCGCGCGACGGCTGCTCGGCGGCAGGGGCGGCGCCATTGGTCAGCGCCAGGACGAGGGCGAGGCGGCCGAGAGCCGTGCCCGAACGCGTTGCCCGCAGGATACGAACGCTTGCGGCAGAGCGCGACGGACGCCCTCTCCCGTGCGGGCTACGAAGGTCATACGTCTCTCTCGGAGAAGAGAGCGAGAACCGCGCGTCTCCCTCCCCCCTCTGCGGGGGAGGGTGGCCCCCGAAGGGGGTCGGGAGAGGGGAGCGCCGGCGCAGAAGGAAGCGCAAGCCTTCATGAAGGTCGAGCCCTGTCCTGAAGCCGGGCTCCCCTCTCCCGACCCCTGCTGACGCATGGGCCACCCTCCCCCGCAAAGGGGGGAGGGAGAGACGCGCCTCGTTCGGGAAACGCGGCGTCCCCGTGTCGTGCACCCTGTGCATCGCCTCCGGTACACGCCAGCACGCCCCGGCAGGGTCTTCGGGCGAACTCACCCAACTCCCCACATCCTGAGGTGACCACGTCAGCGGGCCTCGAAGGCGGGCGCCAGGGAACGCGCGACCTCTGGAGGGCTCCTTCGAGGCCTCCGCTCCGCTCCGGCACCTTAGGATGAGGGGGGTGGATTGGATAGCCGCTCCGAGGCCTTCCGGTCTTGTATCGTGAGCCGTGCGCATCACCGTCGGGAACGGCTCCCAGTCTCTGTTCCGACGCGATTCGTCGCGCCGAACCGGTATCCGCTCGGGCGGAGAGCGCTCTGGTCTGCTCACTGGCGATTCTCCGCCACGTCGGTCGTGGTGATCCGGACCTGCCGGACCCGGCCGTCGCGCTCGACCCTGAGGGTCACCGCCGCGCCGAGACCCGCCTCCTCGATCGCCGCGGTGAGATCGGCGAGGCGATGGACCGAATTGCCGTTCGCCTCGACGATCACGTCTCCGAGATCCCCGGTCTGCGGGTCGACGCCGCGCAGACCGGCCGAAGCGGCGGGCGAGCCGGGCAGGACCCGCACGATCACCACCCCATCGATGCCGAGCCGCGCGGTGGCGGCCTCCTGGGCTGCGATGATGCCGATGCCTGGATTGCGCACCCGGCCGGCCTTGATCAACTGCGGCACAATCCGGTTGACCACATCCACCGGGATCGCGAAGCCGATGCCGGCGCTCGCCCCCGAGGGCGACACGATCGCGGTGTTGACGCCGATCAACCGGCCCGCGGAATCGAGCAGCGGGCCGCCGGAATTGCCGGGGTTGATCGCCGCGTCGGTCTGGATGACGCCCGAAACCTCCCGCCCCTCGCTGGTCGGCATCCGCCTGCGGACCGCGCTGACGACGCCGGTGGTCAGGGTGTGGTCGAGGCCGAATGGGTTGCCGATCGCGAAGGTCGATTGCCCGACCTTGAGGTCCGCCGAGGTGCCGATCGCCAGCGGCGGCGGCATATGCGTCACGCGGCCGAGCCGCAGGACCGCGAGGTCGTAGGACGGCGCCAGTCCGACGAGGCTCGCCGATACCACCGTGCCGTCGCTCAAGCGAACCGAGACGGAGCCGCCGCCCTGCGCGGCGTTCTGCACCACGTGGGTGTTGGTGACGATGTGGCCGGCCCCGTCCCAGACGAAGCCGGTGCCGGTCTGCGTGCCGCCGCCCTGCTCGCCGCCCTCGTCGTCGAGGTCGAGGAGGTCGCGGTTCTGAGCCGCGCCCTGCGCGAAGACGTGGACCACCGACGGGCTCGCCTGCTCGAACAGCCGGATCGTGGCCTGCTCGGACTGCGCGAGATCGCCGCGGGCGGTCACGGCCCGGGGCGTGTCCGCGGAATAGAGCAGTGGCTGCAGGTAGGGCTGGGCCACGTAGAGCGCCAGCAGGACGAGGACCGCGGCGAGCACGAAGCGCACGGTACGATCCGGCACGGATGTCTCCGAGAGGAAGCCGGAGGTCAGCCCCGGCGGGCGCGGGTCTTAAGTGCGCGTTCAGGATCGAAGCGTCAACACAGAGGCGTGCCGCCGCCAGCGGGCCCTGGACGTGTTCTGGCGCACGCAGGTGGGTGGAACGAACTGGCTAACGGAATGGTCATCATTCGAGAGCCACAATTCTCGCAAGTTCTCGGCAGACCGTACGCGCTCAATACGGATTGGGAAAACGTGACCGCTGCGTCCATCGTGCCTTCGCGGGGGATGCTGGTTTCGGAAACCGCCCGAATTGATCGCAAAGCCGCCGCAGAGATGCTTGCTTTGACGCTCAGACCTTCAAACCCCGCCGTCCTCCGGCTTGTGCCGGCGACGGGGATCTGAACGGTCGCACACGGTTCGGAAGGACGAGGACTCATGGAAACCGAAGCTCTGGAACGGCCCGCCGATCTGACGATCTGGCGCACGGCCCCGGCCAGCGCCCCGCTGGCGCAGCCCGAGCGGTTCAATACCCTGCGCGAGGCGATCAAGGCCGCCGCCGGCGCGCTCAGCGACCCCGCCAAGCAGCCCTGGATCATCACCGAGGAGGGCGAGATCCTCTCCCCGAACTGGATCCGCACCTACCTGAACTGACGGCGTCCGATCGCCGAGCGCGGGGATACCGGGGATAGGGGTACAGGCCCCGCCCCGGCCTCGTGAAGTTCCGACCCCCAGCCTCGTCAAGGGGTCTCGCCGAACGCGTGACCCAGGATCGGCGCCCCCCCCAGGCTCATGACGCGCCCCTTTCCCGGACAGGTGGCGCGTCAGCGGAACCCGATCCGGGATCCGGCACGAAAAGCGCCGCGCCAGCGGCTCAGGCTGTTTCACGCTGACGCTTTCGCGACGTCGGGTGCTGGATCCCGGCTCGCATTCCGCCGTCGCTGCATGCGCCCCGGGAAAGGGACGGGGCGGAACCAGCCGAACGCGGCGTTGCCGGATCTCTGTCCAAGACCCTGGAGAATCCGGCTCAAACCGTTCCCACCCCGCGGCGACGGATTGCCGCGACGGCGAGCGGCGCCTCCCGCCCGCGCAGGGCATGGGTACCGAGATCCTCCGCCACGAGATTGCCAGGCAGCGGTCCGATCCGGTCGAGCAGATCGGCCGAGGCCAGCACGTGGACGCCCAGCGTCTTGGACAGGGCCTCCAGCCGCGCGGTCGTGTTCACCGCGTCGCCGAAATACGCGATCTTGTGCCGCTCCAGCCCGATCTCGGCGGTGACCACCGGGCCGCAATGCAGCGCCGCCCGGAATTCCGGCACCTGGCCGAAGCGGTTTCGCCACGCCTCGGCATCGGCGGCGAGGCGGGCTTCGAAATCGAAGACGCACCGCAGGCAGGCGGCATTGCGCGTGCCACGCTCCATCGTCCAGGTCACCAGCGCCAGGTCGCCGATGTAATCGTCGATCGAGCCCCGGGCCCGCGAAACCGGCAGCGCCAGGGCGTTGAAGATCTGGCCGAGATAGGCCTGCGCCGCCTCGTCGCCGCGCCGGTCGGCGAAGCGCGTCGAGCCGGTCACGTCGAGGAACAGGAAGATCCGCTCCTCGCGGATCGGCCGGTGATAGCGCCCGATCAGGAGATTGGCGAACACCCCCGGCCCGATCAGGTCGCGGACGCGGAACACGAAGGCCATCACCGCCGAGATGGCGAGCGCGTAGACGAGGCCGGTATCGGTCATCAGCATCGCGTTCCGTTCGCTGTACATGAAGCGGAACAGACGGTTGAGCACGGTGCTCGCCAGCGCGTTCCCGGCCACGATCAGCGCGATGTAGAGTGCCACGGTGGCGAGCAGGAACAGCGGCGAGGCCAGCCCCCGGATCCGTTCCCGCAGGGCCGGCACCAGCAGCCGGCGCTCGTACAGCATGATCGGCGTGCCGATGATCGCGCCGCGGATCGCCGCGCCGGTCAGTGGACCGACATCGAAGAGCGACCCGTAGAGCAGGCCCGCGAGCGCGCCGAGCGCGGGGGCGACGAGGACGAACCAGGGTGGCCGGAACCCCATCGGCCCGGCCGCCGCCGTGATCCTCAATCCAGCCGCAGGGCGTGGACCGAGAACAGGCCCTCCGCATCCGTCCAGACCTGGATCCAGCGCCAGCCGGCGCGCTCGGCCAGCGCCCGGAAGGTCTCGGGCGTATACTTGTAGCTGCTCTCCGTGTGGATCGTCTCGCCGGCCGCGAACGCGAAGGTGTCCGAGCCCACCGCCACGTCCTGCGCGTCCCGGGCGACGAGGTGCATCTCGATCCGCGAGGCTTGCGGGTTGAACACCGCCCGGTGGCTGAAGGCGTCGAGGTCGAAGCGGCCCGCAAGCTCGCGGTTGATCCGGGTCAGCAGGTTGAGGTTGAACGCCGCGGTGACGCCCGCGGCATCGTCGTAGGCGGTCTCCAGGGTGGCGGCGTCCTTCACGAGGTCGACGCCCACGATCATGTGAGCCCCCGACCCCAGGATCCGCCCGAACCGCGCCAGCAGCGCCTCGGCCTCCTCGGGCTCGAAATTGCCGATGGTCGAGCCCGGGAAGAAGCCCGCCCGGGGCAGGCCCGCGAGGCTCTCGGGCAGGTCGAAATCCCGGGTGAAGTCGGCCACCACCGGCTCGACGCGGAGATGCGGAAAGTCAACGCTCAAGGTCTCGGCCTGCGCGCAGAGAAACTCGCCGGAGACGTCCACCGGCACGTAGGCCGCGAGCTTGTCGAGGTGCCGCAGCAGGCGGCGCAGCTTCACCGTCGAGCCGCTGCCGAACTCGACCAGGGCGGCGCCCGCGGGCAGCAGCGCGGCGATCTCCGGCCCGCGACCGTCCAGGATCCCGATCTCGGTGCGGGTCGGGTAGTATTCCGGCAGCCGGGTGATCTTCTCGAACAGGTCCGAGCCGGCGGTATCGTAGAAGTACTTTGGCGAGAGGGCCTTCTGCGGGCGGGACAGGCCTTCGCGCACGTCGTCCAGGAAGGCCGGGGCGACCGGGGTCGGGTCGGAAAAGGTCGGGTTGATGGTCACGGGTCGCTCCGGGGCGCGTCAGGCGGCGTCGGCGAGGCGCAGGCCGGTGAACTGCCAGCGCTGGTGCGGATAGAAGAAGTTGCGGTACGGCAGCCGGGCATGGCCCTCGGGCGTCGCCACCGACGAGCCGCGCAGCACGAACTGGTTGTTCATGAACTTGCCGTTGTACTCGCCCAGGGCGCCCGGCAGCGGCCGGTAGCCCGGATAGGCGACGTAGGCGCTGCGGGTCCATTGCCAGACGAGGCCGAAGGCGTCCGGCAGGCCGCCGTCCCGGGCCGCGACTTCCCACTCGAACTCGGTCGGCAGGAAGCGCCCGGTCCAGCGGGCATAGGCGTCGGCCTCGTAGTAGCTGATGTGCGTGACCGGCGCGTCGGGGTCCACCGGGCGCGCGCCGCCGAGCGTCATGGTGGCCCAGCCGTCGCCGTCCCGGCGCCAGTAGCCTGGGGCCTCCCAGCCCTCGGCGGGACCGGCATACCAGCCGTCCGAGAGCCACAGCTCGGGCTTGGCGTAGCCGCCATCCTCCATGAAGGCGAGCCATTGGCGATTGGTCACCAGCGCCCGGTCGATCCGGCCGGGCTGGATCAGCGTCTCGTGGCGGGGCGATTCATTGTCGAAGGAGAAGCCCGACCCCTCGTGCCCGATCCAGGCGATGCCCCGGTCGAGACGGGTCTGACCCGGCTGCGCGGCCGCCTTCGGGAAACGCCAGTCCGGGTCGTAGGCCGGGTTCAGCGGGTTCTGCGCGAAGGCGTGCAGGATGTCGGTGAGCAGGAGTTCCTGGTGCTGCTGCTCGTGGTAGAGCCCGATCTCGAGGATCGGCAGCAGCGCCTCAAGGGCGTGCTCGGAGGCTTGGCCCAGCAGGGCCTCGACGGCCCGGTCGATATGAGCCCGGTAGGCCGTGACCTCCGCGAGGGTCGGGCGGGTGATCATGCCCCGCTGGATCCGCGGCTGGCGCGGCCCGGCCGCCACGTAGTACGAGTTGAACAGGTAGTGCAGGCGCTGATCGTAAATCGCGTAGCCCGGCAGGTGCTCGCGCAGCAGGAACTGCTCGAAGAACCACGTCACGTGGGCCCGATGCCACTTGGTCGGGCTGGCATCCGCCATGGATTGGACCTGCTGGTCCTCCGCGGAGAGCGGGGCTGCCCGACGCTCGGTCTCGCCCCGAACCTGCCGGTAGGCGGCGATCCAGGCGGTCCGGTCGATCGGACGCGCCGAGACGGGCGGCGGCGGGAAGGCCGGCGCCCCGGTCTTGCGTGTGTCGTCCGTGCGCAGTGCGGCCGTCGCTGCCATGACGATCGTCCTCTTTTTCCGGCCGTCCCAAGTACCGCTTCGTCGGTCCCGGGTTGGCGCGCAGAAGATATGTCTTGGCCGTGGTCAGACAACCTCCACCGGAGGCGACCAACCGGCCGATGCGGGCGGCCCTTCTCGGTGCCCCTGTCTTCGCCGCTGGGGCGCTGCGGTTAACGCGACGGATTGGGGATCGCGGGTCTTTCTGTCGCCGCAGTCAGGCTGCCTTAACCAGCGATGCCGATTCTCGGGAGCCTCGCGAGGAGTCCGGACGTCACATGCGGATCGATCTGATGGCCGGGGCCAGCATCTCTGCCGCGGCTCTGCGCAGCGCCGCCGAGCCGACCATTCTCGTGTTCGATTCCGGGCTCGGCGGCCTCACCGTGCTCGACGCCGTGCGGCGCGCCCGGCCGGATGCCCGCTACGTCTATGTCGGCGACGATGCCGCCTTCCCGTACGGCCGGCTCACCGAGGCGGCCGTCGTCGCCCGGGTGCTCGCCGTGATGGAGCGGCTGGTCGCGACCCACCGCCCCGACCTCGTGGTGATCGCCTGCAACACCGCCTCGACCGTGGTGCTCCCCGCCCTGCGGCAGCGCTTCACGACTCCGTTCGTCGGCGTGGTGCCGCCGATCAAGCCGGCCGCCGCGGCCACGCGCTCGCGGCTCGTCTCCCTGCTGGCGACTCCCGGGACGGTCGCCCGCTCCTATACCCGAGACCTGATCGCCACCTACGCCGGCGCCAGCACCGTCACCCTGATCGGCGCCCGGAACCTCGCCGGCTACGCCGAGGCCGAGCTTGCGGGCGCCCCCGTGGACGATGCCGCCCTCGCGGCCGAGATCGCGCCCTGCTTCGTCACCGCGGGGGACGGGCGGCGCACCGACGTGGTCTGCCTCGCCTGCACCCACTATCCGCTGCTGCTGCCCCGCCTCGAAGCCCTCGCGCCCTGGCCCGTGACCTGGATCGATCCGGCGCCCGCCATCGCCCGGCGCGTCATGCAATTGCTCGGCTCCGCGCCCCGGGAGGCGGAGCGGCACGGCGCCGCGCAAGGAGACACCCACGCCGCCGCCCACGGGGCCTTCACCGCCGGGACCTGCCTGACCGAGCCCCTGCGCGTGGCGCTGGCGGCCCACGGGATCGGCGAGGTCGCCGTCGAGGCGATCCCGCTGCGGCTGCAATAGGCCGGTCCCGCTTGCGGCCTGACGAGTTCGTGAGATCTGTCTCCGTGGCTTGCAACGCCGGTGAATGCAGTCTCTGATCGCGCCGATTCGGCGGGATATCTGCATTCGGGAGACATCGTCATGCTGAGAGCTTCAGCGCTTGCGGCCGTGCTGGTCCTCGGGCTGGCACCGATCGGCCCCGCCCGGGCCTGCGGCGACGGCGAGGCACCGACCGCCTGCGACGATCCGAGCCCGAACGGGTTCGCCTCCTGGATGCTGGGGCGGGTCGATCACGCGCTCGCCGCCGACAAGGCCCGGGCGCTTCAGGACTTCACCGACGGAACCCGGGGCTTCCGCACCGCCGACACCTACGTGTTCTGCGTTGGGCCGGACGGCATCATGTCGGCCCACCCGAACCCGATCCTGAAGGGGCACGACGTCCGCGACCTGCACGACAGCACGGGCAACCACTTCATCCGGACCATGATGGAGACCGCCAAGCCCGGACAGATCTCGGTGATCCGCTACCTGTTCCCGAAGCCCGGCAGCACCATCGAGGAGCCCAAGACCACGTACTTCACCAAGGCCGGTGATCAGACCTGCGCGGTCGGCGTGTACGACGCCGACGTGGCGGCGCCCGAGGCGGCGACGGCGGACGGCCGGGTCGCCCAGCTCCGCCAGCGGCTCGACGGCGTGATCCCGACGAGCGCCCGGGCAGACTGGACCGCCTTCCTCGAAGCGCTCAACGCGCAAGGGGCCGAGAAGGCCACGGCGATCGCCCAGGCGCGGCGCGAGCTGACCGCGGCGGCGACCGCCCTCGACAAGGCCGGCGCCCCCCGGAAGACGGGCGAGTGAGATCCGGGATGCGGCCGCGCTACCGCTGCGGGCCGTGAAGAGCGGCCGGCGCCGCCTTGACCGGATCCGCGGAGGCGTCGGCGGGCACGACCATGTGGACGAACAGCATGCCGGCGGCGACGATCAGCGCGAGCGCCAGGATGCGCCAGGGTTCCAGGATCGGCCCCTGCAGGTTGTTCGTGTCGCCCGGCATCGCGTCCTCGTTCCGGCCTCTGAGGCTCGGATGGGACACCCGGAGGATGAACGCTTCGTAAATCTCGAGGCCGCTGCCGTTCGCGATACCCCGCGGCCGCAGGAGGCTCGGGGGCCCTCTTCCGTGTGGAAAAGAGGCTGTTCGCCCTGACAGCCGGGTGAGGGATGGGACCGCTCGGGACGGGGGGCGCCCTGTCGGTGCCCCGATCGCCGCGAACACGTCCGGGGCGGATACCGCGCGCAAAAAAGCCCGGCGCGAGGCCGGGCTTGAAGTCTTCGTTTGCACGAGGGTAGTTCGACGGCTCCGGTGCCGGCGGCACCGGGGCCGTCTTCCGATCGCCAATGGTGATCAGAAGTCGCGCTGGACGCGGAAGCGGATCTGGGCGACCGAGTCCTGTGTGGCGGTGGCCACGGCAAAGGTGCCGTTGTTGATGCCGGCGATGTTCGAATAGGCAGTCGGGCTCTTGTCGAGGTCGACCGCCCGGCCGCTCTTCAGGCCGCTCTGCGTGTAGAAGCCCTCCACGCCGATGTCGAGATCCTTGACCGGAGACCAGATCAGGCTCGCACCGGCGATGAACTGGTAGGTGTCGCGCAGCGCCTGGCTGAGCTGGAAGAACCGGGTGCCGGGCGTGCCGACGGCGTTCGAGCCGAACGGGTTGCTGCCGGCCAGATTGCTCACGAGCGTGTAGGCAGCGCCCTGGGCGAGGCGGGCGCCGTTGGAGAAGTTCTGCTCGCCGTAGGAGCCGAAGAAGGCCGAGCGCCATTCCGGCGTCCAGTAGTGCAGGTACGAGGCGACGGCCGTGAAGCTCGTCGAGGTCTGCAACTGCCCGGTGAACGGGTTGATGGAAGCGTCGGAGAAGTACTGGGCGAACTTCTGGCCCTGGATGGTCGTGGTGCTCTGCGTGTACGAGCCGGTGTAGTTGGAATACCCGGTGTAGAGCTGCGCACCGTCGGCGTAGGCGCCCTGCAGGTAGAACGAGTCGCCCGGGGCGATGAACGGCGTGTTGATCTTCAGGCCGCCCTGCACCGCCCAGCCCTGGACGTTGCTGGTATGCGCAGGCGCCACGATGTTGCCGGTGCCGGTGCTTGCGGCGGTGGACAGATCACCGACGTTCAGCTCGTGGGTCGCGGCGGAGAGCTGGGCCGAACCCCAGGCCTGGTCGAGGCGCACGACGCCGACGAAGTCGGGCAGACGCTCGCGTTCGATGCTGTCGACGTTGCCGTAGCGCGTCGGGACGCCGTTGGTGAAGCCGACGAAGACCGGGGTCGGCTGGTTGGTCACGCCGAAGTTCGACACGCTGCCGGAGCTGACGGTCGCACCCACATTGAACGGCGAGAAGATCGGGCTGCGGCGGAA
>NZ_JAKSYM010000340.1 GCF_022829545.1 Methylobacterium sp. J-030 | reverse complement strand
ACCGCATCACCTACGTCAAGACACATGGGGCGCTCGGCAACATCGCGGCTGAGGAGCGTTCGGTGGCCGACGCGGTCGCCCGCGCGGTCAGGGCCGTCGATCCGAATCTCGCCCTACTCGCCATCGCGCTGAGCGCGCAGGTGGCGGCGGGGGAGGCGGCGGGGCTTGAGGTCCACCAGGAGATTTTTGCTGATCGCGGCTACACCGAGGACGGGTTGCTGATCCCGCGCAGCCAGCCCGGCGCCTTCGTCACGGACCCGGACGCGGCCGCCGACCGGGTGCTGCGCATGGTCCAGGGGGACATCATCCTGACGGCATCGGGCCGGGAATTGCCGACGCCGATCCGCTCAATCTGCGTCCACGGCGACACCGCCCACGCGGTGGCCACCGCGCGCGCCGTCCGCGCCATCCTGGAGGGCGGCGGCGTGACGCTAGCCCCGTTCCGGCCATGAGCGTCCCCCGCCTCCTCGACGCGGGCGAGGCGGCCCTCGTCGTGGAGTTCGGCAACACCGTCGATCCGACGCTCAACGACCGGGTGCTGGCGCTCGACGAGGCGCTCGCCGCCGACCCGCCGCAGGGCCTGCGCGAGCGGGTGCCGACCTACCGCTCCCTGATGCTGCACTACGACCCTCTCGTTCTCGACCGGGCGCGGCTCGTCGACCACGTGCTGCGGCTGACCGGGAGCGCCGCGGCGCGCACGGGTGCGGCCACCCTGTGGACGCTGCCCTGCTGTTACGACGCCCCGCACGGGGAGGATGTCGCCGAACTCGCCGGGCGTGCCGGGCTGTCGGCCGAGGCGGTGGTCGCGCAACATGCCGCGGCGACCTACCGAGTCTACATGTACGGCTTCGCTCCGGGCTTCGCCTACCTCGGCGGTCTCCCGGAGGACCTCGCTGTCGCGAGGCGCGCGAGCCCGCGCCCACCGCACCCGCGAAACGCCGTTGTGGTCGGTGGTGGCCTCGCCGCGGTCGCCACCGTGCCGATGCCCACCGGCTGGTACGTGGTCGGCGCCACGCCGTCCCGGCTCTACGCCCCCGAGCGCGCCGAGAGCTTCTTCGTGGAAGCCGGTGACGCGATCCGGTTCGAGCCGGTGGACGCAGCGACCTTCGACGCGCTGGTCACCCGCGAGGCATCGGGCGAGCCTGTGGCTCGACGCGGGCTTGCTACATGAGTGTTCTCATCATCGAGGCCGCCGGCCCTGGCATCACCCTGCAGGATGGCGGCCGGCACGGCTACCTGCGCTACGGCTTCACCGCCGCCGGGCCGATGGACCCGCTGATGCACGCCACTGCTAACCGGGCGGCCGGCAACACCCTCGACGCGGCGGCGATCGAGATCTCGACTGGCGGGGTCACGGTCGGGGTCGAGGGCGGCCCCCTCGGGCTCGCGCTCGCCTCGACGGGCTTCCGCATCGCCCTCGACGGCGAGCCGCTGCCGCCGGCCGTCGCGCTCACTTTAGAGCCGGGCCGGAGCTTGGTCGTGCGCGCTGGAGACACCGGGTCCTGGGGCTACCTCGCCGTCCAGGGCCGGCTCGATCTCGCCCCGGTATTGAGCTCCCTGGCGACCCACACGCGCTCTAGCGTCGGCGGTCTCGATGGGCGCGGGCTGGCCGCGGGCGACCGGATCCCGGTGGCGGATGGCCGCCCTGGCGAGCGCGCACCCCATAGGCTCGTCGCCCCGTGGCTCGACCGCGCTCCGGACACGGTCCGCGTGGTGCTCGGCCCACAGGACGACTATTTCGCGCCCGACCAAGTCGCCGCCTTCCTCGGCGGTCCCTGGACCGTCTCGCCCCGCGGCGACCGCATGGCCTGCTTCCTAGACGGGACGCCGCTCAAGCACGCCAGGGGGCACGACATCGTCTCCGACGGGGTAGCGATGGGCGCGATCCAAGTGCCGGGCAACGGCCTGCCCATTGTGCTGATGGCGGACCGGCAGTCGACCGGGGGCTATCCGAAGATCGCCACGGTGATCGGGCCCGATCTCGGCCGGCTGGCCCAGGTTCGCGGCGGTGCGCAGATCGCCTTCCGGGCGGTGTCGATCGCCGATGCGGTTGCGGCCCGGCGTGGCGAGGTAAAAGTCCTGTGTAGCCCGGCCGCGCGCGAGCCGGTGGTGCGGACGGATTTCGCGCCCGATTTCCTGCTCGGCCTCAACCTCGTCGACGGCGTCACCGACGGCCGGCCTTGGGAGCACACTCATTGGTAGGCGCATCCAGTTTGGTGACGCCTGTGTGCCGCTGCCCCGTTCCGAAACGAGATACGGCTGCCAGAGGGCCGGCATCACATTCCCCACGCCAAGCCGCGCACAGGACCGAGGACCGTACCCCGCCATCCGTTTCTGGTGGCTTGCCGGTCCAAGACCGGCCGTGCGACTTACCGCCAGATCCGGTCGACCGCTTTGCACCCACTGCAGCCAAATGTGATCTCGCCGCGCAAGCTGTGACGGAGGCGCAACCGAGTTGGGAAGCGATTGCGTGCGCCTTCCGTCATGAACTGCTCAAGAGGCCGCTTGGTCCACCTGCATACGTGATCGCTCGGCGAGCGCCAAAGCGGTCGCGGCGAGCATGATCCCCATACCCGATACCTCCTCCCATCCAAAGGGCTCGTGTGCGTAGATGACGCCGATCGCGACCGCGATCACCGGGCTAACGAAGGCGTACATGCCGGCGCGGAACGCGCCCCAATCCCGCACCAGCCAGAGGAAGATCGAGAAGGCGATCAGCGAGCCGCCGATCACCATCACGCCGAGGCAGATGAGCACCCGCCCATCCCAGAGGGCGGCGAAGTGACTCGTGACCCTGACCCACCAAACTGGTCCGCACTGAGCGCGAGTTTTTCGGGCATCCTGAACCCTGAAGGAGGGTGGATGCCATGCCTCGCAAACGCTTCACGAACGAACAGATCGCCTTTGCCCTGCGGCAGGCGGAGAACG
>NZ_JAKSYM010000339.1 GCF_022829545.1 Methylobacterium sp. J-030 | reverse complement strand
AGGCGGTGGACGGGATCCGAGAGAAGTACGGCCTCTCGGACCGTCACGCCTGCCGGATCGTCGGCCAGCATCGGGGCACGCAGCGCTATGTGCCGACCGTGCTGGCGGACGAGGATGGGCTGACCCGGGCCATCGTCGCCCTGGCGTCCGAGTACGGACGCTACGGCTACCGCCGCGTCACCGCGCTGCTGCAGGCAGCGGGGTGGCAAGTGGGCAAGGACCGGGTTCATCCTTCGAGAACCTCAGGATGAGGGCATCTGGCGTCGCGCGGGGCTGAAGGTCCCTAGCCGACAGAGACCCCGCAGCCGACTCTGGCTGAACGATGGCTCGGGCAAACGGCTACGACCGCTCCACCGCAATCACGTCTGAAGCTTCGACTTCGTGCAGGCTCAGACGCACGACGGCCGGAGCCTGCGCATCCTGACGCTGATCGATGAGCCCAGCCGGGCGTGCCTCGCCTTGACGGTGGCGCGGCGCATCGACAGCCTCGGCGTGATCGAGGCCCTGGCCGATGCGATG
>NZ_JAKSYM010000172.1 GCF_022829545.1 Methylobacterium sp. J-030 | reverse complement strand
GGCGGAGATCTCCGGGCAGAGTTACTACCGCTGGCGCACGGAATGCGGTGGTCTGAAGCTCGATCAGGCCAGGAAGACGAACGATCTTGAGCGTGAGAGCGCTGGCTTGCGGCGGCTTGTGGCTGATCTGTCCCTGGAGAGGCAGGTGCTGGCGGACGTCGCCCCGGGAAACCTGGTTCGCCCCCGAGCGACGCAGGCAGGCGGTGGACGGCGTCCGTGCGAAGTACGGTCTCTCGGACCGTCACGCCTGCCGGATCGTCGGCCAGTACCGGGGCACGCAGCGCTCCGTGCCCACGGTGCCGGCCGATGCGGATGAGCTGACCCAGGCCATCATCGCCTTGGCGCCCGAGTCCGGACGCTGCGGCTATCGCCGCGTCACCAAGCGGCTGCCGGCAGCCGGCCGGCAGGTCGGCAAAGACCGGGTTCAGCGCATCTGGCGTCGCGCGGGGCTGAAGGTCCGGCGGCTATGGCCGGCGCCATCTCATCCGGTTCGCGGAACGACAGGATCGACGCGTTCCGTCTGCGGAAGAAGGCCCGGCTCAGAACGACGGAGTCGCGCCGGAGCGCGACGGCCGCGGAAACACCGTGCCCGCGTTGAGAAACGGATCAGAAACAAGATAGTGCACAAATTGAATGCTCGCGGATCAATCGCACACTAGCAGAGTTGGATGAGACCAGGAGTATCCTGCCGATCAACCCGACACGGTGACTTGCTATGACCAAGATTATCCTCGCTGCGACATTCGTTGCTACGCTCGCTTCGCCGGCGCTTGCGCAAGCCGTGATCGAAACCCCGACGGGCACGACCGTCGTGGTGCCTCCGGGCGCCCCCGGCGTGGTCACGCGGCAGCCCGGCGCAACCGGCGATGAAGGAGCCGCCACCTACTCGCCGACCGGGCGTGCTGCAGATGGCATCACGAACGACAGCGCCGCCGCCGGCAACGCTGGCCAACCCTCGCGCGTCGGCTCCACCGGCAGCACCGGCGGCAGCGGCGAGTAAGACCGGACCTTGATGCGCTTGCCTCATCGCGGTTCGTCCGAGCGACGGCGCGGCGGCTCGTTCGCCCTGACGGCGGCCGGCTGACCGGTCGCGCTTCGACGGGGCGGCGACGGTTGGGACGCTGATACGGCCGCGTCGCCGGACTTGTGCACGGCATGGCTCGCCCCGGACACTTCGGGTGAGCCTTGTCCGGCGCGCTGGTGGGTCGACGCGCGGGCCACGCAGGGTGCCGCCCGCGCCGCCCCGGCGCCGCAGGGCGCGCGGGCCCGGGACTCCTTCAAAAAACCGGCAGGTCCCCCGGCGCTGACGCCCGAACGGCCCCTGGAGACCGATCGCAGACCGGCGCGCATGAAAATGCCCGCGCCGGCGAACCGGGCGGGCCGAGGTGGATCTGCGCTTCGGGGGATCGCGGATCGATGGGTGCTTTTATCGGGATCCGCCTCTTCCGACAGCCGCCGACCGGCTCTGTCGCTGTCGCAGGAGAGGCCGCAGGACGATACCGGTACAGGCGATCGGCCCCAGCACCAGCCGCCGGGACTCGAGACCCGAACGGGTCATCTCGATCCCCCCGGGTTGCGCCTGCGCGCTGTTCGAAGTCGTGGCGTGCCGCCGCGAAGGTCTAGGCCCGTGGCCGGACATCGCTTCGGGCACATTGTGCTTCGGCGCGCGCACTCTTTCGTGAAGAAACGCTTTCCTGGGGGCGGCTGTTTCGTGCCGGTTCCTGGCGGCGTTCCGAAACCGGACCGGATCCGGTCGCGGTTGTCTCCGAGCGAAGCCGGATCTGAAGACCTCACAGTCTGGAAGGAGGATGACAATGCAAACGAGACTTGCGGGCGCAGCACTCCTCGCGCTCGGTACCCTCACAGCCACAGTGGGTACGGCCGAAGCTGCCCAGGGTTGTGGACCCGGGTTCCACCGCGGCTATTACGGCTGGTGCAGGCCCAACTGGCGTCCCTACGCCTATCGCCCTGTCTATTATGCCCGGCCGGTGGTCTATGGCTGGCACCGCCCCTGGGGCTGGCGTCATCGTTGGGGCTGGCACCACGCGGGCTGGCACCGTCCGTGGGGCTGGCACCACCATTGGGGTTGGCACCGGGCTGCTTGGCACTACCGGTGGTAAGTGCGCGGGCCGGTGCTCCGGCGTCGGCCCCGAACGGCGGCCCGCGGCGCGGGGCGGGCGGCCGTCAGCCGCTCGGACCGCCGCCCACTTCGCTGCGGACCATCTTGAGGAAGGCCAGGGCGGCGCTCGAGAGGGGTCGCCCCGGGCTCCCCAGGATGGTGACCGAGAACGTCACCGTCGGCCGCAGCCGGCGCACGGCGACCTGACCCTTCAGGGCTTTCACCGTCACAGCCTCCGCGATGGCGAATCCGAGGCCTGCGGCGACCATCGCGCAGGCGGCGGCGGCGTTCTGCGTCTCCGCGACGAGGCGAGGCGTGACCCCGTTGACGGTGAAGAGTTCATCGACCTGATCGCGCAGGCGGTACTGCCGCCCGAGCGAGATGTAGGGCTCGTCGTGCAGCTCGGAGAGCGGGACGGACTTGAGCCGCGCCAGGCGATGGCCGGGCGGCAGGACCACCAGCCCGGGCAATTCGATCGGCGCCGCCGCCACCAGGGCACTGCGGCCGACCGGCAGCGCGAAGCCGAGATCGGCATTGCCGGCCTGCACCAGATCGTGGACCTCCCGGGAACTCGCCACCACGTGCGAGATCCGCACCGGCTGCACCTCCATGGCGAATCGGGCCAGCAGCCGGGGGATGAGCGCGAGCCCCATCAGCGGCATGGCCGCGACGCGCAACTCGCCGCTGCCGACGCCGCGCATGTCGTCGATGGCGCGATCCAGCCGGTCCGCGGCCGCGAACAGGGTCGCGACCGCCCCCTCCAGCTTCACGGCCTCCGGCGTCGGCTGAAGGTGACGCCGCGCACGGTCGAACAGCGGCAGCCCGGTCTCGTCCTCCAGGTTGCGCAGCAGCTTCGTGACCGCGGGCTGCGACAGGAGCATCCGCTGCGCCGCCCGGCTGACCGAGCCGCTCTGCATCACGGCCCGGAACGCTTCAAGCTGCCGAAGCCGGCTCGGCGTCATCCGGCCCCCCTGGCTCGCTACCGAAAGGAATGAAACCGCAAAAATTATGAATTTGCGTCTCCCGTCAAGTCTGCGCAGGCTACACAGCATTCGCGAGCCAATAGGCGCGGGAGATGCTTATCGGACAAGCGTCTTGCCTGTTCAGCGCGCAGGAACGGCTGTCCGATTGCTCACGGAGGCAAGCGATGAGGCGTGCGTTACTGGGGTTTCTCTCGGCGGTCGCGCTTTGTGCGGTGCAGACTCCGGCCTGGGCCGAGCAGCGCCTCACCGTCGCCGGATACGGCGGCAGCTACGAGCAGATCATGCGCACCAGCGTCATTCCCGCGTTCGAGCGCGAGAACGACGTCCGGATCGACTACCTGACCGGCAATTCCTCCGACAACCTCGCCCGGATGCAGGCGCAGCGCAGCAACCAGACGGTCGGCGTGGCGGTGCTCGATGACGGCCCGATGGTGCAGGCCGTGTCGCTGGGCCTGTGCCGGACGCTCCCGGACGCGGTGCGCGACGCGGTCTATCCGATCGCCGTCCTGGGCGACGACCACGCCGTCGGCACCGGCTTCGGCTTCACGGGCATCGCCTACAACACGAAGCTGTTCAAGGAGCGCGGCTTCCCGGTGCCGACCTCTTGGATGGACCTCGCCCGGCCGGAATACCGGCAGCGGATCGCGATCCCCGGCATCGACAACACCTACGGCGTCCATACCCTGGCGATGATGGCCCGCATCCACGGCGGCAGCGACAGCGACATCGCCCCCGGGCTGAAGGTGATGCGCCAGCAGATCAACCCCAACGTGCTGGCCTACGAGAGCTCACCCGGCAAGATGAGCGAGATGTTCCAGTCGGGGGAGATCTGGCTCGCCGTCTGGGGCTCGTCCCGGGTCGCGGCCATGCAGCAGGCGGGCTTTCCGCTCGCCATCGCCCGGCCGAAGGAGGGCGCCGTCGTCCTCATGACGGCGGGCTGCGCCGTCACGGGCAGCCCGGAGCCGGCGCTCGCCGACAAGTTCCTCGCCTACCTCGTCTCGCCGAAGGTCCAGGAGATCTTCGCCACGCAGTACGGGGCTGGCCCGACCAACCGGTCCACCAAGCTGCCGCCGGAGGTCGCCGACCGCGTGATCTACGGCGAGGATCAGGTGCGCGCGCTGATCGGCCTCGACTGGGACGTGGTCAACCGCAACCGCGCCGACTGGACCCGGCAATGGCAGCGGCAGGTCGAGCGCTGATGTCCGCGCCCGCCTTCCTCACCCTCGACGGGCTCGGCAAGGATTACGGCACCGTCACCGCGGTCCGCGACGTCAGCCTCGCGGTGGCGCCCGGCGAGTTCCTCGGGCTGCTCGGGCCCTCCGGCTGCGGCAAGACCACGACGCTGCAGATGATCGCCGGCTTCGAGGCGCCGAGCCGCGGGCGCATCCTGATGGAAGGCCGCGACCTGACCGGCACGCCGCCGGCCCAGCGCGGCATCGGGCTGGTGTTCCAGTCCTACGCGCTGTTCCCGCACATGACCGCCGCCGAGAACGTCGCCTTCGGGTTGGAGATGCGCCGGGTGCCGAAGGCGGAGCGGGGCCGGCGGGTCGCCGAGGCCCTGGCGCAGGTTCGCCTCGGGCACCTCGCCGAGCGCTACCCGCGCAACATGTCGGGCGGGCAGCAGCAGCGCGTCGCCCTGGCGCGGGCGCTGGTGGTCGAGCCGCGCCTGCTGCTCCTCGACGAGCCGCTCTCGAACCTCGACGCCAAGCTGCGCGAGGAGATGCAGGTGGAGCTGCGCGACCTCCAGCGCCGGATCGGCGTCACCACGGTGCTGGTCACCCACGATCAGGCCGAGGCGATGGCCCTGTGCGACCGGGTGGCGATCATGCAGGGGGGACGGGTCGTCCAGATCGACGCCCCCTGGCAGGCCTACGACATCCCGGCGGACGCGTTCGTGGCCGACTTCCTCGGCCGCAGCAACCGGCTGCCGGCACGGGCCGCCTCCGGCCACGCGGAGGCCGCGGGCCACCGCTTCTGCCTGCCGCCGGAACTCGCCGACCGGCAGGGCGACATCCTCCTGACGATCCGGCCGGAGCGCCTGCGCATCCGCTGCGAGCGGGCGCCCGGGGGGCAGCCCGGCCTCGACGGTCGCGTGCAGGCGCGGCTCTTCCTCGGCGGGTTCTGGCTCTACACGGTGGAGACGGCTTTGGGCGCCTTCGCGGTCATGGCGCAGAACACCGGCGCGACGCCGCTCGACGAGGGCGCCGCGGTGACGCTCGACTGGGACGCCCACAGCCTGCGGCGGCTGGAGCCGGCATGACCCCACGCTTCCAAGCTGTTTCGCCGCGTGCGCAACAGGGGATCGGTGCTCCCCGGCCCATGACGCACGCGCCCTTTCCCGGACAGGTGGAGCGCCAGCGGAACCTGATCCGGGACCCAGCACGAGACTTCGCGAAGCGTCGATCTGGATCGACCTGTGCCGCTGGCGCGGCGCTCATCGTGCTGGGTCCCGGGTCGCATTCCGCTTTCGCTGCATGCGCCCGGGAAAAGGGCCGTGCAAACTGGTTCGCCGCCCCTTCTCGGGTCCCAGCCCAACACCTTGAACGGGCCGCGGCATGACCCGCCTCGACCGCCTGACCCCCGCGCTGCTGACCGCGCCCTCCGCCCTCGTCTATGCCGGGGCGCTGCTCGTGCCGCTGGCCGGCGTGCTGGCCCTAAGTCTGCACGGCTTCGACTTCGAAAAGGGCGTGCTGCCCGGCTGGGGGCTCGCCAACTACCGGGATCTCTTCACCGATCCGCTGTTCGGCGAGGCCCTGGCGCGCACCTTCCGGATCGCCGGGCTGACGACGCTGATCTGCCTCCTCGTCGGGGTGCCGGAGGCCTGGATCATCCACCGCATGGACCCGCGCTGGCGGGGGCCGATGCTCCTCGTCGTGGTCGGGCCGCTGCTGGTCTCGGTGGTGGTGCGCAACTTCGGCTGGATGGTGCTGCTCGGCACGAACGGCCTCGTCAATCAGGCGCTCACCGCCCTCCACGTGCCCGGAGCGCCGTTCCGGCTGATGTTCACGGAAGGCGCCGTGGTGATCGGCCTCGTCCACGTGATGGTGCCGCTCGTGGTGCTCTCCGTCTGGGCGAGCCTCGGCCGGCTCGATCCGGTGCTGGAGCGAGCCGCCACCAGCCTCGGGGCGGGACGGGTTACGGTGTTCACCCGGGTCGTGCTGCCCAACGTCATGCCGGGCGTCATGGCCGGCGCGCTGATGGTGTTCTGCCTCTCGGCCTCGGCCTTCGCGACGCCCGCCATGCTGGGGGGCAAGCGCCTGAAGGTCGTCTCCAGCATGACCTACAACGAGTTCCTCAACACCCTGAACTGGCCGCTCGGCGCGGCGCTTGCCACCGTGCTGATGGCGGCGATCCTGCTGGCGACGCTCCTCTGGACCCGGCTCGTCGAGAGGCGGGCGCTGCGCCGGCTCGGCGCGGTCGCGCAGGGAGGTCCGGCATGAGCCGCAACGGCCCCCTGGCGCTCGCCTTCCACGCCTTGTTCCTCGCCTTCATCCTGGCGCCGCTGCTGGTGGTGATCGCCGTCTCGTTCACCGGCCAGGGCTACCTCGCTTTGCCGTCCGACGGCCTGTCGCTGCGCTGGTGGCGGGCGATCGGCGACAACCCGCGCTTCTTGGAGAGCTTCTGGTACAGCACGCGCCTCGGCGTGACGGCCGCGACGATCTCCGCCCTGATCGCCGTCCCGGCCGCCCTGGCGATCGCCCGCTGGCGCTTCCCCGGCCGGGGCACCCTGGTGGCGGTCCTCGCCTCGCCGCTGATGATTCCGCACGTGGTGCTGGGCGTGGCGCTGCTGCGCTTCTTCTCGGGGTTCGGCTTGTCCGGCAGCTTCGCCGGCCTCGTGGCCGCCCATGTCATCGTGATCACGCCCTACATGCTGCGCCTCGTCGGCGCCGGCCTGTCGGGCCTCGATCCGCGCATCGAGCGCGCCGCCGAGAGCCTCGGCGCCGACCGGTTCACGGTGTTCCGGCGCGTGACCCTGCCGCTGATCGCCCCCGGCCTCGCGGGCGGCTGGATCCTGGCCTTCGTCACCAGCTTCGACGAGCTGACGGTGAGCCTGTTCCTGGCCTCGCCGGCGGCCAACCCGCTGCCGGTGCAGCTGTTCAACTACATCGACCAGATGACCGACCCGCTGGTCGCGTCGGTCTCGGCGGCGCTGATCCTCGTCACCGCCCTGGTCCTCTTGGGGCTCGATCGCTTCTACCCGATCGACCGCCTGCTCACCGGGGAGCGCCGCGCATGACCGGACGACAGACGCGGGACGCCATCGTGGTCGGCGGCGGCCTCGTCGGCGCCGCGATCGCCTACGGGTTGCAGCGCCAGGGCCTGTCGACCGTGATGCTCGACGAGGGCGACGTCGCCCACCGGGCGAGCCGGGGCAATTTCGGGCTGGTCTGGGTTCAGTCGAAGGGCCTCGGCGCGCCGCATTACCAGCACTGGACCCACGCCTCGGCCCGGGCGTGGCCGGAGCTGGCCGCCGATCTCCTCAAGACGACCGGCATCGGCGTCGGGCTGCACCAGCCGGGGGGGCTGCATTTCTGCTTCTCGGACGACGAGATGGCCCAGCGCGACGCGCTGATGGGCCAGCTGCGCCGGGAGGCCGGCAATGCCGGCTACGAATACCGGATGATCCCGGCCGCGGAGCTGCGCGACATGGTGCCGGGCCTCGGACCGCAGGTCGTGGGCGCCTCGTGGACGCCCTATGACGGCCATGCGAGCCCGCTGCATCTGCTCCGCGCGCTGCACGCGGCGTTCCAGGATCTCGGCGGCCTCTACCGGCCGAACGCCCGGGTCACGGCCATCACGGCGGCCCCGCGCGACTTCACCGTCGAGATCGGCGCCGAGACCGTCCGGGCGCCGCGCCTCGTCCTCGCCTCCGGCCTCGGCAACGCGGATCTCGCGCCGCTCGTCGGCCTGTCGGCGCCGCTGCGGCCCGAGCGCGGCCAGATCCTGGTCACGGAGCGCACCCGGCAGGTCCTCGCGCTGCCGACCCACGTCGTCCGCCAGACCGAGGAGGGCTCGCTGCTGCTGGGCGACAGCAAGGAGGATATGGGCTTCGACACCCTGACCCAGACCCCCGCGGTCATGCGGGCCATCGCCCGCAAGGCGGTCCTGACCTTCCCGTGGATCGCGGAGCTGAACATCGTCCGGGCCTGGGCGGCGCTCCGCGTCATGTCGCCGGACGGCAAGCCGATCTACGACGCATCCGAGCGTTACCCAGGCGCCATCATCGCCAATTGCCATTCGGGGGTGACGCTCGCCGGCGCGCATGCCGGCCTGCTCGCCCCGATGATCGCGGCCGGCGCGCTCGCGCCGGACCTCTTCCCCTTCAGCGCGAGACGCTTCGATGTTCAGAAGGCGGCCTGAGGCCCGTCCGGCCCCCGGGGACCGGCTGGTGGAGGTTTTTGTCGCGGGCCGTGCCGTCCACGTCCCGGAGGGCGCCTCCGCGGCGGCCGCCGTGCTGCTCGCCGGCCTGCCCGCGATCCGCACGACGCCGGTCGGCGGCGCGCCGCGGCTGCCCTACTGCATGATCGGGATCTGCTTCGACTGCCTCGCCGGGATCGACGGCGTGGCCAACCGCCAATCCTGCCTCGTGCCGGTCGCCCCGGGCATGCGGATCGAGCCGCAGCTCGGCGCCCGCGCGGCGCGGATCGAGGACGCCGCATGAGCCACGATCTCGCCATCGTGGGCGCCGGCCCGGCCGGCATGGCGGCCGCCATCGAGGCCGCGTCCCTCGGGCTCTCGGTCACCCTGCTGGACGAGCAGCCCGCCCCGGGCGGACAGGTCTTTCGCGCGGTGGAGGCCGCCTCCGGGGACCCGGCTTTGGCCGGCGAGTTCCTCGATGCCGGCGGTGCCCTGGCGGGGGCGTTCCGCGCCGCGACGGGGATCGCCTACCGGCCGCGGACCACGCTGTGGCACCTCGACCCGGATGCGGGCTTGCTGTCGGTCGCATCGAGCGGCGCCACTGCGGAGATCGCGGCCAAGCGCGTCCTGCTGGCGACCGGCGCCCAGGAGCGGCCGGTGCCGATCCCCGGCTGGACGCTGCCCGGCGTCATGAGCGCGGGCGCTGCCCAGATCCTGCTCAAGACGGCCGGCGCCGTGCCGGAGGGATCCGTGGTGATCGCCGGGCAGGGCCCGCTCTGCTGGCTGCTCGCCGTCCAACTCCTGCGGGCCGGCGTGGAGCGGCTGACGCTGCTGGAGACCGGCGCCGGCGGCGCCCTCCGGGACGCCCTGCGGGCCGGCGGGCTCTGGACCGGCCGCAGGCTGCTCACGAAGGGCATCGCCCTGATGCGCGAGACCCGGGCGCGGGGCTTGCGCGTGGTCCGCAACGTCGGCGACCTGCGGGCGGAGGGCGACGGCCGGGTCTCGACCGTACGCTGGCGCCAGGGGGGCCGCGACCACGCGCTCGCCTGCGACACGCTCCTCCTCCACGAGGGGGTGATCCCCGCGACCCACATCACCCGGGCGCTGGGGCTCGATCACGATTGGGACGACAGGCAGCTCTGCTGGCGGCCGCGCCTCGACGCCTGGGGCGCCACCAGCCATCCGAACGTGGCGGTGGCGGGCGATGGCGGCGGCATCGGCGGCTGGGAGGCCGCCGCCGCGGGCGGACGGCTCGCCGCCCTCGACGCGGCCCACCGGCTCGGCCGGCTCGACGCCGCCACCCGCGACGCCCGCGCCGCGCAGCCCCAGAAGGCGCTGCGCGCGGCCCTGGCGCTCAGGCCCTTCCTCGACCGGCTCTACCGCCCCGCCGCTTGCATCCTCGCCCCCGCCGACGACACGATCGTGTGCCGCTGCGAGGAGATCACCGCCGGCCAGATCCGCGGGGCCGCCCGCCGCGGCGCCGCCGGCCCGAACCAGGTCAAGGCCTTCCTGCGGGCCGGCATGGGGCCGTGCCAGGGGCGCATGTGCGGGACCGTCGTCGCCGGGCTGATCGCCGAGACCCGCGGCGCCGCCATGGAGACGGTCGGCGCCCTGCGGCCGCGGGCGCCGTTCAAGCCGATGACGGTCGGCGAGCTCGCCAACGCGCAGCCGGACGCGATCCCGGAGCTGACCGCGTGACGGCGATACCCCGCATCGTGATCGTCGGCGGCGGCCCGGCGGGTCGCGCGGCGCTGGCCGCGCTGCCCGGCGCCATCCTGATCGCCCGCCCCGACGCCACGGCTTGGCACGCCGAGCCCGGCCGCCTCTGGGTCGAGGGCGGTGGGCGGGTCTGGGCCGAGCCGTTCGGCGCCCTTCTGGTCTGCGCCGACGAGCCGCTGCTGCTCGCCGCCCTCGGCTGCGCCATCCGCGACGGGCGGGTGATGGCCGACGCCACGGGCCGGACCGGCGTGCCGGGCATTTCGGTCGCCGGCCGTATCGCGGGGGCGACGACCCCCGAAGCGGCGGAACGGCAGGCGACCGCCGCGGCGCGCGCCCTTGCCGATGGGACTCCCGGCCGGGAGCCGCGGCCGGACCCGCCCGCCGAGACTCCGGCCGCGCTGCGGCTCGATCCGGTGGCCCTCGCGGCTTTGCTGGAGCAGCCCGCGAGCCTCGCGCGCGACGGGGCCGCGCTCGCGCAGCGCGCGATCCTCGGCGCGATGGTGCCGGCGCGGCCCGTCGGCCTCGCGGCGCTCGCCGGCCTCGTCGCCGCGATGCCGGAGCCGATCCCGCCCCAGACGGATACGGGCGTGCTCGCATGACGGATCCCGACATCCTCATCGTCGGCGGCGGGCTGCACGGGCTCTCCGCCGCCCTTCACCTCGCCCGCGCCGGTCGACGCGTGCGCGTGCTGGAGGCCCGGCAGGTCGGCGCTGAGGCCTCGGGCTACTCGGCGGGCGGCGTGCGCACCCTGGGCCGCCATCCCGCCGAGGTTCCGCTCGCCCTGGCGGCGATCGAGCGCTGGCCTGCAATCGCGGATCTCGTCGGCGACGATTGCGGCTTCCGCTCCGTCGGACAGGTCCGGGTGGCCGAGAATGATGCGGAGTTCACGCTTCTGGCGGAGCGCGTCGAGGGCCTGCGCGCCGCCGGCTGGACGCACGAGGAGCTGGTCGATGCCCAGGCGGTACGCCAGCTGCTCCCGGCCGTAGCGCCCCACGTGGTCGGTGGCCTCGTCGCCCGCCGCGACGGCTTCGCCTCCCCCTTGCGCACGACGCGCGCCTTCGGCCGCGCCGCCGTGGCGGCCGGGGCCGAGGTGATCGAGGGCGCCCGCGTCGCCGCAATGGACCGCCGCGCCGGGCTCTGGCGCCTGCGCACCCACGGGGGCGAGACCCATGCCGCGCCGCTCCTGCTCAACGCCGCGGGCGCCTGGGGCGGGCGCATCGCCCGCGCGGCCGGGGAGGAGATCCCGCTCGGCTTCAACGCCTTCCAGATGCTGCTCACCGAGGCGCTGCCGCCGCTCCTGACGCCGGTGGTCGGGGCGGCCGGGCGGCCGCTCTCGTTCAAGCAGTCCGAGACCGGCCACGTGATGATCGGCGGCGGTCACAAGGGACGGGCCGACCTCGACTCGGGCGAGATTCGCCTCGACGTCCCGCGCCTCGCCTATTCGGCCCGCACGGCGCTCGACCTGTTCCCGGCCCTGCACGGGGCGCGGATCGTCCACGCCTGGGCCGGCATCGAGGGCGTCACGCCGGACGACCTGCCGGTGATCGGCCGGTCCGCCGTGGCGGCGGGGCTGGTGCACGCCTTCGGATTCTCCGGGCACGGTTTTGCGCTCGCGCCCGTCGTCGGCGCGATCGTTGCCGGCCTGCTGCTCGACGGACCGGAGACGCACGCCCTCGCGGCGTTCGCGCCGGCCCGCTCCCAGCTCTGCGGCCCCGCCGCCGAGACCCGTCCGGCCTTGCTGCAGCCGGCCGGCTGATCTTCCACCCACGAGGACTTGTTTGCGATGATCGAACGCCATATCCGCACGCCCATCATGCACCGCGTGGTGGAGCATGGCGGCGTCCTCTACTTCGGCGGCATCGTGGCCGAGGACCGCTCCGCGCCGATGCGGGGCCAGACCGAGCAGATCCTGGCGCGGATCGACGCGCTGCTCGCCGAGGTGGGCAGCGACAGGAGCCGGATCCTCACGGCCACGCTCTACATCACCGACATGGCGCTCAAGGACGAGATGAACGCGGCCTGGACGGCCTGGTTCGCCCCCGAGCTGCTGCCGAGCCGCTCCACCATCGGCGTCGCCGAACTCGGCCCCCAGGTCCTGATCGAGGCGGTGATCACCGCGGCGACATGAGCGTCGCCTGAGGGGGGCTCGGCCGCACGTCACGGAGTCACTCCGGGCCGTGCGGCCGAGCCTCGGGAGGGCGTACGATCACGCGGGAGGCCGCCGGGCTCGCTGGAGCGCGGCGCCCGAGGCACGCGTCACTTCCTGTTCTTGATCAGGCTGTCGACGTTCTTGTCGGCTTCCGTGTTCTCTTTTCTCCGGACGGCGATGGTGTGCTTCGTGTCCTTCATCGACATCGCATCCCGCTTCCCCTGCGGCATCTCGTTCGGCGCGGCCATGGCCGGGACGGTCGCCAGAACAAAGGCCGCGCAGAGGGCGGCGCTCACCGTCGTCTTGATCATGATCAGTCTCCATTGATTTGGCTTGACACGACGTCTTGTTGAAGTTTCCCGTTCCTTATCGATCGATCACGAATTTGGTATTGTCTTCGGGCCACTTGAGGACGTCGGGCTCATTGATGTGGACATGCCTCGACGGGCCGCCTTGCCGGGGCCGGCTGCTGTCGGAGGGATGGAGCGCGGGCTGGGTCGACAGGTCGAGGCTGCCGCGTTGCAGGCACGTCAGCGGCGCCACGTAGGATGGCATGCCACCGATCGCGCGCTCCGCGCGGCAGACGCCGCGTCCCCCGGTCCCGAAGGATGGCCGCCGGGTCCTCAGGGTGCGCCGTGCGGCGTGCCCATCGGAGACGCGACCGCGGTAGCTTGCCGGGTCGACGGGACCGGGCCCTGCGCGCCGCTCCGGCGTGCAGACCGTACGGAGGTCGGATCGCAGCGGCCTGCCTGCGCGCGCAGAAGCCGGCCTCAACCTGCAGAGGAGCAGGCCAGGCGCGACGACGCGCGCCGCGGCGGATCCTGGTCGCACGCGCCACTTCCGTGGCCCGTGTGATCCGATGAGTCCGCGGCGCCCGGAATCGCGCTCGGTGTGCAGGCCGGGCCTGAGCCCGGCTGCCGGTTACTTGCCGGACTTGGTGCTCGTGGCCGTGCCGGTCGCCATCGGAGCGGCGGTGTTCGCCGCCGCGGCCTTGGCCGTCTGCGGGAGCGCGACCGCGTCGATCACGTCGAAGCGCATCCCGTCCTGGGCGGTCTTCAGGACCGCGTTCGCCTCGTAATACTTGCCCTGCCCGATCAGGCTCGCGGCCTGATTGACATCGGCGATGGTCTTGTCGAGCGGCAGCACCGCCATGGTGAAGTTCACGTCGACATGGGCGAGCTTGAGCTTCTCGATCGCGCCCTTCTGGTCGCCATGGGCGAGATTCTTGTTCGCCTCGGTCACCGCCGAGGCCTTCTCGGGCGTGGCCACGAAATCGTCGCCCAGCGTCAGCTGCGCGTCCACCGGCACCCAGGCGACCTGATCCTTGGAGGGCTTGGCGTTGGTCGTCGCGGGCTGGGCCGTTGCGGACTGGGCCATGGCCTTGTGGCCGGCCATATCGGCGGGGGTCTTGAGATCGGCCTCAGCCTTGGTGAACACGGCGTCATCGGTCTTGGCCTTCGTGAAGGCCGCCTGCGTCTTGCCGATCAGATCCTTGGCCTGGGCGGGGTCCGCCTCGAAGATGGCCAGACGCGTGAGCTGGAGATCACGGAACGCCTGCGCGCCGTCCTTCGAGAGCTTGCCCGCATCCTTGTCGATCGCCGTCGTCTGCGCGGTGGGCTGCTGGGCGGCCTGTTCGGCGGCGTAGGCAGTCCCGCCGAGGATGGTGGTGAGCACGAGCGCCGCGGCCATGGATTTGCGATAAGCCATCTTCTATCTCCGTCTGAGCGCCGAAAGCAAGATCTTCGGATGTATCGATCTCGTTCCTCGCGTGTTCATATAATATTCATTGGACTTGTTGGTCGCATGTCCATTTGATTAAAGTTCGGCCATGTTGAGGCGCGCGCCGCGCAGGTCGGGACGCGCGCGGACCGGCAGCCCGTGTCACGGTCTCGCGAGCGGATCTCTCCGTCCCGACCCGGGCTTGCCTCAGACGGCCGCCGCAGCGGGAAAGATCAGGTCGAACCGGCAGCCGCCGGTCGCGGCCGGATGGACGCTGACGGTCGCGTCGTGGAGCTTGGCGATCGCGGCCACGAGGCTCAGCCCAAGGCCGTTGCCCTGGGTCTGGCGGGCGACTTCCGAGCGGTAGAAGCGCTGGAAGATCTTGCCGCGCTCCGTCGCGGGCAGGCCCGGTCCCGTATCCTCCACGGCGAGGCTGACTCCACCGCCCTGGCGGGTCAGCCGCACGCATACCGCGCCCCCCTGGGGCGTGAACTTCAGGGCGTTGTCGAGGAGGTTCGACAGAGCTTCGAAGCAGAGGTCGCGGTCGCCATGGATCGCCTGGGCTCCCGGCCCGCAAGCCAGGGTCAGCCGCACGCCCTTCTCCTCGGCCAAAGGCTCGAACAGATCCAGGGCCGCCGCGGCCAGCTCACCGAGATCGACCGGCGCGAAGGCCGTGCGGCGGCCCTCTTCCATCGCACCGATCCGCAGCACCGCCGTCACCATGGCGAGGGTCTGGTCGATCCAGGCGAGGCCCTGGTCGATCGTCTCGTGGAACTCCTCCACCGTCCGGGCCTGCGCCCGGCTGCGCTCCAGCCGGGCGCGCAGCCGGGTCAGCGGCGTGCGCAGGTCGTGGGCGATCGCGTCGCCGACGCTGCGGACCTCGCCCATCAGGTGCTCGATCTCGTCGAGCATCCGGTTCACGTTGGCGGCCAGCCGGTCGAACTCGTCGCCCCGGTTGCCGACCGGCAGGCGCCGGCCCAGGTCGCCGCGCATCACCTCGGCGAGCGCCGCCTCGGTGACGGCGAGCCGCCGCCGCCCCCGCCGCGCGAGCAGCAGCCCGCCGAGCCCCGACAGGGCCAGCGTCGGCACCAGCCCGAGGCCGAGCGCGCGCAGGGTCGTCACCCGCACGCGGTCGATCTCGTCGGAATCGTGGGCGATCACCACGGTGCTGCCGTCGGGCAGCGGCAGGGCGGCCGCCCAGATCTCGTCGGCGAGCCTGTGTTCCGCGACCTGCACGGTGGCGCTCACGCGGTAGGCGTCCCCGTCGCGGGCGAGCCGATCGGGCATCGCATCGAGGTTGCCGGCCCGGCGCGCGCCCTCCGGGCCGAACAGGCCGCCGTAATGGGTGGCGTGCAGGTCCATGGCGGTCCAGGTGTCGACCCGCAAAGCCGCGGAGGCCGGGTCGGCGGCGGCCGCGCGGACTTCGAGCCGCAGCGTCTCGGCCAGCTCCTCGCGCAGGTAGGCCGCCGTCTGCCAGTAGATGAAGGCGAACATCGTCAGCGCCAGCAGCACCGACCACAGGGCGATCCCGAGCGCCCAGCGCACGGTCGTGGAGCGCAGGAGATCAGTCATCGGGCGTGAAGGTGAAGCCGAGGCCGCGCATGTTCTGGATCAGGGGCGGCCCGCCGCAGGCGTCGAGCTTGCGGCGCAGGCGTCCGAGATGGACGTCGATCAGGTTCGATTTCGGGGTGAACCGGTAGTTCCAGACCTCCTCGAACAGCATCGCCCGGGTGACGATCTGGCCGGGCGCGCGCATCAGGTAGGCGAGGAGCTTCAGTTCGCGCGGCAGCAATTCGAGGTCGCGCGCCCCGCGCCGGCCGGTCCCGGCGATCAGGTCGATCTCCAGGCTGCCGACCCGCAGCAGGGTCTCGCGGCTGTCCACCGGGCGCCGGAGCAGCGCCTCGATCCGCGCGGCGAGTTCGCCCAGGGCGAAGGGCTTGGCGAGGTAATCGTCCCCGCCCGCGCGCAGGCCGCGGATCCGCTCGTCCACGTCGCCGAGGGCGCTGAGGACCAGGGCCGGGGTCCGGTCCCCGTCACGCCGGAGGTCCTGAAGGACGCCGAGCCCGTCCTGGCCGGGCAGCATCCGGTCAAGGATGATCGCGCCCCAGGCACCGTCCCGGGCCGCCAGCGCACCGTCGGGGCCGGTCGCCGTCCAGGTGACCGCGTGACCGCGCCCGCGCAGGTCGTCGAGCACGACCCCGGCGGTTTCCGCATCATCCTCGATCAGCAGCACCCGTGCCACGCGCCCACGCCTCCGACCGGTTCTCACTGTGCCGCACTTCGCGCCGCCGGTCCCGGTGGGTGCACGAGTGTGAACCCGAATTTAGTGGCGCCGTATCGGCTTCGCCCGAAATATTAGAATGACTCTAGCGCGTACCGGCGCCGGTTTCACGGCCCGATTGCGTCTCACCGGATTGTCCTATGCAGATCCCGCCCCGCGGAACGCGTGCGCCCCGTTGGGCTCGCCTTGCGGATCCCTGCATCTCCGTTCGCGGGGAAGGGCGGGCGGTTCCGCATCGCTCCCTCCCCCCTCTGCGGGGGAAAGGGGTAGAGCGCGCGGCCGTCCGTCACCATTCGACGGGCACCGCGCATGCCTAGGAAGAAGCGTCCCCGGCGCCTGATCAACCGCTACGCCCAGTCCCGTCTCTACGACGTGGAGACGCGCAGCTACGTCTCGGTGGACCGGCTGAAGGAACTCCGCAGCGAGGGTTTCGAGGTGGTGGTCCGCGAGGTCGAGACCGGGCGCTTCGTCAGCGACGAGGTGCTGCGCCCGGGGCTCGACGCATGAGCCGGCCCATCCCCGGCGATCGGTGCGCGCGCCGATGACGCTGAACGCGGAATCGCACGCCCGCACCACCGAGGCCGAGGCGGTCGAGCCGGAGGGCCCGGACTATGGGGTGGCCGCCCGGCCCCCCTCGGTCCCGCCGCGCCGCCGCGGCGGCGTCCGCGTGCTCCTCCTCCTGGCCCTGGCCGGCCTCGCGGCCGCGGGCTGGATCGAGCGGGCGCCCCTCCTCGCCGCGCTGGGCCTTGCCCCGCCCGCGCCGAGCACGCCGGCGGCGGAGACCGACAGATCCGATGCGGCGCCCGAGAACCCCGATCGCGTCACCCTCGATGGGGCGGGGCGGACGCGGATCGATCTCGCCTTCGGGACGGCCGAGACCCGCCGGATCGTGCTGCCGGTGCGCGTCCCCGGCACGGTCGCCTTCGACGAGCGGCGGGTGACCCATCTCAAGCCGCGCACCCAGGGGCGGGTGCTGAGCCTCGCGGTCCAGCCCGGCGACCGGGTCGAGGCGGGCGAGACCCTGGCGACCCTCGACGCCGCCGGCCTCCTGGATGCGCGCAACGGCTACCTCGCCGCGCAGGCGTCGCTGGGCGAGGCGCAGGCCTCCGAGGCGGTGGCGGCGCTGCAGCTCAAGCGCGGCCAGGAGCAGCTCAAGTTCGGCGGCGTCGCCCAGGCCGAGGTGGAGCGGCGCCAGGTCGATCTCGCCAAGGCGCAGGCGGCGGTGAAGTCGGCACAGGCCAATGCCGAGATGTACCGGGCGCAGTACCAGCGCCTCGCCCCGACCGGGGGGGGCGCCCCCGGAACCAGCGCGGTCACGACCCCGATCGCCGGGGTCGTGACCAGCGTCGGCGTGACCCTGGGCGAGGTCGTCGACACCACCCGCGACGCGTTCACGGTCGCCGACCCGGCCCGCATCCTCGTGCTGGCCAGCCTCTACGGGCCCGATATCGGGCGTGTGAAGGCCGGCGACACCGCCTCGGTGGAGAGCCCGATCCCGGGTCAGGCCCCCCTCGAGGGCCGGGTCCGCTCGGTGAACGCCGCCCTGGATCCGGCCACCAACACGGCCCCCGCCCGGATCGAGCTCGACAACCCGGGCGATCTGCTGCGCGCCAACATGTTCGTCTCGGTCACGATCGCGGCGGATCTCGGCCGGGACGGCGTCACGGTCCCGGCGGCCGCGATCCAGCAGACCGAGCAGGGGCCGATCGCCTTCGTGCGCGTGGCCGAGGACCGGTTCGAGCGGCGCGCCCTGACGCTCGGGATCCAGCGCTCCGACTGGGTCGAGGTGCGGAGCGGCGTCGCGGCCGGCGAGACCGTGGCGACGAAGGGCAGCTTCGGGCTCAAGGCGATCCTGCTGCGCAGCCTGCTCGGCTCGACGGATTGAGGCGGCCGTGAAGACCTGGTTCGCCCTCCTGATCCGCCGCCGGTTCCTCGTCCTGATGATCGCGCTCGCCGCCGCCGCGGGGGGCGTGGCCAACCTCGAAGGCCTGTCGATCGACGCGGTGCCGGACATCTCGCCCAAGCAGGTGATGATCCTGACCCTGTCGCCGGGGCTCGGGGCGCTGGAGGTCGAGCGGCTCGTGACCTTCCCGGTGGAGAACGCCATGGCGGGGGCGCCGAGCCTCACCGGGATCCGCTCGACCTCGCGGGCCGGGGTTTCGGCGGTCTACGTCACCTTCGCGGACGGCGTGCCGATCACGGAGGCGCGGGCCCAGGTCTTCCAGCGCCTGCCGGCGGCCAGGAGCATGATGCCGGCCGGCGTCGGCGACCCGCAGATGGGCCCGATGGCGACGGGGCTCGGCGAGATCTACCAGTTCGAGCTGCGCGGGCCCGCCTACACGCCGATGCAGCTCCGCCGCACCCTGCAATGGACGATCGCGCCGAAGCTGAAGCTCACCCCCGGCATCGCCGACGTGAACATCTACGGCGGGCAGATGCCGACCTACGAGGTCCGGGTCTCGGCCGACGCGCTCCGCCGCTACGGCGTCGGCCTCGCCCAGGTCTTCACGGCGCTCGCCGACAACAACGCCGCCCGCGGCGGCGCCTATATCGAGCACAACGACCAGCAGGAGACGATCCGCGGCCTCGGCCTCGCCAAGGGGCCGGAGGACATCGCCAACATCGTCGTCGCCACGGGGCCCGGCGGCGTGCCGGTGACCATGGGGACCCTGGGGACGGTGCTGGAGGCGCCAAAGGTCCGGCTCGGGGCGGTGACGCACGACGCGGCGGGCGAGACGGTCGTCGGCATCGCGCTGATGCAGCTCGGCGACAACGCCAGCGCGGTGGTCGGAGAGGTCAAGAAGACCATCGACGCGCTGCGCCCGCAATTGCCGCCGGGCATGGAGATCGTCCCCTATTACGACCGCAGCGCGCTGGTGGACCGCACGATCCACACCGTGGAGCACAACCTCCTCGAAGGCGCGGTTCTCGTCATCGTGGTCCTGCTGCTGCTCCTCGGCAATCTCCGCGCCGGCCTGATCGTGGCCGCCGCGATCCCGCTCGCGATGCTGATGGCCTTCGCGGGCATGCGGCTGCTCGGCCTGTCGGGCAACCTGATGAGCCTGGGGGCCATCGATTTCGGCCTGATCGTCGACGGGGCGGTGGTGATGGTCGAGAACGTCCTGCGCGCCCGCGGCACGCATCCGGACCGGCCGCCCGAAGACCTGATCCGGGACGCCGCCGCCGAGGTGGCCAAGCCCGTGATGTTCGCGGTGGCGATCATCATCCTGGTCTACGTGCCGATCCTCGCGCTGGAGGGCGTGGCCGGCAAGATGTTCGTGCCGATGGCGCTGACCGTGATCCTGGCCCTGTCGGGCTCGCTCGTCGTCACCATGACGCTGATGCCGGCGCTCGCCGCGATCTTCCTCGCCGGCCGCGGCGTCGGCGAGCGCGAGACGCGCCTCGTCCATTGGATGCGGGCCGCCTATACGCCGCTGCTGAGGGCGGCCGAGCGCCACGCCCTGGCGACCGTGCTGGCGACGCTCGCCCTGTTCGCCGGCTCCTGCGTGCTGGCGACGCGCCTCGGCGGCGAGTTCCTGCCGAAACTGTCGGAGGGCTCGATCGTGATCACCTCCGAGAAGCTGCCCGGCATCGATCTCTCCGCCTCGCTCGCCACGGTGACCCGTATCGAGCGGGTGCTGAAATCGTTCCCGGAGGTGAAGCGCGTCGTCTCGCTCACCGGCAGCGCCGAGATCCCGACCGACCCGATGGGCGTCGAATCGACCGACAGCTTCATCACCCTCACCGATCCCGACACCTGGACGACCGCCGACACGCAGGAGGGCCTCGTGGCGGCCTTCGACAAGCGCCTCAAGGAGGAGGTGCCGGGGGTGGCCTACACCTTCTCCCAGCCGATCCAGATGCGCATGGACGACCTGCTGGAGGGCGTGCGCGGCGACGTGGCGATCAGCCTCTACGGCGACGACCTGAAGACCCTCAAGGACACGGCCGACGCCATCGTGCGCACCGTCTCCGGGATCGACGGGGCAGCCGACGTGAAGGCCGAGGCGCAGGCCGGCATGCCGGCGCTCACGATCCAGGTCGACCGGGCCAAGGCGGCCCGCTACGGCATCAACGTGTCGGATGTGCTCGACATGGTCGAGAGCATCGGCGGCCGCACCAGCGGCGTCGTCTACGGCGACGACAACTCGATCACCGAGATCGTGGTCCGGCTGGACCCGGCCGACCGCAGCGACCTCGAGCGGATCCGCGCCCTGCCGGTCGGCCGGTCCGGCGGCGGCGATCCGGGCCGGGAGGCGGGCAGCCGGATGATGGTGCCGCTGTCGATGGTCGCCAGCGTGGACGTGGCCTCCGGTCCGGCGCAGATCAGCCGCGAGCGCCTGCAGCGGCGGATCTCCGTGCAGGCGAATGTCCGCGGCCGGGACGTCCAGAGCTTCGTGGATGCCGCCAAGGCCGCCGTCGCCCGGCAGGTGACGCTGCCGCCGCGCTATTCCCTGGTCTGGAGCGGGCAGTTCCAGAACCTGCAGGAGGCGACCGCCAGGCTCACAGTGGTGGTGCCCGCGGCGCTCGCGGCGATTCTCGTCCTGCTGGTGATGATGTTCGGCGACATCCGCCTCGCCGGGCTGATCTTCCTCAACGTGCCGGTGGCCGCCACCGGCGGCATCCTGGCGCTGACCTTGCGCGACATGCCGTTCTCGATCTCGGCGGCGATCGGCTTCATCGCGACCTTCGGCATCGCGATCCTGAACGGCGTCGTGCTGACGAGCTACATCCGCGACCTGGAGGCGACCGGCCTCGGGCCCCGGGAGGCGGCGACGCGCGCGGCCGAGATGCGGCTGCGCCCGGTGATGATGACGGCCCTGGTGGCGGCGTTGGGCTTCCTGCCGATGGCCCTGTCCACCAGCGCGGGCGCCGAGGTGCAGCGCCCGCTCGCCACCGTGGTGATCGGCGGGCTGATCTCGGCGACCCTGCTGACGCTGGTGGTCCTGCCGGCCGTCTATCCCTGGGTGGCGGGCCTGCGCCTGCCGGGGCGGACGGGCGGGACGGCGCCGGTTCGCCCCGCCCGGGTGCAGGAGGGCGCCGATGCCTGAGGGGATGGACTGAAGGTCCTTCTGCGCGGGGTGATCACGGAGGGGCGCGTCTGCCTCCCCCGCAAAGGGGCCAGCGGATTCACACGTCTCGGTCTGACACCAACGCTCTGAAAAAAGAGCGTTTTCCCCCTCCCCCTTGCGGGGAGGGGCCAGGGGTGGGGGTGGAGCAGGATCGAGCGCCCCGGTGCCGTCTGCACCACCCCCACCTCCAACGCCTCCCCGCAAGGGGGAGGAGAGAGCCCGTCGGCCCGCGATAGGTGACCATTGCAGCGCAAAGGGGGAGGAAGCGTGGGACGTCTGCTCCGCCAAACTTGTCGGCCGGACGATGCGCCCGAACCCGATGTGCCGATCGGCAAGCCCGCAGCGGAGGGAAGCGGCACCCTGTAACGTTTTGTGACAACGGCCGTTTTGCGCGTTGCCGTGCCGCCCGGCCGGCCTATCCTGCAAGCATGACCGACGGCACCACCATCGCCATCGTCGAGGACGATCCCGAGATCCGCGCGCTGCTCGCCGGCTACCTCGAAGGCGAGGGCCTGCGCGTCGTCGCCCTCGATGGCGGCGCGAGCCTCGACCGGGCGCTGGCCGCGGGACCGGCTCCGGACCTGATCGTGCTCGACTGGATGCTGCCGGGCGAGGACGGGCTCTCGATCTGCCGCCGCCTGCGCGGGGCGGGCGGACCGCCCATCGTGATGCTGACCGCCAAGGACGAGGACATCGACCGGGTGCTCGGCCTGGAGATGGGCGCCGACGACTACGTCTCGAAGCCGTTCAACCCGCGGGTGCTGCTGGCCCGCATCCGCGCCGTCCTGCGCCGCACCGGTGCCGCCGCCCCCGCCGCAGAGGCCGGCCCCAAGACCCTGAGCGTGGCCGATCTCGCCATCAACCTCGCGGCGCGCACCGTGGTCACCGGCGAGCCGGCCGTCGAGATCCCGCTGACCAGCGCCGAGTACGACCTGCTGCACTGCTTCGTCACCCGGCCCCAGCGGGTGCTCTCGCGCGACCAGCTCCTCGACTGGACCCGCGGCCGCACGGCGGACGCTTTCGACCGCACCATCGACGTGCAGGTCAGCCGCCTGCGGCACCGGCTCGACGCGGCCGGCAGCGCCGCGGCGGGCCTGATCAAGACCGTGCGCAATGCCGGCTACATCCTGGCCGCGCCGGTGACGACCGGGACGCCGTGATGGCGCGGATCGGGCTGCTCGGGCGGATCATGCTGGTCCTGCTGGGCGCGCTCTCGCTGCTGGTCGTGGCGACCTTCGGCATCGACCGCTGGCAGCGCAGCCAGGAGGGCCGGCCCTACGCCTCCCGCTTCCCGCGCCTCGATCAGGCCGCCGGCATCATGGCGCTGATGCGGGATGCGGATCCGGCCCGGCGGCCGGCCATCCTGAAGGCCGTGAACGGCGAGGCCCTGCGAACCGAGATCGTGGACGCGCCGCCCGACCCGGCGGGGATGATCCGCGAGCCCGTCTTGGAAGGGCGTCTGCACCGGCTGACCGGCGACGCCGATGACGACGGCATCCGCGCCTTCACCGAGGCCACCATGCTGTACCGGGGCATCGGCCCGGCCGACCGCGCCGCCGGGACCGGGCAGCGGGCCATGGGCGGCCTGGCGCTCGCGACCTACCGGCTGCCGGACGGGCGGATGCTGATCATCTCGACGATCACCCGGCACCGCTCACTCATGCCGTGGCTGCTCGGGCAGCCCCTGAGCCTGTGGGTGGCGGTGCTCGGCGTCGTGGTCGCCGGCCTCGTGATCGTCGGCGCCCGGCACGAACTCGCCCCGTTGCGGCGCCTGACCGAGGCCGTCTCGCGCTTCGACGGCCGCGCGGCCGAGCGGACCGTCGCGCCGCAGGGCGCCCCGGAGATCCGGCGCCTCACCCAGGCCGTGCAGGCGATGCAGGAGCGCATCGTCGGCCTGATGGCCGAACGCTCGCTGCTGATCGGCGCGATCTCGCACGACCTCAAGACGTATCTCACGCGCATGCGCCTGCGCGCCGAGGGCATCGCCGAGCCGGACCGGCGCGACCGGCTGATCGACGATCTCGACGCGATGACCGCGCTGATCGACACCTCGCTGGGCTTCGCCCGGGGCACCGCGGCCGGGGTCGGACGGTCCCCGGTGGACCTCGCCGACATCGTGGCGGTCGAAGTCGCCGAGCATGCCGCGCAGGGCGCGCGGATCAGCCTGTCGGGGGAGGAGGTGTCGGATGCCACCGTGGCGGGCGACGCGGTCGCCCTGCGCCGGGTGTTCGCCAACCTCATCGGCAACGCCGTAAAGTTCGGGCGCTCGTCGGTCGCCGTGGCGGTGCGGCGCGCCGGGGCGGCCTGCCAGGTCGTGGTCGAGGATGACGGGCCGGGCATCCCGGAGGCGGAGCGCAAAGCCGTGTTCAGCCCGTACTACCGCGTGGAGCGGTCGCGGAACCGGCAGACGGGGGGCACCGGGCTCGGGCTCGCCATCGCCCGGCAGATCGCCGAGGCGCATGGCGGCACCATCGTGGCCGAGGCCGCACCCTCCGGCGGCGCGCGGCTCGTGGTGACGCTCCCGGCCCTCGCCTGACCGGTGATCGGGCCGGTGGAAACGCGACTGCAAGCTGCGGTCACACAACGTTACGACTCGGCGCGAACGCGTCATATCGGGGCACACCCTGGGGACGAACCTTCGCTCAACCCGATGCGGCACGCCCGCCGCCGGGACACGGGATCGGGACGGCCGCGCGCCACGCCCGGTTCCTCCGCGCAGAAGGAAACCCGCGATGTTGAAGGTCCTCGCCCCCGCCGCCCTGCTGGTCGCCCTCGCGGCCCCGGCCTCGGCCCTGCCGCTGGTCCAGGACGCGGTCTCAACCGGGCCCGGCGACGCGCGGATCATCCAGGTCTACGGCGGCTGCGGGCCCTACGGGCACCGGGGTCCCTACGGCGGCTGCCGCACGGGCGGCCAGTGGGGCGGCTACGTCCGCGGCCGTTCCTGCCCGGCGGGCTTCCACATCGGCCCCTACGGCCGCCGCTGCTGGCCGAACTGATCGCCCGTCCCTGAAACCCGATGCGTCCGGCCGCGCGCCGGACGCGCATCGCGCCCGATCGGAGTGCATCATGATCCGCAAGCTCGCCCTATCCCTCGCCCTGGTGTCGGGGGTGCTGCTCGCCGCGCCGGCCGCTGAGGCCCGGGACGGATGCGGCCCCGGCTTCCACCGCGGCTTCTACGGCTGGTGCCGGCCGAACTGGCGGCCCTACGCCTACCGCCCGCGCTTCTACGCCCCCGGCTACCGCCGGTTCGGTTACCATCGCTGGGGCGGCTATCGCTGGCACTATCGGTATCATTACGCGTGGCATCGCGGCTGGCACCGCGGCGGACACCGCTGGGGCGGCTTCCGGCACGCGGGCTGGCACCGGCGCTTCTGAGGGCCCAAGCCCGGCATCCGAGGCGGCGGGGTCGGCCCGCGCAGTGGCCGGGCACGTCCACCGTTCGGAACCGGTGCGGGCTCTCCGTCGCGCCCGCGGGAGAGTCCGACAGGCGGGCCCGGAACGCGGCGACGCTATCCCGGACGGCGTCGTTCGGGACGACGCCGCTGCCCGCGATGCCGCTCAGTCGAACCCGACCACGGCGTGCGGGACGTAGGGCGCCTCCAGGGCCGCGATCTCCGCGTCGCTCAGGTCCAGCGACAGAGCCGCCACCGCATCGGCGAGGTGGTCGGGCTTCGTCGCCCCGATGATCGGCGCCGAGACGCCCCGCTTTCCCGCCACCCAGGCGAGCGCCACCTGCGCCCGCGGCACGCCCCGCGCGGCCGCGACCCGCGCGACCGCCTCGACCACGGCCCGGTCCGCCGCCTCGCTCGCCGCGTAGAGCGTCGTGGCGTAGCCGTCGCTGCCGCTGCGGTTCGTGCCCGCCTCCCAGTCCCGGGTCAGGCGCCCGCGGGCGAGCGGGCTCCACGGGATCAGGCCGACGCCCTGATCGAGGCAGAGGGGGATCATCTCCCGCTCCTCCTCGCGGTAGAGCAGGTTGAGGTGGTTCTGCATGGTCACGAACCGCGTCCAGCCGTGGGCCTGCGCGACCTGCTGCGCCTTGGCGAACTGCCACGCGAACATCGAGGAGGCCCCGATGTAGCGGGCCTTGCCGGACTTCACGACGTCGTGGAGCGCCTCCATGGTCTCCGCGATCGGCGTCCCGTAATCCCAGCGGTGGATCTGATAGAGATCGACGTAGTCGAGGCCGAGCCGGGACAGGCTGTTGTCGATGCCGGCCAGGATCGCCTTGCGCGACAGGCCCTGGCGGTTCGGCCGCCGCTCGCCGCCGGCCGCGCCCTCGGGGAAGTACACCTTGGTGGCCACCACCGCCTCGTCGCGCCGGACGAATTCCTTCAGATAGGCGCCGACCTGCCGCTCGGAGGTGCCGGCCGAGTAGCTGTCGGCCGTGTCGAAGAAGTTGATGCCCGCCTCGACCGCCGCCCTGAAGATCGGCCGCCCGGCCGCCGCGTCGAGGGTCCACGGGTGGGCGCCGGCCTTCGGATCGCCGAAGGACATGCAGCCGAGGCAGAGCGCCGACACGTCGAGGCCTGTGGTGCCGAGCTTCCGGTAATGCATTGGGGTATCTCCGTTGGGGCATGGCCGAGGTGTGAAGCCGGGCTGCACCCCGCCAGGGGGCGAGCCATGCAGTCCGGTCAGCGGGCCGTGGTTCGAAAAGCGGAGGTCAGCCTGTTGAGCCTCACCGACCACATCGCCGCCTGGGGCGACTCACCCTTCGCGTCCGGCGCGGCGCGTGAAGCCTGGGATGTCGTCGGCGGCCTGGCCGACACGATGGGGCGGCTGCTGGATACGCTTGATGCAGGCTACGCGGTCGCGGGCGACATCGCGGTCCACCGCACGGCCCGGGTCGAGGACGGGGCCGTGCTGAAGGGGCCGCTGATCGTTGGCCCCGACTGCCTGATCGCCGGCGGCAGCCTCCTGCGCGGCGGATGCTGGCTCGACCGGGGCTGCACAGTGGGGCCGGGGGCCGAACTCAAGACGAGCCTGCTGTTCCGGGGCGCGCGGCTCGCACACTTCAATTTCGTCGGCGACAGCATCCTGGGCCGCGACGTGAACCTCGAAGCCGGCGCGGTCATCGCCAACCACCGCAACGAGCTGGCCGACCCGCGCCTGCGGATCGCCTATCGCGGCGGGGTGATCGCGGCCGACATCGCCAAGTTCGGCGCGCTCGTCGGCGACGGCAGCCGCATCGGCGCCAACGCGGTGATCGCCCCGGGCGCGATCCTGTCGCCCGGGACCGTCGTGCCGCGCCTCGGCCTGATCGATCAGAGGCCGATGGCGTGAGGGCCGGATCGCGCCCTACGCCGGCAGGACCACCACCTTCGTCTTGACCGGCGTGCGCGCGTAGAGGTGGATCATGTCCTGGCTGAGCAGGCCGACGCAGCCGCTCGTGATGCCCGTGCCGATCGATTCGGCATCGCTGCTCGCGTAGATCGTGTAGAGCGTGTAGGCGCCGTTCTGGTAGAGATGCAGGGTCCGGGCGCCGAGCGGGTTGTCGAGGCCCCCCGGCATGCCGCGGGCGTATTTCGCGGCCTCGGGCTGGCGCCGGATCATCTCCGCGGGCGGCGTCCAGGTCGCCCATTCGGACTTGCGGCCGACATAGGCGTCGCCGTTCCACCGGAACCCGTCGCGGCCGACATTGGCGCCGTACCGCGTCGCGGATCCGTCGCCCTCGACACGGTAGACGTAGTAGTTGGCGGGGTCGACGATGATCGTGCCGGCCGCTTCCTTGGTGTCGTAGGCGACCGTCCGGCGATAGTATTTCGGATCGACCTTGCTGATGTCGACCGCCGGGATCGGGAATCGCTCGTTCGGCATCGGCCCGTAGGTCTCGCGTGCCTGGGCGAGGAGCAGGCTGTCGGTGGTCCCGCATCCGCCGAGCGCGAGGGCGCCTGCACCGAACGCCGAACCGGCCAGGAATGCCCGGCGGCTGACGAGGCCCGCCTGCGGCCCGCGCCACAGGCCCGCGTCCATCCCGCCGGCACCGGTCTTCCGAGGCTCGATCGTCATGTCTCTGGACTTCCCCTGTCCCGCCGCGCGAACCGCCAAGCTGAGGGAGCCACGCCCCGGCTTAGCTGGCAAGCTCGGCTGTCTACAGTCGAAAGCAGGGGGAATGCGTCGGGAGTGTGGCCAATATCGGTCGTCACCGAGAGGCGGGCGGTCAACGCAAGGGATGTGTGGCGTTCGTGCGGGTATTCGTGCCAGCGCAGCCTCGTCCTCTGGCTGTCGTCCGAACGCTCAGGCCCGGCCGCCGATGGGGCTGGCGGCGTCACCGCCCCGGGCCGGCCGGTCTGATGGCGTGAGGCCGGCACGATCCGTTCACCAAGCCGTCCGCGCCGGACCGGGCCGTCGTCGTCCCAGCCGGGCCACCACAGCAGGACGAGCGCGAGGACCCGGTTGACGTTCGCGGGTCGACCGGCGTCATGAGAGTCGCGCGTGGCATCAGGCGCGGCGCGTGACCGTGCCTCTGGCGCGCGCAGAACGTGATGACAGGCGGCGGGGCGGCTGCTACGACCCGGCCTCGGCACCAGACTCCGTAGCTCAGCTGGATAGAGCAGCCGCCTTCTAAGCGGCAGGTCGCAGGTTCGAGCCCTGCCGGGGTCGCCAGAAATTCTGCTGTATAGTCAGCAGCTTGGTCCGCCTGATCGATTGGCCCCTGCAGTCGGGGCTGGGATCGGAGCGGGAACAAAGCGACCCATTCCGACCGCTTCGGGACAAAAGGTCCCGAGGAAAGTCCCGAGGCTGTTCCGGTTTTGTACCCATCCGATCGTCTGCCGGCCATCTGTCCCGAGAAAATTTTGTGCCTCATCGATGACCGGAAGCAGACCTTCGCGTTGCGCAGTTAGGCTTGCGGCCAGTCAAGCAATGAATGGAGCGGTGGTTTGTAAGCAGCCTTATGCGATTTGTGGGGGACCGCCATCATCAGGGCGATCGGGACGAGCCAACTCTAATAGCCTCAACTCAGCTAAAACTTTATGAGTTTTTCAGTTGATTCGCTTGTCCACTGGGGAGCATTGAGTAATACAGCTGTCCGATCAGTGGTATGCCAGATTGGTTCGTTCAGTTCCCAATAATAGAAATGAGCAGAATTTCCGTTTTCTAGATCCTTGGATAGGCCGCTTCTTCCGGATCTAGTGTATAACACAACTAAATCTCTTGCTTTGATTTCTTTATAAGGGAACCAGAACGTATAGAAAAAATGCGCGGTTGGTCCGTCGTCGACAAGACCTGATTGAGCCAGTATGAAGTCTCCTACGTCTAAATCGGAAGTCGCGCGAAGTGTGATGCGCTCATCCTTCAGGTCACCTGCTTTGATTATCGACCTAAATTCGAAGTTCATGACTTAACTACTTTCGCAACAACGCCCAGAACAATTAAGACTGCTCCTGCGATTGCCATGAGTATTCCAGCTGGTTGGCTGTCCCACATCTTCGGGGCAAGGCCCAAAAGCAGACCGCCACTTGTGAGGGTAGCGATAGAAATAATTTCAAAAGCTTTTTGCGTTTTTATCTTTTCACCGAGCAGCGTAACCTTTTTATCAGCCTGATGAAAATCTCGCTGGTAATCTTTATATTCTAAAAGTTCAGCTTACAATCTTTCGATTTCATCAGCAAGAAATCGAGCAACAACAGGCGAAGAAAACTCCTTGTCGCTGATTTCGCGCCGCGCGCCCGAATACGCTTTGCGGCGGAAGCCCTTTGGCGCAGCTTCGCCATTCGTTGGCGCGGCAGCCGGTGCTTCCGGTTCCTCTTCAACTTGAATTGGTGCGTTCACGATGCATCCCATGCCCGAGAGACTAATAGCCCCCGGGCCGATTCTTGCCAACGCGAGCTACAATGAACGTCCGTCATTAGGACCGAGCTGACACAAACTTCTTCAAAAGCGGATGCCTGCGTTTAGTGCGATGCCCACGGTCGGTGTTGCGGGGGTGTTCGCCAGGGGAGATCGCTTCACTCACAGCTACATTAGAGAAGTGATAGACTGTTGGTCCGGCTAGCCAGAAAACCGGACACCTGGAAATCTGGATTTCAGCCGTTTTTTTGGAAATAGGCCGCCACAGCTGCGCTGTAAGCAACCTCGATGCTGATGTCCTGGGTCCGGGCCGCGACCCGCATCGCCCGCGCCAAGCCACTCGGCAATCGCGTCGTGACCTTCACAAGGTCGCCTTCGCCCGGCCGCTCGATCTCGATGGGTGTCATGGCGCCTCTTTCAGGCGCAGCTTCACGCCCGGTTCCCCGCCGTTCGTAAAAACGATGCCCTCGGCCTCGAACACGCGCTGAATGGCCTCAAGGGTTGAAGCTTTCGGGTCGGACGACCCACGCTCGATGTTGTTCAGCCCCGTCGTGGAAATGCCAGCGAGCTTCGCAACCTCGGCTTGCGTAAGCCCGAGCATGGCCCGGGCCCCACGGATCTGTTCGGGCTTCAACATGGCTTGACTATAACCGCAGGCGAGAAATTATCAACTGCGGTGTTGACTTTCACAATCAAGCTGGCAATCTCAAGCGCAGTTGATACGGTATCAACTCGGGTTGAGGCCAATGTCATGAATCACGCCATCCCCCTAGTCCTCCGAACGCCCACCGAACGCCTACTGCACGCCCGCGAGGATCATGAGCGCTGCCTGCGTCTCGCAGCATCCTACCGAGTGCGTTTCGCCCGTGGGGAGCCGGAGGCCCGCGAGTTCCACGCTTGGGCGATCCATCATGCTCATACCCTTCGCATCCGATTCGCCGGCGCATTGAGCGCACCACGGGTCTCGCTGATCTGATCCGCGCCGCAGAGGCGCACCCCTTCACCACCGCCGATTTACCGCCACGAGCCCATCACGGAGCCCGAACGATGTCGCACGCCCGCACTATCCAGTCGCTTCAGCCTGTCCCGGCCCGCTGCACCTCAAGCGGCCACGATTCGATCAATGACCGCTGCCGCTTTCTCCTCAACGAGCGCCCCCCTGGCATGGACGCCGCTTTAGCACTGCTGCCGCTGGCGCAGGAAAAGTGGAGCCAGCATGTGAAGGCTCGTCGAGCCCTGCGAGCCGGGGAGACCCCGGCACGCATTGCACGGGCGGAAACCGCGTTCGAGGCCTGCTCGGTGGTAGCCGAGGCGATCATTGATGCACCCATGCCCCGCACCATGGACGGTCTCAGTGCCCTCAGCACGGCCGTTGTGATGGCCTATGAGGGGTGCCTTGACGCCTCCGACCCCGTGCACAACGCCCTGTGGCAGCTCGTCTGCGGGGTCATGATGACGATCGAGGGAAGCTCCCCGCCCAACGGGTTTGAGACGTTCTCCGCTAGTATTTGACTTCGCTTTTCGGATTAAGCGACCGAAACAAGGCGTATCTCACGTCTAACGCATGCGCGGACAAATCAAATACGTTGCCGCACAATGATTTTTGCGCATGTTTTGATACCGGCTAGTCAAATAAAACCGGCAGTTATAGTTGTTGCATCGCAAGTAATGGCGCGTATGCTCGCGGGTGTTGCTAGAAGGATGGCGGCAAATGCAGCACTCGGATCCCAATGCCGGCGGGTATCGCCCGGCTGCGTACATCATGAAACGGTTTGGCGTAACTCGTCAGGCCCTCAACACTTGGCTTAACAGCCCGGAAGTTGGCTTCCCTGCGCCGGCCATGCGGATCGCTGGGTATCGCTACTGGCGGTTGACGGACCTCGCCGCGTTCGAGGCTGCCCAGGCCGCGAAGGAACGTGTCTCGGAAGCCGCGTAGGCCGGACACGCAACCCCGGGCGGTCGGCCGCCAGGGTTCGAGACCACCTCACGCGATGGCGCGGCCCTAAGAGGCCTCAACCACCATGACAAAGCAAAGAGGACCGACCCCTCGCGGGACCGGCCCCCTTGATTTCGCGCTTTGGTCGGCGGCGAAGCATCAAGGTACGTCTTACCCGCGAATTATTCAACGCAATACTGGCAGTCTGACCATCGGGGAATGCTCATGACCGTGCATTCTCTTACGCTGCGCGAGCTCGCCCACGCGCTCGGCGGCGAGGTGGCTGGCCTGCAAGCCTTGGTGCCGGGTCCCGGCCATAGCCCGGGGGACCGTAGCCTCGCCGTGCGCCCTTCGGCGAGTCACGCTGATGGTTTCGTGGTCCATTCCTACTGCGGCGACTCGTGGGACGCGTGCCGGGACCACGTTGCAGGGCTTCTCAGGCTCGCTGACGGCCGCCATCGCCTCGTTCGATCGATTGACCCGGCCGAGGCTCGCCGCCGCCAGGAAGCCCGCGAGCGCGACGAACAGGACGCCCAAGCCAAAGCGCGGTACCGACGCGACCTCGCCCTGTCGACGTGGGATGAAGCGCGCGACCCGCGCCGCACGCCCGTTGATGCGCATCTCGGCGGGCGATGCCTGGATCTGTCGGACGAGATCGCGGGCGTGGTCCTGCGCTACCACCCGCGTTGCCCGTGGGGCCGCGGGACGGTGCCCGCCATGGTCGCCCTGGTGCGAGACGTGGTGACGGATGCCCCGATCGGGATCCATCGGACCGCGCTCGATGCGCTCGGCCGCAAGGTCGAGGTGAACGGGCATGACCGACTCGCCCTCGGGATGGTTGCTGGCGGGGCTGTGAAGCTGACCGCCGACGCCGATGTCACCACCTGCCTCGGGATCGGCGAGGGCATCGAGACCACCCTGTCGCTCCGGAGCACCCCGGAGTTCGGCAGCTCGCCGGTGTGGTCGCTCATCTCGGCCAGCAACGTCGAGGCATTCCCGGTCCTGTCCGGCATCGAGTGCCTTTGGATGGCGGTCGATCATGACCCGGCGGGCCTGCGCGCGGCCCGCGCCTGCGCTGCCCGCTGGCAGGCGGCCGGGCGAGAAACCTTCCTCATCATGCCGGACGCCCCCGGCACGGACCTCAACGACATCATCAAGGGGGCGCCCCGTGGGTGATCCGAAGGGCTACACGGTCACGAGCGAGTTGCCCGGTGACCGCCCCCCGGACAGCGATGCCACGTTGTTCGGCTTCACGTTTGATGGTGATGTGCCACCGGAGCCGCCCCGCTACCTGGTCAAGCATCTGCTGCCGGTCGAAGGGGTGGCGATGCTCGGCGGCCAGTCCGGCGCGGGCAAGACGTTCACCGCCGTCGACCTCGCTGTCTCGCTGGCGATCGGTGAGCCGTTCTTTGGGCGGCGCGTCGTCGAGCGCGTCGGCACACTCATCCTGGCTGCAGAGGGCGCGGGCACGCTCTCGGGGCGGATTGAGGCAGCGCGGCAAGCCCGCGCCGACGGCAAACGCCTGCCTATCGCGTGGATGGGCGCGGTACCGAACCTCGCCGACCCGGATGAGGTGAAGGCCTTGCAGGCCAAGATCCGAGCCGTCGATGCCCGGATGCAGGCGACGTTCGGTGTCCGTCTCGGCCTGATCGTCATCGATACGCTGGCCGCGGCCTTCGCCATGAAGGACGAGAACGACGCTGCCGAGGCGCAACAGGCGCTTCGGCACATGCGCTCGCTCGGGGAGCCCTTGGGCGCCCTGGTGATGCCCGTCCACCACTACGGCAAGAGCGAAGAAACCGGTTTGCGGGGATCCTCGGCTTACCGCGGTGGCGCCGACGCGATTCTGAGCGTGTTGGCCGACCGCAATCAGGTAACGGGCGAAGTCACTACGCGTTCACTTAATCTCGCCAAGACTAGATATGGTGAGGAAGGCCCCATCGCGGCGTTTTCACTGCGGTTTATTCAACTCGGCACCGATGAAGATGGGGACCCGTTCGGGGCCTGTGTGCTTGATCCCGCCTTGGATCAACCACCGCCATCGACCCGTAAGGCACCGCAGAAAGACCCCCTGCCGATCGTCGCTCTGAAAGGCGCGTTCGACGAGGTGATGCTGACCCATAGCCGCGATGTGAAGGTGCGGGGTCAGGGGGCGACGGTCCAGGCGATCACTGTCGAGGAGCTGCGGACCGAGTTCCGGCGCCGGTATGCCACCGGCGAGACCGACGGCGAGAAGGCCGCCGCAACGATCCGTCAGGCCCTCAAGCGCGCACTGACCGCCTGCCCAAAACACGGGTTCCTGACGGCCGCATGGGACGGGGAGGAATGGCTTTGGAAAGCGTAGCCGTGACAGGCGTGACACCCGTGACAAACGACGAATGTCACGCCTGTCACGCCCCCCGACACCGTGACAGGGACCGTGACACGGGGGAGCTCCCCCCCGTAGGGGGGGCTCCCCGATGTCACGCCTGTCACGCGGGGCTGAGTTTTGAGGGAGGGGTGTCCGAGCGTGACATGCCCGATGTGGCCTCGCCGTCTGAACCTGCCTCTCTCGCGGATCGTCCGGCACTCCGACGACGCGGACCGGGCCGGTGGCCGAAGGAACCTGCGCTCGCCGACACCATCCCGTTTGAGGATGCGCTCGTCTGCTGGACGCCGCTCTCGGAGGCGGCTTCCGGGTTTCGGGCCACTGCCGGACAGGTCGAGGTCATGGCCCTCCCTGATCGTACGGGCCGCTCGGAGGCCTACGCGTGTCATGCCGGAGGATCCGAGGTCACGGACCACCACCTCACCGCGAGAAAGGCCGGTGTCGAAGCGCTGCGCTTGTTCAACAGGCTCGTACTCGGCGACGGCATGCGGCCCCGGGTCGTTCACGAGGCCATGATCCGGATCCGAGAATACTGCCTTGCGATCGATCCCGAGATCCCGGGCGCGCGTCGGGCGCAGGGTCGGCGTCGGGAAAGCAACGGGGATGACTACGTCGCGTAGGATGCCGTTCCCTGGGGCAGAGAGAGCCGGTGGCGTGGTTCGAGGTGATCGGAGCTAGAGCACGCCGGGAACTGTGCCGGCGGCTGTCCTGGGGCTTCCTATGAGATCCAGACTGTCGGGACGGACGCTTGGTGTGGTTGTGCGAACGTGCCTGATTGTACACTCAACGCCTATAGTGAACCTTCGAGTTGCCGTGATTTTTGGATGGGCAGCCGGTGCTTGACGCACTTGTATTGTGATTTTGACTTAATACATTGTGGACCTTGGTTGGTGTTTGAGGTCCAGAACGCGACAATGTCGGAGACAGCTTTCGCTTATAACGCTGAGATGCGGATGCCTGACGGAACGCCGTTTCCCGCTGACGCTCGCTTCCCGGACGGCACGCTCTTCTATGTGAAAGCTGTCGACGGCATCTGGCATGAAGCCAAAATAGTCGATCATCGTAAGTACAATGGTAAGTGGCATGTGCTTACCGGAAAAACAAAGCAGTTTTAATGAGGTCATGAAGATGCATTTAACTAAAGATAGCCCTGAAATTCTTCGACGGGACCGAAGCTACAAATATGCCGAGGCCGTACATAGCCGGGCGATAGAAGCTGGGAATCATCATAGAGCTATGCGAGCAGCTAATCTGATGATGGCTCTTCATGCTCGCATGGACAACCTTACTTTTTCGAGTGTTTCTTCATACTCAGAATGAAAAAACTTCACTCTAAGTAGGGATTAGGCAGCAGATCTCATGATATCAGCTTCAAATTTAAGATCCGGCGCTATAGATTTCAATGCTATATCAAAGGACGCGCGCGGTTTACGCATTCTGACAAGTGGAATGAACGATGTTCCGGTTAAACTTGACATCAGACGAGGTATCTTTCCGTCATATAAAGCAGCCAGCTTTTCTCTCGTTCAAGATTACGGGTTCATCATAAATGTTTGGCGCGTTAAGAACGAAGTCGAAGACTACCATGTGATTGGCGGTGTTTCTATAGATATAGATGCCTCGATAAATCGCATGAAATCTTACAGAGATGCTCTAGACGCAATTTTAGCAAGCGATGAACATTCAGCGAATGCTTTTAGCATACTTGATCACGTGATATACTCGGACATTGCCCCTCTGCATTAGCCTATTAGGTAATACTGAGTCGTCTCATTGGGGCGACCTCTTTTCGTTCAGGGCGCGCGCGCCTCAACTCGCGAGACCTGAACAGGCGACCACCGCCCTCCTCTCGCGGTCGGGATATCTCGGGCGTTTAGCGCATCCGCCACGGCCGTCAGCGTGATTGCGCCGGCCGCCCGGATCTCAGCGATGACTGGCAGCAGGTCTGCAGCTCGGGTTCTGGCCTTGGCCTGCCGGACTGCGAGACCTGCGGCGCGAGCCTTGGCCGACGTAGCCGCGAGGTGAGGGCGCGCTCCGCCGAGGATCACCCCTCGGGCCTTCGCGGCGGCCAGGGCAGCCTTGGTACGCTCGCTGATGGCCTTGGCCTCGTGTTCGGCGACTGCTGCGAGGATGTGAACGGTCAGCCGGTTCGCCTGGGGAAAGTCGACGGCGATGAACTCGACGCCCGACTCCATCAGCGCCGAGACGAAGGCGACGTTACGCGCGAGGCGATCAAGTTTCGCGATGATGAGCGTGGCCATGTGCAACCGGCAGAGGCGCAGGGCTTCGGCGAGCTTGGGCCGATCGTTGCGCTTGCCGGACTCGATCTCGACGACCTCGGCGACGAGCGACCACGTCCCGCCGTTGAGGTGTCCCCGGACTGCGGCCTGCTGAGCTTCCAGCCCGAGGCCGGATCGACCCTGTCTCGCCGTCGAGACCCGATAGTAAGCGACGAACCGACCTTCCGACATCGAAACTGCCGCTTTTACATTTTCCACGACCACCGTTGTCGCAGACGTTTGGACCGTTCGTCAACGGCTCGTCGTCGAAACACCGAGTTTTGTCAGTCGCTGTGACAGTCATTTACGACAGAGCACAGACAAGATATGTCAATTAAAGTCGACCCATCAAAAACATATCCAACGCCATACCAAGTCATATTCAAGTACCGTCCATGATCGGTCATTGCGTTTTGCTGGCAACGGTTTAAGACATTCATCAGCGAAGGCAATTTGATCGTATCCGGATGCAAGTCCGATCCATCATTCAATCGGTGCGGGTGTTCGGATGGCGGTTGTCCGGGATCGTCCGGGATCGCCTCGACCTGTTTGACCGCCCGGAGCATCGGCATGACACAGGCGAGCGTTGGGGTGTCGGTCAGGAAGCACCGATCTGCAGTTACCAACGGCCGAAAGCCTTTCCTGACACGGACAACCCGAAAGACCCCGGAATACAGGCGGCTCGCGGATTTACTCGCGCAATTATTCAAAGATCGTGGCGGGATCGAAAACCTTTCTATCGAGGCACAATCATCCTGCCGTGTATACGCGGGCCTCTGCGTCCAACAGGAGATCATCCTCGGAAAGCTCGCGGCCGGCGAGTCCGTCGACAGTTCAGATCTCGCACGTATGGCCTACGCCCTGGAACGCGCCCGGCGGGCGATCGAAGTGCCTAAACGTCCGACCGCCAGGAAGGGCCGGGTCGTCGCAATCATTCCGGGTGCCGGGGCGCCCATCACTGGAAAAGAAACAGCCCTGTGAACCCGCTCAATCCCCGCCAGCATGCATTCGTCCGCGCCTTCTTGGTAGGCGAGACCGCCGGTATTGCGAGCGCGTCTGCCGTGGCTGCCGGATACAGCGCCGACAGTGCTCCGGACCTCATGAAGAACCCGTCGGTGGTGAAGGCCATCGCGGATGCCCAGGCCGAGGCCGCGGCGGCCACCGGCATCACCATGGCGCGGGTCGCGGCCGAACTGGCCCGGATCGGCTTTTCCGATCTGCGCGAGGTGCTGCAGTGGCGGACGCTGATTATCGAGACCGGTGACGAAAACGATGATGGCGAGCCCATCACAAAGGTTTCGACTGAACTCGTGCTTAAAGATTGGGCCGAGCTGAGTCCGTCGGCGGCGGCATGTATTTCTGAAATCAAGCGCTCGCGGGACGGTTCTATTACAGTAAAACTCCACCCCAAGGTTGCTGCGCTCGTCGAGCTTGGCCGACACCTTGGCTTGCCGACGAAGGTGGCTTTGTCTGGATCGAGCGGGGAAGGCCCCGTTGAGCTGATTACCCGCGAGATGACGGCTGAGGAAGCCGCTGATCTTTATCGACGGACGCTTGACGAAGGAACGACTCCGCAATGACTTTCGTAAACCTGTTGACCCCCGAGCAAATCAGCCGCTTGCGCCAGTACGGTGCCGAGGCCCCCGAGCGCTTCACGGTGGCGGATCACGCGCCACCGGCCCGTGCGCTCGCCCCCATGCCTCGCCCGACCTATGACGCGGCCAAGCTGGCGGGCATCCGCGACAGCCTCGCCGAGGTCGGTCGAGGGATTGCGGAGGTCAGCGCTGCATTCCAGCGCCGGCAGGCCCGTGCCACCGCGGACGCCGCCCACGAAGTCATTCGTGCGCAGGGCCGGGCCGCCGTCGACCGGCTGCGGACCGGACCCATCGCAGCGATCAACGCCCGCAACGCCGAGGTGCATGCTCGGAAGCCGGCGGGCGCGACTCCTACCCGCCCGACGCTACCGCCTGGCTTCACCGCTGACGCCTCGGGAGGCGGCTTTCCCGGCACCGTTGGCCCGGCCCGCACCACAAGCCCGACCGACATCAACCGGCGCAACGCCGAGGTGTGGGGCAAGCGAGCTTCGTAAATCAACGCGGGGAGACGAATAGCTCCCCGGGTCCAAGCAGGACCGCAGGATTGCGGCCCGTCCCGACGAAGGAACCGACATGCCTGATCTACTGCGCACGTTTGGGACCGTGGGTCCCTTCACCCTCAAGCTGTCCCGGGTTGCGGCGGCTGCCGGTCCCGGCGAGTCGGTCCAGCGTGCGGCCCTCTCGATGATCCTCGATAATGGGAGCGGTGATGTCCGCCCCGTCGCTGCGTTCGAGGATGGTGCCATGGCGGCGGCATCTGCAGTCGGAACGGCCATCATCACCGCTTTCGCGGCTGTGGGTGGTCTTGTGACCCTCGGCGGTCCTCCGGTCTCTCCGATCCCGGCGAACGGCACGGCAGGCCCCGAAACTTACACCCGTGCTGTCACCTTGACGCCGGGCACGCCTGTGCCCCCCGGCCGCGGTGTCATCGTCACGAGTTCCGGCGGCGGATCGACGGTCGGGTTGAAGCTGCAGGGCGGTGGCACGCTCATGGTCGGCGATGGGACTGGCGGCCAAGGAACACGCATCGATGGCCTCGCGGTCGTAGACGCTGATCTGTCGAAGGCCGGAGCCAACGCCTCAGTTCAGGTCCTGTACTAGCCGGCATCTCGACCCGCAGCAGGCCCGCCGTGAGGCGTGCCCCTCCCGCCGAAGGAATGACCATGACCCCGACCATGATGCAGTCCCCGGTAGCACCCTGGACGCCCTCGCCGCCGACCGAGGAAGCCGAACGGGAGCGCGCGGTGCGGTTCGATAATCCGTATCTGCCGCTGCCGCCGGCCGACGGCATGGCAAGCTGCCGGGCTGCTCTTGCGGGGCTCATCGAGGCGATCGACGCCGCGCAGGCCGGTGAACGGCTCGTGGTCGATCGGATCAGCATCGGGGTCCGCGAGAAGGGCGAGGCGGACGCCCGCCACGCGGTTGCTCGGACGGCGGTCATCTCGGCGCGAGAGGCCAGCGCCGCCGACATGAAGGCGTGGTTCGAGGGCGGCTGTCAGGGCGAGCGGCCCGACGGCGCCGCGACGCTCTCGGGTGCGATGGCAGCCGAGGCCGAGGCCCTGGCCGCCGTCGAGGTCATCACCGCCGCTCTGGACGCGATGCACCTCGACCATGAGGCGGCCCGGCTCCTGACCGTACAGGCACAGCACGCGGCCGGGCTCGCCCGGGATAGGATCGTTGCCGAGCACGCATCGGCGCTCGCGGCCGACTTGGTCGCTGCCGACGAGCGTGCCGCCGGCCTGCGTCGTGTGCTTCGTGGCTTCTACCGGTCGGCGCAGGGCGGCCCGAACCGTATCCCCGCCAGTGTCGAGGCGGCCTTACCCGTCAAACGCGATTTCGACACCCACGTCTTGCCTGCAGCGCAGGCTCAGGAAGCGTTATGGCGCGATGCGCGGGCCGCTCTCATGCGCGACCCGCAGACCGAGCTTCCCCGGGTCGATTGACGCCCGATCGAGCTGCGGTAGTGGACCCGTTCCCTCGTCCGGGCGGCTACCGCGGACCCGTATCGCATCAGCGGTGCGGATGGGCGCAGGGGGCGTCGCCTCGTAACCACCCCACTCGGCGCCGTTTGCCTGAACACCAGACGGCGCCGACCCTTTCGAGCGATCAATACTGACCGGCCCGCTGGATAGCGCGCCTTTCCTACAAATGGACTGGTGTAATAATGGCCGACACCATCAAAGAATTTCTTGTCGGCCTCGTGTTCAAGGTGGACAGCTCATCCGAGCGCAAGTTCACCGACGCCATCCGGTCGGCAACCCTACAGGCCGACTTGCTGGCCCGGGGCCTGGAAGGCGCTGCGGTCGCGGTCGCGAAGGCAATCGCGCAGATCGCGCAGGGATTCGAGAGCATCTATTACACGGCGCAGCGGGCGAACACGTCCGTCGGCAGCCTGCGGGCGATGACCTATGCCCTGTCGCAGCTCGGCACCTCGGCCAGCGCTGCGCAGGCCTCGCTCTCGAATTTCGGCCGGCGGGTCGGCACCGACCCCGGCGCCGAGTCCCTGCTCAAGGCGATCGGGATCCGCACACGCGACGCGCAGGGCCGGTTGCGCGACACCACGAAGCTGTTCGAGGAGTTCGGCAAGGCCACGCAGAAAATGCCGGCCTATGTGGCCTTGGGTTATGCGCAGCAGCTCGGGGTCGACGAGGACACGATGCGCGCGATGCGCGAGCAACCCGAATTGCTCGCCCGGCTGCGCCACGAACAGGAGGAATACGCCCGCTCGATCGGGATGAACCAAGAGGAGGCGGCCCGGAAGGGCCAGGAGTTCATGCAGTCGCTCCGGCGGCTGCAAATGGTCGTCACGCTGGTCTCGGAAAAGATCCTTTCGGACCTCGCGCCGGCCCTGAAAGCCTTCATCGATCAGATCATCGAGTGGATCCGGCAGAACCCGGACGCCATTCGGGAAGGCCTCGTGCAGATCGGCGACGCGGCCATGGCGTTCGCCAAGGCGTGCATCGCCATCGTGAAGGAGCTCGCCCCGGTCGTCACCAAGATCGGAGAGCTTGCCGCCTCGATCACCGGTCATGGTGGCCTGCAAGGCACCATGGAACTGTTCGCGGCCTTCATGGTCGGCTCGTGGGCGCTGCGCATCGTCGCGGCCATCACGTCCGTATCGACCGCCTGGGGGCTGATGGCGCTTCGCCTCGGCCTGCCCATGCTGATCGGCGCCGTCGCCACCGGGCACAGCTACCAGACGCCCGAGGAGGCCGCCAAGGATCCCGATCAGGCGGTGTTGCAGCAAGAGGGGATCGACCGCCGCGCCCGCGTGCGCGAGTGGATGGGCGACAAATGGGAGCGGGCCAAGCGGCTATTTGGCGGGGGCTCGGCCGAGGCGGGCGAGGGCCGCGGCGGCGCAGGCATCCGCCGCCGTGCCGCGCGTGCCGCCGAAATCGATAAGACGAATTACAATTTTAACGGCGACAACGTCAACGTATTGAAGCAAGCCGCAAAAGAACTCGGCACATCTCCGAAGGATCTTGCGACCGTCATCAGCTATGAGACCGGCGGGAGGTTCTCGCCTTCGATCCGAGGCGGAAAGAACAATCGGTATATCGGCCTCATCCAGTTTGGAGAACCCGAGCAGCGTGACTATGGCGCCAATCAGCAGCAGACTTTTGCAGAGCAGATGCCGGCTGTGGTTCGTTTTCTAAAGCATCGCGGGTTCAAGCCCGGGATGGATCTGATGCAACTCTACAAGACGATCAACGGGGGCAACCCCTACGTCAGTTCGGAGAAGAACGACGGAAACGGCACGATCGCGCAGCACGTCGCACGGATGCAGTCGCAACATCAGGCGCGGGTCGAGCGCTTCCTTGCGTCGGGATCCCAGCAACTCGACTTGGCCGGCGCCGTGAAGGGCCTGGACAAGCTGATGCCGCCGGAGGCCAAGCCCGGCGCGGGGGCGGGGAAACCCGCGGAGTCGCCGCAGGACATCGAGAAGCGCGAGGCCACGCGGATCAAGCGGTGGAACGAGGTCTACAAGACCACGGGTGACGCATCGAAGGCGGACGCTGCGTCGAAGGAGGCCATGAACGAGGCACCGACGGCACATGCGGGCGACAAGGCCGCGCCGCGCCGGCCGACTTTCGCGCCGGCATTCAGCCCCGAGAAAGCGCCGCCCCTGGCCGCATCCACGGACAACAGCCGCTCGGCCACGCTGACGCAGCACAACACGTTCAATATCCAGGGCAGCGAGGCGCGGCAGACGGCAGAACTGGTGCAACAGGGGCAGCGCAGCGTCGGGATGTTCGGACTTGACGGCATCAAGTCAGTGATCCGGTGATCTTGACGTTCGAAGGATACCGGCCATGGCAAAGAAATTTCAGCGATACTTCAATATCACTCTCGGCAAGTCTGGCTTATCACTTGACCTGTCGCAGTTCCGGGTTCGGTTTGTCGTAAAATCCTATGAAAGTCAGACGCCACAGCACGTTGAGGCGTACATCTATAATCTATCGCGACAGACCGAACAGAAGATCTCGAAAGAGTTCGACAACGTGAAGATCGAGGCCGGATATCAGGATGTGCATGGCCTGATATTCGATGGCGACCTGATGCAGAAGCGCGCCGGCCGGGAAAACCCGGTGGACACCTATCTCGCGATCTTGGCCCGGTCCGGATACAAGGGCAACGGCTACGCTGTCGTGAACACCGCCTTAGAGAAGGGGCACACCAAGCGGGACGTGGTCGACGCGTGCATGAAGGCTTTCGCCGAGCACGGACTCCGACCCGGCTACATCACCGATCTCGGCCCATCCAAGGCTATCCGCGGGACCACCCTGCACGGCATGGCCCGCGACGCGATGCGGACGCTCTGCCAGGGCGCCAACGCAACCTTCAACTTCGAGAATGGCAAGGTGAATGTCCGGAAGAACGGCGAGTTCAAGCCCGGCTCGACGATCAAGCTCAACAGCCAAACCGGGATGATCGGCCGCCCCGAGGCGACCATTGATGGTGTCATCGTCCGCATGCTGATGGAGCCGAACTGCCAGATCGGCACGAAGCTGCAGATTGACGAGGCCTCGATTAACCAGGCCGCTTACTCGCCCGTCACGATGGCCGAGGGGTCCAACCGGTTGCTCGATCAGATCGTGGCGACCGACGGTATCTATCAGGCCATCTCGGTCGACCACTTCGGCGACACCCACGGGCTGGACTGGTACACCGAGGCGGTGTGCCTGCGGGCCGACGGCGGCGCATTCATCAGCCCGGCAGTGAAGGCGCGCGGCGTGCCCCTGCCGGAGGCGTACGCCAATCAGGCGGACGCTTGAGGCCAAATGCCAGGGCTAGATCGAGCGGGGCTAAGGGCGTTCCGAGGCAGGACTTGCCAAGCCCAGCCCTTCTTTGACGATCAGGAGGTTTTCGTGTCCACCGATGTGCCGGCTGCTGTTTCCGCGGCTTTTGCCGAGTCTCCAACGCTGCCGCCAGCCGCTATCTGTCGGTTGCTCCGGATGGATGAGAAGACCTTGCGACAGCACGTCCGTGCGGGAAACATCCGGTACGTCTTGAAGGGCTTCGGCGAGAAACGTCCTAGAAGAGAGTTTACGCAGTCCGATGTTTTGGGCTTTCTCAATAAAAGGGCTCGCGAGGAATGTCTGTATACAAGCCCAAAGGCTCGCCATATTTCCTCTTCGACTTCCGGCGCGGCGGTCATCAGTTTTACGGATCGACACAAGAGACCGAACGGCGTCGAGCCGAAGCGATAGAACAAGCTGAGATCCGCAAAGCGGAGGCGCAGGTAACGCGCGCCCGGCGCTCGCGGAGCGCGCCGATGACGATCGATGTCGCAGCGATGAGGTATTGGAACGAGCGGGGCATGCACACGGCGACCGCCCGCGAAACCGAACGCAACCTTGAGCGCCTTGTGGACTGGATCGGCCCGACCACGCCGCTCAAAGACATCACCGACGACACGCTTTGTCAGCTCGTCGCGCGCCGCCGCGGACAGGCGAAGGTCAACGCCGCGCGCAGGAAGCGGCCAGGAAAGCCGCTGGCGCCGCTTGGCCTCGTATCCCCGGGGCAGGTGAATCGTTCCGTCACGCAGCTCCTGCGTCGCGTTCTGACCCGGGCGCGAAAGGCCTGGAAGGTGGCTCTCCCTGACGAGCCGAACTGGACCGAACACATGCTGCCCGAGCCGCGAGAGCGCGTGCGCGAGCTGCGCCATGAAGAAGAGGGGCGCCTTGAGGCCGTCGAGCGCGAGGAGTACCGGGCGCCGCGCCTGTTCGCTCAGATCACTGGCCTACGCCGCCGCGAGGTCACGTCGCTGACGTGGGGGCAGGTCGACTTCGGCGCCGAGGTCATTCGCGTGATCGGCAAAGGCGGCAAAGGTCACGAGATCCCCATCACACCCGAACTGCACCTGCTGCTCTGGCCGCTGCGCGGGCAGCACGAGACGCACGTGTTCACTTACCGGTGCCAGCGCACGCGGCTGTGCCCGACTTCGAAGCGCCGCTTTGTGAAGGGTGAGGTCTACCCGATCACCTACCATGGCTTCTCGACGCACGTCCGGCGCGGGCTAGACAAGGCCGGGGTCGCGGACTTCCGAATCCACGACCTGCGCCACACGAGTGCCACTCGCACCCTCCGGGCGACGAAGAACCTCAAGATCGTTCAAAAGCTGCTCAACCACTCGTCGCTCAGCGTGACTGAGAAGTACGCCCACGCGGATCTCGACGACCTGCGTGACGCGATGATCGAGACGGCGGCCGATGCCGCCGCCCGTCGCATGAAGTCCCGAGGAAAGTCCCGAGATGAGAACTGCTCTGGGCAAAAACACGCGAAAAAGCAGTGATTTAACAGTATATCGAGCGGAATGCTTCTAAGCGGCAGGTCGCAGGTTCGAGCCCTGCCGGGGTCGCCAGCCCATCTTTCTTCGAAATCGGATCACCGCGCGGCTGCGGGCAGCGCGCTGAAGGTGGCGCGGCGCATCGACAGCGTCGGCGTGGTCGCGGCGCTGGCGGAGGCGATGGGCCTGCACGGCATCCCAGAACACATCCGTTGCGACACCGGCCCCGAGACGATCTCGAAGGCGCTGCGCAAATGGGTCACCGAGGCTGGCTCACAGATCCGGTACATCACGCCAGGATCCCCGTGGCAGAACGGTGACTTACGAGAGCTGCACCGGCAGGCTTCGTGACGCGTGCCTACGCCAGGGGGATCTTCTCCGCGCTGAACGCGGCGCGGATCGTGATCGGTCTCCGGCCATCGACCTACGAGCGCGTTCGACCGCATTCGTCGCTGGGCGATCGCCCGCCCGCGCCCGTCAGCGACCCGGATCTGGCCTTCCGGCTACCCATGGCCGCCACCCTGCAGGCGCCTCTCAACCGGCTCGGTCCAAGATACCGGTCAGGTCAGGGCAAGTGACTGGCTCTTCCCGCGCCGCAGCCGCCCCGGCGAGCCTTGACGACGCGACAGTATGGCCGGCTCGTCGACGAATGGGTAACGCTGGTTGGGCTCGACTCGGCCGGGTACGGCACGCACAGCCTGCGCCGGACGAAGGTGGCGCTGATCTACCGACGGACGGGCAACCTGCGCCCCTGCCAGCTGCTGCTGGGTCACACCAAGCTTGAACGCACGGGGCGCTACCTCGGCACAGAGGTGGACGACGCGCTGGTGATGTCCGCGCAGACCGACATCTGACGATGACCGCGGCGGCCACATAGGCCGTCGCGGACCTGGGCTCAAGCCGTAAGCTTTGCTTTGCGGATGCCGCTCGCCATGTAGCGGCTCATGATTCGACTGATCCCCAGCCTGCCCGCCGTCTATGTCATCGCACGCGTGGTGTGGCCCAGCCCGTGGCCGTTCGCACTCAAGCTCAGCGTGATCGTCCTCCTGCTCGTCGCGTCCCAGTATCATCTGTGGTGTCGCCTCTCCTCCGGATCGGTCTTCGCGCCCGAGTTCCCCCGCCCGGTGGTGATCCTGTTCAATTGGATGTTCGGTGCGCTCGCGCTGACGGCGGCGATGCTCCTAGCCCTCGATGCCTCGGCGCTGATTGGCGGCGTCCTGCCCGGAGGGGGATGGGTGGTCGCCATGAGCTGGCGCTACGCGGCAGGACTTGCGGCCCTGGTCCTGGCGGCGTTGGCCGTGGGTCAGGCCCTGCGCGTGCCGCCGCTGAAGGACGTGACGGTGGCGATTCCGGACCTGCCCCACGGCTTCGACGGCTATACGATCCTGCATCTCTCCGACCTGCACATCAGCCGCCTGTTCCCCATGAGATGGGCGGAGGCCGTCGTCGCCCGCGCCAACGCCCTCCGGACCGACCTGATCGTGGTGACGGGCGACTTCATCGACGGCTCCCTGGCGTCCCGGCGGAGCGATGTCGCGCCACTGCGCGCCCTGACGGCGCCGGACGGGGTTTGGGCCGTGCCGGGCAACCACGAATACTTTTTCGATTACGAAGCCTGGATGCGCCACCTCGCTGGGCTGGGGATCCGCATGCTGGCCAATGCCCACACGGTCCTCAGGCGGGCGGACGAGGCGCTCGTGGTGGCGGGCGTGACCGACCGCTCGGCGCCCGTCACGGGCCATCCGGGGCCCGATCTCGCCGCCGCGCTGGCCGGCGCCCCGGCCTATGCGCCGGTCGTGCTGCTGGATCACCAGCCGGGCAACGCCGCGCGGTCGGCCGCGCAGGGAGTGCGGTTGCAATTGTCCGGGCACACGCATGGCGGCATGATCCGGGGCCTGGACCGGCTGGTGGCCCGGGGCAATGCTGGGTTCGTCTCCGGGGCGTACCAGATCGGGGGCATGCGGCTCTACGTCAGCAACGGCACGGGGCTTTGGCCGGGCTTCGCACTTCGGCTCGGGCGCCCTTCCGAGCTGACGCGGATCACATTGCGAACCTCGCCGTGATCCGACTTCGATGTATGAAGCAGCGCCTCATCGGGATCTGAGGAGCGGCGGTGATCCGAGGGGGCGAGGCAGCGTTCGCCGCCCCATCTCGGACACCAGCAGGCGGGAGACCTACAGTCCGAGAAGGGTGGTCTGCAGACCTTAGCCCATCTCCCGAGAGCGGCCATTCCGCGTCCAACCAGTGAGGCCTCTTCTTGCCCTTACCACTGGCAACCAGTTCGCTTCGCGATGTCGAGGAGACGCTGGGTCTCTGCCAGCGTCACATTCAACTTCGCGTGCGCATGGCGAAGCTCCACAATCAGCGCGGCTGTGCGCCTCATCTCCGCTCGACCTTTGTGGAACTGTAGCTTGACCGGTTGTTCTGTGCGCTTTCGCCCGCGATCGAGCACCTCGGCGAAAGGCACCGCCATCAAAGTGGTACCGTGCGCATCGGTGATCTCGAAGCCATACCGGATTGGGTTCTTCGCGGTGAAGGCCAGATCGGAGCCCATTCCCGGCACCGCCTTGAAGGCCTCAAGATAGGCCGCCTCAACGCTGGCGAGCTCCAAGCCTTCGTCGTCGTAGTCCAGACCGTCTGGACCACGGAGATGGAAGTAGAACTTAGGCATCTATCGTCTGCGATGAAGGTACCCTCTTCATGCCAGCGTGCTCTAATCGATTTGTAACGTCAAGGCTGAGGCCGTACCGCGGAAATCTTGGTCGATCAGCCGCGCCCTTGGAGAACAGAACTTCGGACCTTTCGACTGCCAGAAAGCTGACGCTTCACCTTCGGCCCAGGCCGGCGTTACGATCCGCCCCCCCGAGACCAAAGGCGGCCGGGCTCTGCAAAACCGTGCCGCTCCCCCGCCGCGCTCACGCTGTCGAGCATCTCCGATCGCACCAGCGCGTGCTGGCCGCCAAGATCCCGGGCGTGTTGGGCAGATCCGCCGGTCATTCCTGCTCCAGCAGGTTCGTGAAGTTGGCCACGATCCCGGGCCTCCGGCCGCCCTTGCGGGACGAGGCCATCAGCCGGACCCGGTAACGGGCGCCGTCCGCCCCCTCGATCGTCCGCTCGGAGGGCCGGTTCGCAGCCAGCACCGTCGGGATCTCGTCCAGCAGCCATGCCAGGGGGATCGGCGCCGAGAAGTTGCGCAGGGACCGGCCTACGTCGCTCGGCTGCAAGCCGAAGATCTGCGCAGCTGCGTTCGTGAACATACGGATGTGGAGATCCGGTGTCAGGAGCACGCTCGCGACGTTCATGCCCTCGAACAAAGTGGCCTGATCGTCGGTCAACTGGTCGACGGCCTCGATCTTGGACGTGAGCTCGGAATTCATTGTCTGAAGCTCCTCATTCAGAGACTGTGTCTCCTCCTTCGAAGCCTCGAGCTCCTCGTTGGCGGCCTGCATCTCCTCGTTGACGGAGTAGAGCTCCTCGTTCGAGGATTTCAGCTCCTCAAGGGAGGTCTCGTATTCCTCGATCACGGCCTGGAGCCGTTCGCGCGTCACGCTCAATTCGCGCTCCAGGCCCTGGAGCGCCGTGTCCCGCTCGTTCGCCTCCAGGGCCTGCTGACGTTCCTTCTCGAAGAGCGCGGCGGCTTCTTTGAACACGACCAGGAACAGCGGCTCAATTGCGCCGGGCGTGGTCAGCGGCTTGACCACGAGGGAGATCGACTGGAAACGGCCGTCCGGCAGCTCGACGCCGATGCCTTCGCGCACGACCAGGGTGTTGCCCTCGATCGCCTCGCGCAGGGCCGTCCGGAGATCCAGTCGCAGGCCCTTGCGCGCCATCGCGGCCAGCTCCCGGGTCGGCTGGCCGGGCACGACCTCCAGGTGATCGCCGATCCGCGACGAGTAGTGCACGGCCTCGCCCGTCCGCGTCACGACCGCGTGGGCCGGCGTGAACTCGGACAGCATCTGCGTCTCGACCGCGTGCCGCAGGGCCGCGTGCGTCGTCACATTGCGCCGCTGCGGCTGGCCCGCGCTCGACAAGATTGGCGTGTCCGTCCCGGACATCGGCCGCAAACGGGCCGGCGGGATCGCGTCGCGTGCCTGGAAGATGCGGTGCTGCTTGTCGATCGTCTCGAACAGGTCCTCGAACCGCGTCACGTTCTCGGCCATGCCGATGAACAGATAGCCGCGCGGGCGCAGGGCGTAGTGCAGAACCGGCATCAGCTGCTGCTGGGCCTCGACGCCGAGGTAGATCATCAGGTTGCGGCAGGAGACGAGATCGAGGCGCGAGAACGGCGGGTCGCGCAGCACACTGTGCGGGGCGAAGGTGCACAGGTCGCGCACGGCTTTCTCGACCACCGCGCTGTCGCCCTCGACGACGAAGTGCTGCGCGATCCGCTCGGGCGAGACGGCGGACAGGTAGGCCCTCGGGTACCGGCCAGTCCGGGCGACCGTGAGCGCGCGCTCGTCGATGTCGGTGGCGAAGATCTGCACGCGCGGCGGATCCGCCAGGGTGAGCATGTGCTCGCGCAGGAGGATGGCCAGGGAGTAGGCTTCCTCGCCAGTCGAGCAGGCCGGCACCCAAATCCGTATGACATCGGTCGCCACGCGTGCGTCGAACAGCTTTGGGATGACCTGGGTGGTCAGGGCCTCGAAGGCAGCGGTATCGCGGAAGAAGTTCGTCACGCCGATCAGCAAGTCCCGGAACAGCACCCCAACCTCGGCCGGGTCAGCCCGCAGCAGCTTGAGATAGCCGTCCAGTCCGGACGCGCCGACGACGCTGATGCGCCGCTGCAGGCGGCGCCCGAAGGTGCTCGGCTTGTAGCCCGAGAAGTCGTGGCCGACCTGCCGGCGGAGGATGGCGAAGATTTCGGTGAGGAGCTCGGCCTTGAACTCCCGCGCAACCCCGTCGGCCAGCGCATTCGGCGCGGCGGCGACGTGCGCGGCGATCCGGTCGCCCATCCGTTCGGCCGTCTCGCCGAAATCGACGAAGCCGGTCCGCAGCGAGCTGAGCGGCATGTCGGCGGTCTCGGGGCCGTAGCCATCCGCGGTCTGGGCCAGGGTCAGGCCGCCGTGCTCCTTGATCGCCTTGACGCCGATGGCGCCGTCGCCGTCGCCGCCGGACAGGATCACGCCGACCGCGCGCTCGCCCTGGTCGAGGGCCAGGGCGGTCAGGAAGATGTCGATCGGCTTGGTCTCGCGGCCCTCCCCAAGCGGAGTCAACGTCAGCCGCCCTCCCGCGATGCCCATGACGAAACCGGATGGCATGACGTAGACGGTGCCCGGCTCGACCAGGACGCCGTCGGCGGCGGCTTCGACCTTGAGCGGCGTGAACCGGGCTAGCACGTCCGGGAGCAGGCTCTTGTGCTCCCGGCCGAGATGCGTGACGACGACGAAGGCGGCCCTCAGTGTCTCCGGCACCCCGCGGAAGAAGCCCCGCATCGCCTCGATGCCGCCCGCGGATGCGCCGACGCCGATGATCGGAAAGTGGTCCTGGTCCATCACCGCGTTCTGAACCTTCGGATCGATGCCGCGCCGTTCGTCGAAATTCAGCATCACGTGTTCTCGCCCGATGTCGAGGACAGCTGCGCGGATCAACCGTCGTGCGTGACTTCCTGCACGACGTAGGCGAGGCAGCGGGCTCGGGCCTCGGGGCTCTTCAGCCGCACGAACAGACGCAGCAGCGCCATGACTTCGGCGAGATGATCAGGGCCCTCAACGACGGTTTCGATATCCGGAGTATCAGCAGGATCGGCCGTCAGGAAGGTCGCGACCGGGACGCCCAGCGTACGGGCGATGCGGACCAGCGCACCGCGCGCGTCGTCCTGCGGATCGTCACCGTTCATCGTGGTTTCTCCGCCGATCCTTGCGCCACGGCGATCACTGCAAGGTGATACCGGCTGCCCGCGGCCCCATCACGCCGGCGACGCGACGGCCGACATGATGGAGCACGCGGCCGAGGAGCAGGCGGGTCTGAGGGTCAGGATCGTCGTCCGCGGCCTCGTAGGCCTCGATGAGAGACGTCACCAAATGCTTCGATGGACCCGGGTCGTCGCCGGGTGCCGACGGCCCGGTGACGGCTTGCGCGCGGGATCGCCGCACCAAATCGCGCGAGGCCTGGAGCGTCCGCCGCGTCTCCTCGGCCGCCGCGCGCAACTCACGGGCAACTTCAAGGCACCGATCTGCACGGGGACGGTCCATCCTTCGCACTCCGTCTCGTCCTGCATGCCCGCACAAGGATCACTTCTGCGTAGCCTCAGGCACCGTGCGCTCAATTTCTAGATGCAGCAATCCCAATTTCGCTCTCGATCACGATTGGAAGGATCAAACGTCAGCATCCATCACAGGTTGGTTTTTTGAGCTTTTGGCATGAAACGAGGGGATGCGAGGACACGCGTCAAATTTCCAGGCCATCATCCGCCAACCGACCGCAGAGCGGACCTTCCGAGGGTCTGCGAAGGGTCGACACCGGACGGCCGTTCAGCAGAACCTGAATGTCGGCCGTCGGGCGGTGGGTTGGTGTCTGCTCATGGCGCACAGCGGCGATGATGAGCGTCCCAAATGGGTGGTTTTCCGCCGGTCTCCTTTCGGGCAGTAATCGACGGACGCGGATATCGCCCCCGTGCACGCTCACGACCCATTGCGAAACCGGAGGACGTCCGCTTCCAAGCTGTAGATATTTCAAAGCGGACGCCGCCGACGCCGTGCGCCCCTCGAAAGCATGATCCTATGCGGCCGGGACGACCCAGGTCTGGCGAACGTGGTCGAGGATGTCGGTCCTCAGTGCGAACCAGATCCAGACGACGATCCTCGCCTCTGCCACCAGGGCCGCCTCGCGGGTGTATCCTGGGGCACCTGAACCGCGGGTTCGGGCTCGGGCATCGTGAATGTTAGGCTTGGATCCACCTTAAATGTGCGATGCGCCTCGGTACCCCGCCGAACCGCGATGATCGAGGGTCGCTTGGCGATCGTCGAGCCATTCACGTCATCGTGGTGCTCAGCTTGAGCTAAAGTATAATGCACGTCGAACCCTAGATTGTTGAAAATCTTATTGTAAAGTCCTCGCGAAAGGTGCCACCATACGTAATTAATTTTGCTGTTATCGAGCGGTGTGATCGGTCGCATTATCAAGTCATCGACCGGGATGACATCGGTAAAGGGGATTAAGACCGCCTCGCGCGCGAGGCGCGCCCACGCTCCGATCGCAAACACGGGTTCGGATAGGTGCTCAACGATCGCCCCGGCCATGACCACATCGAACATCTGCTCCGGCCACTCGTACAGCTCTGGCATGGGTGCGTAGACGCACTTAGCTTTCGAGTTGTTTTTGGCCCAGGCGTGCCACCATGAGTTTTTGATCGGGATCAGATTGTCCCGTGTCCATACATCTTTAAATTGTCGAATGTCTTTGTAAGACAAGCTGTCTGAGAAGGGGACGTGCCTAAATTCGTCGATCGAAGCCGCATCCAAGCCGGTGACTTGGGCTCCACGCTTCTCAGCACTGAAAGCTAGAAATCCGGAGGCCGTGCCTATATCTAGAACAGTCTTGCCACTCAAATCGTACCCACCGATGTACTGGTCGAAGTCTTCGATCGTCCAGCTTCCGCGAATGGTTTCCCCATCTGGAAACGCCATCGTGTGATACCAATACGATCTGTTGTTTTGTGCTTCTTCCCATGGATTTTCGTAATTTGGCTGAGTACTCATCACAGCAGAACCTTCTGCTACGGCATCGAATTGGCGTTCCGGCGGCGTTATCACGGTTCCGTGATGCATGTCGATCCGGTAATTTTCCGGCGCTCAGATTGACACGGCACTAAGTCCTCTATCTCACCAAAAGTTGTAAATGTGGGCACGCTTCACACAGCCCTCTGGTGGCTCACCTTTTTTGAGCGCAGCCGCTACAGTCCGCCAAATCAGGCGGTAGATCTTGTTCCACGCGACTACGACGAGGTTGGCTCGGATTAGGAGCGTCCGCTTGGAGGTGTGTGACTGACCTCCGCTCTCTGGAGTTGACCCGCTCTGGTGGAGCGGTGGAACGCTTGCGGATCAGGGGTTGGCGAGCATCTCCTGCTCGGAGCGGATGGGTGAGCGATAACCGAGCGCGCAGTGCAGGCGCACGGGATTGTAGAAGCCCTCGGTGAAGGTGAACACGGCCATGCGGGCGTGTGCCTGAGAGGCAAAGCGCCGGCGGTCGAGCAACGCGCACGCCAGCGTCGCGAAGAAGCTCTCGCACATTGCGTTGTCGGAGGCGTCGCCCACCGAGCCCATGGAGGGCTGCACGCCCGCTTCGCGGCAGCGACCGCCGAAGGCCAGCGACGTGTATTGCGATCCCTGGTCGGAGTGGTGGATCACATCGCGCGGCCGCCGCTGCATGATGGCCATCTCCAGTGCGTCGAGCATGAGTTCGGTCCGCAGGTGGCTGGCCATCGACCAGCCCACGACGCGGCGGCTCCAGGCGTCGATCACCACGGCGCGGTAGAGGAAGCCCGCGGCGGTCGGCACGAAGGTGATGTCACCTACCCAGAGCTGGTTGGGGGCCTCGGCCGAGAAGTTGCGATCCACGAGATCGGGCGCGGGGCGAGCCTCCCGGTCGCGTCGCGTGGTCACGACGCCTCCGCGCCGGCGGCTGACGCCGACAAGGCCCGCCTCGCGCATCAGCCGCGCAATGCGCTTGCGTCCGTGTCGTGCGCCCTGTGCTGCCAGCGTAGCGTGCACGCGCGGCGCACCGTAGATCTCGCCCGACCCAGCGTGAGCGGTGCGGATCTGCTTCAACAACGCGGCCTCCGCCACGGCACGGACGGAGGGCGCGCGCTGCCGCCAAGCGTGATAGCCGGCCTCCGACACGCCGAGCACGCGTGCCATGACCGCAAGGGGGAAGACGGCCTGGTTCGCGCTCATGAACTGGAAGAGCCCGACGGCACCGCGCCGCTCTCCCGTGCGAACCAGGCCGCGGCTCTTGAGAGGATGTCGCGCTCCAACCGAAGCTGCCGCACCTCGCGGCGTAGACGGGCCAGTTCCTCCCGCTCGGCGAGCGTCAGGACGTCACTCTTGGAGGCGCCGCGGCTCTCACCGCGGTCGGCTTGAGCGACCCAGTTGCGGATGGCCTGGGCGGAGGGCTCGAACTCGCGGGCGAGATCGGCCGGGTCGCGTCCGGCGCGGACCAATTCGACCATCTGGCGGCGGAACTCGGGGGCGTAGGGCAGGCGTGTATGAGGCATGGAGCGCACCTCGTGCGGAAAGTCTGAAGGGCTCCACGGGACCGGGTCAACTCCAGCCGGCAGCGACCGGCAGCAGCAGGGTGGCGATGGTTCCGCGTCCCGGCTTTGACCGGATCCGGAGCTTGCCCGACCAGCCCAGCACGATGCTCCGGACGATCGCGAGCCCGAGGCCGGTGCCCTGGCCCGTCGCCTTGGTGGTGAAGTACGGGTCGAGGGCGCGCGCCGCGACGGCGGCAGACATCCCGTGGCCGTCGTCGATCACCCTCAGCCGCATCCAGCGCCGCGATCCGGCTCCCGCACGCGCCTCACCGGCCTCGCCGCCGCGGATCTGGTCGACCTCGATCCGGACCTGACGCGCTCCGGCCTGCACGGCGTTCTGGACGAGGTTCAGAACGATCTGCGTCAGTTCGCCCTGCAGCGCCAGGACCTCGGTGTCGCGGTCCCGGATTACGGTCTCGAACGGCTCGCGCAGCATCGGACGGATGAAGTTGCAGGCGGTCGCCACGGCGGTACCGAAAGCCAGCCGCTGTGGGGCGATCGTCTCGCGCCGGACATAACCGAGGATGCCCTGGATGACGCCTACGGCCTGGATCGCGCAGGCCTCCACGACCTCCAGATCGGCCTGCTCGGGCGGCTTCTTCGGGAGATCGGCCAGCATGATCTCGGTCATCCCGCGCACCGGCTGGAGCAGGTTGTTGAGTTCATGCGCCACCGATCCAACAAACTGGCCGAGGGTCTCCAGGCGCTGCCGGTCCCGCTCGGTGCGGTCGCGCTCCTGTTGCCGATGCTGCTCAAGCAGGTCGATCTTGGTGCGGTAGGCCACCGCCGCCGAGACCATCAGGGCACTCAGGCAGGCCGACATGCGCCGGATGACCTCCGGCTCGTTGATCGGCACCCCCCGATCGGACAGCGCCAAAGCCGCGCCCTCGTGCAGGCCGGCGATCTCGTCAAGGGAGACGTCGTCGGTGATCGCGCTGCGGCCGAGTTCCTCGATGTCGAGGAGCGAAGCCTCGGCCGCCGTGGCGACGTAGCTTGCCATCCCGGCCGTATAGCGTTCGAGGAGGCCCTGCATGCGGCGTCACGCCTGGAAGGCGACGCACAGGACGGCGCAATCGTCGCTCTGGCGTCCGTAGCGGGTCATCAGGTGTGCGGCGAGGCGCTCGGGATCTTCGCGTACGTTGCGCGCGTCGGCCTCCAGATCCACCGGCAGGAGGCCGTCGGACCACAGGACCAGGATATCGGCGGGCGCGAACCGGACGGTGAGGGGCTTGAGCGGTCGCAGGCCCGCCCCGACGATCCCCGGCATGCCATCGAAGCGCAGCGTCCGGGCAGCGAACAGCGCGCCCTGAATGTTGCCCACCGCCGCCACCGTGATGGTCTGCGCCGCGGGCTCGATCCGCAAGAACGCCGCCGCGGCACCGCGGGTGTGGCGCATGACCCCGTCGGCCGCCGCGAGCCGCTGCGTTGGCGCGACACCCGCCTGTCCCTTCACCAGGGCGAGCAGGCTCCGGGCGGCATGATGGGCGTCCGGCCCGTGCCCGAGACCGTCGACGATGCAGGCAAGGGCATCTTCGCCCTCCCGCCACCAAGCCACCATGTCGCCGCACGCGGTCTCGCCGGGATACGTGCGCGTCGCGGCGGCGATCCGGAGCCCCGGGATCTTCGGTCCCTGGCTCATGGCCGCCGCACCAGGCAGACGATGCGTGTTCCCGCCCCGACGCAGGAGGTGATGGCGAAGGCGTCGACCAGGCGGCGCGTCCCCGGAAGGCCGCAGCCCAGGCCGCCGCGGGTCGAGTAGCCGTCCTCCATCGCGAGTCCCAGATCGGGGATGCCCGGGCCGTCATCCTCCGACACGAGCTCGATCACGGCGGCTTCGGGCGCATCCTGCACCGTCAGGCGGATCAGGCCGCCGCGCGCGCTGTGGAGGACGAGGTTCATGGCGAGCTCGGAGACCGCCGTCGCGAGGCCGTGGGCCCGCACGGTACCGAAGCCGTGGCGCAGGGCGAGCTTGCGCGCCTCCTGCCGCGCCTCGGCCACGTCGATCTCGGTCGTCACCCTGACGCTGACGACATCCGGCTCCGGGATCATCGACGCCTCGTCATGCCGGTCCGGACCAGGGTGCGGCCCGGGCAGGTCTCGATGACGAGATCATCCATCAGCTTGCGGACGGCGGCGAGGCCGAGGCCGAGGCCGCGCCCGGTCGAGAAGCCGCGCGTCAGGGCGCCGGTGACGTCCGCGATCCCGGGTCCCTGATCCTCGACCTCGATCATGACGCTCCGCTCCTGGACGGTCAGCCGGGTCAGGACCCGGCACACGCCGCCGCCGGCATAGACCAGGGCGTTGCGCGTGAGCTCGGAGACGACCGTGGCCAGACGGGTCTGATCGACGGTGGTGAACCCGATCGCTGACGCCGCGGTGCGGCTCGCCTGGCGAGCCCGCAGGATGTCGTCCTGGATCCGGATGTCGATGAGGGCCCGGGTCGTCGCGCCGGGCGCCGGTTCGGGCCGATCAGGTGGTCGGGACTTCGTCATGGCGACCTCCGCGGGAAGCCACCAGCCGAACGACCTTGGCCACGCCGCCCTCGAGATCGAAGGCGGTCTCCATGTCGATCATGTCCCGGCCCATCTCGACGAGCGTCAGGGCCACGGCGGGCTGCATCCCGGCCAGGACCGCGACGCCGCCCATGATCTTCACCATCTTGGCCGTCTCCGAGAGAATCCGAGCCATGTAGGAATCCACGACGTCCGCGGCCGTGATGTCGATGACGAGGCCGTCGGCCTTCCCGGACTGGATCAGCGCGAGGGCGTCGATCTGGAGGTCCATCACCTGCTGATCCGTCAGGTCGGCCGGCAGGGAGGTCAGGAGAACGCGGCCGAGCCGGAGGATGGGGACACGCATCAGAGCATCGTCTCGGTCGGGCCCTTGGCGTTCTGGCCGAGGAGCCGGAACGCCTCGGCCAGGCCGGCCCGGAGGGTCCCCCGGGTGATCATGCTCGACAGGTCCACGTCGAGCTTCACCAGGGTCTGCGCCGCGTCCGGGCTGATGCCGGTGACGATCACTTGGGAGCCGAGCAGGCGCGCGGCCTCGACGGTCTTGGTCAGGTGGAGGGCGACGCGGCTGTCGATCAGCGGAACGCCCGTCACGTCGAGGATTGCGATATGCGCCTCCTCCCGGGCGAGGGCCTCCAGCAGCCACTCCATCACCTGCCGGGCCCGCTGCGTGTCGATGATCCCGACGAGGGGCATCAGGATGATGTGGCGCCAGATCGGCAGGGCCGGGGTCGCCAAGTCCAGGAGCGCCCGGCCCTGGCGCCGGATGATCTCCTCGCGCGTCTCCACGAAGGACGCGAAGGTGACCAGGGCGAGCTTGTCCACCACCGCGTCGAGGGCGGCGCGCCGCCGGTCCAGCTCGTTCGTCCCGCGACCGCTCTCGCGGTTCAGGAGATCGCCCGCGATCGCCTTCAGCGACAGGATCAGCGTGGCGGTTTCCATGGGCGTCAGGCCGTCGCGGGCGCAGGCGGCGCTGATCGCGGCGGCCTGTGCCTCGACGGACTTGAGCGCGTCGCCCTCGCCCTCGCCGGTGAGGAAGAAGGCCGTGAGCTTCTCGACGAGCGTGCCCAGCTCGAGCTTGAGCAGCTGGAGCGAGGCCGGCTGCGCGCTGGGCGCGGTGTCGTGCAGGCGCGCAAGCCAGGCATCCAGGACGTGCGCTTGGTTTTGCAGAAGGATTTGTCCGACGCCGTGCATGGGTTCGGTCATTCCCTGGTGTCCGATGGGGCGAGGGTCGCGACGGCGGACAGGAGTTCCTGCATGCCGACGGGCTTCATCAGCACGTGGTCCGCGCCGACACGTGCGGCCTCCTCCATCGAGAAGAGCTGCGGTGCCCGCGGGGCGCCCCCGGTGATCGCGATGATCGGCAGGCCAGGCTTGTGGGCCTTGACCCAGCCGATCAGCGTCAGGCCGTCCTGACCGGGCATCCAGAGGTCGGTGACGAGGATATCGAACGGGCGGCTGCCCAGCAGTTCCTCCGCCTCGGCGGCGGAGCCACATTCTTGGACCGTGTGATGGCCCCGCTCGAGGAACCGCCGGACCGTCATGCGGACGACGGCCACGTCATCCGTCAGGAGGATCGATGCCATGGATCAATCCTCCTCGCGTCGACGCCGAAACGACACGTCGACGGATCCGGTTTGCCGGATCGCCATGCGTGTTCATCGGAATACGCTGTCTTGTTCTCAGAAAAGCTCGATATCATTATTCGACTTCGTGCTGCTCCGCGGCGGAGAAGGGCCTTCGGAGAGCGCGATCTCAGCAAAAGGTCTAACGTCCGGCCAAGATTTGGTCAAGGGATTCGATAGATCCATCGCCTTGAGATGCGAGCGAGCCGCGGCAAAGATGCTTTCGAGATGTTGAAGCCTCTGACGTGTGACGTCCTGAAATTGGATTGATCCAATCAGTCGGACGATCGGCTGTGCGATGCGGGCGCTTTCTTCTTGGACTTTAACCAGTGTGTCCCGCTGATGGGAGACGAGGCGCTCCATATTCTCAGTCAGTCCGGCGATTGCCGACGCGATTTTCTTGAGTTCTCCGCGCTCGCCCTCGACGCGGTCGTTGACGAGGGTGGCGAAGTTCTCCCGGATTGACTCGCGCAGGCTGGCGAGATCCTGGGCGATCTGGGTCGCAGTGGTGGCCGAAGCGTTCGAGAGTTCCTTGACCTCCCTGGCAACGACGGCGAAGCCCGCGCCGGCCTTCTCGGCCCGAGCCGCCTCGATCGTCGCGTTCAGGGCGAGCAGATTGGTCTGGCGGGCGATGCTCTGCACGCCGTCGGTCGCCCGTGTCAGTTGGTCGGTCGCCACGTCGAGCTCTTCGAGCCGCTGCCGGCACTCCACCACGTCCTGGTCGCGGCGGATCAGGAAGTCGCCGATCAGGCGCCGGTTCTCGGTCAGTTGCTCGTCGGTCTGATCGACGATCTCCACCACCCGGGCATTGGAGCTGGACAGGTCGAGGAACGCCAGGAGTTCGGACATCGCGCTGTCGACGTCCCGGAGGCTCGTCATGATCTCGCAGGCGGCGGCCTCGGTCTCGGTCGTGACCGAAGCCGTGTCGTGGGCTGCGCGCGCGAACAACTGATCGTAGACCGCGAGATGGTCGGTCAGGGCGGTCGCGAGATCGGCGGCTGCGAGCCCGGCGGCCTGTGCTGCCGAAGCGCCGGCCTCGGCCGCTCGCTCCGCCGGGTCCGTCGCATGGGACGGCCCCGCGGGCAGCACCTCGGACGGCGGCTGCGCCAAGGCCATCGACCGACGCGTCACGGCCGCCGAGGCCCAGGTCGCCCCCCAGGCCGCCGCGAAACCGACCGCCGCGATGGCGGCCAGGCCCGGGACGGGGCCGAACGCGACCGCGCCGACCGCAGCGACCGCCAGGGCGGCCGGCCCCGCGCAGAGCGGGCCGATCCATCGGACCGCACGCGACGGACTCGCCCACGCCATGGTCAGGCCCCGGGAACCAGCTGGCGGATCACCTTGAGCAGGGCCTCGGGATCCACCGGCTTGACGATCCAACCCGTGGCGCCCGCCGACTTCGCCTCGTTCCGCTTGTCCTGCTGCGACTCGGTGGTCAGCATCAGGATCGGAATGAACTGCAGGCCCGGGAGCTTGCGGACCCGACGGGTCAGGTCGATGCCGTTCATCGCCCCCATGTTGAGATCGGTGATCAGCAGGTTGGGCTTGGTGCCCGCCTGCAACGTCTCGACGGCCTGCTCGCCGCTCGCCGCCTTCACGACGGTTAGGCCGGCCCTGGTGAGGATACCTTCGATGCTCATGAGCATGGTCGGTGAATCGTCGACAATCATGATCGTCGTGGCCACGCGCGTCTCCTAGGGGGCTGTGTGGGGTGCGGGCGCCGCATCGGCCCGCCAGACGGCCGTCAGCTCGTCGGCCAGCAGGCCGTAATCGGCGGCGCCGCGGCTCGCGGGGGCGTAGTCCCGGATGGGTTTGCGCGCGGCGAACGCCTCCGCCAGGCGGATGTCGGTCCGGATCCCGGACAGCACGCGCTCGATCCCGAATTCCCGGGCGATGTCCTGCATCGTCTCGCGGTGGTGGTTGGTGTGGACGTTCAGCATCACCGGCAGCAGGCCGACCACCTTCAGGTCGCTGTTGACCGTGGTGGCGATGCGGAAGAACAGCCGCGCGAGCTGCCGCACGCCCTCGGCCGAGAGGGCGTGGGGGATCATCGGCACCAGCACGCCGTCGGCCGCCGCGAGGGCGTTGACCAGGATCATGTCCAGCGAGGGCGGCGTGTCGACGATCACGAGGTCGAAGCGCGTCGCGATCGCGGGGTTGCGCAGGCCGCGCTGCAGGGCCGAGACGCTGCGGTCCACCGCGGTGGTGCCGTCGAACAGCTGATCGGCCGGCGCCACCCAAACGCCCGCGAACGCGGTCGGCCGGATCGCCGCCTGCAGGTCGAAATCGGGGGTGGTAAAGACGTGGTGGGCCGTCGGCGCGTCGCGCTCCGGGACGATGTCGAAGCCGAGCCCGGCATGTCCCTGGGTGTCGAGGTCGACCAGCAGCGTGCGCCGGCCGCGGGCGCCGCACTCGGCGGCCAGATTGACCGAGGTCGTCGACTTCCCGCTGCCGCCCTTGCGGTTCGAGATGGCCAGGATCGTGGTCAAGCGGCCCCTCCGGACGCCGGCGAGGAATCCTGCAGGAACGGCATGATGAGGCCGGCCAGCGCCGGGTCGGCGGGCGGCACCAGAGTGGCCGGCCGCGCGGCGGCGAGGACCTGCAGGATCGCGGTGTGCAGCCCCTCGCACTTGGTCATGACGACCTTGTGGGCGCCCGGCTTGCGCAGGGCCTCCAGCAGCGGCAACGCCTCCTCGACCGTGCACCGCCCTTCGAGATGGACGATCTTGCGGGCGATCCGGATGGCCATCACAGCAGCTCCCTGAGATCGAGGACCAGGAGGACGCGCCCGTCCCCCAGCAGGGTCGTACCGGCGTAGCCGTCGATGCCGGTCAGGACGCCCTCCAGGGGCTTCAGGATCACGTCCATCCCCTCCCGGAAGTTGTCGATGATCAGACCGACCCGTCGGCCGCCGACCTGGCAGACCAAGACGGCGGCGTCGGCCTCCCCCCGGGGCTGTTCGGGCAGGTACAGCAGGCGCGACAGCCGCAGCAGCGGGATGATCGTCTCGCGCAGCACGAAGGTCTCGGCCTTCTTGATCCTGCGGATCCGCTCCCGCGGCACCCGCACCGTCTCGACGATCATGTCCATCGGCACGCCGTAGAGGCTGCCGGCGGCCTCCACGATCATGATCCGGGTGACCGCCATGCTGAGCGGCAGCGCCAGGCGCGTCGTCGTCCCCTCACCGAGGCGGGAACTCACCGAGACCTGGCCGCCGAGCTTCTCCACGGTGGTCAGCACGACGTCCATCCCGACCCCGCGGCCGGACAGGTCGGAGATCTCGGCCGCCGTCGAGAAGCCCGGGCGGTAGATCAGGTTGATCGCCTCCTGGTCGGAGAGGCGGTCCGCCTCCTCCTGGGCGACCACGCCCTTGGCGACGGCGGCGCCGCGGATCCGGGCCGGGTCGATTCCGCGGCCGTTGTCCTGCACCTCGATGACGACGCTGTCGGCCTCCTGGCGGGCCCGCAGCAGGATCCGCGCGGTCGCGGACTTGCCCGCTGCCCGGCGCTCGTCCGGCGCCTCGATCCCGTGGTCGAGGGAGTTGCGGACGATGTGCAGCAGCGGGTCGCCCAGCGCCTCGATGATGGTCTTGTCGGCGGCCGTATCCTCACCCTCGAGGACGAGGTCGATCCGCTTGCCGAGCTTGCGGGCGAGGTCGCGCACCAGCCTGGGGAACCGGTCGAAGATCTCGGCCACCGGCAGCATGCGGACCTGCATGATCGTGCCCTGCATCTCCTGGGCGAGCCGGTCGATGACCGCGTACTGCTCCTTGATCTCGCGGGACATCTCGCGCGAGGCGTAGGTCTCCTCCGCCCGCTTGGCGAGGAACGGCAGGGCGTTCTTCGAGACGACCAGTTCGCCGATCAAGTTCATCAGCAGGTCGATCTTCGCCTGATCGACTTTCAGGGACTTGGCGGCGATGCGCGCCTCGGGCTCTTTCCCGCCGATGGCCGGGCCCGGCGCGACCTCCGTGGCGAATTCCTGCAGATCCGTCTCCGGGAGCGCGCGGGCGGCCTCCGGGCGCTGGAGGGGGGCGCCCGCCAGCACGGCCGCCAGGGCGCTCAGAACGGGCGCGACCGAGCGCGCCTCGCGGGCCGCCGCGAATGCCGCCTGGATCGCCGCGCGATCCGCGTCGCGGCCGAGGCTGAGGAGCACGTTCTCCACCACGGTGCCGACCGAGGCGAGGCGCTCCGCGTCGTAGCCCGCGCGCTCCAGGGACCGGTGCTGGCTCGCCAGCACGCTGTGGGCGAGATCCCGGCGCGGGTCGGCGGCCTGCGAAGCGGGCTGGGACGCCGGAGCCTGGGCTGTGGGAAGAGGGCCGCCCGGAGGCGGGTCGAGGCGACCCGAGCCGGCGGCGGCCACGAGAGCCGCCGCGAGGGCCGGATCGGGCTCGGGGGCCGACAGGGCGGCGTCCAGCCAGTCGAGCGCCTGTCGGCGCCAGAGCGTCGGCCCGGCGACGCTGCGCAGAGCGGCCACGGCCTTGCGCAGCTCGTCGTACCGGCCGGCGGCCAGGAAGGCCGACGCCGTCTCGCGGAAATCGTCCCAGATCGGGCCGTCGCTCGGCTCGCCCGCGATCCGCACGAGGTCCCGGGGCCGCACGGGCGCGATGGTGGTCCGGTCCAGCTCGTAGCGCATCGCCAGCTCGATCTCGGCCCGGGGGGCCTCGGTCAGCAGCGCGAAGTGCAGGTTGCACTGGTAGGGATCGAGATCCTCCAGCGTGCCCCAGGGTTCGGCGGCCGCGATGTCAAGCGCGAGGGCGCCGGGTACCTGCCGGATCGCCTGCAGGGGATCGGTGCCGTTGAAGAAGCAGCCCGGCTCCGGCGCGTAGCAGACCAGGTGCACGGCCTCGCCGCCGCAGGCGCGGCGGAAGGCGGCGAGGCAGGCGGAGGCCGGCAGGCGCGCCAGAAGCGCCGGCGGCAGCGTCGCGACGGCGTCGGCGGGCGCTGGTTCGGCTTCCCGTTGCGCGCCGTCCGCCGGTGCGCCCGCAGCCTCGCCGTCCTGTGATCCCAGGCGTCGGCGCAGCTGCGCGGCCATCCGGTGCGCGACCGCGTCGGCATCCGCCGGGAGCGCGTCGCGCCGCTCGAGCTCATCGATCCACTGGCCGACCTGATCGAGGCTGTCGAGCAGCATGTCGACGAGGGCGGAGTCGATCCGGAGTGCGTCGGACCGGACCTCCCCGAGGAGATCCTCGGCGGCGTGGACCAGCCGGGTGAGGGCACCCGCGTCGAACAGGCCGGAGGAGCCCTTGATCGTGTGGACCGCCCGGAACACCTCGTTGACGGCGGTCTCGTCCGACGGGTTCCGCTCCAGCTTCAGGAGCCCGCTGGCCGAGATCTGCAGCAGCTCGCGCGCCTCGGGGATGAACCGGGCCAGCAGGAGATTGCTCATACCGGCGCACCCGTCAGCAGGCGCGCCGTCTCGACGAGGAGCACGGGATCGGCCGGTTTGACGATGTAGAAATTGGCACCGGCCTCGTAGGCCCGGGTCGCGTCGGCGTCCTTGGCCTCGGTGCTGATCGTGACCACCGGCGTCGCCTGGAGCGACGGCTCGCGGCGGATCCGGGACACCAGCTCGTAGCCGTCCATCTTGGGCATGTTGATGTCGACGATCATCAGGTCGAACCCGCCGAGCAGGGCCTTCTCCAGGCCCTCGACCCCGTTGGCGGCTTCCTCGACGACGAACCCGGCGCGGCCGAGCACGTCCTGATAGAACATCCGCATCGTGATGCCGTCCTCGACGACAAGTATTCGCTTCCCGGACATGCCCGCATCAATCCTATTCGATCGGTCTTTGATAGACGATCGTGTCGCCGAACTTGCGCGGCAGGAACATCGACGACATGCGGCTCATGCTCTCCGAATGGCCGAGGCAGATGAATCCGCCCGGGGTCAGGCATTCGTAGAGCGCCTCGACCGCGGCGCGTCGGGACGTATCGTCGAAGTAGATCAACAGGTTCCGGCAGAAGATCACGTCCATCGCGCGGTAGCGATGCATCTGGACCGGGTCGGACAGGTTGGCCATCGAGAAGTCGATGGAGCTGCGCAGCTCCTCGTGGATCTCGAATTGATCGTCGCCGAGCCGGCGGAAATACTTCTTGCGCAGCTCCGGCGACAGCCGCTGCAGGGAGCGGTTGCCGTAGATGCCCTTGCGGGCATCCGCCAGGACCCTGGAATCGATGTCCGACCCGGTGATCTCGATGGCGAACTCGTCCGCCCGCGACCAGTATTCCAGGATCTGGATCGCGATCGAGTACGGCTCTTCCCCGGTCGAGCACGGCATAGACCAGATCCGCAGCGTCTCTCCGGGCCGGCGCGTCCGGGTGATCTCGGGCAGGATGCCGCGCACCAGCGCGTCGAACTGGTAGTCCTCGCGGAAGAAGTAGGTCTCGTTCACAGTCATCAAGTTGACGAGGTGCTGCAGCTCCTCCCCCGATGCCTGGAAACGCAGCAGGGTGAAGTACGCCTTGAAGCTGTCGCTCCCGGTCTTCGCGATCCGTTCGAAGAGACGCTTTTCGACGAAATATTCCTTCTTGCCGCTGAACGAGATGCCCGTGCGGCGGTAGAAATACTCGTAGAATTTCTCGTACTCGTCTTCGCTGATCTGGATCGCGGGGTCGGTCTGCCCGAAGGCGCGATGGGCTTGCATCACGATCCTCCGATCCGGCGGATCGCCGCGGCGGCCGCGAACCGGATAAAGGGGACCTCGGGAAAGCGCGCCGCCAGGGCCCGGAGCGGCGCGACGGCGCTTGCGTCGCCGATCTCCGCCAGGCCGTCGACCGCCGCGGCGCAGACGTTGACGTGACTCTCGCGTGCCACGACCTCGGCCAGCCAGTCCGGGGCCTTCGGATGCGGCAGCAGACTCACCATGTTGACCGCCAGGATGCGGACGTCGCTGTCGGGGTCGGACAGCAGCGCGGCGACATGGGGCTCGACCTCGGCGGGCATTTCCTGCAGCGCCTCGATCGCGGCGTTCCGCAGGGCGCTGTCCTCGCTGCGCAGCAGCGGCAGCAGGCCGGCCACCACCGCGGGGGATTTGAGGCGGATGAGCGTCGTCAGGATGACGGCCCGGACGCTGGCGGCCGCCTCGCCGCCGAGATGCGCGCACAGGATCGGCCCGGCCTCCGGAAAGGCGCCGAGGTCCCGGGCGGCCCGGCGGCGCTCCGCGCTTTCGGGGGAGGCAAGGGCGGCCGTGAGCGCCTGGAGATCCGCCTGCGGGAGCGCCACGGCGCCGGTCTTTTGCGGTTGGGCCGGCTTCTTAAGCGCCACGGCGGTATCCCCCGGGTCGGGCCCCGGCATCCGGGGCGCGGAGCCATCCGACAAGCTGTTCCGCGATCGCGTCGCTCGGCAGGACCACGCTGGCCCCGCCGCGCTTGATGAGTTCGTGCGGCATGCCGAAGACGATGCTGGTGTCCTCGTCCTGCGCGATGGTCAGGCCGCCGCCGGCCCGCACCCGGGCCATGGCCGCGGCGCCGTCGTCGCCCATCCCGGTGAGCTGCACGGCGATCAGCCGGTTGGCCGGGAACAGGGCGAGCGCGCTCTCCACCATGCGGGCGACGCTGGGATGCCAGATATGCTCGTCGCTCTGCGGCAGCGGCGTCGCCGAATGGCCGAGCCCGCGGCGGGTGACCACGAGGTCGGCGTCCCCCTTGGCGATGTAGACCGTGCCGGGCTCGAGGGGCATCTGCCGGGCGACCTCCACCACAGAGACGGCGCAGAGATCGTTCAGCCGGCGGGCGAAGACGCCGGTGAAGCTGCTGGGCATGTGCTGCGCGACGAGGACCGGCCAGGGGAAGTCCGCCGGCAGGCGCGGCAGGATCTCCTCCAGCACCCCGGGGCCGCCCGTGGACACGCCCACCAGCACGAGCCCGGGGCGCCCGCCGCTCGCGAAGGCGACCGGCGGCGGCTCGGCCGGGGCCGACCGCCGGCGCTGGGCGGCGAGGCGACCGCGCAGCCCGAGGCTGCGCCGGACCCGCGTGGTCGCGGCGCTGCGGACCTTCATCAGGAGCTCGCGATGGATCCGGTCGATCGACAGGGAGATCGTGCCGCCGGGCTTCTGGACGAAGTCGACCGCCCCGAGGCTCAGCGCCTGCAGGGTCGTCTCGGCGCCTTCCTCGGTCAGCGACGAGACCATCACCACCGGCCGCGGATCCTCGCTCATGATCCGCGACAGGCAGGTGATCCCGTCCATCTCGGGCATGTTGACGTCGAGGGTGATCACGTGCGGATCGAAGCTCTTCAGCGCCTCCAGCACCTCGACGCCGTTGCGCGCCGTCTGCACCGTGAAGCCGCCCGCCGCCTCGAGGAGCTGCGTGAGGTGCCTGCGCATCAGGGCGGAATCATCGGCCACGAGGGCTCGGATCATGCGGGGTCTCGCCGGGGTGACGGAGTGAGGGTGCGTCGGTCCGGGCCGGAGCCCGGACCAGCGCTCAATGGGTGGTGAGCCGGACCGCGGCGGCTTCCTGGGTGTCGAGGAGCTGCATGGTGTCCAGGAGCAGGACCATGCGCTTCTGGCTTTCCAGGTTGGCCACGCGGCGGATCAGGCGCTGCTGCGCGTCCGACAGGTTGGGCGCGTCGCCGATGGCCTTCGCCGAGATCCGCATCACCTCCGAGACGGAGTCGACGATGAAGCCGGTCCGCACGCCCCGGACGGTGAAGACCATGATCCGCTGGCGGTCATTCCGCTCCGCCTCGGCGAGGTTGAAGCGGCGGCGCTGGTCGACCACCGGCAGGACCACGCCGCGCAGGTTGATCACGCCCTCCACGAAGGACGGCGCCTTCGGGATCCGGGTCAGCTCCTCCGGGACGCGCACGATCTCCTGCACGGCCTCGATCGGCACGCCGTATTCCTCGCCCATCAGCCGGAACACCACGAACTGCTCCTCGTCGGCGGCGTCCTGGCGCGCGTCCCCGTCCTGTCGTCCGTCGGCGCTCATGGCCTCGTTCTCCGTGGCGGCAAGCTTGCGCAGCTCGTTGGTGTCGAACATCTTCTCGACCGACAGGACGGAGACCAGCCGCCGGCCGTCCTGCAGCCGGCAGATCGCCTGGATCTCGTCCATGCCGCCGTCCTGCGACAGCAGGGTGGGCATCGCCTCGACGAGATTGCGGCTGACCCGCAGCACCTCCTTGACGCTGTCCATCACGACGCCGACCGAGAGGTTCCCGCCCTCGCCCAGCGACACCACCACGACCTTGTTGGTTTCGGTGAACGCCTTCGCCTGGAGGCCGAACATCTCGCGCAGGGATACGAGCGGCAGCAGGCGGTTGCGCAGGGTGATCACCCCGAGCACGTGCGCCGGCGCGTTCGGGACGTGGGTGAGGCGCTCGGGGAGCTGGACGATCTCCTGCACCCGCTCGATCGGGAAGGCGTATTCCTGCCCGGCCACCTCGAAGCTCACGAGCTGGTCCTCGTCGGCCTCGGCCTCGATTCGGGCCGCGGAATCCCGGTCGGCCGCCGGCGCGTGGCCGGCGGATGTCCGGGCCTTCGTGGTGATCTGGCTGAACTCACGGCTGACCAGCTGGGCCGCGTCCAGGATCATCACCATCGACTGACCGTCATCCCCCTTGATCATGCCGGTGAGCAGCGCGGTGTCGACGCTGCCCTCGATCGCCGAGGTCGGCTCGATCCGCTCGGGATCGACCGTGACCACATTCGCCATCCGGTCGACCACGAGGCCGATCGGATTGCCCTGGTCGAGCACCACCACCCGGGTGGCGTCGTCGTTCAGGACCGGCGGGAAGGCGAACACGTCCCGCAGGTTCAGGACCGGCAGGACCGTACCGCGCAGGTTGGCCAGCCCCAGCAGCGAGGCGGGGCTGAACGGGACCCGCACCACCTCGGGGATCCGGATGATTTCCTGCACGTCGTCCAGGGAGACGGCGAACATCTCGGTCTCGACGTGAAAGATCACGAACTGACGGGCCTCGCCGCGGCCCTCTTCCTGCCCGTGCCGCGCGGCGCCGTCGGCGAGATCGGGTGTGAACCCGGAATCCAGCGCCTGCACCGCCTGAGCTGCTGCGTTTGCCATGGTCGGACTTTCGCTCTCCGGACGGTTCGGCTCAGGCGGCCTGGAGCTCGTCGGCGAGCGAGGCGATCTCCTCGATCGCGGCGGCGAGCTGCTCGGCGCCCTTGCCCTGCTCGCTGGCGGCGAGCCCGGCCTCCGCAGAGGTCCGCGCTGCCTGCTGGGCTGCGGCGGCGACCTGCTCGATCGCGGTCTGGACCTCCCGGACCATGCGGACGATGCCGTCGGCGCCGTTCAGGATCTCCCGGTTGCCCGCCAGCACCTCGGCCATGTCCTTGGCCACCAGATCGAGGTTCCGCGCGATCGCACCGCTCTTCTCGACCTCGGTGGCGGCGCTCTCGGCGATCTCCTGGAGGTCGCCGCGCACGAACACGATGGTGTCCTGGATGGTCTTCACCGTGTCCTTGATCCGTTCGGCGTTCTCGGCGGAATCCCGCGCCAGGTTGCGGATATCCGTCGACACAACCGCGAAGCCCTTGCCGAACTCGCCGGCCCGCGCCGCCTCGACCGAGCCATTGACCGCCAGCATGTTGGTCTGGATCGAGACCGTCGTGATCGCGTCCACGATCTTGTCGATGCGGCGGCTGACCTGCTCGAGCGAGGCGATCTGGTCGCGACTCACGCGGCCCGCCTCGACGGATTGCTCAAGGCCGTCGATCATCGCGTCGACCAGCCCCTTGTTCTCGATCAGGAGTTCCGAGATGCCTTGCGCCTTCTCGACGGCGGTGCCGGCCAGGGTCTGCGATATCTGGGCCCGCCGCTCGATCTGCGCGATCGCAGCCGAGGATTGCTGGGTCGCCGCCGATTGCTGTTGCGCCCCCTTGGTGATCTGGTCGAGGGCGATCGTGACCTGCCCGGCAGCGCGGTTGATCTCCTCAACGGCGCTCGACAGCTCCTCCGCGGCCGAGGCGACCTCCTCGGCGCTCTTGCCGATATTGGTGCTGTTCTTCAGCTCCTCGGCCAGGCCCGACAGCTCCTGGGCGGCGTCCTCGCTCTGCGACAGCGCGGTGGTCTGCTGCTCGACCATCTTGCCGGCCTCCTGACAGGCCGCGCTCTGCTCCTCGGCCGCGGCCGCGATGATCTCCGCGCCCTTCTGGGCCTCCGTGGCGGCCACGGCTGATTCGTCGGCGGCCCGGGCGAGCTCGTCGCAGCCCGCGATGATCTCGGCCATGTCGCCGCGCACCCGCTCGAGCTGCGCGGTCACCGTCCGGCCCTTTTCGACCTCGGCGCGGGCCGAGACCGCGGCCTGACTGATGCCGTCGGCTGCGACCTTCACGTCGGCCTGGATCTGCGCCACGAGGGCCTGGATGTCGCGGGCGGACTTCTCGCTGGTCTCCGCCAGTGTGCGAACCTCGTCGGCGACCACCGCAAAGCCCTTGCCGTGCTGCCCGGCCCGGGCCGCCTCGATTGCGGCGTTCAGCGCCAAGAGGTTGGTCTGATCGGCGATCCGGGCGACGGCCTTCACGATCTCGCCGATGGCGCTCGCCTGCCGGTCGAGTTCCTCGACCAGCTTGACCGATGCCTCCTGGCGCTCGGAGGCTTTGGCGATGGCGGCGACCGACGCGCCGATCTGCGCGGCCGTCTCGACGATCAGTCCGGACAGGGCCTCGGTCTTGCGCAGCGCGATGCCGGCGTTCTCCTTGCCGGATTGGATCAGGGCCGCCCCCTGGTTCACCGCCTTCATGGTCTCCTGAGCGGCGCCCGCCGCCTCCTCGGCGCCGACGCCGATCTGCTCGGAAGCCTTGCGCAGCTCCTCGGCCGCGGCCGAGGCCTCGGCGATACCGCTCGACAACTGAGCGGTGGCTGAGGCGACCCGCTCGGCGGCCTTCTGCTGGCGCGCGAAGGTCCGTGCCTTTCGCTTCTCGGCCTCGGCGACGAGATGCGAACGGCCCGTGGAGGCCGAGGCGCTCTCTCTCGGACCGACCGAGGAGGTCATGGAGTGGATGGCGGTTTTCTTCGCGAGGGCCATGTGTCGACGCCTTCTGTAGGGTTCAGAGTGGGTTCCGGCCATCGAAAGATGATCGGTCTATTTGTATCCGAGCAGCAGATAATTATAATTCTTTTCTCAATACAAAATTCCGCATTTTAATGTTGTTATTCGAGTTCATGTCGATCCGATTTGTCTACGTGCCGGATTTTGAACGATTCTGATTTGTGATGTCATATCTTTTGCCGAAAATGAGTCGAGGAGCAAGTTTTTTCGAAATTGAAATCTGCTCAAAAAAGTCGGAATTTTTTCTGACCGTTTTAGATTTGTTCATGATTGCTTCATCATTGCTGGTTCGACCCAATGATGGGCGCTATAAAATTTCGGATCGCGGAACTACAATGAAATGACGTGCGGTAAGACTGCGAGAACAACTCCGTACTTGCCCCTATCTTGCCCTCTGAATAGTGGTACTCCCTGGCATCACAGTTGCATTTCTGACGAAGTCGTGGCGCTCGGTGTCACCATGCTTCGCGCATCATGGACGTCGGGGGGCCTCGGTTGAGGCGAAGCTGGATCTCTGGGCCTTGTCGCTGCAGGAGGTGAAGGGGCGCATGTGCCCGCTGTTTATGCAGGAGCGGGTCGCGGCTTAGGCCGGCGCATTCCTGGACGGACTGCTCGGCGCGGAGCGGCGCAGGACCGGTTGGATTCGGGCGGACGCGGCGGGCGATCCCGGGCCCTGGCGGCAGCAGGCGGTGCTCGGGCGCGGACGCTGGGACGCCGACGCCCTGTGCAACATGGTGCGGAACTATGCCCTGGAGACCCTGGCCGACGCGGAAACGGTTCTGGTTCTCGACGAGGCCGGTGTCCTCAAGCAGGGCAAGGCCTCGTGCGGGGTCCATCGCCAGACCGTGGCGTCCTTGATGGTGCGGTTCATCCGCTCGACCTGACCGTTGGTCCACGGAGGGTTGGGTTTGGTCAGGCGATGCTCGATGCCGTGCTCGTGGCAAACGCGATCGAACCTGTGCCGGCTGTAGAGGGCTGTCGGGCCTGAGCGGTTGCGCGGGGCATGGCAGAATTGCACCCCGTTGTCGGTCAACACCGTGTGGATCGTGTACGGCACGAACGCGACCAGCACGCGGAGGACGTCCGATGCTGTGTAGCGGTCGGCTTCCGCTTCCAGCTTGGCGAAGGCCAACTTGGAGGTTCGGTCGATGGCCACGAACAGGTAGAGCTTGCCCTGTTCTGTCCTGACCTCAGCGATGTCGACGTGGACGTAGCCGATGGGGTAATCGGCAAAGCGCTTTGTCTTGGGCTTGTCACCTTCCATTTCCGGCAGGCGGCTGATGCCGTGCCGCTCCAGTCAGCGGTGAAGCGACGAGCGGGTCAGGTGCGGGATCGTCGGCTGTAGGCCGGAGCGGCAGTCGTCCAGCGGCAGCAGAGTATGCCGGCGGAAGGCGACGATATCGCCTCGTCCTCAGGTGTCAGGACCGTCGACCGAGGTTCTTGCGTCCCCAGGGCGGCATCGGCCGTCGACTGGCGTCCGCGCCGTTTCTGGATCGTCGTCGGGCTGACCCGCAGCGCTTGGCCGCCGCTCTCACACGCTCTTGACGTGGCTGTAGTGCGCGACGGACCGCCTCCGTCCTACGGGCGCTGCCCTGTCGAATTCGGCCCATGGCGCATCCCTTGCCGCATGGTGGTCGACCGTACCACCACACCGCGGGATCAAACATCTAGGAGCGTGGGTCGGAGCGACCAGCCGCCGTCGACCGAGATCGACGCGCCGGTCACGAACGCCCCAAGGTCCGAACACATCCATAGGACGGCTTCGGCGATCTCCTCAGGCTTGCCGAGACGCCCGACCGGCTCGCGATCCGCACCGCCGGCTCCAACACGTCGGGCGAGCCGGGCAGGTGCCGAGCATCGCCTGTCGGCAGCGGACGAGAACCGCTGGCCCCAGAGCGGCCTCTGCGTAACCTACCGTCGCGTTTCCGGCCGCATGTGGATCGCGTAGTACGCTAGCTCGATCGCGATCCACTGGCCGATAGACGCGCGAAGAAGGTCGGTTGGCGCGGCCTCACCGGCCTCGTCGAGGGCGAACACGCCCTGTTCGGCGCCGGCCGCGATCACGTTTGTGACCTGCGTCTTGGACAGCCCGTAGCGTTTGCCGATTGCCGATCGGCTCGGCGGGGAATGGCCCCGATCGCTCGCCAGCAAGACAGCCCATATCACCGAGAAGGCTCCGGCCTGCGCCGTGAACTCAGCCAGAGTGTGCGGCATCAACTCGGCGATCGGCCGACCCTCGACGTGGTCGCGGCCGCCGGACAGGAGGAAGCGACGTGGCAGATCGGCGTCCGTAGCGAAGGTTCGGGCCCATCCGCGATCCGGTTCGAGCGTCTCAAGCGCCGCGATCCCGTAGCCGAGCCACTCGCGCACGAACCCGTCCATGCGCTCCGTCGGGCGGTACAAGGTCGCTCGACGGTCTCGGCCATCCCGGACGGCCTGGACGAAGCCCGTCAGCCGCAGAAGCGCGAGCACCGTCCTAAGAAGACGAGGACCAGCTTCACCGCGACGACTGCAGATCTTGAGCAGGCGGCCGTAGGTCGCCCCACCTGCAGGCCCATAGGTCTCGCTGTCCGCATCGAGGTAGAGCAGGTAGCCGACGATCCGCCATCGTGTGTCGGTGGACACGAGCTTGTTCACGAGGAGAGGCGCCTCGCGAAACTTGGCTAGACCGACTGCGTATGCTCGAACAGCTTCGGGAAACGCGGGTGAACGAGAAAATTTCTCCGCGAGGTACAGAACGTCTTGCGTCGACGCCGTCATATCTTAGACCGAATAAGGGAGGCAAGCGGCGCTCGCCGTCGAACCTAATGACACGTCGTGCAGGCCAACACATCTTGCGCAATAAGCAATTCTCCGACTGTGTCATTAAAGCTACTCGGCAGTGCCGCGGAGATAGATAGCGGTTTTGACCGCGCCCAAAAGACGCGGACATGGCACTCAACTGATATCGGCCGTCCCGCCCGCAGCCTGATCAGTCGGCCAAGGAATCCAGCATGTGATGCGCATCCTCAATGAGCCGATTAATCGGCAAGATATGATGTGCAACGTTAGTGTTTGAACATAGCTAGTATCCAAACTTCCGTGAGAATGAAATGCGCCTCCGCACCGCGCTCTTCGCCGCCACGTTCGCTTTATGGGCGGCATCCTATTCGCCTGTATTGGCCTGCGGCGATAGCGAGGCCGGCCTATCCTGTGATGATAGCGGATCCGGTATCGAGATGGGGGCCAAATGGATGCTGAACCGCGCGAGCAAGGCTGTAGCTTCAGATCAAGCGAAAGCGTTTAACGCTTTTACCAAGGGCACGGACGGCTTCCGGACCGCTGACACTTACGTGTTCTGTGTCGGACCAAATGGAATTATGAACGCCCACCCTAATCCGATCTTGCAGGGACACGAAGTCCGTGACCTACAAGACAAAACTGGCAACTACTTCATCAAGACGATGATTGAGACCGCCAAGCCAGGGCAGATTTCTTCAATCCGCTATCTGTTTCCGAAGCCAGGCAGCACGATCGAGGAACCCAAGACGACGTACTACACCAAGGCCGGCGATCAGATGTGCGCGGTGGGCGTGTACGATGCTGACATGGCTGCACCGCAAGCAGCGACTCCCGATGCGCGAGTAGCGAGCCTGCGGGCAAAACTCGACGGCGAGATCCCAGCCTCGGCCAAGGCTGATTGGACTGCCTTCTTGGAAGCGCTCAATGCGCAAAGCGATGCCAAGGCTTCCGCGGTCGCCGAGGCCCGGCGTGACCTTGCCGCCGCGGCAACTGCCCTCGCTCCGGCCGTGCCGAAGTCAGCGGCCGCCGAGTAGCCTGAGTCGAAGAGGGCATCACCGTGCCGCTGAGCGCCTTTGTGCCGTTGACGGAGGCCGCTGCCTTCACCGTCGGCTGCGCGGTATTGCGAACGCGCTGGCTGGACCCAGACTGCATCAGTGTTGTGCTTGTAGGCGCTGCTGCGCTGCTCGTTGCCGGGTTGTTGCTCGCGCTGACGCCCGAAACCGTCTGCGTCGATGCAAATGCTCTTGATCCGGCTGCCATCTGGCCGCTGGCGGTTGGAGCCGATCCCTTGTGTAGATAGCTGCGTCGGCTTGGCGATCGTCAGTGCGCTGAGCTCACGCGGTCTCTGTTCTCCGAGATCTGAATTCATAGATATTCCAGTGGTAATGTCGTAGTTTATACAGTATGTTTATAAAACAGTACGCAATATTTAGAGCAATAGTGTGTTAAATATCTCCATCTCGGAAGACGTAATCTTGCGGAAACCACAGCCGGAGTCGCTCCACTGAGCGGCTCAGTGCCAGGATGATGGGGGAAAGCCGTGGGTGAACGCGCAGTAACGGGGCCCCGTTTGAAGCGGCTTCTCGTGGCCTCGACAGCGCTGATGGGGCTCGCCGCCGTGTGGTCACCGTATGGCCCGTCGCTTGTTAGCCTTGCTTCGGCGGCCGTTGGTGCTGGCGGCAGCGGCAGTGGTGCCGGTGGCAACAGCGGTGGTGGTGGGACCGGCGGCGCGGCGGTGTCCGGGACCAACGGTACCCCGGGCAACCTCGGTAACCCCGACGCCATCGCACCTGAAAACGCTAGCAAGGGCGGCGTCACCGGCGGTGGCGGGGGCAGTGGCGGCGCAGCGGGCGGCGGCATTGGTGGGGCCGGTGGCGGCACCATCAATCAAGCTGGTAACGGTGGAGGTGGAACCGCCGCCTCCCCTAACGGCCAGGACGGTGCTGGTACGCTGTCCGTTAACGCTTCTGGTGACACGAATGCCGCGGGCGGCGGTGCAGGGGGCGGTTATGGGGGCACCCACGGCAACGGCGCAGGTGCGCTGAACCTGAACAATGTTGCTCCGCTTCAGGGCGGCGACGGCGGCGACGGCGGCCGGGGCGGCCTGGCTATCAACAACGTCACAAATCAGAGCGCCTACGGTGGCGGCGGCGGCGGCGGTGGCGCCGGCGGGTACGGCGCGATCATCACCACGGGCGGATCCAATACCAGCCCCGGCGCGATCACCGGCGGCAATGGTGGTAATGGCGGCCAGGGCGGGCAGGCATCCGCGAACGGCATAGGCACCGCAGTCGCAGGCAACGGCGGGGCTGGTGGTGACGGCGGCATCGGTCTGTTCATAACCGGCATGGGCGGGACCGTTACCAATTCCGGGATCATCCAGGGCGGCAACGGTGGGACTGGCGGCGACGGCGGAGCCGCTACCACGGGCGCGGGCGGCACGGCCACAGGCGGTGCAGGCGGTGCTGGAGGGGGAGGTGGCATCGGCATCTCCGGCGCGGGCCTGACGATCAACAATTCCGGCACGATCCAGGGCGGCAATGGTGGGAGGCGCGGCGATGGCGGAGCCGCAACCGCAGGCGTCGGCGGCATGGCGACGAACGGCACAGACGGTACAGGAGGGGCAGGCGGCGTCGGCATCTCGGGCGCGGGTTTGACGATCATCAACACCGGCACGATCCAGGGCGGCTTCGCCAACGGCGGCAACCTCGATCAGCCCCAAGCCTACGCGATCCAGTTCACCGGTGGCACGAACTACGTCGGCGGCGGTGGCACGATCACCGGCGGCATCGCTATCACCAACGGTTCGTCGTTCATGCCGGCTCTGCCGACATCGGTCGTCGGCGCCGCAGCGCTGGCCGTCACGGGCCCCGTGACCTTCGCAGCCGGCACCAGCTACGTCGTGCGCGTCACACCCACCGCCAACGACCGCACCAACGTCGCCGGCACCGCCACCCTGGGCAACGCCGCCGTCTCGGTCCTAGCGGCTGCCGGCACCTACGCGCCGACCAACACCTACACGATCCTCTCAGCCACCGCCCTGTCGGGCACCTTCGGCACGGTGACGTCGAACATGGCGTTCCTGACGCCGTCACTCTCCTATCCCAACAACACCGTCGTGCTCACGCTGACACAAACGGCACCGGTGCAGAGCGTGGCGACTACCCCTAACCAAACCGGCACCGGTATGGCCGTCCAGGCCGCCATACCGACGACGACCACCGCAACCACCACGCAGCCAGCCACGACGACGGCAGCCACTGCGCAGCCAGCAGCCAGCACACAGCCAGCAGCGACGACGCAGCCAGCAGCCACCACCGCAGCCACGATGACCCCAGCAGCCCAGGTGGCCACTGCTGTCCTTACGCAGACAGCGCCCGGGGCAGTCCAGGCGCTGAACAGTCTCTCGGGCGAGATCCATGCGTCGGCGATCACCGGGGCGGTCCAGACCACGTTCCTGGTGCAGGAGGCGATTCTGGACCACCTGCGCTTCGGCGAGAACAACGGCTTCGCGGGTGGCTTCGGTCTCGGCGGCCCGCGGTTCACTGGAACGATCGGCCAACGTTTCGCCCCCGGCACCACCCTACCGGCGGCCTACTCGGCCGACCTGCCCGGCGGACCTATCATCGGCCTCGTACCGCTGCGTCCGGCGACCCCGAACTATGCCGTCTGGGGCCAGGGCTTCGGCGCGTTCGGGGACACCGGCGGCAACGCCAATGCCGCACGGCTCACGCGCCAGACCGGCGGCTTCGTGCTCGGGATCGAGACCGGGTTCGGCGCATTCTCGAACGCGCTGATCTCCGATCTGCGGGTCGGCGTGGCAGCCGGCTACACCTTCACCAGCCTCGACGTGACCGCGCGTCAGTCCACCGGACAGGTCGAGAGCGGGTTCGGCGCCATCTACGCCCGCGGGTCGCTAGGTCCGCTGCAGATGCGGCTCGGCGCGGCCTTTGCCGGCAACGCGCTCGACACCCGCCGCACAGTGCTGTTCCCCGGCTTCTCGCAGGCCGACACCGGCAAGGCCGGGGGCGACACCGTCAACGGCTTCGGCGAGGTCGGCTACCGGGTCGGGTTCGCGCAGGGCTACGTCGAGCCGTTAGCGGGTGGGGCGGCGATCCACATCCGCCGCGACGGGTTCAACGAGGCTGGCGGAGCCTCGGCGCTCACGGTGTTTGGGCGCTCCTACGACGTGCAGACGGCCACCGTCGGTCTCCAGGGACAGGCCGCGCTCTCGGACCTGTTCGGATCGCGCATGCCGATCATCGCGCGCGGTCTGATCGGCTACCGGCATGCGTTCGGGGACGTGATCCCGCAGGCGCTGCTGGCCTTCGGCGGCGGCGGTCAGGCCTTCCTCACCGCCGGTGTACCGATTGCGCAGGATGCGCTGGTGGCGTCTGCCGGCCTTGACGTGCAGGTCGCCTACAACGTGACGCTCGGCTTGAACTACACGGGGCAAGTCGGCGAGCGGGCACAGGACCACGCGGTCAAGGGCAGCTTCTCCTACCGCTGGTGAGACGAGGTGAGACGACGGACCGGGCGGCTGCGGTCGCCTGGGGCCACAGCATCCGCAAACACCTCGGCCGTCGAGCGATCTGGCGCCGTCAAGCTTGCGGGCGTATCAGCCTCGCATGGCAAAGCGCGTGAAGCAGTATCCTCAGGAGCGGGGCACCGTCCTGTTCGACATCGTCTTCGAGGACGGCAGCCGGGCCTCGAACCGGCGCGTACCGATGGAGATCTTGGGCGGTCTCGACGGCGATCAGCCGGCCCGTGAACTCATCGAGCAGCAGGAGGCGGAGATCGCCGAGAAAGCTGGTAGGCCGCCGCGAGCGATCCGAAGCATGATGCGAGCTGCCAAGCCAGAGCCGAAGCCTGAGCGCGTCTGAACGGGCTGCCTCAGCGAGCGCTAAGGTCCGCTTCCAGCGCCTTCACGCGCGCCTCGGTCTGGCGTATCGGCAAATGCCGTAGACGGTGCCCTCGGCCGTACCGCCGAGCGCAGATGTGCCCTGCAGGTCGCAATCCTTGTCCCTGAAGTCGATTCAGGCCCGCTCGGCGTCCACGAGGTGCTTCAGGATTTCGGCATCGTCCTTGGCCTCATCCGGCTCAGGATGTTTCAGAGCTTCGGTCCATGCCCGATAGGCGCTATTCAGCCGGTCGTCCGCGAAGGCCTGGGCGACGGAAGTACAGGCCATGATGGGCGCGTTGCTGCTGTCTCGTTCGATGCAGGCCTTGAGCTTGGCATCGGCCGCGGCAAATTCCGACGGATCTTGAGCCAGCGTTGGTCCACAGATCAGGGCCGCACAAAAGCCGATCAGCAAGGATTTCATCGTCGCCCCGCCCGAATTGATTATCCCTCTCGCACAATCCGGATCACCGGCTCCAGCACGTCGGGCGAGCCGGGCAGGTGTACGCCGTCGCCCTCGCGGCGCATGATGATCGCGTAGCCCTGTCGCGGCGACAGCACGTCTGCGGGCACGTCCAGCGCGAACCCGCATCGGCCGGTCCCGAAGCCTTCGATTGCAAGTCCTCTCGCAACAGCTCGGCCACGCAGCGCCCGAGCACGTGCCGCTTGACGATAATCAGCACGATCACGGGTACGTCCAGCGCGGCTGGATCCCATGCCCAGCCACTGATTTGCCGGTGGGTCAGGACGTCGATGCTGCCGTGCAGCGCCACCGATCACTCACGGCGCGAGCAAGGCGGTCCACGCACCTGCGGCATCCACCTCCATCGCGCAGACCCGCAGGCCGTCGGCCGAGCGGCGCACCTCGACGGTGTGAGCCATGCCGGGGACCAAGGGCTCGTCGAGATCGAGGTCGAAGCCGTGGCAGCCGTCGCCTATGCCCGCCGCCGCGATGTCGGCGCGGTACTGCTCGGCCAGTGTCATCGCCACGGTGACGCCGTCCACCACGATGTCCAGGCACACCGGGGCGTCCGGGTGGGCTTCGTCCTGTGCCCAGCCGGCAATGTGAGTGCCATCACAGCGGTCCATCCAGGCTCGCACGGCACCGAAGCGCATCGGTTCGGCCGACAGGCCGGCGCGCCGGATCAGGCGCTCTCGCAAGGCGCCCAGTCGCGGGTCGCCCGGCTCGATGCGCAAGGCGTAGGGCTCGGGGGTGATCGCGGCGTCGTTCGCCTCGCCCACGCCATCGAGGCCCGCGCGTACGCCGGGGGCGGCCAGGAAGCTCTCCGCCGCGACGCCCTCGGCAAGCGGTAGGTCGTGGATCTCGAGTTCGACGTGCCAGTAAGTTAGGTCGGCCATCGCCGCGCCGCGGGTGATCGAGGTGCCGTTGACGAGGTGCCCGGCGGCCACGAGCAGGCCGTCGAGCCACAGGCAATGGTCGGGGGAGACGAGCAGGTCGCGGGCGGGGATGATGTCGCCGAGCGCACCGGCTCGGATGAGCACCGGGCGGTCATGCTTGGGCGCGGACAGACCGGGATAGCCGCGTGTGCCGATCCGGCGGATGGGGCGGGGCCGGTCCGAGGCGGTGATGGCGACGTCGCCCACGCGCAGCCGCTCCACCGGCACGTCCGTGATGGTCCGCCCGCGCAGCACGCGGATGCGAGTGCCGGTGACATAGCAGGGGGCGGGGGCGGTGGGGAGGATGGAGCCGCTGTTCGACACACGGAACACCGCCCCGGTGCCGGTCGTGCCGCCGCCTCCTGTCGTACCGTAGAGGTTGCCCTGGGCGTCAGCGGTCAGGCCGGCTAAGGGGTTGGCGCCAGGCATCCGTTGCCGGAGGGTTTAGACCCAACTGATCCAGCCAAAAGCAGACCTCGCGTGGATCCGCTCGGGGTGGAAAACGGACCCCGATGTTTCGCCCGGAAGCGGACACGGAGTGCGGTGCTCCAAAACGGCAACCGTTGTGGAAGGGCGCAGCTGGAATTCCACCGTGCCGTTGACATGACGTTGGGGGTACGGACTGCGGATACACGGCTCACGCAACCCAGCCTGTGTCAGCCACGCGACCGTGACTATATAAATATGAGTTCTGTCCGGCAGTGGACAGACCGGCCCCCGACCATCCGCTATGGACGGCTCGGACAGCACAGATGCCGCCTCCTGAACCCACGTCGACCGCCCAGGTGCCGCCCGCCGGCAACCTGCTGCTCGATGCCCTCGATGACGCCGACCGCGGTCTCGTCGCGCCTCACTGTGAGCGCGCCGAGGTACGGCGCGGCGACGTGCTGTTCCGCGTCGGCGACGACGTCGGGCATGTCACCTTTCCGCTCGGCCGCACCGTCATCTCGTTCGTCGTGCCCCTGCGCGACGGCAAATCGGTCGAGACCGCCACCGTCGGGCATGAGGGTGCTATCGGTGGCGTCGTCAGCCAGGGCTACTTGCCGGCCTTCAGCCAGGCCGTGATCCAGGTCGGCGGCACGGTCATGCGCATCGAGGCCGAGCGCCTGAATGCGGCCAAGGACGCCTCTCCCGCCGTGCGCGACCTGTTCGTGCGCTACGCCGACTGCCTCATCGCGCAGCTCCTCCAATCGGCAGCCTGCAACGCCGTCCACCCGATCGAGCAGCGCTGCCTGCGCTGGCTGCTGACCCTGCAAGACCGCATCGGCCCGGGCGACCTGCCGGTGACGCACGACCAGCTCGCCGAGATGATGGGGGTGCGCCGCGCCTACCTCAGCGAGGTGCTCGGCCGGATGCAGCGCGACGGGCTGGTCCGCACCGGTCGCGGTCGCCTCTCGCTCGTGGACCGCCCGCGGGCGGAGGCGACGGCCTGCGAATGCTACGCCAGCGTGCGCCACCATTTCAGCGACGTACTCGGCGCGATCTACGCCCGCTCCGGGACATTGGTCGCCTTGGATCCGAGCCGCTCGAATAACCTGAAGCCGCCGGCCGTCGGGGAGGCCGTGATGCGTAGACCTGGCGCGAAGCAGCCCGCGGGACGGGGCTCCGGTCGATGAGCGCTGCCCTCGCCATCCCGCCCCTGACGCGCGATCCGGATCGGCTGCGCGCCTTGGACGCCTACGGCATCCTCGACACGCCGCCGGAGCCCGGCTTCGATGACATCGTCGTCCTCGCCCGCAACGCTTGCGCGGTGCCGGTGGCGCTCGTCAGCCTCGTCACCGGCGACCGGCAGTGGTTCAAGGCGCGCGTCGGTTTCCCACCGTGCGAGACGGACCTCGACCGCTCGGTCTGCGCCTATGTCCTGGCCGAGTCGGATCTGCTCGTCATTCCGGACCTCACCACCGACTCGCGCACGGGGGCCAACCCGCTGGTCACCGGGGATCCGTACCTTCGTTTCTATGCCGGCGCTCCACTGCGCACGGCCGACGGTCTCGTGCTCGGCAGCCTATGCGTGATCGACCACGCGCCGCGTCCGGCTGGGCTGACCCCTGTCCAAGCAGAGTCTCTGCGGGCGTTGGCGCGGCAGGTGATGGCGCAGATGGACCTGCGCCGCACCGCGATTGAGCGTGAGGCCCACGTGCGGACGCTTGAGGCTGTGGCGGACGCGGCCGGTGATCTCGACGCCATCCTCGGCGCACTGGTGGCCGGCGCGATGCGGGCGATGCCCGCCGCGGAAGGCGGGACGCTGGAACTGATCGACGGGGCCGAACTCGAATACCGCGCCGTGTGTGGGTCGTTGGCTGAGCAGGGTGGCCTACGCATCCCGCTCGTTGGCAGTGCATCTGGGACCTGCGTCACGACCGGTACGGCGCTCCTCGTCAAGGATGCCTGGACCGACCCCCGCGTGCGACGGGACGTGGCACGGGTCATCGACCAGCGCTCATCGGTGCATGTACCGGTACGCCGGGCCGGCCGCGTCCTGGGCGTGCTCAAGCTGCAGTCGCGACGCGTTGCGGCCTTCAGCGAGCGCGACCTGCGCCTGGCGACGCTGTTCGCCGGTCTCGCCAACGCGGGCCTGACGGCCGCGGACGAGGCGATGGCCCAGCGCGCCGTGCAGGCCGGCGAGACGCGCCTGCGGACCATCACCGACCACGTCGGGCAAGCCGTGTTCCAGATGGACATGCGCGGGCAGGTCACCTTCACCAACCCAGCGGCGGAGGCGATGTTCGGCTGGACTGCGGCCGAGATGCTCGGGCGCAGCCTGCACGACCTCATCCACCACACCCGGCCGGACGGTCACCCTTATCCCGCCGAAGAATGCCCCTTTCGCCGGGCGCTTACGAGCGGGCGCCTCCTCACCAACGCGGAAGAGACCTTCTTCCACCGCGACGGCACGCGGGTCCTGGGCCTCGTGACGAACGCCCCGGTGGTCGTGGACGGGCGGGTGGTCAGCGCGGTCATGACGATCACAGACATCACCGCGCGCAAGACCACGGAGGAACACCTGGCGCGGAGCGAGGCACGCTGGCGTGGCCTGTTCGCGACGATGCAGGAAGGCTTCTTCATCGGCGAGCTGCTGCGCGACCCGGCGGGCGTGGCCGAGGATTTCCTGTTCTTGGAAGTCAATCCGGCCTTCCCGGTGCAGACCGGTCTGCCCGCCGACGCGGCCGGCTCAACGATGCGCGAGTTGGTGGCCGAGATCCCGCCCTGGTTGATCGAGACCTACGCGCGCGTGGTGGACAGCCGCGTCCCGGAGACGTTCGAGATTGCGGTGCCGGAACTCAGGCGGCACTTCGAGGCGCGAGCGTACCCGGAGCAGGGCGAGCGCTTCTCGGTGGTGTTCCTCGACGTCACCGGCCGCAAGCGCGAGGAGGCGCGACAGGCCGCTATCCTCGCATTGGGCGACCGGCTGCGCGAGCTGAACGACCGGGGACGGATCGCGTCCGCCGCGGCCGAGGTGGCCGCGAGCGCGCTCGGCCTCAGCGCGGCCGGCTACGGCACGGTCGACCCGGACATGGAGACGATTACGGTCGAACAGGACTGGCGCGCCGACGACGGGCCGATCTTGGTGGGGCTGCACCGCTTCCGCGACTACGGCTCGTACATCGAGGCTCTGACGGCCGGCGAGACCGTGGTCATCGAAGATGTCGAGCGCGACCCGCGCACCGCCGCGGGCTCGGCGGCGCTGCTGGCGATCGGGGTGCGCGCGCTGGTCAACATCCCGGTGATGGAGCACGGGCGCTTCGTCGGGCTGTTCTACATGATCGATCGGAGCCCGCGCGCGTGGTCCGCACCGGATCTCGGTTTCCTGAGGAACGTCGCAGAGCGCACACGCGGGTCGCTCGCCCGGGTTGAGGCACAGGAGCACCAGGCGCTCCTCAACGATGAGCTGTCGCACCGGCTGAAGAACACCCTGGCGATGGTGCAGGCGATCGCCTCACAGACCCTGCGGGCTGTGAGCGAGCAGGATGCGGTGGAGGAGTTCGGCAGGCGCGTGCAGGCGCTGGCCTCCGCCCACGACGTGCTGCTGCAGCAGAGCTGGGCGTCCGCGCAGGTGCGCGCCGTCGTCGAGGCCGCGCTATCCAACCTCGGGCAGGTCGGGCGGGCCGACCTCGACGGGCCGGACATGGCGCTCGGGCCGCGGGCGACGCTGTCGCTGTCACTGCTGCTGCACGAGTTGGCAACCAACGCGCTGAAGTACGGGGCGCTCTCGAACGAGGCCGGCCGGGTCGGCGTCGCTTGGCGCATCGACCGCGATGGGGGCGAGCCGAGCTTCGTGCTCGATTGGCGCGAGCGCGGCGGGCCGCCGGTGCGCGCGCCCGAACGGCGCGGGTTCGGCTCGCGCTTGATCCGCACCGGTCTGGTCGGTGCGGGCGGGGTCGAGCTGCGCTACCCGGAGGCGGGGGTGGAGGTCGAGATGCGCGCCGCGCTGACCCAGATGCAGATGGCGTGAGGCGCCGGGCTCCAGGTCAGTTCTCAAGTTCGACCAAGGCGAAGACCGTGCTGCGCAGGTCCCGCGGCGAGCAGGGCTTGGGCAGGAAGCGGGACCCCGGCGGAAGGTCACCCAATGTCGGGCGGGCGCGCCCGGAGGTGATGATAAGTCCGACGCCGGGCCACTCCCGCGTCACGCGCTGCGCGAGGTCGAACCCGTTCATCGGTCCCGAGATGAAGTCCACATCGGTGATCATCACGCGGATGTCGGACCGCGTGGCGAGGATCGCCAGGGCCGCGTCGGCATCGCGCGCTTCGAACACGGCGAGGCCGAACGCCTCCAGCTTGTCGCTGATGTCCATGCGCAGGAGCGCATCATCCTCGACGAGAAGAACCCCGATCTGATGTGAGGCGAGCGGTGGCCGCGCGTCGGCGTCTGTCACTGTCGGTTCTCTTACCGCTGGTTTGGTACAACGACGTCTCGAGGTCTAACATAGCCCAACGGCGGAGGTTTGCCCTACGCCATAAGCGCGTCTGAAGCGGACCTTTCGAACTTCGGAGAAGGGTCGAGAGCAGACCCACCGGCGATGTCCGCTTCCTTGGATCGCCGCCCCGACCTGACCGGTATCTGGGACCGAGCCGGTTGAGAAGGCTCCTGCAGGGCGGCGGCCATGGGTAGCCGGAAGGCCAGATCCGGGTCGCGGGCGGGCGATCGCCCAGCGACGAATGCGGTCGTAGGTCGATGGCCGGAGACCGATCACGATCCGCGCCGCGTTCAGCGCGGAGAAGATCCCCCGGCGTAGGCACGCGTCACGAAGCTTGCCGGTGCAGCTCTCGTAAGTCACCGCTCTCCCACGGGGATCCTGGCGTGATGTACCGGATCTGTGAACCGGCCCCGGTGACCCATTTGCGCAGCGCCTTCGGGATCGTCTCCGGAGCGGTGTCGCAACGGATGTGTTCCGGGATGCCGTGCAGGCCCATCGCCTCCGCCAGCGCCGCGATCACGCCGACGCTGTCGATGCGCCGCGCCACCTTCACCGCGCTGCCTGCAGCCGCTTGGTGACGCGGCGATAGCCGTAGCGTCCGGACTCGGGCGCCAAGGCGATGGTGGCCTGGGTCAGCTCATCCGCATCGGCCGGCACTGTGGGCACGGAGCGCTGCGTGCCCCGGTACTGGCCGACGCTCCGGCAGGCGTGACGGTCCGAGAGACCGTACTTCGCACGGACGCCGTCCACCGCCTGCCTGCGTCGCTCGGGGGCGAACCAAGTTTCCCGGGGCGACGTCCGCCAGCACCTGCTTCTCCAGGGACAGATCAGCCACAAGCCGCCGCAAGCCAGCGCTCTCACGCTCAAGATCGTTCGTCTTCCTGGCCTGATCGAGCTTCAGACCACCGCATTCCGTGCGCCAGCGGTAGTAACTCTGCCCGGAGATCTCCGCCTCCCTGCCTGCAAGGGCC
>NZ_JAKSYM010000338.1 GCF_022829545.1 Methylobacterium sp. J-030 | reverse complement strand
CGACGTGATGGACCGCAAGTACCTGCGCCTGATCGCGGGCTCGTTCGGGGGCGGGCCGGTGGGGATCGAGACGATCGGGGCGGCGCTGTCGGAGCCGCGGGACGCGATCGAGGACATCATCGAGCCCTACCTGATCCAGCGCGGCTTCGTGCAGCGCACCCCCCGCGGGCGGGTGCTCACTCCCCATGCCTACAGGCACCTCGGGATGGCCGTGCCCCGGCGGGATCCCGGCAATCAGGCCGGTTTTTTCGACGGCAACTGACCGGACGTCGGCCCATACCTATGCGCTTCGGTCAGGTCAGCAATTCCATCGCCTCATATGCGGTTGCGCTGCGATCCCTGCCTCCGTCGAACCCCGTGTTGCGGCGCAAGATCGATAAGACGTTGGCGAGACAATGGTTTTGATTCCGCGTTTTCGTTCGTAAAGCCAAGCTTGTCGTTCAGGGTTGGCGCTGTCCCAGCAGTAAATAATTACGGTGCGGCATGGAACAGGGTCGAAAGGCGCCTGTTGTGGAGGCGACCGTGCCAAAGACATTCGGCGCCGGCAAGGCTGTCGTATCCGGGGCTCCGCCCCTTGGCACACGGCAGACCTTCGAGCCTTCAAGAACAACGTCAGGATAGACTTCCGCCATGAAGAGAATGACGCTCGCCGTCCTCGGCCTCTCCGCCGCTTTCACCGCGCCGGCCTTCGCGCAGGACGCGTTGCCGATCCGCATCCTGCCTTTCGCCAACCAGAACGGCGTCGGCGCCGCCGCCACCGAGACCCCGGTCTTCCGCGCCGAGGCCCTCCGTTCGGATGCCGCCAGCATCGAGGCGAGCCGGATCGCCCTCGAGCGCTCGCGCAACCCGCGGGTCCGCAACTACGCCAACCGGGTTCTGGTCGAGCGCAAGGCGACCACCGACGCCCTGTTGCCGCCGAACACCTCCCTGTCGCGCAACGGCACGGTCGTGGCTGACAACCAGGGCATCCGGACCGACCTGAGCAACCCGATCGGCCTCGTGCTCGCGCCGGTGACCGTGGCCGCCAACCTCGGCACCAGCATCGTGGGCGGCGCGCTGGGCGCGGTCGGCATCATCGACAACAGCCCGGCCGAGCCAGGCCGCCGCGTGGCGCTCGGTGAGCGCGGCCAAGCGCGCCTCGCGCAGCTGCAGTCGGCCCCGAATGGCCGCTCGTTCGACCGGACTTATGTCGACCAGCAGGCGCGCTCCGACGCCCAGACCCTGGCGCTCTATGACGCCTACGCGAAGTCGGGCGACAACGCCCAGGGCCGCAAGTTTGCCACCGAGGCGCTGCCCTACATCGCCGACGAGCACGCGCATTCGGCGAGCCTCGCCGACCGCATCGGCGGCTGATCGAACCCGCCCAAGCTGAACACCGCGAAGGCCGTCCCCCAGGGGCGGCCTTCGTCGCGTTGCGCGCACAGCCGGCCGGCCGCTAAAGGACCGGCATGAGCGCACCCGGCGACCCGAAGGCGGACGACGCTCCGCCGCACGAACTGAGCGTCCGCGTCTACTACGAAGACACCGACTTCTCGGGCTTCGTCTACCACGCGAGTTATCTGCGCTTCCTGGAGCGCGGGCGGACGGAATTGCTCCGCGGCCTCGCCGGCGACCAGTCCGACCTGCACCGCGTTGCACAGGGCCTCGTCTTCGTCGTCCGCCGGATGAGCCTCGATTTCGTCAGCCCGGCCCGGATGGACGACCTGCTAACGATTCGCACGCGGACGCAGGCGCTTCGCGGGGCCTCCATGCAGCTCGCCCAGGAGGTGCGCCGGGGCGACACGCTGCTGGTCGCCGCCGAGGTGACGGTGGCCTGCGTTCGCGACGGCCGCGCCGTCCGCCTGCCGGACGTTCTACGGAGACGGCTCGCGCCGGCCGAATAAGCGTCAGCCTGCCCGGGACGGGTCAGCCTGACGCAGCAATTGCGCGAAGGCCGCCGCGATGGTCATGGCGTCGTACTCGATCGAGACGAGCTGGAAACCCATCGCCACCATCTCGCGCGCCCGGGCCGCCGAGGGCGCGAAGGCGCAGGGCAGCTTGCCGGCCGCCAGGGTCTTGCGGACGATCTCGCCCAAGGCCGCCGTGACGGCCGAGCCCGACGGATCGATGGCCGCACCCCGGGACAGCGCGATCGACAGGTCGGCGGGCCCGACCAGGATGCCATCGATGCCCGGTACCGCCAGGATCGATTCCAGCGCGGCGATCGACTCCGCGGTCTCGCACATCGCGATGGTGAGCGCCCGGGCATTGCCGCCGGCGAGATATTCCGCCCCGTCCCGGAGCCCGGACAGCACGATCGCCCGGTCCGGCCCCCAACTGCGCTGGCCGACCGGCGGGAACTTGGCGGCGGCGGCGAGCGCCTCGGCCTGCGCCAGGGTGTTGATCATCGGCGCGACGATCCCGGCCGCGCCCGCGTCCAGCATCCGCGATACCATGGCGACATCGCCCACCGGCACCCGGACCAGCGCGGGCTTGCCGGCGAGCGCCACCTCGGTGATCGCCGCGCAGCTCGACCGGTAATCGTAGGCGCCGTGCTGCTGATCCAGCAGCACCGCATCGAACCCGGCCCGCGCCAGGGCGCCCGCAATGGCGGGATCGGCGATGCAGGACCACCCGAGGAACCGGGCATGGCCCGTGGGCAGGAGTTCCTGAAGACTGGGAACGGGAAGTGTCATGCGCTTCCTGTGCTGGTCTCGAAGCAATGCGCGACTCGGCGTGGTCGCCTGCGACCATAAGGGAGCCTGTTCCGGCAGGTCCACCCCGCGTCGAACGTTCGGACGCCTCAGGATCGCCGGGATCGAAACCGATCCTTAACCCTGCCGCGCCCTTAACAGACCCGCCGCCACGGCGGGGCGCGGGGGCTGCCGACGGCCCTTACTTTCGACAGATTCGCGGGCGACAGCGTTGATATCGCTCACGGATCCGGCGGACGCGGGCCTCGCCCGGCGCAGCGCGGTCCGGAGCAGGAGACCTCGACGGATGAACCCAGCCGACGCGATGCAGGCCGCGCCTGTCGCCGACATGACGCTGCTCGGTCTGTTCCTGCAGGCCCACTTCGTCGTGAAGATCGTGATGATCGGGCTGCTCAGCGCCTCGATCTGGTGCTGGTCGATCATCGTCGACAAGACGCTGCTGTTCCGCCGCACCAAGGCCGAGATGGATGCGTTCGAGGACGCGTTCTGGTCCGGCCGCTCTCTGGAGGAGCTGTTCCGCTCGTTCAACGACCGTCCGGCCACGGGGCTCGCCGCGGTGTTCGTCGCCGCAATGCGGGAGTGGAAGCGCTCGTTCGAGGGTTCGGGCCGCCAGATCCAGTCCCTTTCGCAGCGGATCGAGAAGCAGCTCGACGTCACCATCCACCGGGAGGTCGAGCGGCTCGAATCCCGCCTGCTGTTCCTCGCCTCGATCGGCTCGGCCGGTCCGTATATCGGCCTGTTCGGCACGGTCTGGGGCATCATGACCGCGTTCACCTCGATCGCGGCCTCCAAGAACACCTCGCTCGCGGTCGTCGCCCCCGGCATCGCCGAGGCGCTGTTTGCCACCGCCATCGGCCTGTTCGCCGCGATCCCGGCGGTGCTGGCCTACAACAAGCTTCAGGCCGAAGTGTCGAAGGCGCAGTCGCGCCTGGAGAGCTTTGCCGACGAGTTTTCCGCCATCCTGTCCCGCCAGATCGACGAGCGTCTCCCGCTCGCCGCCTGAGTCCGATCCGGAGGAGACACGATCATGGGCATGGCAGCAGGCGCATCGCAGGGCGGCAAGCGCCGCCGGCGCCGGAGCCGCCGCGGCGGTCCGATCAACGAGATCAACATGACGCCGTTCATCGACGTCGTGCTCGTGCTCCTGATCATCTTCATGGTGGCGGCGCCGATGATGACGGTCGGCGTGCCCCTCGACCTGCCGCAGTCGAAGGCCTCGCCGCTCAATTCCGACGTGAAGCCGATCACCCTGTCGATCCGCCAGACCGGTCAGATCTTCCTCGGCGAGGACGAACTCACCGACGACACGATCGTGCCGAAGCTCATGGAGACCGCCAAGACCGGGACCGAGGAGCGCGTCTTCGTGCGCGGCGACAAGCGGGTCGATTACGGACGGGTGGCGCAGGTGATGGCGATCGTGACCGGTGGCGGCTTCAAGAAGGTCGCCCTCGTGACCGAGCCAGAGCATCAGTAGGGCTGCTGCCGTGGAGTTCCGCTTCGACCGCAGGGAACCGGGTGTCTGGATCTCCGCCGGCACCCACGTGGTGCTCCTCGCGCTGGCGCTGTTCAGCGTCGCGGCCCCGGCCTTGCCGGAGGCGCAGGAGGGCGTGCCCGTCGAGGTGATCACCGAGAACCAGTTTTCGGAAATCACAAAGGGCGAGCGGCAGGCCGACAAGCCGATGCCGAACGCGACCTCCCGCGCCGACCGCAAGGCGGACAAGTTCGAGGATCGCGAGCCCGAGAACGCCAAGACCGATGCGCCGACCGCCCCGACCCGTATGGCCGAGATGAAGCTCGCCAACGCGGAGGAGATGCCTCTGCGCGCCGAGCCGGATCCGCAGGAGACGGCGCAGGCCGCCAAGGCGGCCCAGGAGAAGCGCGACGCCGAGAAGGCGGCTGAGAAGGCGGCTGAGAAGGCCGCCGAGAAAGCCGCCAAGGCCGCGGCCGACAAGGCGGCTGCGGAGAAGGCTGCGGCCGCCAAGGCCGAGGCGAAGGCCAAGGCCGAAACCGTCGCGAAGGCCGATGCCGAAAAGCGTGAGCAGCTGGAGAAGCTGATCGAGAAGCAAGAGGCCGAGGCCGAGGCGGCCGCCCAGAAGGCTGCCGCCGCGAAGGCGAAGGCCGATGCCGCCGCCAAGGCGGAGGCCGCGAAGGAAGCGGCCAAGAAGGCGGCCGACGCGAAGGCCAAGGCGGAAGCGGAAGCCGAACGCCAGAAGGAACTCGCCGAGGCGAAGGCCGAGGCCGAGCGCGAGAAGGCGGAGGCCGCCGCGAAGGCCAAGGCGGAGGCCGCCAAGGCCGAGGCTGCGGCGAAAGCTGACGCTGCCGCCAAGGCGAAGGCCAAGGCAATGGCGGACGCGAAGGCCAAGGCCGATGGGGAGGCCAAGGCGCGCAAGCAGGCCGAACTCGCCAACAAGTTCAATGCGGGCGATATTCGCTCGATGCTTGCCTCGAAGGCGCCGTCGCAATCGACCGGCGCCACCGGACAGGCGGTGCAGAAGGTGGCGGCGCTGGGCGCGGCGACCGGTAATGCCCAGCGTCTGTCGCCCTCGCTGCGGGATGCCCTGGTCGGCCTGCTCCAGCAGCAGATCGAGCGCTGCTACTCGGCCCCCCCCGGGGCGGCGCAGGGCGTCGTCCTGCCGGTGCTCGACATCCGCCTGAACCCGAACGGCTCGCTCAGCACCGAGCCGCGGATCATGCGCGGCGGGGCGAGCGCGGTGGACCAGTCCATCGCGCAGGCCGCGCTCCGGGCGGTCCGCCGCTGCGCGCCGTACAACATTCCGGCCACCTACGCGCCGTACTACAACGACTGGAAGGCCATCAACGCGGAGTTCGAGTTCACGGCGACGTGAGGCACTCCAGCCCTGCTTCCGCCCTGTTCCGACCGCCTCGTCAGATCGTCACTCGGATCCGACCCATCATGCTGCACCTGCCCTCCGTCGGGCGCCGCCCGACGTCCTGTACCGCGCGCCTGATCGCGCTCTTCGCCCTGTTGACGGCCTTCCTGGCTGGGCCTGCCCAGGCGCAGCTCCAGCTCCGCATCGGCGGCGGCAACTTCCAGCCGATGCCGATCGCCATCGCGGATTTCGGCGGCGATCCGAGCCTCGCCGGCCTCGTGTCCGGCGTGGTGACCAACAATCTGCGGCGCTCGGGCTACTTCACGCCCCTCGACCACGCCCGCTTCCCCGAGCAGCCGAACTTCGACGCCGCCCCGAACTTCGAGAAGTGGCGCGCCACCGGCGTCCAGGGTCTGGTCACCGGCCGGGTCGTCCGCGAGGCCGGCCGCGTCAAGGTCGAGTTCCGGCTCTGGGACGTGACCTCCGGCCAGCAGATGACCGGCCAGCAATACGGCACCGATGCCGCCAACGTCCGGCGCACCGGCCACCTGATCTCCGACGCGGTCTACACCAAGATCACAGGCCTCGGCCCCTGGTTCGACAGCCGCATCGCCTTCGTGGACGAGACCGGCCCGAAGGAGAACCGGCGCAAGCGCCTGATGGTCATGGATCAGGACGGCGCCAACGTCCGGGCGATCACGACCGGCGAGATGTCGATCGTGGCACCGCGCTACTCGCCGGCCACGCAGGACATTGCCTTCATGGCTCAGGCCAATGGCCACCAGCCGCGGGTGCAGATGATCAACCTGGAGACGGGGTCGCGGCAGGCGCTCGGCAATGTCGACTCGATGAGCGCGAGCCCGCGCTTCTCGCCGGACGGCCGCAAGATCGTGATGAGCGTCCAGCAGGGCGGCAATGCCGACATCGTGACGATGGACCTCGCCTCGAAGGCGCAGCATGCGATCACGAACGGCATGGCGATCGATACCTCACCGACCTACTCGCCGGACGGCACGCAGATCGCGTTCGAATCCGATCGCGGCGGCTCGCAGCAGGTCTACATGATGGGCGCCGACGGCTCGAACCCGCACCGGATCACCTTCGGGCCCGGCTCGGCCTCGCAGCCGGCGTTCTCGCCGCGGGGCGACCTGATCGCCTATACCCGCCAGCGCAACGGCGGCTTCGCCATCTGCGTGTCGAAGCCCGACGGCACCGGCGAGCGCGTGCTCACCGAGGGGTTCCACAACGAGGGCCCGACCTTCGCGCCGAACGGCCAGTACGTGCTGTTCTTCCGCGATCCCGGCGGCCAGGGTGGCGGCAAGCTGTTCATGGTCGACATCACCGGCAAGGTCGAGCAGCCGGTGCCGACACCGGCCTACGCGTCGGACCCGACTTGGTCGCCGCTGCTCGGCGGCCGGTGAGAAGGGCGCGGAGCCCGGCTCACCAATCGGGCTCCAGCCCGATCCGACGTATCCCTGCCGCCCCGTTCTGGGGGAAGCGGGGTATCGGCTTGGCGGCGTCGGGCGGCCGTCGCGGCGGTGAAACGATCGCGCCATCCGATGAGAAGCGGGCTCGTGCAGTCCGACAATTCCCAGTGCTAAGTCACTGATCAGTCGGAATTTATCCAAGCAGCCCCGATTTGGGGCCCGATTTGGATGGACCGGGCGCCCTGTCGGGTTCCAGCGGACCGACTTGCCGCTCCTACCCGGACTTACCCCTGCACCAGCAACCGGTCGCGATCCCTGAGCGCCGGAAACAGCTTCCCCCATAGCAGTGCGACCCCGACCGTCGCGGCGCCGCCCGCCACCACCGCCGGGACCGCCCCGATCGCGGCGGCCAGCACGCCGGATTCGAACTCCCCGAGTTCGTTCGAGGCGCCGATGAACACCGTGTTCACCGCCGAGACCCGGCCGCGCATGGCGTCGGGCGTCTCCCCCTGCACGAAGGTCTGGCGGACATAGACCGAGATCATGTCGGCGGCGCCGGTGACGAACAGGCAAGCCATCGACAAAGGCAGCGAGGTCGAGAGGCCGAAGACGACCGTGGCGACGCCGAACAGAGCCGCCGCCCGGAGCATGCGCAGGCCCGCATGGCGCCGGAGGGGATAATTCGCCAGCAGCACCGCCATGGTGACGGCCCCGAAGGCGGGCATGCTGCGCAGCGCCCCGAGCCCGAGGGGCCCGATATGCAGGACCTCCCCGGCATAGATCGGCAGCAGCGCCGTAGCGCCGCCGAGGAGAACGGTGAACAGGTCGAGGCTGATCGCGCCCAGCACCACCGGCTGCGAGCGAATATAGCCGATCCCCGCCGACAGGGCCGCCCAGGTGATCGGCGGCCGCTCGGCGACGGAAGCTGGCCGGAAGCGGATCAGCGCCGTGAGCAGGCTCGCGAGCGCGAAGCTCGCCCCCGCCCCGCCGAACACCACCGCCGGCCCGAGGGCGTAGAGGAAGCCGCCGAGCGCCGGGCCCATCACCGAGGCGCTCTGCCAGAGGGAGGCGTTCCACGCGATGGCTGAACTGAACCGGTCAACCGGCACCAGGGTCGGCAGCAGGGCCTGGAGGGCCGGATTGGCGAAGGCCCGGGCGGTGCCGACGAGGATCACGAGGGCGTAGATCGGCAACACGGCCTGGACACCTGCAAGCGCGCAGGCGAGCAGGCCGAAGCTCGCCACGCTCTGGAGCGCGAAGGCTCCGGCGCCGACGAGGCGGCGGTCATAGGCATCTGCGACATGACCGGTGATCAGCGCGCAGACGATCGCCGGCAGGAAGCCGGCGAGGCCGACGAGGCCGAGAGCCAGGGCGGAATGGGTCAGGTCGTAGACGAACCAGCCGATCGCCACCGCCTGCATCTGGTAGGCGAGGCCCGTGAGGAACCGGGCGGCGCCGAACAGGCGGAAGTCGCCGATGCCGAAGACGGCCCAGCCGGAGCGATCCTGTGTGGACATGTCCCCTGCTGCGCGGGCCGGGCGGAAGAATCAAGCCTGACGGCTTCGGCGGCGTCGATCGGAGCGCCCGTCGCGCCGCCAAGAGCCGTGCCCGATCGCGGGGCAATCGCGCAAGGCTCCGAGCCTTTGTCGTGACGCGGTCCCTTGAGCCGAACCGGTATCCACTTCGGCGGAGAGCGCCCTCAGTTCAGAGCCAGCCCGGGCTTTCGCGGGGCCGTGGCCGGCTGGGCCGGGGGCCTGACATCCAGGACCGGATCGCGGCGGGCCCGGGCGTTCGGATCGAGCGGGAAGGTGCAGGTCACGCAGGTGCCCTCGCCGGGGGCCGTCTCCAGATGGACCCGGCCCCCGTGCAGTTCCACGAAGGAGCGGACGATCGACAGGCCGAGGCCGACGCCCCGATGCCGCGTGCCGAGGGTGTGGCTCTCGAACCGGTTGAAGACCGAATCGGCGATCTCGGCGGGCATGCCGCGGCCGTGATCCCGCACGCTCAGGAGCAGGTCAGGGCCGCTCCGGCGGGCATGGACGTCCACGCGCTGGCCGGCCTCCGAGAAGCCGACGGCGTTCGAGAGCAGGTTGAAGAGGATCTGGCGGACGCGCTTCCCGTCCGCGTGCACGCTGCCGATATCCTCCGGCACGTCGAGGGAGAGGGTGATGCGCGATTCGGCAAGCCGATCCTCGATGCCGCGCACCGCCGCCTCGACGGTGGCCTGGACGTCCACATCCTCCCGCTGCAACTCCAGCGAACCAGCATCGATCGAGGCGAGGTCGAGGATGTCGTTGATGATGACCAGCAGCGCCGCCGAGGATCGCATGATGTGGTCGGCGTATTCGCGCTGCCGCTCGTTGAGGGCGCCGACCGTCTCGTCGCCCAGAAGCTGCGTGAAGCCGATGATGTTGGTGAGCGGCGAGCGCAGCTCGTAGGAGACGTGGTGCACGAAGGTGTCGCGCAGCTGCGCGGCCTTCTCGAGGGCGTCGTTCTTCTCGGTGAGCGCCCGCTCGACGTTCACGCTCGCGGTGATGTCGATGAGCGTCAGCAGCGTCGCGCCCTCGGGCAGCGGCTGGGCGGCGCAATCCAGCACGGTGCCGTCGGCCACCTTGAGGCGGCAGGCGTGGGCGGTCCGCGATTCGAGCCCGACCACCGCGTCGCGGATGTCGAGCCACGGCTCCTCCTCGGGGGCGAGTTCGCGGCAGGCCGCGATGACGGCATCGACGTGCGGGCGCTCCTCCACCATGGCGGGGTCGAGCCGCCACACGGTCAGGAAGGCGCGGTTGGCCAGGGTCAGCCGGCCGTCGGCGCCGAACACCGCAACGGGCTCGGCCAGGGTGTCGAGGGTCTCGGCCTGCAGGCGGCGCAGGGCGTTGTAGCGGGATTCCGCGTTCAGATGGTCCGAGACGTCGTCGAACAGGTAGGTCAGGCCGCCCTGCGGGTTCGGATCCGCCACCACGCGGAGCGTCCGCCCGTCGGGCAGGTACCACCACGTCTGGTTCGCCTCGGCGGCGCGGTAGGCGGCGAGCACGCCCTGCTTCCAGCCGCGGAAATCGGCGTGCTCCTCCAGCTTCCGCTTCGCGCGCAGGTGGTCGAGGATCTCGCCGTCCGACGGGCGGCCGTCCAGGAAGGCCTGATCGAGGTCCCAGAGCTGGCGATAGGCGGCGTTGTGGAAGATCAGCCGCTGCGACACGTCGAACATCGCCACTGCGGTCGGAAGTTGGTCGAGGGTGCGGACGTTGGCGTTCATCTGCCGCTGTAGGTCGGCGCGGACGCTCTCCAGCTCCGACACGTCGATGGCGATGCCGACCCGGCCGGTCTCGAGGCTGGTCTCGAACACGTCGAGCGTGCGCCGGTTGCCGGCCACGACGGCCGAGAGCCGCGGCAGGCTCCGCGTCAGGCCGGCGGCCCGGGCTGCCTCCTCGCGGGCGATGGTCTCCCGGGCCGGCCGGTCGAACAGCTCCAGACCGGCATCGAGGGCGGCCTCGCGGCTCTCCGCCTCTACGGCGCCGACGTAGGCGGCGTTGACCCAGCCCAGGCTGCCCTCGCGGGTGCGCCGCCAGACCGGCTGCGGGATCGCATCGAGGAGGCCGGACAGGGCCGAGAGGCCCCGGCGGGTCTCGTCCAGGGTGGCGCGCAGGTCGGCGATCTCGCTGCGTTCCTGACTGGTCTCGCGCAGGCGCAGGAGCGCCCGGCCGGCCAGCGCCTGCCCGTGCGCCTCGATGCTGCGCCCGTTCTGCGTCCGCAGGCTCAGCGTGAAACTCGTGCCGCGCGTCCGCAGGGTCTCGACGGCGGCCTCGACCGCCGTGGCGTCCGCCGCGACGAGCCATGTGCCGAAGGCCAGAACGCGGCGGGCATGGCCCGAAGCCGGCCGCTCGCCGTGAATCGCGAGGCTGATGTCGCCCTCCACGACCGGCTCGCTGCGCCGGTCCCAGGTGACGATGACCTGACGCTCGGCATTGAGCAGCATCTCGGCGCGGTCGTGGGCGCCGCGCAGGACGTCGAGGGCCGCGGCAAGTTCGCGTTCGCGGCGGGTCCAGCGGTTGCGCTCGTAGAGATGGAGCAGCGACAGGATGACCGCGAAGGCCACGAGGCCCCCGAAGATCGCCAGCGCGGCCACGCTGTGGATCTCGCGCGTCGAGTGGGCCGCGGGGACATCGGCGAGTTCGGCCAAAGCCGCGCTCGCCGTGGTGAGGGCGAGCGCACCCACGCAGATCCGAACGTGGGTCGCACGACCGACACCCATAGCTTGCCCCGCCCCCCAGCATCGACGGCGGTGCGAGCGGCGCGCGCCATCGCGCGGCACAGGACGCACCGTCCCCGCGGCGATTCTCCCGAACCGGCGCGGCCCCATCGATCAAAGATTCGCCGGTACTCTACCGTGCGTAGGAATCTGCCCGGAAGGGGAACGAAGCGTGGCTGTGGGCCGGCTGCGCATAATCAGTCGTTAACGACACACAGAAGACACAGTCCGATCGCGCATACACCGCTTGACAAACAGAGAGGCCCGACGCAGCGCGCCGGGCCTCTCGGAAGTCGCAGGGGACGGGCGCGAAGCCCGGATCGGCTGCCGCATCTACAACCGCTGGTTGGGCGCTTCGCCGCGCCCGCCGTGGCGTCAGTAGCGGTAATGCTCGGACTTGAACGGGCCGCTCTCGGAGACGCCGATATAGGCGGCCTGATCGGGGCGCAGCTTCGAGAGCTTCACGCCGATCTTCTCCAGGTGCAGGGCCGCGACCTTCTCGTCGAGCGCCTTCGGCAGGGTATAGACTTGGCGCTGGTACTTGCCCGGGTTGGACCACAGCTCGATCTGGGCCAGCGTCTGGTTGGTGAACGAGGCCGACATCACGAAGGACGGGTGACCGGTCGCGTTGCCGAGGTTCACGAGCCGCCCCTCCGAGAGGAGGATGATCCGGTGGCCATCGGCGAACTCGATCTCGTCGACCTGCGGCTTGATGTTGTTCCACTTCAGGTTCTTCAGGCCGGCGACCTGGATCTCGTTGTCGAAGTGGCCGATGTTGCAGACGATCGCCCGATCCTTCATCGCCCGCATGTGGTCGATGGTGATGATGTCCTTGTTGCCCGTGGCGGTGACGAAGATGTCGGCGCGCGGCGCGGCATCCTCCATGGTCACGACCTCGTAGCCCTCCATGGCGGCCTGGAGCGCGCAGATCGGATCGATCTCCGACACGAGCACGCGGCAGCCGGCATTCCGCAGGGACGCGGCCGAGCCCTTGCCCACGTCGCCGAAGCCCGCCACCATGGCGACCTTGCCGGCCATCATGACGTCGGTGCCGCGGCGGATGCCGTCGACCAGCGACTCCTTGCAGCCGTAGAGGTTGTCGAACTTCGACTTGGTGACCGAGTCGTTCACGTTGATCGCCGGGAAGAGCAGCTTGCCCTCCTTGGCCAGCACGTACAGGCGGTGCACGCCCGTGGTGGTCTCCTCGGAGACGCCCTTGATGCTGTCGGCGAGACCGGCGAACCAGCCCTTCGGCTTCTCGGCGAGCTTCTTCTTGAGCAGCGCGAAGAAGACCTCCTCCTCCTCGCTCTCGGGCTTGTCGAGAAAGGCGGTGTCGCCGTTCTCGGCGCGCAGGCCGAGATGGACGAACATGGTGGCATCGCCGCCGTCGTCGAGGATCATGTTCGGCATGCCGCCGTCATGCCAGTCGAACAGGCGCGAGGTGTAGTCCCAGTACTCCTCCAGGGTCTCGCCCTTCACGGCGAAGACCGGGATGCCGGCGGCCGCGATGGCGGCGGCGGCGTGATCCTGGGTCGAGTAGATGTTGCAGGAGACCCAGCGGATGTCGGCGCCGAGCGCCTTCAGGGTCTCGATCAGCACGGCGGTCTGGATCGTCATGTGGAGCGAGCCGGCGATCTTGGCGCCCTTCAGGGGCTGCGCCGCACCGTACTCCTCGCGGACCGCCATCAGGCCCGGCATCTCCGTCTCGGCGATCGAGATCTCCTTGCGGCCGTAATCGGCCAGCCCGATGTCCTTGACGATGTAATCCTTGGCCATGAGTCGACGGCTCCGTGTTGGCGGTGGGGTTCGGCGCGAGCCTCTACCACCTCGCGGGCCACGAAGCAATCAAGACATAAAGATGTCTTTATACGTTCTGAGCGGCGGGGCGGCCGTCAAGCCGCCCCGGCGTCTTCAGCGGCTCGGACGCGCCAGCCACCCAAGGCCGAAAGCGACGGCGGCTACGAGGGCGAGCGTCGTGCCGCGATTCTCGTCCGCGCGCGCCGCGAGGTGGCGACCGTGGCGGACGGCGCGGTCCCGGTAGTGCTGCCCGCGCTCGACGGCCTCGTCGGCCAACTCCCGCCCGCGCTCGCTGGCCTCACGGAACCGCGTGCGGCCCTCCTTGACGAGATGCTCGCCGCCGTGGCGCAGGTCGCGCACGGCATCGCGGGCCTCGCCGTAGGCGTATTGCGCGGCGCCGGCGGCCTGCTCGTAGGCGCCGTCGAGCTGGTTGCCCGGGCGGCCGCGGATCGCGCCCGCCGCCGTCTTGGCCCGGCCGCGCAGGTGGCGGATCCCGCCTTCGAGATGGTCCTTGTTCATCGTGTTCCTCCGATCCGGCGGGGGCCTGGGTGGCCGACCGCCTGCGTCGGGGCGGAACGAGGATGAGGGCTCACGGTTCCGCTTGGATCGAGGGTGGTATCACACGTTTCGGTGCGTCTGGGCCCGCCTGTGCCGGTTCGGCCTCGGCCGCGGATCCCTCAGATCTCGATCTCGGTCCCCACCTCCACCACCTGCCGGGTCGGCACGCCGAAGAAGGCGCCGGTGCGCTCGGCGTTGCGCTGCATGAAGGCGAACAGGCCCTCCCGCCAGGGTGCCATGCCGCGGGTGTCCTCCTTCGGGATGATCGTCTCGTGCCCGACGAACACAGTCATGTCGTCGAGCACATGCGGCGGCAGGTGGCGGGACTCGACCGCGCAGGCCAAGCCTTCCGGGATCGAGGCTTCCTCCATGAAACCGTAGCGCAGGATCACCCGGTAGAAGTCCGGCGCCAGGATCGTCACATGCGCCCGCTGCTCCCGCGGGACGGTCGGCGTCTCCTCGTAGAGCGCCGTGATGATCAGGATGCGCTCCATCAGGGCGTGGTTGCGCTCCACGAAGCGTGAGAGATGCAGCGGGATCCCGTGCTCGGCCGCCGACAGGAAGGCCGCCGTGCCGGGCAGGCGCAGCAGGTCCCGGTGCTGGAGGCCTGCGAGGAAGACGTCCTCCGGCTGCCGCAGGGCGGCCCGGGCCTCCTCGACGAGTTCGTTGCCTGTCTTCCACGTGAGCATCATCAGCGCGACGAAGCCGGCAAGCACCAGGGGAAACCAGCCGCCCTCCAGCACCTTCACGCTGTTGGCGGCGAAGAACACGGTATCGATGGCCAGGAAGACGCCGTTCACCAGCACCACGAGAACCGGATTGTAGCCCCAGCGGAGCGCGATTAGCGCGGCGAGCAGCGTCGTGATGCCCATCAGCATCGACACCGCGATGCCGTAGGCGCCGGCGAGCGCATCGGAGGAGCCGAACATCACCACCGCCACCAGGGTGGCGAGCGCCAGCAGCCAGTTCACCACGGGCACGTAGATCTGCCCGCGCTCGTCGCGCGCCGTCTGCACGATGCGCATCGCCGGCAGGAAGCCGAGCTGCACCGATTGCTGGGTCAGCGAGAACACGCCTGAGATGATCGCCTGCGAGGCGATGACCGTCGCCATCGTGGCGAGCCCGACCAGCGGATAATGCGCCCAGTCGGGGCACAGGCGGAAGAACGGGTTCTCAAGGGCGTCGGGGGCGGCGATCAGCAGCGCGCCCTGCCCGCAATAGTTGAGCACCAGCGCCGGCAGCACCAGGGCGAACCACGCCAGCCGGATCGGCAGAGCGCCGAAATGGCCGAGATCGGCGTACATCGCCTCGCCGCCCGTCACCGCCAGGAACGCCGCACCGAGCATCGCGAAACTCACGGCCAAGCCCGCATGCAGCATGAAGTCCAGCGCCCGGAACGGGTTGATGGCCGCCAGGATCTCGGGTCGGTGCAGGATTCCGCCAATCCCCAGGAGGCCCAGCACGACGAACCAGACCAGCATCACGGGCCCGAACACCCGGCCGATGGCGGCCACGCCCTTGTACTGGACGAGGAACAGCCCGATCAGGATCACCAGCGTGATCGGCACCACGTACGGCCCGAGCGAGGGCGCATCGACCTTCAGGCCCTCGATCGCCGAGAGCACCGAGATCGCCGGGGTGATCGCCCCGTCGCCGTAGAGCAAAGCCGCCCCGACCAGGCCGACCACCAGCAGCAGCGCCTTCCACGAGCCAGGTCGCGCCTGCCGCGCGCCGAGCAGGGCCAGCATGGCCACGATGCCGCCCTCGCCGCGGTTGTCGGCGCGCAGGATCAGCACGGCGTATTTCAGCGAGACGATCAGGATCAGCGACCACAGGATCAGCGACACCGCGCCGGTCGCGGCGGCCGGCACCGAGGCGCCGCCGCTGGTG
>NZ_JAKSYM010000331.1 GCF_022829545.1 Methylobacterium sp. J-030 | reverse complement strand
GGAGCGGCACGGGGGACCGCATGGGTGCGGGCAACTCTGGATCGATGAGCACCGGCTCGACCGGAACGTCTGGTTCGATGGGTAAGGGAACCGGCAGCTCGTCCGGCAGCATGGGTCGCTAATCACTCATTTCGCCCCGTCACCCGCGAGAAGTGGGTGGCGGGTCAATCGGTATAAGCCTCGTGTGGCTGCAATCTGCCCACCGAGGTTTCAGGTGGCCGAGCACCAGAACATCAAGATCTTCGGCGAAGTCTTGCAACGCCTGGATGGTGGTACAATCCCGGACACAGGTTGAGCCCTCATGGGTCTCCAGGGTGACGGCGGCGGTCAGCGCCGTCTGCCGGACCGGCTTGATACCGGCGGCGAAGGCGACTCCCTCGCGAACAGTAGCGTTACGCATTTAATCACTCCAACTGTCATTTGACCGGATGGGCATCAAATAAAGGTGCAAGAAATCAACCTGACATTTTCGAGTCGGGGAGTTATCACAATGCAAGAAATGTTAATTTCGGCAGATTTCTGGACCGAGCTTGAGCGTAAGGTGTCGTCCAAAGTAGGCGAGGCTCTTAACACAGATGAGGTTCCGCACGGGTTGCTAGTCTCATATCTGCGCGATTTAGAGGTCATGGCGCGGACTGCCTGCGATAGCCGACAGACTGTCCAGATCATTGCCTCTGGCCGAAGAGTTCTCGGGGATCGAACCCAAGTTGGGCCGCAGGACGGGCCGTTCACATACGCC
>NZ_JAKSYM010000326.1 GCF_022829545.1 Methylobacterium sp. J-030 | reverse complement strand
CCGAGCGATGTGGGCCGCCGAGGGCGAGGCCGCCATCCGCACCGTCGTCGATACCGCGCGCCTCACAGGAAGAAGTCCCTTCGGCACCATCCTAAAGACCGTTGGCGCCTAAACCCTGCAACTACCGGGGTGGGTAATTACAGCCGTACCGCTAGCGGCTGAGGGAAGTTGGGGGCGGTGCTGGTCGGTGGCGAACGCATGGGGATGGTAGAGCACGCGCTTGAACGGTTTTTCGTCTGACGGCGAAAAATGCGCTCAGACGCCCCTGTCAGACACGCCAACGGCAGTGACCCACGCCTGTGGCGGTACGGATCGCACTCCGATAATTTCGAGGATGGTGAGGCAGGCGCTGCTCCCGGTGGGGCACGCGGTGTCGACGAAGATGGGGAGGGCGGTGCTGCCCTCGGTCCCCAGATCGCGTGGTCGCCGTTGGTTGTCTTCTACTGTACGCCGAACAGGCGCACAGCAGCTCGGTGCCGTTGCTTGTCGCCTCGATCTGGCCGGGCTGAGCGAGGGAGCAAGGAGCTGATTGCGAGCCCGGCCCACCTGGGCTTGCCGACCTTGGGTCGGGTGATAGCGGCTCGGCTTGGCTAGAATCGACTCGGGTTGCCGATCCACGCTCCAGCGCTTGGCAACTTGCGACGAAATCAGGGACGCGTTCGGCCAGCGCACATCAATCCCACAAGGGAATTACCTCCCCCCGCTGGTGCGGACCTGTGATTTCCGCCGGCGAGCGCGCGGATTGCCGGAGACAACGACGGAAGCGCTTAAATTAGGGTGTGGGTCCATGAATTGCTCGCGGACTGAGCGAGCCATTTCTGCAAGGCTGGCGTTGCGCGCGTTCGCTGTAGCTTTATCGCCGGACTCCTCAAATCCTTGCACTCTCAGATAATCTAGCGCAATTCGCGATAATTCTTCAGCGGATGGGGCGTTTTCCTTGTTATAGCTTTTTATAGCCAAGTAACGCCACATAACAGCCGGCACCTCGGCGCGGCCTTGTTCACGGTAAATTTTGTAGCGAGCTAGCCACTCATGGCTCGGGACATCTGCATATTTGACAAGTTCGTGCAGAGCTCGATGCGGAAAACGAATGTATAATGGTACGCTTCGTTCAGTAGGATTTACCTTATATGTTTCAATGATAGGGCGATCACGTCGCGGCGTCCAGGAATCATCTGAAAGACATATTGTCGGAAGCGTTATCTTAGATTCAAGCCAGTCTAAGTCCAGATCGTCTTCGGAAGCTTTCCAATAGTCTGGCTTTATACGGAATTGCCGGGCTTTTGGTGAACCATCGTCCCCCCTTAGGGGATCGTCGTCCCCATCGGATGCGCAAGTCGCTTCATCCTCATCCTCCGGTTGAGGGGGCTGCCGAACTACCTCCCAAGTAGAAACTGTCAGCCATACTGAGGCAGTCAGAACTCCAAGACGCAAGCCGATAATGATTTGATTGCGAACCGTTGAAGCAAGATCCTCATCGCTTCCCGCAGAGGGTGACAGCTCCCGGTGATTGAGCTTGCTCCTTTCAGTCGCTGACCAGTTGTTGTCGTAGAGAATCCGGCCGATACGATCTGCAAATCTTATTACAAGTTCTTCGGTTTGCTCAAAAGGGACTCTCATCGGGGAAAGCCGTTTTCGGAACGATGTCGCTCGCGCCATGTAGCAGCCCTTCTGTGCAATATATGCAACTATAAGATTTTCAATTGCGGTTGCTTTTGATTATGGCTGCTCTGTCTCTGAAAGAGGCGTGCGGGTCGGTTCGCCTGTCGCAACATATGCCGCCCATGCCTCCATGAGCGCACGGCGCTTCGCCAGTGCGTCACCTCGCCGGTACGCCTGCTCCGCCTTGTCCCCGACTGCATGAGCAAGCGCCGCCTCCGCGACCTCTCGGGGGAACTCCGTGCAATCGCCGGCCCAATCCCGAAACGACGAGCGGAAGCCGTGCGTCGTCGCTTTGACTTTCATACGTTCAAGCAGTGCGTCGAATGCGCCTGTCGAGAGGTGCCGGTCGCTTCGGTAGCCTTCGAATACGTAGGGCCCGCGGCGAAGCTGCATCATCTCCGCAAGGATCACGAGCGCGCGATCTGTGAGAGGAACCCGGTGGTCGCGTTCAGCTTTCATGCGCGCGGCCGGCACTATCCATAGTTTAGCAGTCACGTCGACCTCATCCCACCGTGCTCCCACGACCTCGCCCACGCGAGCAACCGTCAAGATCGCAAGCTCCAGCGCCCGCGCGGCAATACCATCCCGAGTACGTAGGTCAGCGACGAACGCCGGCACCGCCTCATAGGCGAGCGCAGCATGGTGCCCGCGTGTGAGCTTGCGCCGTTTGGAGAGAAGCTGATCCAAATGGCCACGCCAGCGCGCCGGGTTTTCGCCCGTGCGCAGCCCCTTCGCTTTAGCGGCGTCCAACACCTTCTCGATGCGCCCGCGGACGCGCGATGCAGTCTCCGCCTTCGTGGACCAGATCGGTCGGAGTACCGCGAGCAGGTCGTCGGTCGTGATGGCGTCGAGGGGCTTGGATCGGAGGCTTGAAGCGTAGGCGTTGAGCGTGCTCGTCCACTGTGCGGCATGCTTGGTATTGCGGAAGCCCTTGGCCAGTTCGGGCACGAGTTGATCGGCGAAGGCGCCGAAGGTCATGGCTGGAGTTGCGGGTGCCTCATTCTTGCGCCGGGCCTCAAGTGGGTCGAGGCCGTCTGCGAGCAGCCGACGAGCCTCGTCGCGCTTGCGGCGGGCGTCGGCCAGGGTGACGACATGTGCACCACCAAGGCCCATCTCTCGCTGCCTGCCATTGCAGCGATAGAGGAAGATCCAGCGGCGGGCTCCGCTTGGGTCGACAATGAGGTAAAGGCCATCGCCGTCTCCGAATCGGCCGGGACCGACCGTTTGAACAGTGCGGGCCGTGAGCTTATTGACCGCGCGTGACATAGTGTCCGCCAAACCCCCAGCGATTACCCCAGCGGCTGGCGCGGATCGTAGCGAATGTGGGTGAACATCAATGACCAGCGCAGCCGCTTAACACCTTGGTTATAAGGCGTTTTCGAATGAGGGCGAACAGCGGCGAACAATGAGCTGGCGGAGAGGGGGGGATTCGAACCCCCGATGCCCTTGCAGGCATGCCGCATTTCGAGTGCGGTGCATTCAACCGCTCTGCCACCTCTCCAGCAGTGATCCCAACCCAGGCGCGCGGCGCCGGAACCGGAATCATTGCTCGGGCTAGACCGAGGGCCTGTCCCCCAAAGAGTCGGGGACAGGCCCTCGAGCACAGCCGAGGGGGTCATAACGGGGTTGCGGTGTCAGGGCAAGCGCCGAGAGCCGCGCTCGATTGCCCGTCACACGACGCAGGTTCGCGCAAGGGGGATAGGCGCAGTGCCCCCCAAGCCGATATCGGCTGCCACCGCGTGATCCGCAGCCTCGCGGCGCGCCGGCCTCGCCGTGCGCGATCTCCTGCCGCCGCCGCAGGGCGAATTCGTGAAGGCGGACGGCGGACGCGTCATCGACGCGCACGGTCGCCGCGTCGCGGCGGCCCGAGAGCCCGTTCGACCGGCGTGCAGGGTGGTCCGCGGCACCCGGACGGATCCCGTCGTGGTCTCGAAAGGTCGAGACCTTTCACGGGTCCAGGGCGGAGCCCTGGTCACCATCTCAGGGCTCCACCTTGAGAACCCGCCAGGGGGCTTCAGTCCTTTGGAAACCCGGACTCCCGGGGCCAAGGAAGCTCCAGGGCAAGAAGCTCAGACCACCACGGTGATCGCCTGCGCGGCGCGGGTCAGGCCCGTGTAGAGCCAGCGCGCCCGGTGCTCGCGGAAGGCGTAGGATTCGTCGAAGAGGGTCACCCGGTCCCACTGCGAGCCTTGCGCCTTGTGCACCGTCAGCGCGTAGCCGTAGGTGAACTCGTCGGTCTCCCGGCGCAGGAACAGCGGGATCTCCTCGTCCGCGCCGGTGATCATCGCGCGCAACACCTTGATGTCGGTGGGCTTCCGGCGCAGCGCCGGGTCATCCTCGGGCACCACGTCGAGGCGGATCATGTCCGGCCGCGGCGGCGCGCGCAGGGCGTGGACCGTCCAGGTCGAGCCATTGAGCAGGCCCTTCACCCGGTCGTTGCGCAGGCAGACCAGCTTCTCGCCGATCGCCGGCATCGGATCGGTGTGGCCGGCGAGCTCCCGCAGACGGGCATTGTACAGCCGGCGCGTCTTGTTGAGCCCGACCAGCACTTGGTCGCATTCCAGCACCTCGGCCGGGTCGAGGGCGCGGCGCGCGACCACCCGGCTCTGGCCGTAGGTGCCCAGCTCCAGCCGGCCGCCCTCGCGGATCGTCATCGCCATGCGGACGATCGGGTCGTCCTTGGCCTGCCGGTGGACCTCGGTGAGCATCACGTCGGGCTCGGCCTCGGTGAAGAAGCCGCCGCCGCGCACCGGCGGCAATTGCGCCGGGTCGCCCAGCACCAGCACCGGCCGCTCGAACGACAGGAGGTCGGTGCCGAGGTCGGAATCCACCATCGAGCACTCGTCGATGATGATCAGGTCCGCCTTGGCGGCGGGGCCGGAGCGGTTCAGCGTGAAGGTCGGCCCGCCCTCCTCCGCCTCCTTGGTGCGGTAGATCAGCGAGTGGATCGTGGCGGCGTCGTAGCAGCCCTTCTGGCGCATCACCGAAGCCGCCTTGCCCGTGAAGGCGCCGTACACCACCGTGCCGTCGACGTCCTCGGCGATCCGCCGGGCGAGCGTGGTCTTGCCGGTGCCGGCATAGCCGAACAGCCGGAAGACCTGGGATCCGCCGTCCCGCCGCCACGCGGCGATCGCCTTGAGCGCCGCGTCCTGCTGGGGGGCGTAGGCCGCGGGCAGCCCCGCGCTCACGACGGCCCCGTCACGGCCAGCGCACCGAGGGCGGCATCGACGACAGGATCGACGCGACGTTGCCGCCGGTCTTCAGGCCGAAGATCGTGCCCCGGTCGTAGAGCAAGTTGAACTCGACGTAGCGCCCGCGCCGCACCTGCTGCTCAATGCGGTCGGCCTCGGTCCAGGCGGTGCGGACGTTGTCGCGCACGATCTTCGGATATGCCGCCAGGAAGGCCCCGCCCACGTCGCGCGTGAAGGCGAGGTCGGCCTGCGGGTCGCCGGTCCAGCGATAATCGTAAAAAATCCCGCCGATGCCGCGCGGCTCGTTGCGGTGCTTGAGGTGGAAGTACGCCTCGCACCACGCCTTGTAGCGCGCATAGTCGACGCCGTGGGCCACGCAGGCCCGCTCCAGGCAGGCGTGGAAATGGCGGCTGTCCGGGTCGTCCTGGGTGCGGCGCCGGTCGAGCACGGGGGTGAGATCGGCGCCGCCGCCGAACCACGCCCGCGTGGTCGCGACGAAGCGGGTGTTCATGTGCACGGTCGGCACGTGCGGGTTCCAGGGATGGGCGATCAGCGAGATGCCGGTGGCGAAGAACCGCGGATCCTCGTCGGCGCCCGGCATCTGGGCGCGGAATTCCGGCGCGAACTCGCCGTGCACGGTCGAGATGTGGACGCCGGCCTTCTCGAACACCCGGCCCTTGAGCATCGCCATGACGCCGCCGCCGCCGGGCCGGCCGGTATGGTCGGTGCGGTCCCAGGGCGTCTTCACGAAGCGGCCCGGCCCGTCCGGCGCGTCCGGATGGAACGGACCCGCGGCCTCCGCCTCGATGGCCTCCAGCGCCGCGAGGATGCGGTCCCGCAGGGTCGCGAACCACGCGGCGGCCTCGGATTTCATGGCCGTGACATCGGCCTCGGAGGGAGGCGCAGCCAGGGCTGCGCGCGCGTCGTCCGGCATCGTCATGCCCCAGGCTTTCCCACCCCGCCGGGCCGCCGTCAATTCGGTCCCGGCCGGCGGCGTCCGCTAATCCGCGGATCTGCCCACGGGCTTGAGCAGGCCGGTCGCGCTCGCCACCGGGGCCCCGTCGGCGCCGCGGATCTCGGCCTCGCAGAAGATCACAGCGCGCCCGGCCCGGGTGACGCGCCCCTCCGCGAGCAGGACGCCGCGGCCCGGATTCAGGAACCGGGTCTGCATGTCGAGGGTCACCACGGGGCGCCCGACGCTGAGGCGCGCCGCCGTGCCGAGGGCAACGTCGAGCAGGGTGCAGAGCACGCCCCCGTGGGCGATGCCGAGATTGTTGGCATGCTCGGGCTGCAGGACCAGCCGCAGCCGTGTCCGCCCCTCGTGGACGTCGAGGGCCTCGATCCCGCAGAACCGGACGAACGGAATGTGCGCGCCGAAAACGGTGCCCGGCTCCCAGTCCTGACCCACGCCCACCGTCCCGGTTCGCCCTGCTGCACCCCTTATGGCGCAGGCGGCGTCCAGTCCCAAGGCTCCCGGTCCCAACGCTCCCGGGGCCGAGCCTGCGTTCCGATGCCGGGGCACTCCGGCGGCCCCGAACCCTGTCGCGGACCGCGCCATGCCGGCTCCAACCGAAAACCGCGGCGCGATCTTCCTGATGGCGCGGCGCGAACAATCATGGCGCCACAGGACGCGCGTCGAGATTTCACCGATCTCGTCAGACGCGGAACCGATCTTCGCAGACGAACGGATCGGCTTGCCACCGGTCGGAGGCCCACAGGCACCGCGGTGGCGGCCGGGAACTCGTCAAACTGGCGATCCCGCCCATCGGGTTTCACGGGCAACGATTTCAGCTCGACCGGGCGGTTGAATAATATGCGTGTTAACGGCCGGCGCGTTGTGTAGGGAAATGCTCGACGACGACTTGATTTTGCTGCAGAGACGTTAGAACCGTCTCACCACCACCGCATAGAGGGAATCATCGATGGACGACAACGCCCCTGAACAGCAGCAGACCTTTATCGAGCAGGCCTCTGACATCGTCTCCGCGTATGTCTCGAACAATTCCGTGCCGATCAGCGAGTTGCCCGGCCTGCTCGCCGGCGTCCACGCCGCGCTGGCGAAGCTGTCGGCCCCCGCGGCGGCCGTCACGGAGGCGGCCGACAAGCCGACGGCGGCGCAGATCCGCAAGTCGGTGACCCCCGACGCGCTGGTCTCCTTCATCGACGGCAAGCCCTACAAGACGCTCAAGCGCCATCTCTCGCGCAACGGCCTGACGATCGAGCAGTATCGCGAGCGCTTCGGCCTGCCGCGGGACTATCCCTCGACGGCCGCGAGCTACTCGGCGCAGCGCTCCGAACTCGCCCGCAGCCTGGGCCTCGGCCAGCAGCGCCGCAAGTCCGCGGCGGTCGAGGAGCCGGCCGAGGACGTCGCCGAGAAGCCGAAGCGCGCGAGCCGCCCGCGCAAGGCCAAGGAAACCGCCTGAGTGCGCACATCCGGGCGCCCCGCCGAGCCGCAGACGGTTCGGCGCGTGGGCCCGGGTGCCGAGCGCCCGCTTGATCGTGGAACCCGGGCTTGCAAAGGGCTCTGCCCCTCGGCGGGTGCGCAGGACAGGGCCCTGAGATGTCCGGCTTCGAGACGTTCCCCAGGGCTCCGCCCCGGACCCGCGAAAGGTCTCGACCTCTCGGAACCACGACGTGAACGGTCCGTGCGACGCGGAAGACCTTGTGCTCCCGTCAAACGGACCCTGAGATCGGATGCCCCCGCGGGGCGCCTCCGTCAGGCGAAGTCGGCGAGATCGTCGGCGACGTCGCCCGCAGCGATCTCCGTCTCGGCCTTTCGACGCTCCGGGGGTATGCGCCCGTCATCGGAGTTCTGAACCGGCCGCTTCGGCGGCCGGGTTTCCGATGGATCCCCGTCGCCCTGCCCGTCCGGCGATCGATCCCGCACCTGATCCGCCATGCTGCGCGCCTCCGCCGATCCTGCGGAGCAATGCCGCTTCCGCCCCGCGCGTTCCGCCCCGGGCTCCCCCCTGAGACGACGGGCCGTTTGAAACTTCGCGCCCCCCCGCCGCGGGAGAGAATCCGGGCTGTCTGCGTTGCATGAGCGGATGCCGCCGGGCAGGCCGCCGGCAATAGGGATGGAACCCGCGATGATGGACACGCACACCCGGCCGGAGGCGAGCCGGCGCGACCTGCTGGCCGCTTCGCTCCTCGGCACGCTCCCGCTGCTCCTGGCGAGCGCGGCCGAGGGCAGCCCGCTCAACCCGGAGCAGACCATCATCCGCGCGCCCGACGCGCTGCCGTGGGTGCCGTCGAAGGATTATCCCGAGCGCAGCGTCGACCGGTGCGGCCTCACCGGCGACCTCAACGGCACCGGCCTGTACTATATGCTCATCCGCTGGTGGCCGGGCTACATGAGCGCGCCGCACACCTACACCTCGGACCGCTTCTGCATGGTCCTGTCCGGAACGTGGTGGTGCAACAGCGGAGCGGATTTCGATCCGGCCGCCTGCGTGCCCGTGAAGGCCGGCAGCTTCGTCCGCCGGGTCGCGGGGACGCCGCACTACGACGGCGTGGTCCGCGACGGGACGGAGCCGGCGGTCATCGCCATCTGCGGCATGGCGCCGGTCAACTACCGGCTGGTCGACCCGGCGCAGCCGGGCTGGCGCCGGGTCTGAGGGGCGACCCTTCGAGAACGCCCGTGCCGTCGTTCGGGAGTGAGACGTGGGCAATCGGTACGGGCTGGAGATCCGGGCGGCCGCGGGCTCCGACGCCGCCGGCCTCGCCGCTCTCCTGAGCGAGACCGGCGTGCCGGTCGGCGCTCCGGATCTGGCAACCCGGCTCGAGGGCCTTCAGCGGGACGGCGGCACCATCCTCGTCGCGGTGGAATGGGGGCCGCCGAGCGGGCTCGTCGCCCTCACCCCCGTCCGCACCCTCGACGCGCCGCGGCCCTTCGGCCTGATCACGACCCTCTTGGTCGCGGCCGAATCCCGGCGCCGGGGCATCGGGCGGGTGCTGCTGAAGGCGGCCGGGCGGGCGGCGCGCCAAGGCGGCTGCGACCGGCTGCTCCTGCGCGTCGGACCGGACCAGCCTGCCCTGCATGCCTTCTGCGCCGCGGCGGGCTTCACCGGCGAGACCGGACTCTACGAACGCCCCCTGCTGAAACGCGGATCCGGGGAGGGTTGAGCCCCGCGACATCCCTGACCGCAGCCGACGGCGTTTCCAGGCGTTGAATGGATCGAGCTGGAGACCCGTTCATGACCCTGCGTTCCGAGACCCCGCCGCCGCCCGCCAGCCTGCCGGCCGATCCGCCGCCGGATTCCGATGCGCCGACCACCGCGCAGCTCAAGGGCGACATCGACAGCGGTCGCACCGCCGACAAGACGCCGCACATGGATGTCGGGGCGGCGCCGCTCGGGACCTGCGAGGAGGCGGGCGGAACGCCGCCCTCGTCGCAGGAGGTCAGGCTCGCCCGGCAGAACGAGCGGGCGCCGTCCGAGAAGACGAAGGCCGGCTATGTGCACCAGCGGCAGCCCTGGGTGGTGCCGGCCTTCGTCGGCTTCATCGTGTTCGCGGCGGTGGCGCTCGGCGGGGGGCTCTGGCTGACGCATTGAGTCCGCCGGCCGCACCGGAGCCGGTGATGCAGGACGGCACGGTCCCGCGAGGAGCGTCTTAAAGGTCGATTCACGTCGATGCGGTTAGCGTGAGCTTACTGCAGTCCTGCGTAAACCGATCGTCCATGCCCCCATCCGTCGATGCTCCGCCGGACCTGTCCGGGCTCCTCGAACTCTCGCGCATCGAGAATCTCGATCTGAAGCCCGTGATCCTGCGGGTGCAGACCGATCTGTTCGTCCGGGCGCCGGGGCGCGACCGGGCCGCGACCGAGATCTTCGAATCCCTGGCCCGCGGCCTGATCCCCACGGTGGACGAGGAGACGGCCCGGGTGGTCGCCCGAAAGCTCGCCCCCTGCCCCGAGACGCCGCCGGCGGTCCTTGAGGCGCTGGCATTGCGCGGCGGCGGCGCCCGCGACGCGGTGATCGAGCTGGCGCCCACGCTGAGTCGCAGCCTGATCGACGCCGCGCTCGCCGACGGCTCCGACATCGCCGACCGCGTCGCCGCCCGGTCCGGGCTCAGCCGCGAGGCGGCGGACGAACTCTCCCGCGAGGGCCGCCCGGAGATCGACCGGGCGCTGGCCGCCAATCTCGGCATCACCCTGCGCGGCGCGACCCTCGCCCGGCTCGTCGGCCGCGGCCGCGGCGACGCCGAGCTCGCCAGGCGGCTGCTGGTGCGCCCCGACGTCTCCGCCGCCGACCTCGTGCCCCTCTACCTGCACGCCGACCCGATGCGCCGGACGGTGATCGGCCGGAGCGTGGAGGCGACCGCGGCCCTGCGCCCCTGCCCGCCCCCGCCCCGCGACCTCGGCCAATCCCTGACCCGGCTCTCGGCCGCGCACGACGTGGCGGCCTTCGTCGCGGCGCTCGCGGCCGGGCTCGGCCTGCCCCACGATTTCCTCGCTCTGGTCGCCGATCCCGGCGCCCGGTACGACCTCCTCACCCTCGGCCTGCGCGCGGCCGGGCTGCACGAGGAGGAGGCGGTCTACATCTTCCTCACCCTCAATCAGGGCGTGGCGCGCTCGGCCGAGCGCGTGGCCGACCTCGTGCGCCTGTTCCGCACGGTGAGCCGGCCGGCGGCGCGGGACCTCGTGGCGGCGATCCTCGACCGGCCGCTCACCGAGCGCGGGCGCAGCGAGGCGCACCAGCCGCTCCACGGCCCGGAGGCGAAGCTGCGCCAGGGCGGCGCCGCGCAGCGCACGACCCTGCCGGCGCGAACCCGCCCGGCCTCCAAGGTGGAGGCGGGCTGAGGGAGCGCCGTCAGCGGGGCGCGACGCCCCGCCAGGCGGGCTGCCGGTCGGCCTCCTCCAGGGTGTCGGTCGAGGAAGTATCCGTCGAGGCTTGGGGCTCACCGGCCCGGCGGCTCAGCTCCGCCAACAGGCCCCGGGCGAGCACCGCCCGGGCGGCCCGCTCGCGGGTCTCGGGCGGAACAGCCTCCAGGGCCGCGGGCAGCAAAGCCGCGGCGCTCGGCAGCCCCCCCGAGAGCTTGCGCGCCTCCGCGGCCGGATCCGCGCCGCCGCGCATCAGCGCGAGATACGAGAGCACGCCGATCACCAGCGCGGCGCGCAGCAGGACGGTCATGGTTCGAACTCTCCGCTCGGAATGGAGCGCATCGAGCCGGAAGCCGACGGTCGCCATCCAAGACGATACGCGACGCCGAGATTTCGACGGTTTTCGTGAACCGGGCCTCAACCGCGCCGGTCTTTCGCGCGCGATGGTGAACGAAGCTTATCCGAATGCGCTTGGTTACCTCGCGGAAAGCATCCTGATCGTTCTGACCAGTCGCGCAACACTCGTTTAAGCCGCCTCTGCGACCGTCCGGAAGTCGTTCGAAAGTCGAACCGGAGGCGCGAGGGATGCGGAAACGCGTACTCGCGGCGTGTGCCAGCCTTGCCCATCAAAAAAGTCCTGACGTCCTTGATCGACGACCGTCTCGCGGGGCTGGTTCACGCCTCCGCGGCCGATGATGCCGCGGCCCGCTGCCGCCACCAGCGCTTCCTGGTGTCGCGGCTTGCCACGGGCGCCGTGATGATGGTCGGGCTGCCGCCCTACCTGCTCTGGCGCGGCGTGCCCTCGGGCATCGAGGTGCTGGCGATCGCGAGCCTGCTGCTGCCGGTCTTCGCCGCCGTCCTGCTGGTCCGGACCGGATCCCTCTGGCTCGCCCACGCGCTCTCCGCCGCGGGCCTGACCGGGATCGTGGTGGCGCTGGCGGCCGTCACGGGGGGCGTCGCGTCCCCGGCCGCGGTCTGGCTGGTGGCGATCCCCGTGGAGGCGCTGATCTCCGGCTCGCTGCGCGCGACGCTGGCGGCCTCCGCCATGGCGGTTCTCGGCGTGCTGGCGGTGGCGGGCCTGGATGCCGTCGGGGTCTCTCTGCCAATGATGGACATCTCCGCCGGCCTCGCCTTGCCGGCCTTCGCGCTCACTGCGATCGGCCACGTCGCCGCCCAGGCCCTGGAGCACAAGCGCAACGAGGGCGCGTGGCGCGCGCGGCTGCGCGACAACGAGGCCCGGGACCGGCTGCTGCTCTCGGCGATCGACGACCTCGTGACCTGGCACGACCGCAACGGCCGCGTGGTGGAAGCCTCCGTGTCGGCGGCGCGGCTGCTCGGCAGCGATCCCGAGCGCCTGCACGGCCACGGCCTCCTGGAGCGGGTCCACGTCGCCGACCGGCCGGCCTTCCTCAAGGCGGTGAGCGACGTCGCGGCGACGGGGCGTCCCGCCACCCTGCCGCTGCGCCTCCACGTCGAGGCCGGACGGGCCGACGGCGCGCACCTGATCCACGCCGAGATGCGCGCCCATCGGATCGCGCACGGTCCCCACGAGACCGCGACCGCGGTGGTGGCGGTGACCCGCGACATGACCGAGCATCACCGCCACGCCGAGGAGCTGGAGCGCGCCCGCGCCGAGGCCGAGCGGGCCGATGCGATCAAGGGTCGGTTCCTGGCCAACGTCACCCACGAGCTGCGCACGCCGCTCAACGCGATCATCGGCTTCTCCGAGGTGCTGGCCGGCGAGGGCGCCCCCAGCCTCAGCGCCGATCAGGCGCGGGACTATGCGGGGATCATCGGCGCCTCCGGGCACCACCTGCTCGGCGTCGTCAACACGCTCCTCGACATGAGCCGGATCCAGAGCGGCAACTTCGACTACGCGCCGGAGGCCTTCGACATGGCGGGCCTGCTCCAGTCCTGCTGCGACCTGATGCGCCTGCGAGCCGAGGCCGCCGGCGTCACCCTGGCGGTCGCCGCCGCGGGCCCGGTCGAGATCACCGCCGATCCCGGCGCCTGCCGGCAGATCCTGATCAACCTCGTGTCGAACGCCGTGAAGTTCACCCCGCGCGGCGGCCGGATCGACCTGTCCCTGCGCCGCGGTGCCGAGGGGCTCGACATCGTCGTGGCCGACACGGGTTGCGGGATCGGCGCGGACGATATGTCGAAGCTCGGCACGCCGTTCTTCCAGGCCGGGGCCGCCGGCTACCAGCGCCAGCACGAGGGGACCGGCCTCGGCCTCTCGGTGGTGCAGGGGCTGGTCGGGCTGCACGGCGGCGCGATGCGGATCGAGAGCGCCCCGCAGGCCGGCACCGTCGTGATCGTGACGCTGCCCCATCTGTGCCGGTCGCCGGAGGCCGCCTGCGGCCCGGCCCCGATCCGCACCGCCGTGCGGGGCGCCCCCGCGCCGCGCCGGGTCGTGCGCCTGCCGCTCGGCCTGTTCGACGCGGAGCCGAGCACCGAGCCGAGCGCCCGGCCGGGTTCGGCGCTGCGCCGCACCGGCTGAGCCGAAGATCGTCCGGAAGGAGACACGATGTCAGGCTACCGCGAGATCACCGTACCGGGCGAAGCCGGCCGGGCGCGCCGCCCGGCCGCGCGGCGCAGCGCCGCCGTTCAGGGTGACTGGCGCTCCGTCCTCGTCGGGGTGCTGAAGGCGACGGGCAGCACCTGCCGGAGCAGCCCCGGCACCGTCCTCGGCAGCCTCGTGGGCCTGGGGGCGGCGGGCTTCATCTGCGTCAACGCCCTCGGCTATCAGGCCGGGCGCCATCCGGCCCCGATCCTGCCCAAGCTCGCCCAGAAGGCGCCGCTCGCGCGCGAGGCCGCCCCGGCAGCCAGGGAGGCCGCCCGGGAGCCGGTGCGCGAGATCGCGCGGGATCCGGTCCGCGCGGAGCCCGAGAAGGCCCCCGCCAAGCCCGCGGCCCGCGACACGATCGGCGAACTGATTCGCGCCGACGAGACCACCGCCTCGGTCACCCCGAAGGCGGCCCCGGTCCGGACCGCCGCGAAGCCGGCCGCCAAGGCGCCCGCCAAGAAGGCCGAGGCGGAATCCGATCCGGTCCTGCGGGCGCAGAAGGCGCTCTCCAAGCTCGGCTATCCGGTCAAGCCCGACGGCGCGATGGGCCCCGGCACCCGCGCGGCGATCGAGAAATTCGAGCGCAGCGCCAAGCTGCCGGTGACCGGCGCGGCCGCAGGCCGGACCCTGCGGGAGCTGGTGGCCCGGGCGGGCCACGCCTGACACCGCTTCCTGACACCCCTTCCTGCCGCGTTGCCCAGGATCCGGAGAAGCATCCCCTGGCGGCATGATCGGGTGATCCGATCGAGCCCGCTCAGCCTTGTCGGTCAGGTCTGATACCGAACCGTGATGGGCCTGCCTCATCGCGGGTCGTCCGCGCGAAGGCGCGGCGGCGGTCGTCCGCCGGGCGCGGTATGACCGGATCCGTCGGACCGGTCCGTGCGGAGACGGAGGGGACACCGGCCGGGCTGGGTTGGGTTGGACGACCGGTCGGGTCGCACCTTCCTCAGCGGTCCGAATCCGGCCGATGGCGCACCCCACGGGCCGGTCGCCGCGGGCGCAGCCCGTGACACCCCCGTGACATCTATTCACGGTTGACCCTTGCCAAATCCGCGCAGCGGTCTGTAATGGTAGCGACCCCTTTCCGGTCCCGCCGGCCGCCGCAACGGCCCGCGGACGCAGCCGAATTCCTCGCGAAAGCGGCGGCGGTGTCGCGGCGGGCCCTGTCGGCCCGTCTGGCGGCGACGGGTGTCGTCCCCGATCGGACAGGTGTCGCACGTCGCGGCGGGTTTTCCGCCGCACCCAGGAATTCACGGCCGGTCCGATCCGGCCGAGAGCATTTCGCGAGGTCGGGATCACGATGGACGGACGCACGGCCCAGCATAGCGCTGCGCGTGCCCCGGCGGCGCAAGAAGCGCGTCGCGCCGGTCCGTCCGCCGACCCGGCCAAGTTCAACCCCAGGCGCCCTTTGCGCCGACCGGCGGTTGACGGCAATTTCCCCTCGAACCCATCCGCCTCGGCGACGAGGCTGGCACCGCGCCCGACAGCATTGAGGTCGGGCGAGGCGCCGCCGGGACCACGGGCACGGAGAACGACGTCGGCCGCCATGCCGAGAGTCCGACATGGCCAACAAAATGCTGATCGACGCGATGCACCCGGAGGAGACCCGGGTCGTCACGGTCCAAGGGTCTAGGGTCGAGGAGTTCGACTTCGAAGCCGCCAACCGGCGCCAGCTGCGCGGCAACATCTACCTCGCCAAGGTCACCCGCGTGGAGCCCTCGCTCCAGGCGGCCTTCGTGGAGTACGGCGGCAACCGCCACGGCTTCCTGGCCTTCAACGAGATCCACCCCGACTATTACCAGATCCCGCTCGCCGACCGGCAAGCCCTCCTCGAGGAGGAGGCCCGCGACGCCGAGGAGCACCGCGAGCGCGAGGAGCGCCGCCGCCGCTCGCCCCGCCGCTCCCGCGGCCGCCGCGCCGAGGCCCGCGCGCGCAGCACCGACGAGACGGTGAGCGCCGAGGATGCGCCCGAGGCCGCGCAGGTCGCAGGTTACGAGGCCGAAGAGGGTGAGGTCGAGGCTCACGCCGAGACGCCGACGGAAGCCGGGATCGCGCCCGCCGGCATGCCCGATACGCTGGCCGAGAATCCCGAGGCCGTGCGGGAGGCCCTGGCCTCCGAGACCGAGGCCCGGGACATCCCGGAGCCGCAGGCCGCGCCGGCCCCCGACGCTGCGCCGGCTGCCGAGAGTCAGGCGGAGACCGCCGCCGAGGCCACCCCAGCGGGTGAGACTGACGAATCCGAAGTCCGGATCGCCGTCGCGCAGGCCCTGACCGTCGCCGAGGAGCCGGCCGAGACCGTGGCGGAGGATGTCGCGGAGGCCTCGGGCCGCAGCGGCGCGGCCGTCGGCGAGGCCGACGAGCTGTCCGACGAGGACGAGCCCGAGGAGGACGAATCCGACGACGACGAGGAGGACGAGTCGGAGGACGACGAGGACGAGTCCGACGAGGATGACGAGTCGGACGAGGATTCCGACGACCCCGACGCCGAGCCCCGGATCGCCCAGATCGGCGGCAACGGCGACGCGCTGGCCGAGATCCCCGAGCGGCCCCGCCACTACCGCCGCCAGTACAAGATCCAGGAGGTGATCAAGCGCCGCCAGATCATCCTGGTGCAGGTGGTCAAGGAGGAGCGCGGCACGAAGGGCGCGGCGCTCACCACCTACCTGTCGCTCGCCGGCCGCTACTCGGTGCTGATGCCCAACACCGGCCGGGGCGGCGGCATCTCGCGGAAGATCACCTCGGCGGCCGACCGCAAGCGGCTCAAGGAGGTCGTCCAGGACCTGGAGGTGCCGGACGGCATGGGCGTGATCCTGCGCACCGCCGGCGCGTCGCGCTCCAAGCCCGAGATCGCGCGCGACTTCGAGTACCTGATGCGCCTGTGGGAATCGGTCCGCGAGCTGACGCTGACCTCCATGGCCCCGGCGCTGGTCTACGAGGAGGGCTCGCTGATCAAGCGCGCCATCCGCGACCTCTACAACAAGGATCTGGACGAGGTTCTGGTCGCGGGCGAGGACGCCTACCGCGAGGCCAAGGACTTCATGCGGATGCTGATGCCCGGCCAGTCCAAGGTCGTGAAGCCCTACCGCGACCCGACGCCGATCTTCGCCCGCTTCGGGGTCGAGCAGCAGCTCGACGCGATGTTCTCGACCCACGTCTCGCTGAAGTCCGGCGGCTACCTCGTGATCAACCCGACCGAGGCCCTGGTCTCGATCGACGTGAATTCCGGGCGTTCCACCCGCGAGCACGACATCGAGGACACCGCGCTTCGGACGAACCTGGAGGCCGCCGAGGAGGTCGCCCGGCAGCTCCGGCTGCGCGACCTCGCGGGCCTGATCGTCATCGACTTCATCGATATGGAGGAGAAGCGCAACAACCGCGCGGTCGAGAAGAAGCTGAACGATTGCCTGAAGAACGACCGCGCCCGCATCCAGGTCGGCCGGATCTCGCCGTTCGGCCTGCTGGAGATGAGCCGCCAGCGCATCCGCACCGGCGTGCTGGAATCCTCCTCGATCCCCTGCGCGCATTGCGGCGGGTCCGGCTACGTGCGGGCCACCGCCTCGGTGGCGCTGCACATCCTGCGCTCGATCGAGGAGGCGCTGCTCAAATCCGCCTCCCACAACCTCGTCCTGCGCACCCGCACGGAGGTCGCCCTCTACATCCTCAACCAGAAGCGCGGGCACCTGCGCGAGCTGGAGCTGCGGTTCGGCGTGACCATCACGATCGCGGCCGACGAGCGGCTGGCGGCGACGGCGGCGTTCCAGCTCGACCGCGGCGAGCCGGCCCAGCGGGCCGAGGGCCCGGTCACGGGGGTGCGCGCCCAGGCGATCTCGCCCACCACCGAGTTCGAGGACGAGGACGAGGAGGTCGAGGAGACCGAGGCCGAGGCCGAGGTGGATGCCGAGGGCGAGGGCGAGGCCGAGGAGGGCCGCGCCGAGGCCCGGGAGGACGGTACGCGCGACGAGGGCGACGGCCGCCGCCGCCGCCGCCGCCGCCGCCGTCGGGGCGGACGCTCGGAGGGACGGTCCGAGGAGGAGCGCCAGGGCGCGCCGCTTTCCGACACGGACGGCCGGGACGAGGCGTGGGACGGCGAGGAGCCGGCGAACGCCGACGCGGCGAGCGTCGACGCGACCGCCGAGGAGCCGGCGATGGCGGCCGGGAGCGGCGCGTCCGACGCGGCCGTGGCGGGACCGGACGAGACCGTCCAGGCGGAGGACGAGAGCGGACGCCGCCGTCGCCGGGGCCGCCGGGGCGGGCGCGGGCGCGGCGAGGGCCGCACCCGCGAGGGCGCCGAGACGGAGGAGGCCGCGGCCTCCGACGAGGCGGTCGCCCTGTTGGAGGAGGAGCCGGTGAGCGGCGAGGCCGTGGCCGAGGTCGTCGAGGCGGCGTCCGAAGCAGCCCGCGGCGAGACGGCGGTGGACCTGCCGGTCGCCGCCGCGCCCGAGACGGAGGCTGCCGAGGCCCGCCCGACGAACGGTGCCGCCGCGCCGGCCCCGGCATCGGCCCCGGAACCGGTCCCCGAGCCCGTGGCGGTCGTGCTGACGCCCCCGTCCGATCCGGACCGGCCCAAGCGCGCCGGCTGGTGGTCCCGCACCAAGGCCGCGCTGACCGGCGAGTGAGACGCCGCGCCACCGGCCGGAGCCGGCCGGTGGCGCCGATTACCTGAGGTCCATTACGCGCGCCCGGGCTGCCGCCAATTTGATCGATCGGAGAAATATAAGACTCACCTTCACGATTGATTGAAGGAATCATGCGACGGTCCGGCCCGATTGATTGGTCGGAGGACCCTGCATGTTCGGCCTGAACCGCAAGCGCTCGGAGAAGGGCGCGACCGGCTTCCCGCAGATGGCGATTACGTCGACGCAGGCACCCGCGACCGTCGAGGCCGCCCCGGATCCGCAGCCCGCCGCCGTCCCGACCTTCGGTCGCGAATGGCAGTCGCTCCTGGCGCGGATGTCGGCCGCGGCCTCCGATGCCGGCACCTCGATCGGCTGGATGACCAACGACGCCTCGGGCACCGCCGAGCAGGCGCGGCTGATCGCGGCCGCCAGCGAGGAACTCGCCGCCACCACGGGGGAGATCGCGGCCCGCTCCGCCTCGGCGGCCGAGACCGCCGAGACCGCCCGCTCCGGGATCGCCACCTGCGTCGGCGACCTCCATCGCGCCGCCGAGGGCATGCGCGGCATCGAGGAGGGCACCGAGGAGATCGGCAACCGGCTCGACAGCTTCTCGACCGCGGCCCTGCGGATCGAGGAGATGGCCGGCACGATCGCGGCGATCTCGGCCCAGACAAACCTGCTGGCGCTCAACGCCACGATCGAGGCCGCCCGCGCCGGCGAGGCGGGGCGCGGCTTCGCCGTCGTGGCCGCCGAAGTGAAGACGCTGTCGGCGCAGACCGCCAAGGCGACCGACGAGATTCGCGCCCGCGTGGCGGGTCTGCGCGAGGAGATGGCGGCCATGCAGGCGGCGGTCACGCGCAGCCGCGGCGCGGTCGAGACCGGAGCCGCCGCCATGGTGCGGGCCAATGCCCGCGTGGAGGCCGAGAGCGGCGCCGTCGCGACCGTCGCGGCGCAGATGCGTGAGGCGTCCGAGATCATGACCCAGCAGATCCAGGCCACCGGCGACATCGCCCGCAATGTCGGCCGGATCGCAGAGGGCACCGACAAGGCGCGCCGGGAGATCGGCGACGCCCTGGCCGAACTCGAGCGGATCGAGGATCTCGGCCGCGGCCTGCTGGATCAGCAGGCGACGGGGGCCGATACGGCGCGCCTGCCCGCCGATCTCGCCGCATGGCGGCGCGCCATCGCGGCGACCCTGGTCGGGATGCGCCCGGCGGACAATCCCCCGGCAGCGGTTCCCGCCGATCCGGCGCGCCCGGCCGCCCTCGAGACCCCCCTGGCGCAGGCCCGCGAGCAAGCCGCGGCGATGATCCGCCATGTCCGCGCCCAGTCCTGGGACGAAGCGACCACCGCCTTCGTCGCCTTCGAGGCGGCCATCAAGGACGCGCGGTCGGCAGCGGCCTGACTGAGCCACGGCACGGGGCGACCGCCGCGCGCGGCTGCGATGTTCACACGACTCCATCGAGAAGGCGACGAACGGCTTGGCGTCTCTCCCTCCCCCGCAGAGCGGGAGGGAGAGACACGAGGCGCTCGTGTTCAATCTCGAATAAATACCGCCGCGCCTCGGCTCAACCGTCGATCAGCCGATCCAGCCGCATACGGGTGATCTGCGCGACCTCCTCCAGCGCGGTCTCCCGCTCGACTGCCGGATCCCGGGCGAGCCGGGCCTCGAACACCGACAGGATCTCGGTCCGGCCGCGCCCCCGCACCGCGATGATGAACGGGAAGCCGAACCGGGCGCGGTAGGCCGCGTTCAGCCGCGCGAAGGCCGCCGCGTCGGCCTCCGCCATGCGGTCGAGCCCGGCGCTGCCCTGCTCGCTGGCCGATTCCGCGGTGAGGCTGCGCGCCCGCGCCTCGGGGCCGGCGAGTTCCGGATGGCCGTTGAGGAAGGCGCCCTGCACATCCGCGGGTGCGGCGCGCAGGGCCCGCAGCATCGCCGCATGCAGGTCGGCGGTGCTGGCGAAGGGGCGCTGCGGCGCGACGGCCCGGGCCACCCAGGCGGCGTGCTCGAACACGCCCCCGAGCAGGGTCACGAAGGCGCCCGCCTCCATCCGGTTGACGGTTGCGAGGTCGGGCACGGCCTCAACTGCCGCGATAGGTGGTGAAGCTGCCGGGGGCGCACAGCATCGGCACGTGGTAATGCTGCGCCGGGTCGAAGATCGCGAAGCGCACCACCGGGTTGTCGATGAAGATGTCGGCCTCCGCGGTGCCGGGGCGATCCCTGAAATAATCATCGACGTGGAAGGCCAGTTGATACTGGCCGATCCTGGCCTCGTCCGGGGCCAGGATCGGCTGGTCGGTGCGGCCGTCCGCGTTGGTGACCACGCTCTTCACGAGCCGCCACGTCTCCCCCTCGAGGACGGAGAAGTCGATGCGGATTCCCGCGGCGGGGCGCCCGCGGTCGGTGTCGAGGACGTGGGTCGAGATGCCGGCCATGGCGTGAGGATGCTCTAGCTGCCGCGATAGTAGGAATAGCCCCAGGGCGTGAACAGCACCGGCAGGTGATGGCGCTGGCCCGCGTCGCGGATCCGGAAGCGGATCGGCACGCGGTCGAAGAAGTTCGGGCTCGGCAGGCTCACGCCGCGGGCGGCGAAATAGGCCCCGAGATGCAGCAGCAGCTCGTAATGTCCAACGCGCAGGGCGGCGTCCGTCAGCAGCGGCTCGGCCGGGCGGCCGTTGGCGCCGGTGGTGACCGTCCTGATCGGCGTGAGGCTGTCGCCCGCGCGCCAGGCGAGCTCGCAGACCATGCCGGCGGCCGGCGTCCCGTGGAAATTGTCGATGGCGTGCAGCGTCAGGCGCGGGCCGAGGCCCGCCTGCGAGGCCGGGGCGCTGGTGAGGGGGGCGGGCTTGCCGGAGCCGGTTGACGGCGTCGGACCGGCCTGCGCCAGGGCGCCGCCCGCCGCGGCGGCCACGGCGCCTCCCAGACCGAATCCGGTGAAGCTACGGCGGGTCAGAGCGGATGTCTCCACGGCAGGCCCCGTCACGCGACCGGTCACCCGATCGCCGACGGCATCGGCGATCGTCCACGCCGCGTAGCAAGGTACACGCCAGGAACGAGACGACGCTATGGTGCCGTCGGCTCGTCCGTCCTCCGGCGCTGGCGCTCCTTGCGCAGCTCCCGCTCGGCCAGGAGCCAGAACTCGATCTCGAATCCCTCCGGCCGGTGGTTGCGCTCCCACAGCTCGTAGGCGCGCTCGCGGATCTCTTCGAAGGTGATGGCGTCCGGTGCCGGGGACGGCGCGGTCCCGTCGTCGGACGCGGCCGGTGGATCCGGGGGGTGCGGCGCGTGCTCCGGAGCGGTCGACCCCGGAGGCGGATAGGCGTCGGACTTCATGGCAAGGCCGTCCCCGCTCAGGTGGCCGACCTGTCGAGATAGGCGGCCACGCTGGTGATCCGGCTCCCCACCATCGTGACGGCCTTGCGCAGCCGTTCCTCGCTCACGCCGAAGCGCTGGGCCCAGGCCTCGCGGGTGGGGCGGTCGTAGATGTCGATATGCGTCTTGCCTCTGGGTTCGGTGGACATGATGGCCCGCTCCGGTCTGTCGCTGTGCCGCGGCGATGCCGGGCTGTCTGCGGAGACAACCGGGCTCACCGTGTTCGGTTGCCGCCGCGCGGACGGGCCGACGCGCGCCTGTGGATGGATCTCAGGCCCGGGGCGTCGCGGGCCGCGCGACCGGTTCGAGCAAGGGCTCGGACGGCTCCACCTCCTGCCGCACCCGGGCGGCCACGAAGGCGGTGAGCAGCGGCACCAGAAGCGCCGAGACCACGACGCTCGCCGCCACCAGCACCGTGGCGGGGCCGGCGGCCTCCGCGTAGGCCGGGTTGGCGGCCGCGATGATCGCCGGCACGGCGGCGGCGTTGCCCGCCGTTGAGGCGGCCGCCACGCCGGCGACCCCGTTGCCCCCGGTGAGCCGGTCGGCCACGAACAGGACCGCCCCTGTCACCACGACCACGGCGACGCCGAGTCCGATCCCCAGGAGGCCGGCCTGCCAGATCTTGGCCAGGTCGAGCCCGAAGCCGAGCGCGAAGGCGAAGAACGGGATCATCACCGGGGCGGCCCCCGACAGGAAGGCGCGCATGTCGCGGTCGAGGTTGCCCAGCACCATGCCGATCAGCAGCGGCAGGATGCTGCCCACCAGCGTCGGCCACGGGAAGGCCGAGAGGCCGGCGAGCCCCAGCGTCACCATGGTGAGGAACGGGCCGGATTCGAGGCTCATGATCGCGTAGGCGCCCGCATCCTTCGGGCGGCCGAACTGACCCATCAGGGCGAGGTAGAGCCCGCCGTTCGTGTCGTTCATCGCGGCGACGATCGCCAGCGTCGAGAGCCCCGCGAAGGCCCCGCCCACGATGGGCGCCTCGCCGAGCAGATGCCCGAACACCACGCCCAGGATCGCCGCGACGCCGACCTTGGTGGCCAGCAGCACGCCGCCCTTGCGGGCGATCGCCGGGGTCGCGCGGAAATCAATGCCCGCGCCCATGCAGACGAAGAACACCGCCAGGATCGGCAGGGCGCCGTTGAACAGCGCGCCGGTGAACGAGCCGAAGAAGGTCGCGGTGTTCGGGAACAGCGTGTGGAGGATCGCGCCGAGGAACAGCGGCACCACCATCAGGCCGCCCGGGACGCGCTCCAGCCCGCGCTTGATCGAAATCTGCATGGGTCGTCCTCCGGTACGGCCCTGTCCCGGGCCTGTCACCTGACATCGTCCCCCCGGCGCCTGCTACAACCATTCGCCAAGTGCGTGCAACTTAGCGGTAGAGCCGCCCTATGTTGACACCGCGCCCGCCCATTGCCGATGAGGTCAGCTTGGTGCGCGGTGGGCGACGCGCCGCAGATCTCCGATGAACACCGATGTCCCGGCCATGACCCGCCTGCGCCTCATCGCCGACGACCTGACCGGGACGCTGGACACAGCGGCGGGCTTCACCGGCCTGTGCGGGCCGATCCCGGTGGCCTGGCCCGAGATCCTCCCCCCGGACGCGCCAGCGTGCCTGGCGATCGATTCCGGCACCCGGGAAATGTCGTCCGCGGAGGCCGAACGGATCGTCGGAGACCTCGCGCCACGGCTCCGGGACGCCGACATCGCCTTCAAGAAGGTCGACAGCCTGCTGCGCGGCCCCTGGGCGGCGGAACTCGCCGCCGTGATGCGCCTCGGTGCCTGGACGCGCTGCATCGTGGCACCGGCCTTCCCGTATCAGGGCCGCCGCACCGCCGACGGGCGGCAGCTCGCCCGGCGCGACGGCGGCTGGGAACCGGTCTCCGGCGGCATCGCCGGGGCCTTGCGGGACGCGGGCCTGCCGGCGCGCCGGGCTGCCCGCGCGGACGGCCCCGTGGCGGGGGTGGCGGTCTACGACGCGGCGGACGACGACGACCTCGCCCGCATCGCCGAGCTCGGTCGGAACGGGCCGGTGCTCTGGTGCGGCAGCGGCGGCCTTGCGGCGGCCCTGGCGCGGGGCGTGGCCGCGCCCGGCGACGACCGCCTCGCCGGCCCGGTGCTCGGCCTGTTCGGCTCCGACCGGCCGGAGACCGCGGCGCAGCTCGACGCCTGCGGGTCCCACCGCCTCGTCCTGTCGCCGGACGCGGCGGACCACGGCGGACCGGTCGGCGAACGCCTCGCCCGGGACGGCGTCGTGCTGGCCAGCCTCGCCCTGCCCGCCGGCATCGCCCGGGAGGCCGCCGCCGCACGGATCGCGAACACCTTCGCGGGCGTGATCGACCGCGTCCCGAAGCCCGGCACCCTGCTGGTGGCCGGCGGCGAGACCCTGAAGGCGCTCTGCCTCGCGCTCCGGGTCGAACGCCTCGACGTCACCGGCCAGATCGCCCCCGGCCTGCCGCGCTCGACGCTGCGGGGCGGCCGCTGGGACGGGCTGGCGGTGATCTCGAAATCCGGCGCCTTCGGAACGCAGACCGTCTGGCGCGATCTTCTCCATCGCAATGGTTTCACGCCCGACAGGAGCGACCCATGACCCGACACCTCGCCATCACCATGGGCGATCCGGCCGGCATCGGCCCGGAGATCATCGTCAAGGCCGCCGCCCGCCTCAAGGACCGGATCGCCGCCGGCGACCTGAAGCTCATGGTGATCGGCAGCGCCCCGGCTTTGCACCGGGCGGAAGCCGCGCTCGGCCTCCTGCCGGACCCGATCCCGGAGATCGCCGAGGACGGCGACTGGCCGGCGCTCTGCTGCCTCCAGGCCGATGCCGAGGGCGCCCCGATCGAGCCGGGCCGGCTCTCGGCCGAGGGCGGGCGCTTCGCCTACAAGGCGATCGAGGCCGGCGTCCGGCTGGCGATGGCGGGCAAGATCGGCGGGATCGTCACGGCGCCGCTCAACAAGGAGGCGCTCAACAAGGCCGGCTACCACTATGCCGGCCATACCGAGATGCTAGCCGAACTCACCGGCGTGCGCGGCTCGGTGATGATGCTGGCCCACGGCAACATGCGGGTCTCGCACGTCACCACCCACGTCGCCCTGGAGGACGTGCCCAAGCGCCTGACCCCGGAGCGCCTGCGCCTCGTCCTCGACCTCACCGACAAGGCGCTGAAGGGCCTGGGGCTCGCCCGGCCGAAGATCGCGGTGGCGGCGCTCAACCCGCATGCCGGCGAGGGCGGCCTGTTCGGGCGCCAGGACATCGACGTCAGCACCCCGGTGATCGAGAAAGCCAACGCCGACGGGCTCGACGTGCACGGGCCGGTCCCGGGCGACACGGTGTTCGTGAAGCTGCGGGCCGGCCAGTACGACGCCGTGGTGGCGATGTATCACGACCAGGGGCACATTCCGGTCAAGCTCCTGGGCTTCGAGATCGACCCGGCGACGGGGAAGTGGATGGACCTGTCGGGGGTGAACATCACCCTGGGGCTGCCGATCATCCGCACCTCGGTCGATCACGGCACGGCCTTCGACATCGCCGGCCAAGGCATCGCCAACGAGCGCAGCCTGATCGAGGCGATCGAGTTCGCGGAACGGCTGGCGGCCAATCGAGCAGCATGAACAGACAGGCGGAGCGGGGGCGCCCGCCCAAACCATCCCCCTCCTCCTGAGGCGCCCGCGTGAGCGGGCCTCGGAGGAGGGCTCCAGAAAGCACGGCGATCCCTGGAGAGCTCCTTCGAGGCCTGCGCTGTGCTCCGGCACCTCAGGATGAGGGAGTTGCCGGGATCGACCGGATGGGTCGTACGATGAGCAGCTTGTTTCACGTGAAACAAAACATGAACATCAAACCTCAGTGCCCATCCGCCGAAGGCCCCTCCCCCACCACGTCACAGGCAAACGGCGAGGGCGGCGCCTCGACGCCGCGCCAGCGGGCGTAGGCCCAGGGTCGGTACCAGACCGCCCCCGCCGGCAGCCGCTCCGGCACGAGGTCGATGCCGTGGGTGCCGAACGGTCCGCAGCGGCAGATCCGGGCGAAGCCCATCCAGCCGCCCGGCCACAGCCCGTGCCGGGTGATCGCCGTGTCGGTATATTCGGAGCAGCTCGGCCAGTGGCGGCACTGGCGACCGATCAGGCCCGACAGGGTGAGCTGATAGGCGCGGATGCCCCAATGTGCCGCGCGCCGGACCATGCCGTCAGGCGGCCTGCCGCTTGGTGGCGATCTGGTCGAGGGCGTCCACCACCGCATCGAAGGTCAGAAGCGTCGAGGCGTGACGCGCCTTGAAGTCCCGCACCGGCTCTAGAACCGCGAGATCCGCCCAGGCCCCGGATGGTGCCGGGCCTTTCTCCTTGAGCATCGCCCGCATGGTCTCGCGGATGGCGCGCAGCTCCTCGGCGCTGGCGCCGACCACGTGCCGGCCCATCAGCGACGAGGAGGCCTGGCCCAGCGCGCAGGCGCGGACCTCCTGGGCGAAATCCACCACCCTTCCGTCTTCGCCGAGCACGAGATCCACCGTCACGGTCGAGCCGCACAGGCGGGAATGCGCGGTGGCGGTGGCATCCGGGTTCGCCAGCCGGCCGAGCCGGGGGATATCGGCGGCGAGTTCGAGGATGCGTCGGTTGTAGATATCGTCGAGCATCGGGTCCTCGGCCGTGTGTACAAGTCCCGTCGGGACGCTGCCGCGCGGTTCGCGCATTGCGCGTTGCCCCGCGAACGATGATATAGGCGCCTGACGGTCGCTTCGCGAGGAGGCGGACCGTTCGACCAGGGTCGCGCCCACGGCCCAGGGATCCGCTCCAGGCGGGTCCCGCGGCTTGATCCGTTCCGGGGCGCCGGCCTGAAACCTTTTCAGGCCCGGGATCTTCCCTCACACCCCCGACGCGATCCGACGATGTACGCCAAGCCCGACAGCACCCCGATGAAGTCCCGCATCGCCCGGGCCGGAGATGCCATGGATGCCGCGCTCAAATCCCTGTCGTATCAGGGAGACGATCAGGGTTTTCACCGGAACGGGATCGACGGGCAAGGTCTGGACGGCATGCGCAACGACAACCGCCCGGTGGATGAGACCCGCCCCGTCGAGGTCGCCCCGGAGCCGGCTTCCGCCACCCGCGTGCCGGAGGGCCTCTTGACCGGCCGCCCGAGCCGCGCCGAGGCCGAGGCCGCGGTGCGCACGCTCCTGCGCTGGGCCGGCGACGACCCGGCCCGCGAGGGCCTGCGCGACACCCCCGCCCGGGTCGCCAAGGCCTACGAGCAGCTGTTCGGCGGCTACGGCGTCGATGCCGAAGCCCTGCTGGCACGGGTCTTCGAGGAGGTCGAGGGCTATTCCGACATCGTGCTGGTGCGCGACATCCCGTTCTATTCCCACTGCGAGCACCACATGGTGCCGTTCATGGGGCTCGCCCACATCGCCTACTACCCGACCCGGGGCGTGGTCGGCCTGTCGAAGCTCGCCCGGGTGGTCGACACCTTCGCCCGACGGTTGCAGACGCAGGAGACCATGACGGCCCAGATCGCCGACGTGATCGAGAGCATCCTCAAGCCCCGCGGCGTCGCCGTGATGGTGGAGGCCGAGCATCTCTGCATGGCGATGCGCGGCGTGCAGAAGGCCGGGGTCTCGACCATCACCAGCCAGTTCCGCGGCGTGTTCAAGGACGACGCCAGCGAGCAGGTGCGCTTCCTGACCCTGGTGCGCGGCGGCGCCAAGTAGCCTATAGGACCCCGCGAACCAGAGGTCCTGACCTTCCCGCCATGACCGCGCGCGCCATCGCCTTCGATCCCCCCGGCCCCCGTGCCGCGGTCGAGGAAGGCCAAGCCTTCACGCCCCGCTTCGACCGGGACGGGCTGATCGCCTGCATTGCGGTCGACGCCCGGGACGGCCAAGTGCTGATGCTCGCCCACATGAACGCCGAATCGCTGGCGCGCACCCTGGAGACCGGGGAGGCGTGGTACTGGTCGCGCTCGCGCCAGGAGCTCTGGCACAAGGGCGCCACCAGCGGGCAGATTCAGCACATCGTCGAGATGCGGGTGGACTGCGATCAGGACGCCCTGTTGATCCGCGTGGAGGTCAGCGGCGACGGCGGCTGCTGCCACACCGGCCGGCGGGACTGCTTCTACCGCGCCGTTGTCCGACAGACGGACGGCGGCGTCGCCCTGGAGTTCGCCGACCCATGAGCGCGACCCTTGCCGCGACCGAGTGGCAAGACTGTCCCGCCGTCTCGTATTTCCTGCCCGGGGCCGTCGAACCGATTCGCCCCCTGCCGAGGACGGGTCCGCGGGTCGGGCTCGCGCTCGGCGGCGGCTCGGCCCGGGGCTGGGCGCATATCGGCGTGCTGCGGGCGCTCGAGGAGGGCGGCATCCACCCGACCGTGGTGGCGGGCTGCTCGATCGGCGCTGTGGTCGGCGCCTGCTACGCGGCCGGGCGCCTCGACCGGCTGGAGGCCTTCGCCCGGGCGCTGACCCGGCGCCGGGTGGTCGGGCTGATCGATCCGCGTCTGCCGGGCTCCGGCCTGATCGCCGGCAACCGCCTGCGCCAGCGGCTCCATGCCGACCTCGGCGAGCGCCGGATCGAGACCCTGCCGATCCGCTTCGGCTGCGTCGCCACCGAGTACGGCACCGGCCAGGAGGTGTGCCTGACCGAGGGGCCGGCGGTCGACGCGGTGCGCGCCTCCTACGCGATCCCCGGCCTGTTTCCACCGGTGACCCATGAGGGGCGGATGCTGATGGACGGCACGCTGGTCAACCCGGTGCCGGTCGGGCTCGCCCGGGCGCTCGGCGCCGACCTCGTGATCTGCGTGAACCTCAACGGCGACACCGGCGGCCCGGTGGTGCGCGAGGTGCCCGTGCGCGTGCGCCGCCGCGGGTTCCTGCAATCGCTGCGCGACCGCCTGCCGGGCTTCGACCGCGCCGAGCCCGAGATCCCCGTGCCGGGCCTCGCCCGGGTGGTGCTCGACGCGTTCAACATCACCCAAGACCGGATCTCGCGCTCAAGGCTGGAGCGCGACCCGCCGGATGTGGCGATCGGTCCGGACGTGGCACGGTTCGGCCTGTTCGATTTCCACCGGGCGGATGAGGGGATCGCGATCGGCTATCGGGCCGCCCGGGCTGCGCTGCCGCGGATCCGGGCCGTGCTGGCGGGGGCCGAGGCGCGGGCGTGAGGCCGCCCGGACGATCCAATTCATCCCCCCACCCGTCATCCCCCTGTCGCGCCCCCCTGCCATGGCCACGCCACTGCCTGGAGGGGTTCCAATGTCCACGAGTCGCCGTCAGATCCTGCTCTCCGGGGGCGCCGGCCTCGTCGGGCTGGCCTCCGGCCTCGCGCGCCCCGGCCTGAGCCGCGCCGCCGACCGGCCGCTCCTGAGCCACGGCCTCCAGTCGGGCGATGTCGGCACCGACTCGGCGGTGGTCTGGGCGCGGTCCGACCGGCCCGCCCGGGCGATCATCGAATGGGCGACCACCGAGAGCTTTTCCAACATCCAGGGCGTCTTCGCCGACGCGCTGCCCGAGACCGACGGTACCGTGAAGGTGGCGCTGACCGGCCTGCCCGCGGGCCAGGACATCTTTTATCGCGTCCGCCTCCAGGACATCGCCGCGCCGACGATCGTCGGGCCGGCCCAGGTCGGGCGGTTCCGCACCGCGCCGGCGGATAAGCGCTCGGTCTCGTTCTGCTGGTCGGGCGACACGGCGGGCCAGGGCTGGGGCATCGACGAGGCCCGCGGCGGCATGACGATCTATTCCGCCATCCTGAAGAACCGGCCGGACTTCTTCATCCATTCCGGCGACACGATCTATGCCGACGGGCCGATCCAGTCCGAGGTGAAGCTCCCCGATGGCAGCCTGTGGCGCAACCGGGTGACCGAGGAAGTCTCCAAGCCGGCCGAAACGCTGGCCGAGTTCCGCGGCCGGCACAAGTACAACCTCACCGACCGGAACGTGCTGGCGATGAACGCCGCCGTGCCGATCCTGGCGCAGTGGGACGACCACGAGGTCACCAACAACTGGTGGCCGGGCGAGCCGCTGACCCGGGCCGAGCACCTGAAGAAGAAATACGCCGATCCGAACGTCCTGGCCCTGCAGCTGCGCGCCTCACGCGCGTTCCACGAATACATGCCGATGCGCTTCGAGCCGGCCGAGCCCGGCCGGGTCTACCGCAAGATCGGCTACGGCCCGCTCGTCGACGTGTTCATGCTCGACATGCGCTCCTACCGGGGGCCGAACGGCGAGAACACGCAGACCGCCTACGGGCCCGATGCCTACTTCCTCGGCCCGCAGCAGATCGCGTGGCTGAAACGGGCGCTGCTCGAATCCCGGGCGACCTGGAAAGTGATCGCCGCCGACATGCCGCTCGGCCTCGTGGTAACGTACGACGTCGATAAAAACTTCGGCTCGGAGGCGGTGGCGCAGGGCGACGGGCCGCCGCTCGGCCGCGAATTGGAGATCGCCGACCTGCTGCGCTTCATCAAGAGCGCGGGCATCCGCAACACGGTCTGGTTCACGGCCGACGTGCACTACACGGCAGCCCACTACTACGACCCCGACAAGGCGCAGTTCCAGGATTTCGACCCGTTCTGGGAGTTCGTCTCCGGGCCGCTGCACGCGGGGACCTTCGGGCCGAACGCGCTGGACAACACGTTCGGGCCGCAGCTGCGCTTCGTGAAGGCGCCCGACGAGGGGCAGGTGAACCTGTCACCGGCGGCGGGCTACCAGTTCTTCGGCCACGTGGCGGTCGATGGCCGGACCGAGCAGATGACGGTGACGCTCAAGGACGCGGCCGATGCCGACCTCTGGCACGTCACGCTCGATCCCGTGAAGGCGTGACGGCGGGCGAGGCTGCCGTTTCAAAGTGTTTGGCCGAACGCATGGTGCGAGATCGGCGCCCCCGGGCCACGGCGCGCCCCCTTTCCCGGACGGGTGGAGCGAAGCGGAACCTGATCCGGGATCGAGCACACGAAGCGCCGCGCCAGCGGCTCCGGTTGATCCAGATCGACGCTTCGCGACGTCCTGTGCTGGATCCCGGGTCGCATTCCGCTTGCGCTCCATGCGCCCGGGACAGGGGCGGCGCGAAACCAGATCGCGCGATGGCATCGGATCTCATCCCGACACCTTGAAGCGGCCGGCGGGTGAGCCCAACGCGGCCTCAAACGTACGTAGCCTAGCTCGTACCTTGTGGGGAGGGAGAGCCTTAGCCCGCCCCTAAGCCATCGTGATGTAATCCCGCAGCGCCTGATGCTCGGCCTCGACGGTGGCGATCTTGCGCGCCACCACGTCGCCGATCGAGACCAGCCCGATCAGATGCCCGTCCTCGCAGACCGGCACGTGGCGGAAGCGGCCGTCGGTCATCAGCGCCATCACCTCCTCGATCGTCGCGCTCCGCCCGCAGGTGGTGACATTCGCGGTCATGTGGGCGGAGACCGGCGCGTCGAAGGCCGAGCCTCCGTGCCCGGCGAGCGCCCGCATGATGTCCCGCTCGGAGATGATGCCGGCCACCGACCCGTCGGAATGGGCGACCACCAGGGCGCCGATGCGCCGGTCGGCAAGGATCTGGATGACCTCCTCGAGGGTCTTGTCGGGGCTCACGGTGACGACGGAGCTACCCTTCTCGGCGAGGATGCGTGCGACGGTCATGGCTCTCTCCCCAGTGACGCGTCCGGCACGCCGTCAGCCCGCGGCGCCCGGATTGCGCTCTCGGCCGGGTTCGATCCCGGCTCCTTCACAATGCGGCGAGTGTGTGGCCGATTCGCCCCGTTGGCAAGGTGCTCAAACCCGGGTCGCTTCCCGCGGATCGAGGAACGGGAACAGCAGGAAGCCCACGATGAACCCGCCGAGATGCGCGTCCCACGCGATGGCGGCGCTTTCCCCCACCAGCGGCACGCTGACGAGGCCGAACAGCAGGTTGGTGACGAGCCAGATCGCCAGGAAGGAGACCGCCGTCCGGTTGCGCAGGAGTTCGGGGATGGTCTCGACCGGCCGGCGCGGCGGCAGTTGCCAGGACTGACCATTGTAGCCGGAGGCCGGCGGCTGGAACACGAACCGGGCGGCGGCGGCCATCAGGGCCGAGATGCCCGCCGAGGCGCCGACCAGGGGCCCGGCGCTCAGGGGATCAACCAGGACGTGCAGCAGGCCCCCGGCCGCGGTGCCGGCCAGCGCGATCACGCCGTAGCGCCAGGGGCCGCAGCGGCGGGCCACCGGCGAGCCGAAGGCGGCGAGCCACACGCTGTTGAAGATCACGTGCATCCACGAGCCGTGAAGCAGCGCGTAGGTGGCGAGCGTCCAGGGCTGGAACGCGTGCTCGCCCACGATGTAGCGGGCGAAGGCCTCGCGCGCCGCCTGCAGGCCGGGATCGGCCGAATCGCCAGCCGCGCGGATCACCTCGGCGGCCTGGCCGGGATCGAACCACAGGGTCCAGCGGGCCGGCACCAGCGCGAGATCCAGCACGAGGCGGATGTCCCAGGTGTCCGGCAGCAGGAACTCGCGCACAGCCTGGATCGCCAGCAGCAGCCCGATCGAGAGCGTGACGACCCCCGGCATGTTGAACACCGGGACGCGGCTCTGCCGCGGGAATTCGGGGGAGGCATCCATCGCGGCACCATGTCGGGGCTCGGGGCGGGTGGGCAAGCCCCGGCGACGTATTGAATCCGGTCGAGACGGACTGTCTCACCGGCCGGGGCTGCGCCGCGGTGACGGATGGACGTGCAGACCGACCCGATCCGGTGCCCCTGTCGCGGCGGTCCCCGCCAAGTCTCGCTCCGCGTCGACGGCCTGCAATTTCGGCCCGCCCCTGCGGGTCGATGCCCCGACGCGCCGGCCGCGATTGTCTCGCAAGCACCGAAGCGGTAGGGCCGGCACGGGGCGTGCGCCCGAATGCCGTGAGTGCCCGGAACGGCCGGCTACAGCCTCGCGGATGTACCAGAACGATCCAGGGATGAACCACAGGCGTTTAGAGTCGGGACACCGATGAAGCATCCCACCAGCCGCATGCTCCACGCCTACTGGGAGCGCCTGCGCGGCGAGCGCGCCGCGCCGGAACGGGGCGAGATCGAGCCGGGGGAGATCCGCCACCTCCTGGCCGACAGCCTGATCCTGGAACTCGACATGGCCGCCTGCACGGCCACGATCCGGCTCGCGGGCACGCGGGTCTGCGCCCTGTACGGCCGGGAATTGAAGGGCCAGTCCTTCGCCGCCCTGTGGGGCGCCCAGGAAACCGACCCGTGGCGGATCGTCGAGATTGTCGCCAGCGACACGCTGGGCGTCGTGGCGGGCCTGCGCGGCACCAACGCGGCCGGCGAGGTGGCCGACCTCGAACTCCTGCTCCTGCCCCTGCGCCACCGCGGCCGCACGCAGGTCCGGGCGCTCGGCGCCCTGAGCCTCGACGGCACGCCCCCCTGGATCGGCCTGCGCCCGCTCGTGGAGGCGCAGACCACCTCGCTGCGCATCCTGCCGAGCCGCCGGCCGGAAACCGCGCCGCCGCCGCGCCCGGCCGTCCGATCGAGCGCCAGCTACCCGGGGCCCGTGCGCCGCGGCCACCTCCTCGTCCATGCCGGCGGACGGGGCGGTGTCTGAGCGGGGTACCGCACCCCCTCGGCCGCGTTCGCCCCACGCGAGAGAATAAACTTCAAGTACAACACTGAGGGGAAAAAAAGAGTTTCGTAACGGTCCCGGTCTAGTCTCGATTCTGCAGATCGCGGCGGAGGACCAGTCCCGGGATGATCGCGGTCGACTTCACCGCCGAGATGGAGCCGCGGGTGGCGCCCGACCCGGCGCGGGGCGCCACGGACGAGCGTCGGCACCAGCGCGTGCGGGTCGCCGTCCTCGGCCGCTACATGCTGGCGGACCGGCGCGAATATCCCTGCCAGACCGTAGACATGTCGCCGGGCGGCGTCCGCCTGTCCTGCGCGGTCCGGGGCGAGGTCGGCGAGCGGGTGGTGCTCTATCTGGAGCATATCGGGCGGATCGAGGGCCGGATCGCCCGCCACTGTGCGGACGGGTTCGCGGTCCAGCTCAACGCCACCCCGCGCAAGCGCGACAAGCTCGCCTCCCAGCTGACATGGCTTGCCAACCGGGAGATGCTCGGCCTGCCGGAGGGGCGCTCCCACGAGCGGCTCGTGCCGACCCAGCCGGCGGTGGTCCTGCGCATCGATGGCGGCAAAGAGGTCCAGGCCCGGCTGATCGACATCTCCATGTCGGGTGTGGCGATCGCCTGTCCCCTGGCGCTGCCGCTCGGGACCCCCGTGACCGTCGGCAGCACCCCGGGCCGGCTGGTGCGCTACTTCGAGGGCGGGTTCGGCGTACAGTTCCTGCTGCCGCTCTCCGCCGACCGCTTCCACGCTGGGATGACGCTGTAGCGGGTTTCCAAAGGGCTCAGCCTTTGGCCGGGGTTCGGGGGCGGAGCCCCGGATACCAGGGCGCCGCCCCGGACCCGCGACAGGTCTCGACCTCTCGAAACCGCGCCTCAGATCTTCTTGGCGAGCTGCGCCGCCGTGTCGGCGGCGGGCCGGGACAGGTCCAGGGCGCCGAGGAAGCGGTTCTGCGCGTCCATCACGTACACGATGGCGGTGTGCTCCATCGTGTAGTCGCCGTCCTTGCCCGGCACCTTGCGGGCATAGGCGCGATACGCCTTCTCGGCGGCGGCGACCTGCTCGGGGGTGCCGGTCAGCCCGGTGATCCGCGGGTCGAAGCTCGACAGATAGGCCTTCAGGCTCGCCGGGTCGTCGCGCTCCGGGTCGACCGTGACGAAGGCCACCCGCATGTGTGCGGCCTTCGGCCCGAGGGCGGCCAGTACGTCCGAGACCTCCTGCAGGGTCGTGGGGCAGACGTCCGGGCAATGGGTGAAACCGAAGAACACGAGGTGCGGCGCCCCCGCGAAGTCGCGCTCGGTGACGGTACGGCCGTCCTGATCGACCAGCGTGAACGGCCCGCCGACGCCGGGCACGCCCACCGGCGCCTTGTCGGGCATGACGGCGAACACCGCCGCCCCCGTGATACCGACGAGGCCGAGGCAGAAGGCGAGGAGTGGGACGAGGGCGCGGCGCATCGTTGGACTCTGACCTCCGGTTGGAGGCTGGCACAGCACAGAACGGCGCGCGGAGGCAAGCCGACCGGATGCCGCCTCGCCCCGCCCCGTCAGTGCTTCTGCGCCGGATCGCCCGCGGGGCTGGCGGGGGCGGCGCCCTTCGGCGGCTCCTTGCCGAGGTAGATGTATTCCGGTGCGGCGCGGAGCTGGTCCTTGGTGGTGTCGATCCGGGCCTGGAGGGTCTTGTCGTCGGTGCGGCTGAGCGTGAGCACGGACGGGTCGACCGCGACGTATTTCGAGCCGAGACCCAGGAAGCCGCCGACCCCGATCACCCAGGACTTCACGGTGTTCTTCTCGTCGAGGACGATGTCGGCGATCTGCCCGATCGTCTCGTTGGCGCCGTTCACCACGCTCGTGCCGATGAGCTTGCTGGCGACCCGGTCGTCGGGGCTCTGGGCCACGAAGGTCGGGCGGAGATTGTCGGCCATGGTGGCGGGCTGCCCCGGGACCGGGGCCGCGGGGGTGGCGCTGTCGGTCTTCGAGCCGGCATTCTGCGCCGAGGCGGTGGCGAGGCCGGCCAGCAGGAGGGCCGAGGCGAGGAGCGGGGTGCGCATCGGATCAGGTCTTTCGAAGGCGGCGGCGGACGAGGGTGGCGCCGCCTTAAGGCTCTGGCGGAGCTTAAGTTCCGTGCGATCTGCCGGGCGTCGCCGAAAGCGTGGCGGTTTGCCGGCTGAGAGTCCCTGTGCCCACCCTTTGACGGCGCGGCGCCCGCCGCCCACAAGACGCAGGCCATGCTCCGCCTCGCCCTCTACCAGCCCGACATCCCCCAGAACACCGGCACGATGCTGCGCATGGCGGCCTGCCTCGGGCTCGCGGTGGAGATCGTGGAGCCGGCGGGCTTCGACGTCTCGGACCGGCACCTGCGCCGCTCCGGCCTCGATTATCTCGACCACGTGGCGATCACCCGGCACCGCTCCTTCGCGGCCTTCGAGGCGTGGCGGGCCGGCGCGGGGTGCAGGCTCGTGCTCGCCACCACGGCGGGCGCCCTGCCCTACACGGACTTCGCCTTCCGCCCGGACGATTGCCTGATGATGGGCCGCGAATCCGCCGGCGCGCCGGAGGCGGTCCACGCGGCGGCCGAGGCCCGGATCGTGGTGCCGATCCGGCCCGGCCTGCGCTCCCTCAACGTGGCGGTGGCGGCCGCGATGATCGCCGGCGAGGCGCTGCGGCAGACGGTGGGGCCGGCGCGGCGGGACGTCTAGGATCCGCGTTCAGACCGCGGGGCTTTCGAACGAACGCGGCGCCCCCGCTCGGACGATCGCCGGACCGGACGGCGAGCGGCCGTCGGTCCCCGCACCCTCCCCGCGGCTCGGCATGGTCAGCGTCGTGCGACGAAGCGCCGAAGCTTGCCGGGGCCGTCCGTCGTGATGGCCTTGCCGTGTCCGAACGCCACCGCCTGGAAGTCGAGCGCCGCGAGCCTGCGCTGGCTGGCCCGCCCCTCCGCCTCGTCCTCGAACGCGATCGGATCGCTCACGCCGAGGATGTTGATGAAGGTGTCGCCGCCGACCAGGAGCCCCCTGCCCTGCCACAGCAGCGCGACCTGTCCGGCGCAGTGACCGGGCACGTGGATCGCGTGCAGGCCGCCGAGGATCGGCAGCGTCTCGCCGTCGGCGATGTGCTGATCGATCTGGAACGGCTGCATGCGCTCGTTCTGGTCCCAGACGAGCTTGTACATGAGCGCATGCACGAGGCCCGGCGCGGGGGCCATGGGCCGGAACGGGCCGCCGCTCTCCGCCAGCGGGGCATCGGCGGCGTGCATGTAGGTCCGCGCTCCTGTGGCGCGGACGATGGCCGGCGCGCTGCCGATGTGATCGGGGTGCCCGTGCGTGAAGACGAGGTGCTTCAGATCGGCGGGACGGCGACCGAGTGCGCCGATCGCGTCGAGGACGATCTGCTCCTTGCCGGGGAAGCCCGCGTCGATGAGGGCGAGGTCCTCCCCCTGCCGGAGCAGGATGGCGTTCGCGTTGCCCAGCGGCAGCAGCCACGCATCCTCGAGGATCTGCTTCATGCGTGATGGCCCTTGCCCCGACGCGGCTGGCGGGATGCGCCCCTGAGCCAGCCGTGTTACCATTGGCAACATAGACCGAATGTTACCAGTGTCAACACGCCCACGAGGTTCTCGTGAACACATCCGCGTCAGCCGCCCCGTACCACCACGGCGATCTGCGCCGGGCCCTGCTCGACAGCGCCACGGCGATCCTGACGGAGACGGGGCGATGGGACTTCTCCCTGCGCGAGGTCGCCCGCCGCGCCGGGGTGAGCCATGCGGCCTCGTACCGTCACTTCACCGACAAGGAGGCTCTGATCGCCGCCATCGCCGTCACGGGCTACGAGGCGTTGCGCGCCCGCATGAGTGCGGCGATCGATGGCGCCTCGGGCGCGGTCGAGACCCTGCGGGCGATCGGGCACGCCTATATCGGGTTCGGCGTGGAGAACCCGGCGCTCTATCGCCTGATGTTCGGCCAAGCGCTGCCCGGCATCGAGGGGCTTCCGCCGACAGTCCTGGCCGTCCTCACCGAGGCCCGCGCGGTGCTGCGGGGGGTGATCCTGGACGGCGCGCGGACAGGCACGTTCGCGATCGATCCGGAGGATGAGCAGGCGGTGTCCGTCGCGGTCGTCACCGCATGGTCGCTCGTCCATGGGTTCACGCTGCTGACGATCGACCGCGTGGTGGACCGCGAGGTCCGCCCCCGGGTGATCGAAGCCCTGACCGCCCGAGTGACCGAGCGCCTGATCATCGGCCTGCTGCCGACCTGAGCGATATCCGGGCGGGCGCGGTCTGCCCCGGAGCGCGGTCGTGGCGCCCTGTCGGGATGCCGTCTGTGCCGCGTTCCATGCTCCGGATCGGATGCCCGAGCGACGCGCACGGCAACGGATCGCGTCCCGCCCGCTTGGTACGACGGGGGCTCATCGCCGCCCCGCGAGACCCGCCGCATGGACGACCCCGCCTACAGGCCCTCCCGGCGCCACGCCGATCTCGGTCCCGCCTTCGCCGATCCCGTCGCCCCGGCGCGGTTCCCGCAGACGGTCCTGCGCTACCGCAACCAGGCCTGGGCGGAGCGCGTCGGCCTGGGCGGGCTCTCGGAGGCCGCCTGGATCGCCCATTTCGGCCGGTTCGAGCCCCTGCCCGGCAGCTTCGAGACCCCGCTGGCCCTGCGCTACCACGGCCACCAGTTCCGCGCGTACAACTCGGAACTCGGCGACGGCCGCGGCTTCCTGTTCGCGCAGCTCCACGACCCGAGAGACGGGCGCCTCCTCGATCTCGGCACCAAGGGCAGCGGCACCACGCCCTGGTCCCGGGGCGCGGACGGGCGGCTCACCCTGAAGGGAGGCGTGCGCGAGGTGCTGGCGACCGCGCTGCTGGAGGCGCAGGGCGTCTATACGTCGAAGAGCTTCAGCCTGATCGAGACCGGCGAGGATCTCGTGCGCGGCGACGAGCCCTCCCCGGCCCGCTCCGCGGTGCTGGTGCGCCTGTCCCACGGGCATATCCGGATCGGGACCTTCCAGCGCTTCCTGGCCCTGGGGGAGCCCGACGCCATCGCCCGGCTCCTCGATCACACGATCGAGACGCACCGGCCCGAGCTGTGGCGCGACAGCCTGGAGGACCGGGGCGTCGCCTTCCTGGAGGATGTCGTCGCCCGGGTCGCCACGATGGGGGCGCAATGGGCCGCCGCCGGCTTCGTCCACGGGGTGCTCAACAGCGACAACATCAACGTCACCGGCGAGAGCTTCGATTACGGCCCCTGGCGCTTCCTGCCGCATTTCGACCCGGACTTCACGGCCGCGTATTTCGACGCGACCGGGCTCTACAGCTTCGGCCGCCAGCCCGAGGCCCTGTTCTGGAACCTCTGCCGGCTGGCCGATTGCCTGCTGACGCTGGCACCCCAGGCACGCCTGGAAGAGGCGCTGGCGGGCTTCGGGCCGGCCCTGCAGGAGGCTTTTGCGCGGGCCCTGTTCCGCCGGCTCGGGCTCGCGGAGGCGCCGCGTTCGGAAACCGATCGGCTGGTCGCCGCCGTCTGGCGGTTCCTGGGGGAGAGCCGGGCACCGTTCGAGCGGTTCTTCTTCGACTGGTACGGCGGCCTCGCGAGCGCCGATCGGGCGCAGGCCGGACCGTCCGCCGGCCACTACGCGCGCGAAGTCTTCGCGCCGGTGCGGGCCGCGCTGGAGCCGCTCGCACCCGTGGCGGGCGCGCGGCTCGACCATCCCTACTTCGCGGCGGCGCCCTGCACCCTGCTGATCGACGAGGTCGAGGCGCTGTGGGCGCCGATCGCGGCGGCCGACGACTGGTCCCTGTTCGCGGCCAAGCTCGAAGCCGTGGCCTGGATGGCGGAGGCCTGCGGCACGGCCTCGGCCTCAGCCTGAGCCGCCTCCTCGGCGAGCCGCCGACGCTCCTCGGCGTAGCCCCCCGCGATGGCGAGATCGACCAGCCGCCGGGTCATCCGGAAGGCCAGCCAGAACAGGGCGAGGCAGAGCAGCGTCGCGGCGGCGGCCTTGAGCGGGTCCACGGGGCTCCTCCGGTGGTGTCTCCTCGGGCGGAGCCGCCCTCATAGGGCCGAGGCCGGCCGCGGGGCAATTGGACTTCGCTCCGAGATCGGTGTCTGGCCGTTGCGAAACGCCACGCTGAGGCAAGCCGCGCCGGCGATCTTAGCGGCGTACCAGCAACGGAGGGAGGATGGGCGATGGGCCTGACCCGCAGCGTCAAGGAGACCGTGAAGGCGCGCGCCGCGCGTGATCCGGCCTTCCGTGACGCGCTGCGGATCGAAGCGGTTGGTCAGTTCCTCGCCGGGGACATCGACACCGGCGAAGCGGTCCTGCGCGACGACATCAACGCGACGATCGGTTTCGAAGGCCTGGCCGAGGCGACCGGCACGTCGTCCAAGAGCCTGATGCGCAGGCTCGGCCCGCTGGGCAATCCGACGGCCGGCAACCTGTTCAACATCCTCCGGACCGTGCAGAGGGCGGCCGGCATTTACCTGGCCGTGGCGGCGGAGCGGTAGGGCATCTGCGACATCGCCGCCGCCCTCCGCCGACACCGCGCTGGAACGTGCTATGGCGCCCGGGCCGAAGCCCATATCCAGCGGCTGAAGACCCTCGATCAGGCGGACACCCTTGCGCGAGACCTTCCATATCGAAGTCCTCGGACCGGAGCCGGACGAAATCCAGACGCGGATCTCCGTGCGGGTCGGCAGCCTGGCGAGCGCGCAGGAGCGGGCGCTGCGCCTGTTCGCCCGGGCCCGGGTGCCGCAGCGCGCGGGCGAGCCGGCCGAGGCCGTCCGGGTGATCGACGGCGCCGGGCGCGAGGTTTTCTACCGCACGCGGTTCGACGAAGGGGATTGAGGCGGATGGGGCTGCGGGCGCTGATCCTGCCGGGGCTGGTGCTGCTGGCCTGCGCGCTGTTCCTGCGCAGCTACACCCTGCCGCCGGCCCCCGACCGGCGGGGCGGCACCACGCTGCTGCTGACCTGGCCGAACCGCCCGATCTTCGGCAGCCCCCGCGGCGACTGCCTCGCCGGACCCGCCGACGCCCCGGTCCTGCCCTGCCTGATCGCCTCGGTCGCCCGCGCCCGCGACGACGGGATCACCCTGGCGCAGTTCTCCTTCTGCGCGACCTGCTACGACCTCTCCGGCCGCCTCGCCCTCATGGGTCAGGACGCGACGCAGGCGCAGGCGCGGCTGGCGCAGATCGCCCGCTTCGGCTGGTGAGGCGCATTCGGGCGACGTGCTCCCGGGCGCGCTCCAGGGCACGGACGACCGTGAACAGGGGATCGCGCTCTGCTGCGACCAGGAGGTGGGCGATGGTCCGCCGCTCGGTCCAGAATAGGGAGCCCAGGGCGAAACCCGGGGGCGCGCAGGAATCGATCCGCTCGATCACCCACTTTCCGGACACCACCGCCTCGGTCAGCCGATGGACGAGCTGGATCCCGGGCGCCGCCTCGGGCTCCGTCTCGTCGTGGGCGATCTTGAGCACCCAGGCCTCGGATCCGGTGACCGGCAGGATCAGGGAGGCGAGCGTCCGCCCCGCCCGGCGCAGGCGCGCGATCCGCACCCGCCCGTCCGCGCCGAGATCGGCCAGGGCGGTGCGCAGGAAGGCGACCTCGGCCGGGCGCTGGCCCAGCCCCGTGCCGGCCCGGCCCTTCCAGCCGGCCGCTTCGAGGGCGACGTGCTCGGTGAGCGCCCGGTCGAGTTCGGCCGGCGCGTCGAGCATCTCGAAGGCCACGGCGCCCGACGCGTTCAGGCGCCCGTGGTCGCGGCGCAGCTTGCGCCGCCGCTGGCCGGAGAGATGGCCGAGATAGGCGGCCCGCGCCGCCGGCGGGTGGGCGGTCAGGTCGAGCAGGCCGCGGACATGCGGCCAGTAGGCGGCGCGCGCGGTGCCGCGCGCCGCCAGGATTTGCGGCAGGAGCCCGTCCGCGGGGGCATTCGGCAGCAGGAGCCGCGGCGGCAGGCCGAGCGCCCGCGGAGCAGCGAGGAGGGCCGCCAGCGCCCCCATCGGATCGCCACCGTCGAGGAGCGGGGCGCCGAAGGGGCAGTAGCCGTGGGTCCAGCCGATCAGCAGCGGCAGCGGCAGGCCCCAGCGCCGCCACGAGACCCGGAACGGCCAGGCGGCGCGAAACCGCGCGCCCGGTGCCTCGGGGGGCCGGTCGGCCACGATCAGCAGGCGCACCCCGGCGCCGAAGGCGTCGCGGGCGGCGAGCGCGTAGCCGGCCTCGTAGAACGGGTTCCGGATGGCGGCATCCGCGCCCAGCGCCCGCCAGGCCGGGATCCAGGGCGCCCCCGGATCGAGGGGCCGGACCGCCGCGACGAGGCCCTGCGGGAGCGTGGCGGTCTCCGGCATGGCGGTCCCGTCAGGCCGCGAGCCGGTGGCGGATCGCCCCGGCGAAGCCGAGCACGTCATAGCGCCATGCCGCCGCCCCCGCCCCGGCGGCGAGCAGCATCATGCGCAGCACCTGCCCCGGCGCCATGAAGCCCCCCGGCATCAGCCCGATCCCGGCATTCACGGCCCCGCAGGCCGCCGCGATCCCGGCGATGCCGGCCATGTCGGCGAGCGGCAGCGGCATGGTCGTGCCCTCCCGCCGGGCGCCGAACACCAGCACGAGGCAGGCCGCGCTCTGGCCGCCCGCGAAGGCGAGCGCCGCGCCGGGGGCACCGAAGGTCGGGATCAGCAGGAGCGAGAGCGCCGCCACGGTCGCGAGCGTCGCGAAGGCCGCCGCCGCCTCGAGTCCGCTGGTCCGGGTGAAGTAGATCACCTGCCCGAAATAATACGCGCGGAACATCATCAGGATGCTTGCCAGGATCAGTACCGGAGCGAGCTGGCGCGCCTCAGCCCGGTAATCGGGCCCGAGCAGCACCGTGACCACGAGGTCGTCGAAGCAGATGAAGAACACGGCGCCGAAGGCCGCGATCAGCGTCATGGCCCGGGCGGCGTCGCTCAGCACGCCCACGGCCGCCGGCATGCCGCCGGAGCGCGCCTCCCGCTTGGCGAGGGAGATCAACGACAGGGCGATCGCCTCGCCGAACACGATGAAGCTCTGCCGCAGGAAGTCGGCCAGCGCCCCGTAGGCGCCGAGGCCCGCCGGCCCCACGGTCTTGGCGATGATCAGCCGGTCGAGGCTCTGGGCCAGCGCCGCGGTGCCGAAGGAGAGTACCAGCGGCCAGCCATAGGCGAACAGGCGCAGGGCCTCGGCCCGGCTGCCGCGGCCGGGCATCATCGGCGCGATGGTGGCGGCGGCCGGCAGCGAGGCGACCGCGTTGGCGGCCGCCACCGCGAAGGCGAGGTCGAGCGGATCGGCCGAGAGGCGCAGCGCGAGGCTGCCGAGGCCGAGGATCAGCACGGCCCGGGTCATCACCGAGGCCGCCACCGCCCCGACCCGCAGGCGCGTGCGGGCGATCTCGGTCGCGCCCTCGAACAGGGTGGTGCCGCAGGCCAGCGCCAGGATCGCGGCCGCCATCCGGCCCGGGACCAGGCCGAGTTCGGCCGCCAGCACGCTGCCGAGCCCGGCCAGCAGCAGCGTCCCGCCGAGGATGCGCACCACGGTGCCGACCTGGGCGGGCTCGCGGGCCTCGTCGTAGAGGGCGAAGAACGCGAATTTCGGCCACTGGCAGGTCGCCCCGTAGAGCACGAGAGCCCAGGACAGGACGTAGAGGTAGGTGCCGTAGCTCGCCGCCGGCGCCAGCCGGGTGAACACCGCCACCGAGGCCATGTTCAGGGCCGCCGCGAAGCCGCGCGAGCCGACATAGATCAGGCTGTGCCTGGCGATCATGATCGGCGCCGGGGGGCGCGTGTCGCCCCTCCCCGCTTGCCAATCATGCTCACATGACTGGATCGAGGAAGAGGACCTGCACCGCCCCCCTCCCTCCCCCCTCTGCGGGGGGAGGGAGAGACGCGGAGGCGCTCGTGCTCGATCACGAACGGAGATCCGTGAAACCGCAAGCCCTCTGACCGGTCAGGACAGGCGCGCGGATCCCGCACAGGCACGCGCCACCCCTGCCCCGCTCTGGCACGGTCCGGTCCCACGCTGGGACGTATGGCTGGGGCCTGAGGCATGAGGGCCCGACCGGTGCAGCCGCCATGCCGCATCATCAGCCGGCCCGGCGGATCAGGGACGTGCCGGTCATCTCGGCCGGCTGGTCGAGGCCCATCAGGTCGAGGAGCGTCGGCGCCACGTCGGCGAGCCGGCCGTCGGCCAGGGAGATGCCATCGACGCCGATGAGCGTCACCGGGACCGGGTTGAGGGTGTGGGCCGTGTGGGGCTCCCCGGTCTCGGGGTCGCGCATCGTCTCGCAGTTGCCGTGGTCGGCGGTGACCAGCAGCGCCCCGCCCTGCGCGGTCACCGCCTCGACCACGCGGCCGAGGCAGGCATCGACGGTCTCCACCGCCGTCACGGCGGCGGCGAGGCTGCCGGTATGGCCGACCATGTCGGGGTTGGCGAAGTTCAGGATGATCAGGTCGTAGCGCCCGGAGCCGATCGCCGCGACGGCACGGTCGGTGAGTTCCGGCGCCGACATCTCCGGCTGGAGATCGTAGGTCGCGACCTTCGGCGAGGGCACCAGGATCGCGTCCTGGCCCTCGAACGGCGCCTCGCGGCCGCCGTTCATGAAGTAGGTGACGTGGGGGTACTTCTCGGTCTCGGCCATCCGCAATTGCGCGCGCCCGGCCCGGGCCACGGTCTCGCCGAGCCCGTTCGGCAGGTCGAGGGTGCCGAACAGGGTGTCGGCGAAGGCGTCGATCTCGACGCTGTACTGGACGATGCCCAGGGCGGCGGCGAAGCGGACCGTCCGCGCCCGGGAAAAGCCGGAAAACGCGGGGTCGAGCAGCGCCTCCAGGACCTGCCGGGTCCGGTCCGCGCGGAAGTTGAAGCTCAGCAGGCCGTCGCCGTCGCGCATGCCGGCATAGTCGCCCAGGATCGCGGGCTTCATGAACTCGTCCGAGACGTCCTGCGCGTAGGCGGCCGCCACCGCCTGCCCGGCCCGGTCGAAGCGGGTGCCGCGCCCCTCCGTCAAGGCCTCGTAGGCGATCCGGACCCGCTCCCAGCGCCGGTCCCGGTCCATCCCGAAATAGCGCCCGCACAGGGTGGCGAGGCGCGCGCCCTGCGGCAGCGCCTTCCCGACCGCAGCGACGCAGGTGGCGGCGGAACGGGGCGGCATGTCGCGCCCGTCCGTGAAGCCGTGCAGCCGGACCGGGATGCCGGCCTCGACCAGAACGCGCGCCAGCGCCACCGCGTGGTCCTGATGGGCGTGGACGCCCCCCGGCGACAGCAGGCCCATGAGGTGGCAGGTGCCGCCCGATGCCCGCAGGGCCTCGATGAACCGGGCCAGGGCGGGGTTCGTGGCCAGCGACCCGTCCGCGATCGCGGTGTCGATCCGCGGCAGGTCCTGCAGCACCACGCGGCCCGCGCCGATATTGAGGTGCCCGACCTCGGAATTGCCCATCTGCCCCTCGGGCAGGCCGACATCGGCGCCGAAGGTCTTCAGCCTAGCCCGGGGCTGCTCCCGCATCAACGCATCGAAGACCGGCGTCCGCGCCTGAAGGACGGCGTTGTCGGAGCGCTCCTCGCGGAGGCCCCAGCCGTCGAGGATCACGAGCATCACGGGACGCGGGGTACTGGCGGGCACGGTCATGACTCTCCTGGGCGCGCGGCCGGGTCCTCTCCGGGCCGGGCAAGGCCGGCCCCCTTGCGCGTGTCGATAATCGGCTTGGCCGCGCGAGACCACAGCCGCGGGGGCGGATCGCGTCACGCCGATGCGAAAGCGTCCCGATTCCGACAGGGGCGACTACGCATCGAATCAAGCGCATCGAACCGAACGCCACGAAAGGGGTCCCAATCCCGCGCGCACGTCCCGCGTACCAGCGCGCGTCGCGGCGGCCCTGCAGTCGGCTCACCATCCGGGGGGGATTTCCACCGGGGGATGACATGGCGGACTCAGAGCCGGGTCCCGATATCCAAGTTGTCTCAGGAAAAGCGATTGCAGAACAACTTGACCGATTGCAACGGGTTGAGGTTATGATAGCCTGCGTGGATGTACTCGACAGGGATTCACCCGCCGTGGCCCCGACCGACACCGTGAGTTCCGAGACGAGTGCGGATCTGGCGCTCGACATGGTCGGTCGCGCCTACTTGGCCCTGGCACTTCTGTACGAAACCGCTCACCCGGGCGAGTTCGACGATGTTCAGCGCAAGATCCGCGCGTTCGTCGAGGACAATTTCCGCATCGTCCAGGAAACGAACCGGAGCGGAACTCTGGCCGCGGGAACGCTCGAGGGGGCCACTCACCTTGTCAACAGCGTCCTGGCCGAGGCGGAGAGCAGGATCGCGACGATGATAAGGCCGAGCCGACATGCGCGCGGCCAGATGACGACTTGATGCCGCCGGCCGAAATCGGCAGGTGTTGCAGTCGAGCCATAATCCGGCGCTAAATTTTCCTGTCCCGTAAAGCGCAGCGATTACAATAGGTAGAAATGTCGACAGTCTTAACAGAGCATGTTACCTGAAGACTGGACAGCAATAAAACTACAAGCGCGATATGGGCAGCGACGAATGTGAGCGGGCCGCACGCAGTGCAGATGTCGCGCTGGAGATCCTGGTCGGGGCCTATCACGCTCTCGCGGTCGTCTACGAACTGTCCAATCCCGGCGCCTATCTGGCGCTGCACGGCCAGTTGATGCCCTATCTGCGGGACAGCTTCGGCCTCCAGACGCGGAACCTCGCCGATCCGCATCTGGCCGAGACGGTATCGTCCGCGCTGGAACGCGTCCGCTGCGTGCTGGACGACGTTCACTCGGATGTGGCGACCATCCGGATCGGCCCGGAGGAGCGCTTCGTCTGATCCGGCTTCCGGGCGCGAAACGCGGGTCCGGCGCAGGTTCGCTATCGGAAGAGGGGCAGTCCCGCGCCGATGATGACGAGGCCGAGCATGATCAGGCCTCCCCCGGCGCCTTCGAGCGTCGCCTGCTGCATCGAGCGCCGCGGGGCCATGCCGGCCAGCGTCGCCCCCGAGAACAAGCAGATCACACTGAGCCAAGTCATGCGGCGGGTGCTCCGGCGCCCGGCGGGCGCCCACGACGACAGGAGGGTGCCGCCGAGGATGCGGGGGGCACCGTTAAGAAACCCTTCTCCGGGGCCGATCCCGGCGGGAACGCCCGCATCCGGCTCTCGCGTCCGCACACGATCCGCGCCGCCTTAACCCTCCGTTAACCATGTCGCCGTCCCCTGGCGTCCACGCCCCTGGGGATGCCTCCATGCCCGAACCCGATCTGCGCGCCGCATTCGCCAAATTGTGTGCCGACATGCCTGCGGGCGATACGGGCGAGGCCTCATACGAGGAGACGCTCCGGATCGCGGTCCGGCGCCTCGGCCGCCGGTCCCACGGCCTCGGCGCCGCCGTGGCGACACCGGCCCTGTCCAGCGTCGGGACGCTGGAACCGGATTGCCCCTTCATGATCTCGGTCGCGGCCCTCTCCCGCGAGCCGGCGCACGCCAGCCCCCGCTGAATCGGGCCCCGGTCGAGGGCGCCCAACCCGGCGGATCGGCGGGCGTCGGGTCACGCGGGCGGCATTGGCCCGACCGACGCGGCGGGCGAAGGCCCTGCGTGGAATGGCGGCTGGTCGGCGTCGCCGATCGAACGACGCTGAGGATGACGGCTGCCACCCCGGGGCGGGGCGGCCCGATCTCTTTTCAGGAGCGGGCGATCAATTCAGATTGCCGGCACTCGCGGTGAACTTCGTGCTCAGCGAGGAGCCGACCCGTTGCGGCGATGTGATGAGGACGACTGCTATCGGTGAGGCGATCATCCCCTATGCGATCGCCGCCGCGCCGTCGTCTTCCGCGGCCAGACGACGTATCCCTGTTCTCATCGTCGCTTCCCACGCATTCGAGTCTGAAATACAGGGGCCGATTCTAAAGTAATTTTACGTCGAACAAGGCTCGCCCAGTCTCATCGACGAAGTGACGACGAAATAAAGGAAAAGACATCGCGCTTGATCCAATCGAACGATGGAAGATCGGCCGCACCGAACAGGCTGGAGGATCGTGTGAGCGCTGCGACTGGGCGGGTGCGTTCCCCGCACCCGCCCAGCGCGGAGAGCCGTGCGCGACCGCATTGGGCTCGGACACGGCTCGCCATTCTCTACCGCTTTGACATGCCCCGCGCCGCCGAACCGGTCGCGATGCAGGCGAGAGCGTCTCAGGCAGCCTCGCGCCGCGTGACGGCGAGCGCCCAGATCGTCGCCGGAATCCAGCCGATGATCGTGAGGTGGAGGAAGATGCAGAGAATGCCCTGGAGCACCTTGCCGCGCAGGAACATGGCAAGCCACGGCGCCAGGAAGCAGATGATGATCATGATCATGGGTGGGACGGCTCCTTTGTCAGCGACATAGGTGCCGGACCCGCATCCGGTAGCCCTCCGTCACCAGAGCACGCCCCGCCGCGGTGGAGACCGGTGCGGCGCGGCAGCGTCGGGCGTCCTCGGCGCCGCCCGGCGAGGACGGGCGCCCGGGGCCGCGCCGCCGAATTCGGTCGCGTCCGCCGATGCCGGCCGTGACGCGTCACCTGGACCGGAACCCTCTACGGCGCCGGCAGTTTCTTGCCGCGATGACCAACCACGCCGTCCTTGCCGGTTCAGTCCTCGCCGGCGTGGCGCTCTGGGCGGGGGTCTACCTCGCCCTGCTCCCCAGGGGCGGGCCCGGGAGTCCCGAGATCTATTCCGTGAGCGCGACGCCGGATGCGCCCCCCGCGGATTACGACGCTCCGGCGCCCGCGCCGAGGCGCTGGGCCGACCTGCCCCGCGAGACGGCCCAGTACCCGGCCGTCGCGCCCGACGCGTCGGCGGCCTCGGTGCCGCCGGATGCCGAGGCCGCGCAGGACGACCTGCCGCCGCGTCGGCGGCGCCCCTATCCGGTCCGCCCGGCGGCCCTGCCGGACGTCCCCCTCGCCCGGCACCTCGTCCGACAGCGGGCCCGTCTGCCCGCGCATGTCGCGGTCCGGCGACGCTTCAGGCGCGTCAAGGATCCGATCCAGTTCAGTCTGGCGACACGCTCGTCCTCCTGACCGCGCCGGGGCCTTCATCCGCGGTCGCACGGGCTGGGAACCATATCGCGAGCTGAGCCGTAAGAGGCCTGCGGCGTTCCTGCGATTCGTGTGAGATCTGTGAGAGGAGGGCCGATGCGCTGTCTCGTACGCGCGGTCATGGCCATCAGTCTGATCGCGGGCGATGCCGCCCAAGCCGCGTCCCTGACCGAGGGGGCCCACGGCCCGCGCGGTGCGGGCCGACAGGCGATGGCCGAGCAGGCCCGGTTCCAAGACCTCATCGATCGCGACACGGCGACGTGGAAGCGCATCTCCGCCTCCATCTGCCGTGGATGCGGTGCCGCGCCGCCGCCGTTGGTGATCACACGCGCCGCGCCCTGGCCCGTGCGGGGAGAGCCCGAGGCGGTCGCGGCCGCGCCAGACCCAGGGGGCAACGCCGCGCGCCCCGCGACGCGGCCGGTTTCGCTCCGGAGCGCCGGCCTGCAGACGCGCGGCGGGGAACGCATCGGCGGCCTGCACGCGGAAGGCGTCTCGACGCGCCGGACCGCGCAGGGGCGACGGTACGCCCGGTCCGCGCGCCTGCACACGCTCCGGCATCGCAGACGCCTCGCGCTGCTTCGGGCCCAGAGGCGGCGCTATGCTCGGCTCGCCCCCGGGGGGCGCAACCCCGCGCATCGGCTGCGGCTGGCGGGGCTGGGAACCGGTTTCCTCCCGCGGTCGGAGGGGTCTTCCGGCGATCACCGGCCCGTACCGATCCCGCCCAAGCGGCCGGACGCGCTGTGCGCCGACGACCGCGGGCTGACCACGGCCCGGATACGGCTGGTCTCTGCCTGTGTCGAACCCCGGTGACAGCGCGCCCGTGATCGCGCGGCCCGCGGGCTGGTGCGTCGCCGCCCGGACGCGGCGACGTCGGAACTCCCGGATGGGCGGTCCATTCTCGCGGGCTTCGCGAGACAGGGAAGCGAGCCTTGTCCTCGGGATGTTCCCGACCCTGGCGCAACCGTCGATGGTCCACGCCGACGGTCCATCCCGTCAGTGGATCGCGGCTTGGGCCTCCCCCTGCCGCTCGGCGCGCGCGAGCTCGATCCCGACCTCGTGCAACAGGCGTTCGATCAGCGGACGCAGACGCGCCACGGAAGCGGGCTCGACGAGGGCGTGGGCCATGAGCAGGTGATCCGCCATCGCCTCCAGCATGGAGCTCGGCGGCGTCGCCGGATGTGCCGGCGGCATGAAGCTTCCGAGCGAGCCGTAGGCCCGCAGGTCCGCGGCCGGCTCCCCGTGGACCTGCGTGATCGACCCAAGGAAGCCCAGAAAGGTCCGGTTCGGCGGGCCGAACGAGGGAATCGCGCCGGCGGCGACCCACATGGCCCGGCCATCGGGCGCAAGCATCCGATAGCGCAGGTTGAAGGCACTCTGCGCCTCGATCGCGGCCTCGACGGTTCTGCGGGCGATCTCGCGATCATCCGGATGCACGACCCGAGCCCAGCCGAACCCCACGGCGTCCTCCAGGGCCTGGCCCGTGTAATCGGTCCATTCCGGGCTGACGAAGGTCGCCCGTCCTTCCGCATTCGTCACGAAGATCATAGGCGGGCCGCGCCGGAGCATTCCGAGGCCACCCCGCGCGCATAGACCGGAATCCTCTGGCGGTCCGCGTGGTCGGTCAGGCGCTCCCGGATCCGCGGCGACGCGCCCGGATCGGAAAGCTCGGATCCCGACACGCGCGCTCCGCGGGAGCTGGAGCCGTACCCGATCGCGCCGCCATCGCGTGCCGCTCCGAGCCTTCGTCGGGACACGCTCTCTTGTGCCGAGCCGGTGTCCACTTCGGCGCAGAGCGCTCTCGTCTTCGGGCGACCGGGCGTTTCGGCGATGCCTCTGGTCATGCGCTGACAGGACTGGGGCGATGGGGCGATCCGATCAGGGGGACTCTCCGGCAAGGGGCGCCTCTCCATGGCGCACGCGCTCCGACCCGAGCGCCGAACCCAGGGGTGTATTTTACCGAACTCCCGACTTCAACGAGAATTATATATGATAGACGATCGACGTTACAGCGTCTGAAAAGCGTCTTCGCTTCGGGAGCGACAGGGCGAATGGCCGCGACCGAGGTTGCGGTTCGGGAGCGCGGCACCTGCGTGCGGTCCGGGTTCAAGGGTCGCGATATCGGTCGGCGGACAATCCGTCACCGTTCGATGGCGGCCTCGCGGCTTCGCGGTCGCCGAGTTGGGATCCTGCAGCCCGTACCCATCGCTGCCGACCGACCGCGGAAAGCGTCCGCGTCTGTGTCCGACGGCCGATATGATTGTCGTGAGACGGAGGCTGCTGCAGTTGCCCGAACGCGCAGTTCCGAGCTGCGCGGCGAGGGACTGGCGCGAGCGGCGGGAATCGAACCGCATATCCGGCTGGAAGGCCGTTTGGGATGGCCGGATCCTGCGGGCTACAGGGGACGTGCCGTAGATTCGCCGCATCAAACCAGGCTTCATCAAGAATTGTTCGAGGCCAATATTTTACAGCGTTTCAAGTCTGGCGATGAGACGGCCACTGCCCTCCTCCCGTCATTCCAACACCTTGCTCTTTCGGCTGTCCGTGGCCTGTTCCAGTTCGGGTTACCGCGTCAGTCGCCCGCGCGCATAAATCTCTTTTATACGCAAGCGCGCATATTACGGGCGGAGCCCCCCCATGAGCGAGCAGATTGCCCGAACCGAGAAGCAGCTTGGCGCGATCCTGCGCCGTGCCCGCAAGCAGGCCGGCCTGACACAGGGCAGCCTGGGAACGCGCATCCACCTCCGGCAGGGCACCATCTCCCGCCTTGAGGCAGGGGAGCCTGCTGTCCAGCGCCACACGCTCATGGAGGCGGTCTCGGCGCTCGAACTCGAGCTGGTTGTGCGCCCACGCAGTCAGGGAAGCCCTGCGGACATCGAGGACCTCTTCTCATGGCGAGGCGCAGGGCCAATCGCCCACTGAACGTCTTTCTGAACGGACGCCACGTCGGCGTGCTCCGGCGGGAAAGCACGGGCGCGATCGACTTTCAGTATGCGCGTGCGTGGCTCGATCTCCGCGGCACGTTCCCGGTCTCCCTGTCGCGGCCGCTCCGGGAGGACCGCGACATCGGCGCGCCTGTCATCAATGTATTCGACAACCTCCTCCCCGACAGCGCCCCGATCAGGCGTCGCGTCGCCTCTGTGACCATTTCTGATCGGATGCTCGGGCATATCCACGAGCACCACGATCAGTTGGCAAGGCAGTCAGACCATCTGACGCGGGTGTGGCTATCAGAGCAGTCGACCGAGAATTGACGCCCCAACCGGTCGCCGAGCCATGAGGGCGCGTTGACGCCCCCACGCCGCAACTCCTAACACCGTTGCATGCTCAGGCGCCCGCCATGGATGGTCGATGGCCCCGCGGTCATCGCCGCGGCTGCGCTCTATGCGCTCCTGCTCCAGGCGTTCCTCATAGACATCCAGTCCGTCAGCCCCGTCCGGGGTTTCGACGGCGTGATCTGCGCTCAGCACGATGGCGGTGGCGCGCCGGCCGATGACGGCTTACCCTGCCAGCAGCACGCTTGCTGTATCCTCGCTCAGGTGGCGCAGCCTCTGGCCGAGATCGTATCCGTTGCGGCGGTGACGATCGCGCTGCCCCGCCGCTCGAACGTGCTGATCTGGCGACCGCTGGCTATACGCGGGCCCCGCGCGCCGCCCGATCCTGCCGTCAGTTCCCGAGGTCCGCCGACCGCCTGATCGATCCATCTCCCGATCGCTCAGACCCGGACCGCCCCATGTCGATCTCGCTTCAGGGCAGCACCCCTAACTTCAGGGTGGCCGCTGCCGTTCGCACGTCCCGTGACGCCGTCTACCGCGCCGTCTGGCGCTGGCATTTCTACGCCGGCCTGCTCTGCCTGCCCTTCCTGATCTCGCTCTCGGCCACAGGTGCGCTGTACCTGTTCCAGCCCGAGATCAACGCGACCGTCTTCGCCTACCGGACCGAGGTCGCCGCGCAGCCCACGCCGCCTCTCGGCCCGGACCACTTGATCTTCAACGCCACGCAGGCCGTGCCGGACGGCGTGGCGATCTCCTACACCGACCCGATCGATGCAACCGCCTCGGCCATGGTGACCGTGGCCGAAGGTGCCCGCAAGATCCTCGTCTACCTCGACCCCTATACCGGCAGCGTGCTCGACCGGGTCGACCGGGACGGCGAATTCTTCATGGTGCTGCGGCACCTGCACAGCCTCGCCTATTTCGGGCCATGGGCGAATGCGGTCATCGAAATCGTCGCCGGCTTCGCGATCATCCTCGTGATCACGGGTGTCTACCTGTGGTGGCCGCGAGGTCAGGAAGGCGGCGTGCTCTCGGTGCGGGGCACGCCGAGCCGGCGCGTCTGGTGGCGCGACCTGCACGCCGTGACCGGGCTGGTTGCCGGAGGCGGCCTGTTCTTCCTGGCCCTGACCGGACTGCCGTGGTCGATCTGGTGGGGTGATCAGTTCAGGGCGTGGACGAACGCGGCCGGGCTCGGCCAGCCGGCCGCCCTGTGGGCGAACAAGCCGGTCTCGAACGTGCCGATGGGCGAGATGCTCACCACCGCCGGCTGGACCATGCAGGACGCGCCGGTGCCGCAATCGGAATCCGTCGGGACCGCCCGGGCCATCGGCATCGACGCCGCCGCGCAGATCCTGGCACGACTCGGCATGCCGCACGGCTACGAGCTGTCGTTGCCGGTCGGAGACAAGGGGGTCTATGCCGCGGCGGCCTACCCGCACGCCGTGAACCGCCAGCGCATGGTCAGCCTCGACCAGTACACCGGCAAACCGCTCGTCGACGTGCATTTCTCCGATATCGGCCCGGTCGCCCGGGCCGTGCAATACGGGATCGGCATCCATAAGGGTGAGTACTGGGGCCGCGCGAACCAGCTCGCGATGTTGGTCTTCTGCCTCGCCACGATCCTGCTCTCCATCACCGCCGCGACGATGTGGTGGAAGCGCCGCCCGGCCGGCGGCCTCGGTGTGCCGCCCTGGCCGCGGGACCGGCGCGTGGCCGTAACCGTGACCGGGATCGTCCTCGGGCTCGGCGTCCTGTTCCCGCTGACCGGGCTGGCGATCCTCGCGATGCTCGGCCTCGATCTCGCGATCGGCCGTGGGCTGAGGATGCGGGCGCGCGTGGCCTGACCGCATCACGACGGGCGCGGCCCCGTGTTCCCCCAGATACGATCGGCAGGCTGGCCGCGCCAACTCGGCGCTGGCCTGATCCTGCTCGCGCTGTGGCTACAGGTGTTGGCGCCTGCAGCCGGCGTGTTAGCACACGCCAGACAGGCGGAAGCGGCGGCTGCAGACGCGCTGATCCACGCCATCATCTGTGGCCGGGATCCGAGCACCGGCATCGCGACGGATCTGCCGGCGCAGCGCTCCGACTGCGATCGCTGTCCCTTCTGCCGCTGCACCGCCGCCGCCCCGCTGCCGGTCGTACCTGAAGCGGTTGTCGGGCACTTCGTCTGGCACCGCATCACCTGGCCGATGCCGCCGCCGGCTCATGGGCCCCGGCCTTCGCGAACCGCTCGCCAGGCCCGTGCTCCACCCGAGACCGTCTGAGTGCTGCCCCCGCCCTGGGCTGTTCCGCGCCACGCGGCCAGCCCACCTGCGTTCAGACGAGATCCCCGATCATGTCCTTCGTTTCAGGCTCCCCCGTACCCCGGCGCTTCCTCGCCCCGTTGCTTGCCGCAAGCTCACTCGCCATCACCGCCGCTCAGGCGCAGCAATCCGTGACGCTCGGGGAACTTTCGGTGGTCGGGGAGGGCGGTCCCGGACCGGCTGTCGCATCCCAGGCCCCGGCGGCCGGAGCGCCTACGATCGCCGGACCGGCCCCGGCCGCTCCGACCCCGATCGCCGTCCCCGTCGGCGAGGTGAACAGCACGGTCGGTCGCCAGAACGTCATCGACGATCGGCCGGCGGTGAACATCGCCGACGTCGTGCGCAACAGCCCGGGCGTCACCGTCCGCCAGGGCAACGGCCCCCGGGACGTCATCATCTCGATCCGTGGCAACAACGCCCGCGCCACGGGCGTCTCGCGCAACGTCGTCGTGCTGGAGGACGGCTTCCCGGTCACCCAGGCCGACGGCTCCTCGCGCTTCGACATCACCGATCCGCGCGCCTACAGCAGCCTCGACGTGTTCCGCGGGCCGCAATCGGCGCTGTTCGGCAACTACGCCAGTGGCGGCGCGCTCGCCTTCACGACCCGCCGGGGTGCGGCGGTGAACGGCGTCGAGTACGGCGTCGATGCCGGCAGCTTCGGCTACCTTAACACCTATGCCACCGTCGGCGGGATCAGTGGCCCGTTCGAGTACAGCCTGTTCACCAGCGACGCCCGCGGGGACGGCTATGCCGGCCACAGCTCGTTCAATACCCAGACGATCAATTTCCTCGGCACCTACACGCCGACACCGGACAACCGCTTCACGCTGAAGATCATCAACAACGAGTTCCAGGCGAACCTGCCCGGACGCTCCTCGCTGCTGCAATTCTACCAGAACCCCTACCAGCGCGGTTGTGCCTCGGCGCTGACCGCGGCCCCCGGCTGCACGACCTACAACCTGCCGATCAACGGCCGGAACGGCGCCACCGTGCCGGTCACAGCCGACGAGGGCGGCTTCTTCCGCGGCGATCGACGCACCATCATCGGCGGGCGCTACGAGCACGACTTCGATGCCTTCACGACCTGGCGCACCCAGCTCGTGTTCGACGACCGCAACATCAACCAGCCGTTCTACACCACCTCCGCGCGGGGCGACTTCCCGGGCTTCAACTTCCTCACCGACGTGACCCGCCGCGGCGACCTCTTTGGGTTGCCGATGACCGGCTACGTGGCGCTGGCCTACAACACCCTCGACTCGAACCAGCTCACCTACGTCCGCGCGCCCTATGGCGGTGCCCGGCTCGGGGCCCTGAACGCCAACCTGGCCGCCACGCAGGACAACCTCGGCGGCCGGGCGCGGATCGAGCTGCAGCTGTCCGACCAGTGGACCGCGGTGGCGGGTATCAGCGCCGAGAACACCACGATCGGTGGCAGCAACATCACCTATGGCTACCCGACCGCAGGTGGCGTGACGGCCGCCACCGCCAATCTCGACCGCAGCTTCCTCAACGTCGCGCCCGAGTTCTCGCTGACCTATCGGCCGGACGCGGCGTGGCGTTTCCTCGGCCGCGTCGCCACCGGCTACGCCACGCCCTCGGCCTCGAACCTCACGGTCACCCCGGCCGGCGTGCCAGGCAACAACAGCCAGCTGCAGACCCAGGAGAACCTCGGCTTCGACCTCGGCGCATATTGGACGCCGCTGCCCGAACTGCAGTTCTCCGTCACCGGCTTCTACGAGTTCTTCCGCAACGAGCTGATCTCGCAGTCGCCCGGTGCGGGCCTTCTGAGCTACACGTTCAACGCCCCGGCCTCCGAGCATCGCGGCGTCGAGGTCGGCGGGACCTGGACGTCCCCGGACGGCTGGCGGGCGACGCTGGCCTACACGCACGACGATCAGATCTACACGAAGTACGTCGAGCAGCTCAGCGCCGGCACGCGCACGTCCCGCTTCGACCGGGCGGGGAACCACATCCCCGGCGTGCCGACCGACGCGGCCCTGGTCCGGTTCGGTTACGAGCAGACGACGGGCCCCTGGGCGGGCGTGGGGGCCTTCGTGGAGGCCGTCTACCAAAGCGACTTCTACCTCGACAACGCCAACCTCCTGAAGGCACCGGGCTTCACGGTCGTGAATCTCAACGTGCACTACGACCGGGCGCTCGCGGGCGCGGCGGAGACGGGGTTTGCCAAGCGGCTGAGCCTGTACGTCGAGGTGCGCAATCTGTTTGACCGGGTCTACACCAACTCGGCTCAGAACCTCGCCGACTCGATCAGCGCCACGACCGGTCTGCAGAACGGCGCAGGCGTACTGGCGACTACCACCGGTTCGATCTTCGCGGGCGCCCCGCGCAACTTCGTCGGCGGGATGAAACTCGCGTTCTGATCATCCGCACGCGGTCCCGTTCGCACCACCTGATCCCCTCTTCCTGGAGACGACCATGCGACCCTTCCTGACTCGCTGCTTAGCCCCCGCCGCCTTCGCACTCGCTCTGACAGCAGCCCCCGCCGCGGCCCACGACTACACGGTGGGGACCCTCAAGATCGGCCATCCCTGGTCGCGCGCCACGCCCAACGGCGCCAAGGTCGCGGGCGGCTACCTCAGCGTGACCAATACCGGCACCGAGCCCGATACCCTTACCGGCGGCTCGTTCGACGACGCCGGCCGTGTCCAAATCCACCAGATGTCGATGGAGAACGGCGTGATGAAGATGGCGCCTGTCGAGGGCGGTCTGGTGATCAAGCCCGGCGAGACGGTGACGCTCAAGCCCGGCGGCTACCACCTGATGTTCCTCGACCTGAAGGGTCAGCTCAAGAAAGGTCAGGCGGCCAAGGGCACGCTGACCTTCGCCAAGGCGGGCGCCGTACCGGTGGATTTCACCGTCGAGGGCATCGCCGCCCAGGCGCCCGGCAAGGACGCGATGGAGATGGATCACGGCGGCGCGGGACACCCCGGCGGCCACGTGCACTGATCGGATCTCCGCCGCGATCCAGCGAGCCCCGGCCGGGCGCTCTCGAGCCTCAGCCGGGATCGGCCGGCGCGACGGCGATCCGGTCGAAGCCGCCGAGGCGATAGACCAGGAACGACAGCAGCCAGGCCGCCGCGAACAGCCCGACGATGCCGAAACCGAGCACGCCGAAGTTGTCGTTGATCGCGCCGATCCAACTCCAGAACGTGCCTTGAAGCGCGAGCTTGTCGGCGATGAGATTGAGCGCCTCCAGCGTACCGATCACCAGCGCAACGACCACCGAGACCAGAGTGATGGTCAGGTTGTAGAACAGTTTGCGCACCGGCTGGACGTAAGCCCAGCTGTAGGCGCCGAGCATCAGCACGCCGTCCGTTGCGTCGACCAGCGTCATCCCTGCGGTGAACAGGGCCGGAAAGACCAGGATCGCCCAAAGGTCGGTGCCCCTGCTCGCCTGCGCAGCCGAGAGGCCGAAGAGGCTGACCTCGGTCGCGGTGTCGAAGCCGAGCGCGAACAGGAGGCCCAGCGGGTACATGTGCCAAGAGCGCGTCACCAAGCGGAACAGCGGTCGCAGGAGGCGGGCGAGAATGCCCTGATTGGCGAGCAACAGGTCGAGGTCCTCCTCGGCGTAGCGTCCGGTACGGCGCACCTGCCGAAAGGTTCGCCAGACGCCGGCGAGGACGACGAGGTTGATCAGCCCGATCAGGATGAGGAAGCCTGCCGAGACGCCGGTACCGATCAGGCTGCCGAGTTCGCGGTAGCCTTCGGATGCCGTGATCAGGCTGGTTGCTGCGAGCGCCACCGCGGCGGCGGCCGCCACGACGATCGTAGAGTGACCGAGCGCGAACCAGAAACCGACGGCGATCGGGCGCTGGCCAGCCTGCATGAGCTTGCGGGTGACGTTGTCGATGGCGGCGATGTGGTCGGGGTCGACCGCATGACGCAGGCCGAAGACGTAGGCCAGCATCGCGGTCGAGAGCAGGGCTGCCTGCCCTGCGAACAGTCCGTAGGCCCACAACCAGGCGGCGGCATTCACCGCGATCAGGAAGAGGTAGAGAAGACCGATACGGCGTCGCACGACGCGGGACGCCGTGCCTTCGGGCGGGACGATCTCATCCATATCGACCCTCATCGTCCCGCATATGGCGTGCCGTGGTGGCGTGGCGCTGCCCGATCACTCGTCGGGCTATCGAAACGAGGTGTTCGTCTACCGGCACCCACGCGACGCAGGAGCCTCTGGGCGTCCGCCGATGTCCAGATCACCCCGCCGCGGGGTTTCCGCACGGCGCGACGCGTCAACTCGGTCGCGACCGCCTGAGCCGTGCGGCCCTGATCACGGATGATCACTTCCAGCAGTGGCTCGATACCGGCGACATAGCGACGTGCCCGCGTGGTCGCAGCGCGTCGCCCGGCGTCACCGCAGCGCTTTGGACGGACGACCTCGATGGCCGGCACCGCCTTCGCGTGCATTCCCGGCTCGCTCGATAGATCGCCGGACTGGGAACGTCGCATCAGAACCTCCCGGCAACGGTGAGGCGCACGGCCGTCGGCTCGACCGGGTGGAAGACGCGGTCGATAAGTCCCTCCGCCGGCTCTCCCGGCAGGCGCGAGACGTAGGCGTAGGTGATCTGGTCGGACTTGCCGTTGGTCAGGTTCAGCACGTCGAGCGAGACGCTGATCCCGTTCTCGAAGTTGTAGCCCACCCGGCCGTTGAACAACGCGGTCGGCCGCGAGCGGATTGAGTTGTCCTCGATCAGCGGGCGCGGACCGAAGTAGCGGAACCTCAGGCTTCCGAACCAGCCGAGCGGCTCACCGAAGGTGACGCCCGCCGACGCGATGGTGGTGGGAGCCTCGGGCACCCGGTTGCCGACCGGGTCGTAGTCCGAGAAGCGGGCATTGGTGATCGTCAGGTCGCCCTCCAGCGAGAGCCAGGGCGCGACCGCGTAGCGGTTGGTCCACTCGACGCCGAAGCGCCGGGTCGGCCGGCTCGGCTCCGTCGTGCCGGTATCGCCCTGGAACAGGTTCTCCGAGGCGAAGTCGAGCCGGAACAGGGCGAGGCTCGTCTCCAGCCCGGCGATCGAGCGGTTGCGCAGGCCGATCTCGTAGCCCGTGGACGGCACCAGGAACGGGGAGCGGGTGGTGTTGAACAGCGAGGACGTCGGATCGACGGTGGCGGTCACCCCGCGCACGTCGTTCGAGTGGAAGCCGCCGCCGTAATTCACGTAGAGTTCGGTGTCGAACCAGGGTCCCAGCGTCAGGCCGAGCTTCGGGTTGACGATGCCGTCGCGCGCCCGGCCCGAATTGGCCGGCGTGTCCGAGACGACGCTGGCGGAGTAGCCATCCGCGCGGAAGCCGATCGAGGTGCGCAGCCAGTCGGTCCAGCGCACCCGGTTGTCGACGTAGAAGGCCCCGCTCGTCTCCAGCACCCGGTCGTCGAGCACGCCGGAGCGGTACTGGCGGTTCGTGGTGTTGAACAGGCCGACCCGGATCGAATCGGTGCGGGTCTGGACGCCGACCTCGTTCTCCATCGGCATGCCGAACAGGTCGCCCTGGAAGATGTGCAGGGCCTCGCCGCCGCCGATGATGCGTTGGTCGAGCTGGTGGAACTGGTCGCCGTTGACCGGATCGTTGAGGAAGTAGGTGAAGTCGTTGAACAGGTTGAGCTGCGAGCGGATCACGTAGGCCGAGGCCCGGGTGATGCCGGTGTCGTCCGTCGCACTGAACTTGCCTGAGATCGAGAAGCGGGACGTGTCCCCGCCGTCGCTCGGGCTGAGCGTGCCGTAGCGGCCGATCAGGCCCTCGGCGACCGCCCGCTCGGGGATCTGGTTGGTGGCCGTCCAGCGGGCCGCATAGGCCATGCCGGTGACCGAGACCCCGTCGAGCGCCGTGCCCTGGCTGTAGCGGGCGACCCCGTTGATCTTGCGCAGGGCGTCCGGGATCACCCACGGCCCGTCGTAGACCTGTGCCTCGCCGGCCAGGAGCAGGTTGCCCTCGGCCAGCGGCACGGTGGTGATCGAGAGCGCCCGCTTGTAGCCGAAGCTGCCCATCGAGGTCAGGGCGACATTCTTGGCGGTCGTGTCGAGGTAGTCGATCCGCACCGAGCCCGCGGAGGCGAAGTCGCCGTCACGGACGAAGTACGGCCCCTTGTGGAACTCCACCGCGCCGACGAGTTCGGGGATCAGGAAGTTGATGTCGGCATAGCCCTGGCCGTGGACGTGGGTGCGCATGTTGAGCGGCATGCCGTCCAGGAACAGGGCGATGTCGGTGCCGTGGTCGAGGTTGAAGCCGCGCAGGAAGAACTGGTTGGCCTTCCCCTCCCCGGAATGCTGTGTGACGATCAGGCCTGGCACAGACTCCAGCACCTCGCCCGGGCGGGTCACCGGCCGGCTGTTGAGCTGAGCGCCGCTGATCACGCCGGAACTGGCCGAGGCGACCGGCATGCTGATCCCACCGATGCCGGTCGCCCCCCCGACGTAGCCTGCGCTGGCAGATGGACCGGCCTGCGGTGACGCGGCTGCGGCGGTCTCCGCGGTGACCGAGATCTCCTCCAGCGCCGTTTCGGTGGTCGCGGAACTGGGAGTGGATCGGTTTTGAGCTACAGCCGCTGACGCTAGGACGGCGAGGCTGACGCCCGACAGGATCGAGAGCGTTCGAGTCGTTGGACGATGAGACACGGGACCTCGGGCGACGGCAGTGGCACGTCACCGCGAATGAAGCCTCGCCGATCGCGCACGTGCACGAGCGTCTCGGCACCCGCCAGGACACCCCGCCCGGCGCGTTTCGCGTGTGACCACGGCTGACGGCAGGTCTCCTGGCTCGCGGGTCACCGCCCTCGCACCGTCTTCCCGGGGTGACCCAGTGACGTGGTGGTGAAGGGCTCGCCGCTTACAGTTGCGGGGGCAGCCGCAGCATCGGGGCGAGCCCCTCACCGCGTTCCCTTTTGATCCCCGAGGGGAACCGTCACATTCACGTTAGCGGCGGCCTTCTCAATCCGTCAACGCGGGTGCACACGTTCCTGTGAGGTGTGCCTTTTGAGCTGCGTTCTGCAGGCTTCACTGAAGCGGAGGGCGCGGGTGAGTTCCGGCTGAGCCGTTTCACAGCGCTTGCCCCAGGTCGTGTCCCCGGCGGTGGTGTAGCTGACGGGTGGTCATCGGCGGTTGCCGGGTAGGGTCGGGTTGCGACAGCCAACCCCGAACCCGAGAGACCCCCAATGACCGCCGAAATGATGAGCCTTCGCGGCGTGTTGGAGAAGAGCGCCGACGCCGATCTGCTACGGGAGATGATCGGCTTTGCAGCCGAGCGGCTGAAGAAGGGGGCGATAGCGGCTTTCTCCGGCGATCTGTCCGCGCCCGTGAAGGCTCTGAACGAAGTCGGGCTGATCGGCGTGGCCGCGGTGCAGGAGCGGATGACGTACGGCACCTTCGCGCCGCTGTCGGAGCGCACCCTGGCGGCCCGCCGTGCCCGCGGTCGGACGGGCGAGAAGCCCCTCATCGACACCGCGCAGATGCGCAGGGTGGTCACGTACTCCATCCTCAACAAAGGACAGGGCGAGTGACGCTGCAATATCTCCGCACCGTCTCGGTCGAGATCGAGGGCGGCAAGACCTTCACCTACCGCGGCGACGAGAACGGCGGGCAGGGCCTGCGCATCTTCTTCGAGACCGCGCAGAAGGACGCGAGCACGCCGAACGTCGCCCGCATCAACATCGTCAACCTCGCCAAGAGCAGCACGCAGCCCGCGTTCTACGTCGGCAAGTCGGTGACGCTCTCGGCTGGTTACGCCTCCGGCTCCGTGTTCGTCATCTTCAAGGGCAAGATCCTCCAGGCCCGCAACCTGCGTCAGGACG
>NZ_JAKSYM010000300.1 GCF_022829545.1 Methylobacterium sp. J-030 | reverse complement strand
GGCGCGAAGATCGCGCTGCGGCGGTAGACCGGGTCTTCGATCGAGAGCGTCGCCGACAGGCCGTTCCCGAACGTGGCGGTGTAGGCGAGCAGGCTGGTCGACGAATTGTCGGATCCGAGCGTGCTGCACGTTATCTCGAAGTCGTGGGCGTAGAATTCGAAGAACGAGGAGGCGCGACCGGCGGTCAGGCCAGCGAACTGGATGAACGCCTTGTCGACGTTCATGAACTGCTGCGCCCGGCCGGCTGCGTCGACACCTGTGGCATTGTAGGCTTGGCCGATGCGCGTCTGCGTGCCGGAGGTGCCGACGCCGGAATAGCCGGTGCGGGCGCCGGCATCGAGGCGCACGAAGGCGCGCAGGGTGCCGTAGGCGGTCTGGGTGCGGGCGTCGAGGTTGATGCGCATCCGGCCCTGATAGCCGGACGTGTCGCCGTTGCCGGACCCGCGCGAGGAACTGGTCATATACCCGCCCTCGAACCGGGCGCGGCCCGAGATCCGCAGGCAGGTGTCGGTTCCGAAGATGTAAAATAAGCCGGCACCGTAGGCGGTGCAGACGCGGACGTATTCGATCGGCACGGCCTTCTTAACCGGCAGGTCGGCGGCGTGCGCGGCGCCCACCGCCGCGAAGGCGACGGCAGACCCGAGCAGCGAGCCCTTCAAGAGCTTCATAGATATCTCCAAAGCTTCGAGACCCGATATCACCATCAACGCAGTGTATTTCCACGCTGACGGCTTATTGTTTGCGCAACTCGCCTATTTATGACGAAGTTGTTCGGGATCTCGATGCCGAGATTCACCGATGCGTGAGCACAATGTGCAAACGAACTCGGGATCGCAACTTCGATTGAAGAGTCACAATAGTGTAAGCCGAGATTGTTGCAGACATGGCACAATCTATAGACTTGATTTGAATTTCTTCGATGTCTTTTATTTAGAAATCTTGGTGGCTTATTTTAAAATCGATCTTCCATCCAAGCTTATTGGATCAGATGGAGAGCAATCGAGACGGCGATTGTCGTGCCGCGATCTCTGGGGCGCTCCGAGCGCAGCGACGCGGCCCGGCCGCGGCCGATCCGCACCCAAAGCGGGCAACGACCTCTCCGCGCACAACCAAATCGGGAAACGCGCCGCGCCGGCGAATCCGGCGCGGACTCAGGCGCGGACGTGATTCTCGGCCGGGTCGCGGCGACCGCGCGGTGTCGCGGCGACCGCGCGGTGGGTCAGGGAGGGTCTGTTCGGCCGCCTGCAGCCGCCCGTGGGACGGCAGCCCGCGCCGTGACGGTCCAAAGGGCGGCAACCGCCGGGCCGCCGGCAGGGCTTAAATGACGCCGGCAGGCATGATCCAGGCTGTCGGCTTCACCGCGCCGCGATCCGCAGGCGCGAGGTCTGAACAGCGGCGCCGTGATCCGGCATCGGCGTGGCGCCGATACGGGCAGCGCCGACCCGGTGGCGCGCCTGCGCGATCTCACAGGGGCGGGTGAGGGATCATCGCACCGCCGGCGCAACAAAAAAGGCCCGGCCGAAGCCGAGCCTTGAGACGTGACGGAGGCAAGCGACCGGGGCCGAAGCCCCGGCGCCTCGGATCAGAAGTCGCGCTGGACGCGGAAGCGGACCTGCGAGACCGAGTCCTGCGTCGCGGTGCCGACCGCGAAGGTGCCGTTGTTGATGCCGGCGACGTTGGCGTAGGCGGTCGGGCTCTTGTCGAGGTCGATCGCCCGGCCGTTCTTCAGGCCGATCTGCGTGTAGAAGGCCTCCACGCCGATATCGAGGTCCTTGACCGGCGACCAGATGATGCTGCCGCCCGCCACGAACTGGTAGGTGTCGCGAAGCGCCTGGCTCAGGTTGTAGAACCGGGTGCCGGGCGTGCCGACGGCGTTCGAGCCGAACGGGTTGCTGCCGGCCAGGCCGCTCACGAGGTTGTAGATCGCACCCTGGGCGAGGCGGGCGCCGTTGGAGAAGCTCTGCTCGCCGTAGGAGCCGAAGAAGGCCGAGCGCCATTCCGGCGTCCAGTAGTGCAGGTACGAGGCGACGGCCGTGAAGCTCGTCGAGGTCTGCAGCTGCCCGGTGAACGGGTTGACGGTCGCGTCGGAGAAGTACTGGGCGAACTTCTGGCCCTGGATGGTCGTGGTGCTCTGCGTGTACGAGCCGGTGTAGGCGGAGTAGCCGGTGTAGAGCTGTGCGCCCTCGCCGTAGGCACCCTGCAGGTAGAGGGCGTCGCCCGGGGCGATGAACGGCGTGTTGATCTTCAGGCCGCCCTGCACCGCGAAGCCCTGGACGTTGCGCGTATGGGCCGGGACGAGGACCGGGCCGGTTCCGGTGCTGGCCGCGGTCGAGAGGTTGCCGATGTTCAGCTCGTGGGTCGCGGCGGAGAGCTGGGCCGAACCCCAGGCCTGGTCGAGGCGCACGACGCCGACGAAGTCGGGCAGACGCGAGCGCTCGATGCTGTCGACGTTGCCGTAGCGGCCCGGACCGACGAAGATCGGGGTCGGCTGGTTGGTCACGCCGAAGTTCTGCACGCTGCCGGTGCTGACAGTCGCTGCAATGTTGAACGGCGAGAAGATCGGGGTCCGGCGGAACACCGGGTCTTCGATCGAGATCGTGGCCGACAGGCCGTTGCCGACCGTGGCGGTGTAGGCGAGCAGGTTGGTCGAGAAGTTGTCCGAACCGGCGGTCGCGGCGGCGAACTCGAAGTCGTGGGCGTAGAAGTCGAAGAACGAGGAGGCGCGAACGGCGGTGAGCCCGGCGAACTGGATGAACACCTTGTCTACGTTCATGAACTGCTGGTCACGGCCGAAGCTGTCGGTGCCGATGACGGGATAGGCCTGGCCGATGCGCTGCTGCGTGCCGGAGGTGCCGACGCCGGAATAGCCGGTGCGGCCGCCGGCATCGAGGCGCACGAAGGCTGGCAGGGTGCCGTAGGCGGTCTGGGTGCGGGCAGCGCGTTGGATGG
>NZ_JAKSYM010000296.1 GCF_022829545.1 Methylobacterium sp. J-030 | reverse complement strand
GACCATCAAGGGCTTGGTGGGCATTTCATCCGCTCACCGTCCTTGCGAGCGCAAGCGAAGCAATCCAGTCGGCGCCACGCCCGCCGAGGTTGCGCTGCCCTGGGTGACATCGTCACCGATCCGGCAAGGTCCAGGCGATCGCGCATCGCGGCCGGCCCTTCACGGTACCGACCCTCCGCCGAGCGCGCGCCGAGGAGGCACATCTTTTTCTTGTCGCCACGTACCGATCATAGGATTCTTGCGCAACGCTCCAGCATCTTCACGACTTATATCTATCTATATCCGATGTATTTGTAAAATTTATCCAACGTTTAGATCATAAGCATTGCGTACATAGATCTATATATAACTATTTACACGAAAATTACTTGCAAAGAGAGAGGCGCATTGACGA
>NZ_JAKSYM010000294.1 GCF_022829545.1 Methylobacterium sp. J-030 | reverse complement strand
GGGGGAGGGTGGCCCCCGAAGGGGGTCGGGAGAGGGGCAGCGCGACGGTGCAGAATTGAACGCCGGCCTTCATGACGGTCGCGTCGCTTCAGGAAGCCGGGTTCCCCCCTTGCGGGACTTTGTCCCGACCCGACCAGGCATGACGGCCGGCCCACCCTCCCCCGCAGAGGGGGGAGGGAGAGGCGGTGCCGACAGCGGCATCCATCTCTCGGGCGAGGCCCTGATGGGCCTGCGCCACCTCGCCCGGCGGGGCTCGGCGCCGGCGACCCGGACGCTGGCGGGCCTGCCGGGCGGGATCGTCACCCGCCGCCGCGGGCGCGGCTCCGAGCCGGAGGATGTCCGGCTCTGGTCGGAGGGCGACGACCGCCGCTTCATCGACCGCAACGCCACGGCCCGGACCGGGCAGCTGCACGTGCGCACCCACCACGACGAGCGCGACCGCGCCGTGGTGCTGCTCGCCGATTTCCGGCCCTCCATGCTGTTCGGCACCCGCCGGGCCCTGCGCTCGGTGGCGGCCGCCGAGGCCCTGGCGCTGCTCGGCTGGCGGATCGCGGCCGATGGCGGCCGGGTCGGCCTCGCGGTGGCGTCGGCGGGTGCGGCATCCCGGGCGCCGACCGTTCTGCGGCCGGCGGGCGGCGAGCGCGCCATGATCGCGGTGACCGGCGCCCTCGCCCAGGCCCACGCGGAGGCCCTGGAGACGCTGTCGGCCGCCCGCGCCGAGCCGGAGCCGCCCCTCGAGGCGACGCTCGGCCTCGCCCGCAGCCTGCTGCCGGCCGGGGGACACCTCGTCGTCGCCAGCGCCCTGGACGATCCCGGCCCGGGCTTCGATGAACTCCTGACCCTGCTGGCCGAGCGGATCGCCATCCGGCTGATCCTGGTGAGCGACGCCTTCGAGCGCGCCCGGCCGCCGGGCTACTACCCCTTCGCGCTCGCGGACGGGCACCGCGGGACCGCCCTGCCGGCTGCGACGGCCACCGGAGAGGCCGAGGCCCGGCTCGCCGAGTACGCCCGCCGCGGCATCGCGGGGGTGCGCCTCGACGTCGAGACCGGGCCGGAAGCCTATGCACCGCTGATGGAGCGCCTCGATGCGGTGCTGTGAGGCCGGATCGCCCCCATGGATACCTAGATGGACGCGGCGATGAACCCCGCCGCGATTCCCGTCGAGACCCCGCTCGGCCTCGATCAGCTCCGCGGCCTCCACCTGCCCGGCGGGGCCGCGGGGGCCGTGCAGGGTGAGATCGTCGCCGCCGCCCTCCTGGGCTTCCTCGCCGCCCTGCTGGTGGGGCTCGTCCGCTACGGGCGCGGCCGGTCCCGGGCCACCGTGCGCCGGGCGGCGCTCGCCGAACTCGCCCGCAGCCGCGGCCTCGCTCCGGAGGCGCGGCTCCTGGCCCAGGCCCGCCTGCTGCGCCGCCTCGGCCGGACGCTCGGCGGCGACGCCGAGACCCGGGCAACCGGCGCGGACTGGGCCGCCCGCCTCGACGGGCTGTTCGGGACCACGTTCTTCACGCGGGGCGCCGGGCGGGTGCTGGCCGACGGCCTGTACCGTCGGCAGGCGCCGGACCTCGACGCTCTGGATGCCGAACTCGGCCGGCTGATCGGGCGGCTGCGGGCATGAGCCACCGTCGATGAGCAGCCTCCTGTCGATGAGCAGCCTCCTGCCCGCCTGGCTCAGCGCCCTCCTGTCGGCCTTCGACCTCGCGGCGCCCTGGGCGCTGCTGGCCCTGCCGCTGCCGGTGCTGGCCGCCCGCCTGATCCCGGCCGAGCCCGAGGGCGGCAGCGGGGCGCTGCGCGTGCCCGGGACGCTGGTGGGCGCGGGGCGCTCCGGCGCCGACCTCGCCGCCCGCGGCCGGCGCCGGGCCGCGCTCACCTGGACGCTCTGGACCGCCCTCGTCGTCGCGCTCAGCGGCCCGCGCCTCGTCATGCCGGCGGCGGCGCTGCCGGCCTCGGGCCGCGAGATCATGATCGCCATGGACCTCTCGGGCTCCATGGAGCGGCGCGACTTCGCCCTCGACGGCGAGACCGTGACCCGGCTCGCCGCGGTCAAGCGCGTCGGCACCGACTTCATCCGGCGCCGGGCCGGGGACCGGATCGGCCTCGTGATCTTCGCCGACCAGGCCTACGTGGCCGCCGCCCCGAGCTTCGACACCGCGGCGGTCGCCCGGGCGCTGGACGAGGCGACGATCGGGATCAGCGGCCGCTCCACCGGGATCGGCGACGGGCTCGGGCTCGCCCTGCGGCGGCTGGATCCGCGGGACACCGGGGGCGAGGCCGAGCCCCAAAAGGCCGCGAAGGCCGTGATCCTGCTCTCGGACGGCGCCAACAACGCCGGCCAGACCACCCCCAAGGACGTGGCCGAGCTCGCCAAGGAACTCGGCATCAAGATCTACACGATCGCGCTCGGCCCCCGCGACATGGCCGACGCCGACGGCGAGCAGGACGTGGTCGATACCGAGACCCTGCGCGACATGGCCCAGGCGAGTGGCGGCGAGGCGTTCCGGGTGCGCACCACCGACGATCTCGTCCGGGTGGCCGACGCCATCGACCGGCTGGAGGGCGGCCGGGCGCTGGCCCCGCCCCTGCCGCTGCGCCGGGACCTCTGGCCCTGGCCGGCCGCCCTGGCGCTGTTGAGCGCCGCCGCGCTGCTCGCCAGCCGGAGGGGGGCGTGATGGGTGTGGCGTTCACGGCCGGGTTAAGTTCGCGCGCGGCCCCTTTCCCGGGCGCATGCAGCGTCAGCGGAATGCGATCTGGGATCCAGCATAAGACGTCGCGAAGCGTCGACTGGGATCAATCTGTGCCGCTCGCGCGGCGCGTCCCGTGCTGGGTCCCGGATCAGGTTGCGCTGACGCTCCACCTGTCCGGGACAGGGCGCGCCATCTCGGGTTCAGCCCCATGAGCGCCCTCGACGCCGTCGCGCTCCTGCGCCCCTGGTGGTTCCTGGCGATTCCCGTGATCGTCCTGCTGGCGCTGCGCGCCGCGTCGCGTTCGGCGCCGCTCGGCGACTGGGTCCGGGCGATGGATCCGGCGCTGATGGCCCACCTCGCCCGCACCGGCGCCGTGCTGGGCGGACGCCGCCAGGCGAACCTCGCCGCGGCGCTGGCCGCCGGGCTGATCGCCCTGGCGCTGACCGGCCCCGCCGTGGAGCGGATGGACGGGCGCACCTTCCGCAACCTCGACGAGACGGTGATCGTCGTCGACCTGTCGCGCTCGGTCGCGGAGGGCGGCAACCTCCAGGGCGTCCGGCAGGCCGCCGCCGCGGTCGCCGAGGCGGCCGGAACCCGAGCGGTCGCCCTCGTGGTCTATGCGGGCGACGCCTATCTCGCCGCCTCCCCCACCACCGACCGCGACAGCCTCGGCACCACCCTGTTCGCGCTGGACGCCGACACGGTGCCGGACCGCGGCTCACACCCCGAGCGCGGGCTGGCGCTCGCCCGCCGCACCCTCGCGGAGGCCAACGTGGTGTCGGCCGACGTGGTGCTGATCAGCGACGGCGACGGCATCGGCGAGGCCGCCACCCGCGAGGCGCGCGCCATCGCCCAGCAGGGCTGGCGGCTCCAGGCCCTGTTCGTCCCCGCCGACAAGCCGCTTCCGCAGAACGCCCCGAAGCCCGACCGGGCCGCCCTCGACGCCCTCGCCCGGGCCGGCGGCGGCACGGTGGCCGACATCGCGGCTCCCGGCCCGGTGCTCGACGCGGTCGGCGCAGGCCTTGCCCAGCACCTCGCGGCGGGCGGCTATGGCGTGCTGGCCTACGCGGATCTCGGGCGCTGGCTGCTGCTGCTCGCGGCCGTGCCGGCCCTGATCCTGTTCCGCAGGAGCGCATGATGAGGAGCGCCTGATGCGGCTGACCCTCCCCGCCACCGGCTTCGCCGCCCCGCTCCGGGCCGGCCTGCCCCCGCGCTGGCGGCAGCTTGCCCGCATCGCCGGTCTGGCGCTCGCCGGCCTCGGCCTCCTGGCGCTGCTCGCCGTCTCGCAGCCCCGGACCGGGTTCGGGCGCCTGCTGATGGGGATCGGCCTGCCGGGGCTTGCCGCCGACATCTTCGCGGATCCGGCCTGGCACGCCGCCGCCCTCTACGAGGCGGGCCGCTACGGCGATGCGATCGCCCTGTTCCGCGCCGGCGGCCGCCGGGCGAGCTACAACCTTGGCAATGCGCTCGCCAGGTCCGGCGACCTCGACGGGGCGCTCGCGGCCTACGACGAGGCCCTGCGCTTCAACCCCCGCGACGCCGACGCCCAGGCCAACCGCTCGCTGATCGCCCGGATGCGGGCCGAGGTGATCGACCGCGGCCCCGGCGGCGGCATCGCCAACGGCACCGCCCAGTACGGCGCCCGCTACAACAACACCGGCAACCAGGACGAGAACAACGACATCAACGCCGCCTCCAGCGGCGAGGGTCTGGCCGGCAACAAGGAGTCGAACGCCAGCGCGTCGCTGCCCGGCAACAGCAAGGTCGCCCGCCGCGGCAAGGCCGAGCAGCAATCGATCGACACCGGCAAGGGCCAGGCCCGGGGCTCGGCCGGCGACGCCGCGGGCCGCGGCCGGACCGGGGGCGGCTCCGCCATGGTGGCCGAGGCCCCCGAGCGCGAGGTCCGCCGGGTGACCAAGAGCTTCGAGGCCCACGAGATCCGCCCGGACCGGCTCTGGCTCCAGACCCTGCCGGACGATCCGGGCCGCTATCTCAAGCTGCGCCTGCGCGCCGAGCAGACCCGCCGGGTCGAGGCCGGCACCGCGATTCCCGCCGGGAGCAACCCGTGGTGATTTCTTTTGGGGTTTTGGGGCTGCGCCCCGGTGCGGAGATGCGCCAATCCCCTCCCCCCTGTGGGGAGGGGTCAGGGGTGGGGGTGGTACAGGAGGCACCGCTGCGCGCGATCCTGCACCACCCCCACCTCCGGCTCCTCTCCGCAAGGGGGAGGAGAGAGCCCAACGGCCAACGACATGCGAACAGCGGAGCCCTTGCGCATCGGAGGGGGACGCGTGCCTGGCACCTCGCCCTGTTCCTCGCCCTCACCCCCCTCCCCGCCCAGGCCGAGATCGAGCCCGGCGACCTGACCCTCACGGTCACCGCGGAACGCAACGGCAACAGCGCCCCCTATCCCCGCGAGATGGTGCTGTTGAAGATCCACGGGGTCTACAAGCAGCCGATCCTGCTGGAGGAGGTGGTGCAGCCCTCGCTGGCCAACTTCTCCTGGACGCAGCTCGGCCGAGACCACTGGAGCAAGGCCAAGCTCCCGGACGGCCAGAGCGCCATCGCGTTCGACCGCACCGTGGCGATCTTCCCGCACCACGCCGGCGACTTCACCATCGAGCCGTTCATCCACAAGCTCACCGTCAACGATGTCGGCGAGCGCCGGGTGGTCGAGGTGCGCTCGCAGCCCATCCCCTTCCCGGTGGCGCAATGGACCGCCCCCACCGGCGGCCCGGACGCCAAGGAGCCCTGGTGGCTGCCCGCCCGGGACGTGTCCATCACGGATTCCTGGAGCCCCGATCCCGAGACCATCAAGGTCGGCGAGACCGCCCGCCGGATCGTCACCCTGGAGGCCCAGGGCATGGTGGCCGAGGGCCTGCCGCCCCGGCCGGTGATGCGCACCCGCGGCATCATCACCTTCGCGGGCCCCGTCACCCGCGAGACCCTGCTGACCCCCTCCGGCCCCGTGGCGCGGGCCACCTACCAGTGGGACGTGAAGCCCGGCGTGCCGGAGATCATCCCCCTCGACGCGATCGCGATCCCCTGGTTCGACACCAACACCCGGACGATGCGCGAGACCGAGATCCCCGCCCGGCAGATCGGCGGCGGCCTGCCCGACCGCGAGACCGAGCGCGCGCCCCCGCCGATCCCCGCCCCGCTCACGGTGGCCGCCGCGGCGCTCGCCGCCTTCGGCCTCGGGCTGGCGCTGATCGGCTTCGGCCTCGGCCGGCCGACCCTGCGCCCGTCCGCACCGGCCCGGCGCCGCCTGCGGGCGGCGGCCCGCGCCGGTGACCCGGCCGGCTTTCGCGCCGCCCTCGATGCGGCGATGCGCGAGACGCCGGACCTCGCCCGGATCTGGCGGGCGCGGCCCGAACTCGCGGCCGCCTTCGCGGATCTCGACCGATCGGTGTTCGGCGTCTCGGGCGCGGCCGGCCCGGATCTGCCGGCCCTGGCCCGCGCCCTGTCGCGCGCCCGGCCGGTGGCCGCGGCGCCCGGCCCGGACCGGCTTGCCCCCCTCGACGGACCGGCCCGCTGAGCGCGGCCGCGCGGGGTTCCTCGATCCGCGTCTTGTGAAGGGCGGCCCGGGAACAGCGCGCGCGGTTATGATTTGGGTCGCCGGCGCTGATCGCCATCGGAGACCTTTCCGCAATGCCCATGACCCTGACCCGACCCGTCCTCGCCGCGGCGCTCGGCGCGGCCCTCGTCCTGCCCGCCGCGCTCTCGACGCCGGCCCTCGCCAAGTCCTCCGGCGCCGAGCGCACGCTGAAGATGGTCGATACCGACAAGGACGGCACCATCGACCTCGCCGAGGCTCAGGCGGCCGGCGGCAAGGTTTTCGACGCCGCCGAAAAGGACAAGGACGGCACCGTCGACGCCAAGGAGCTGAAAGGCCGGGTCAGCAAGAAGGACCTGAAGGCGGCCGACAGCGATTCCGACGGCACCCTCGACCGCAAGGAATACCTCGCCCTGGTGGAGAGCCGCTTCAAGGCGGCCGATCCGGACGGGGACGGCAAGCTCGACGCCAAGGAACTCAAGACCCCCGCCGGCCGCAGCCTGCTGCAGCTCCTCAAGTGACAACGGCCTGATCCGGGGCCATTGCACAGTTCCTAGGCAAGTACTATTCCTGTGCAATGGCTCACGTTCTAGGCAGGCATCAATATTTTGCACGATCTTGTGTCATCTGAGCGACTTCCATAGGTTCCCAGTATCCGGACGCACAAGAACCGGATGAACCATCAGGGAGGAGCGCGATGGCACGCGCGAACGACGTCAAGGACCGGTTCCGCGCGCGGCTGCAGGAAGCCGATGCCAGGAGCAATGCGTTCCGTAAAAAGCTTCTGGACGAGGGCACACGGGCACTGCAGCCGGTGATGGGCGTCCTGAACCTCATGGCCGAGGTGCTCAACGAGGCGGACAACGTCCACGGCAGCATCACGGGCCTGGAAGCCAAGATCGATCAGGACAACTTCATCAGCCTCTGCGCGCAATTGCGCGGGACCGATGCGGAGCAGAAGATCAAGATCAAGTACGGGCCGGAACTCGGCGGCAGCAACTTCATCTCGGTCTCGGGCCTGAACCAGCGCTACAACGAGCGCCTCATGCCGGGCGCGGCGCGCTGCGCCAGCGGCCGGACGGTCGGCAGCGACATCCAGCTCGACGAGCACCGGGGCGACGAGCTGGCCGAGGTGGTCCGCGAGGTGGTGGAGGATTTCTACGCCGCCCAGATCGCGCAGCGCAGCCACTTCGCCTTCGCAGGCTGACGGGGCGGGAAAACCGCATTCCCCCGTCGGCGATCCTGCGCTAAGCCTGTCCCCGATGGGGATGGAGCTCCCCGACAACCGCCCGGCCTCGCCAAGCCGGGCTGATGGCTCCTACCGCACGGGCGCGCCCTCCGCCGTCCGCGGTGGGGCCTTGCGCCGAAGCCGCGACGTGTGAGGCCGCCCGACCGAACAGGAAGGGCAGGCATGATCAACACCCTCATCGTCATCCTCGGGGCCGGGCTCGGAGGCGGGGCGCGGCACGGCGTCAACGTCGCGGTGGCGCGGCTGATGCCGGGCCTCGGCTTTCCCCTGGCCACGCTGATCATCAACGTGCTGGGCTCGTTCCTGATGGGCGTGCTGGCCGAGGGCTTCGCGCTCCGCGGCGCGGCCGGCCACCCGGCCCGGCTGTTCCTGACCACCGGGATGCTCGGCGGCTTCACCACCTTCTCGACCTTCTCGCTCGACGCGATCAGCCTGTACGAGCGCGGCGAGACCGCCATGGCCGCCCTCTACGTGCTGGCCTCGGTCGCGGCCGGCCTGCTCGGCCTGGTGGCCGGCCTCGCCCTGGTCCGCGCGGTCCTGAGCGGCAGCTGAGAAGGTCCGGTTTCGAAAGGTCGAGACCTCTCGCGGGTCCCGGGCAGAGTCCTGGTGTCTCGGGGGCTCTGCCCCCGAACCCCTGCCAAGGGGCTCGCCCGTTGGGAACCCCGTTTCAGTCTGCGATGAACTTCAGGCGGTGGTCGCGGTAGAGGTCGACGATCGCGGCTGCGGTCTCCTCGATCGAGCGGCGGGTCACGTCGATGGTCGGCCAGCGGTTCTTGGTGAACAGCCGGCGCGACATCGTGATCTCGTCGGCCACCGCCGAGCGGTCGACGTAGAGCGAGGACTCGTCGGCGTTCAGGCTGGACAGCCGGTTCTGCCGGATCTGCACGATCCGCTCCGGCGAGGCGAACAGGCCGACCACCAGGGGCTTGCGGGCGCGCTCGATCGCGGGCGGCAGCGGCATGCCCGGCACCAGCGGTAGGTTCGTGGTCTTGAGGCCGCGGTTGGCGAGGTAGATCGAAGTCGGCGTCTTCGAGGTCCGGCTGACCCCGAGCAGGATCACGTCGGCGTCCTCGAGGTCCTCCGGCAGGTTGCCGTCGTCGTGCGCCAGGGTGAAGTTCATCGCGTCGATGCGCTTGAAGTACTCGGCGTTGAGCATGTGCTGGGCGCCGGGCCGGGCCGTGGTCTCGGCGCCGAGATAGGCGCGCAGCAGGTCGTGGACCGGCCGCAGCACCGACAGGCAGGGGGAGCCGGTCTCGCGGGCGACCTCCTCCAGCCGCTCGCCGAGGTCCCCGCCCACCAGGGTGTAGAGCACGAGGCCCGGCGCCGCCCGGATCTCCGAGATCACCCGGTCGAGCTGCGCGGCCGAGCGCACCAGCGGGTAGACGTGCTCGATCGCCGACACGCCCTCGTATTGGGCGGCGGCCGCCCGGCCGACATTGATCAGCGTCTCGCCGGTGGAGTCCGAGACGAGGTGGAGGTGGAAATAGCTGCGGCCCATCCGATCGCCTCTGCGGTCGTCTTGCGCGGGGCCCACGTTGTCCACCGCCGGCCGCCAGGGGAGTCGATGAGTGTGGATAGGATGCCCTGCCGGGCCGGTCCAGCGTCAGGCGATATCCGGTTATCGACTCCGCCGTTCACAGGCCGTTGATCGGGCCACGCGGAATCCGGGCCCGTGGGAGAATCCGGGACGCAATCGGGGTGCGCACAGGACTCGGCGTTGCCAAGCCGCTGACGGACCGTCCGGTTCTCGCAAGTTGGAGCAAATCCTTTAAAGCCTCGTTAACGGCGCGGCGGCGGGGACGGCCTGTGGACCTTTTTGCGACCCCGAACCTCGGCCCCCCAATAGAAAAAACAGAGTCCTAGAATCTCTCTTTTCTTTTCGAAGGGGCCTGTGTGGGGATCGGTGCGCCTCAACTCGACAGGAGGCGCGCCGACGGGCATGCGGGATGGGACGAGCGGGGATGGAGCGCAGATGACGGGGACGCCGCAGGGAAAGCGCACGGTGCTGCGTGTCCTCGAGGGAGAGGCCATCGGGCCGCCCCCCGCCTGGATGATGCGCCAGGCCGGCCGCTACCTGCCGGAGTACCGGGCGACCCGGGCCGAGGCCGGCTCGTTCCTCGACCTGTGCTACAGCCCGGACTTCGCCGTGGAGGTCACCCTTCAGCCGATCCGGCGCTTCGGCTTCGACGCCGCGATTTTGTTTTCGGACATCCTGGTCATCCCCCACGCGCTGGGCCAGGACGTGCGCTTCGTGGAGGGCGAGGGGCCGCGCCTGGACCCGCTCGACGGGCGCGCGGCGTTTTCCCGCCTGCGCGAGGCCGGCGACCCGGCGGTGATGGACCATCTCGCTCCGGTCTTCGAGACCGTGAAGCGGCTGCGCACCGAGCTACCCGGCGAGACGACGCTGCTCGGCTTCTGCGGCGCTCCCTGGACGGTGGCGAGCTACATGATCGGCGGCCGCGGCACGCCGGATCTCGCCCCCGCGCGGGCCTTGGCCGAGGGCGACACGGCCCTGGTCGACACCCTGATCGACCGCCTCGTCACGGTGCAGACCGACTACCTCGTGCGCCAGCTCGAAGCCGGCGCCGACGCGGTGCAGATCTTCGAGTCCCATGCCGGCACCCTGCCGCTTGCCGTGCCGACCCCGGGCGGGATCGTCGAGCCGGTCGGCGACGTCGCCGAGAGCGCCCTGCCGGAGGCGACCGCCGCCGACGCCCTCACCCGCTGGTCGCTGAAACCCATCGCCCGGATGATCGCGGGCGTCCGCGCCCGGGTGCCGGGGGCCAAGATCATCGTGTTCGCCCGCGGTTCCGGCCTCGACGGCCATGCCCGGGTGGTGCCCGAGACCGGCGCCGACGCCGTCGGGGTCGATTGGGGCGTGGACCTGAAGGCCCTGCGCGCCCGGGTCCCGGCCTCGACGGTGACGCAGGGCAACCTGCATCCCGATACGCTGATCGAGGGCGGCGCGGCCCTCGACGCGGCGGTGGACGCGGTGCTGGCGGCGACGGCCGGCCTGCCGCACATCTTCAACCTCGGCCACGGCATCACGCCGCAGACGCCGGTCGCCCATGTCGAGCGCATGCTCGCCCGGCTGCGGGGTTAGATCGGCCTTGCTGTACGACTGGATCAAGGCCGGGCACGTCATCAGCCTGATCGCCTGGATGGCCGGCATGCTCTACCTGCCGCGGCTGTTCGTCTATCACGCCGGCCTGCCCCCGGGCTCCGAGGCGCAGTCCGCGACCTTCAAGGTGATGGAGCGCCGCCTGCTCAAGGCGATCATGAACCCCGCCATGATCGCCACTTGGCTGTTCGGTTTGACGCTCGCCTGGATGAGCGGCTTCTACGCGAGCCCCTGGCTGCAGGCGAAGGTCTTGCTGGTGCTGGCGATGTCGGGCATCCACGGCTGGCTCGCCCGGATGGTCAAGGATTTCGCCGCCGACCGGAACACCCGCGCGCCCCGGTTCTACCGGATCCTCAACGAGGTGCCGACGCTCCTGATGATCGGCATCGTGATCCTGGCGATCGTCAAGCCGAGCCTCTGATCCGGGGATCCTGTGATCGATCCTGCTGATCCTGCGCCCGATTCACCACGCTGCGGCGCCGGGGGAGCCTTTCGCCCGGCGGCTCGTTCTCCGGCCATGTCGAAGTCGTTCCCCATCGCCCTGGTCCTGAGCGCCCTGGCGTTCAGCCCCTCCGCCCACGCGGCGAGCTTTCCCTGCGACAAGGCCGCGGCGCCCGACGAGAAAGCGATCTGCGCGCATCTCCCCCTCAACGACCGGGACGTCGAGATGGCGACCCGGTTCGAGATCCTGAAGGCGGTGCTGCCGATGGGCGGCCAGACGAAGTTGCGCGAAGACCAGGAAACCTGGCTGACGGAGCGCCGGACCTGCGGCGGCGACGTCGTCTGCCTCACCGCGGCCTATGACGGGCGGCTCAGGGTGCTGCGCGGGGTGCTGTCGGAATTCGCCAAGCAGGGGCCGCAGTAGAGATCCACGAAACCGCCGCCCAAATCGCGTCACGCCGGCCCAATCTCGTGGGAGGCCGTATTCTCAGCCGATCCTCCGCGCCGGATCCCTACAGATCGAGGAACATCTCCGCCGGGAATGCAAAGCGCGCGCTCAAGGCTCGGGCCTGACGGACGTCGATCTGACGCTTCCCGCTCAGGATCTCCGAGACGACCGATCGCGGGCCTACCTCCGGCAGATCGCCCTGACCGAGCCCGCGTTCGTCCATGATGGCGTGCAGTGCCGCGGCACCGGTGACCTGCGGCATCGGACGATGCGCCTCGTCGTAGGCCTCGATCAGGTCGCCGATGCGCGAGGCGAGAACCGCCAGGGGATGATCCTCGTCCTCGCCCACGAGACTCAGGATCTGGTCCATGGCCTGGACCAGCCGATCATACTCAACGCCGTTCGCCGGGGCGGTCAGCAGGGGCGCGACGTGCGGCCAATGCGCGACGGCCTTCTCCACGAGGGTGGTCATCTCACAACCGCGCCAGCAGCCGCTCCACCAACGGGTTCTCGGCCGCGAAGGCGTAATCCACCCGCCGCACCGTCACGGCCCGCGCGCCGGCCTCGACCAGCGCGCCGGCCAGCTCGAACACCGCGCCCTCCGGGCAGCGCAGCACGATCTCGCCCTCCGGTCCCCGCGGGGCGCCGTAGGGCAGCTCCGCCTCGTGCAGGCCCGCGATGCTGGCGAGGTCGATCGAGCCGCTCTCCGGCAAGGCGGCGCGCACCTCCCGGGTGGTGCGGGCGCGCTCCTCGGCGGCGATCCGGCCGAGCACCGTGCGCAACGCCGCCCGCTGGCCCTCGCCCCAGGGCGCCTTGAGCGAGGCCACGAGATTCGCCTCGGAGCGCAGGATGACCCCATCCTCCAGCACCTTCAGGGCGTTGGCGGAGAGTGTCGCCCCCGTGGTGGTGATGTCGACCACGATCTCGGCTGAGCCCGCGGCCGGCGCCCCCTCGGTGGCGCCCAGGCTCTCGACGATCCGGTAATCGGCCACGCCGTTCTCGGCGAAGAACCGGCGGGTCAGGTTCACGTACTTGGTGGCGACCCGCAGGCGCCGCCCGTGGCGGGTGCGCATCCCGGCCGCGACCTCGTCGAGATCCGCCATGGCGCGCACGTCGATCCAGGCCTGGGGCACCGCCACCACCACGGTGGCGTTGCCGAAGCCGAGCGGCGTCAGCAGCTCCACCTGGCCGCGCACGTCCGGCAGGGTCTCGCGGATCAGGTCCTCGCCGGTCACCCCGAGATGGGCGGCCCCCGAGGCGAGCTGCGCGGCGATCTCGGAGGCCGAGAGGTAGCGCACCTCGACATCCGGCACCCCGAGGAGCTTGCCCCGGTAGTCGCGGGCGCCGGCGCCCTGCGCGAGCTTCAGCCCGGCCCGGCCGAAGAACGCGCTGGCGTTCTCCTGAAGGCGCCCCTTGGAGGGGACGGCGAGGATCAGCGCGCCCGAATCCGAAAGACTCATCGGCCGGCTCCCGCCACGCGCTCGATCCAGAAGGTGCAGCCGACCGCCGGCAGCGGTACGGGGCTGCCGAGATGGCCGAGCAGCCCGTCGTAGCGGCCGCCGCCGACCAGGATTGGGCCGTCCCGCTCGGTCACCTCGAAGATGAAGCCGGTGTAGTAGTCGAGGTTGCGGGCGAAGCCGCCCTGGAAGCGGAACCGCTCGATCGGCAGGCCCCGGGCCGCGATGAAGCCGGTGCGCTCCTCGAACAGGTCGAGGGCGGCCGTCAGCGCGTCGTGGCGGATGTTCGCCGCGGTGACCAGCGCCCGCAGGTCGCGCGCCGCCGCGTCCGGGTGGCCGGCGATCGCCCGGTAGCGGTCGAGCACGGCGCGGTTCTCAGGATTGAGCCCGGCCCCGCCATGGGCTTGCGCGGCCGCCTTGGCGAGGAACCGCTCGGCGATCTCGCCGGCGCTGCGCCCACCCACCGCCGAGATCCCGGCGATGGCCAGCACGTCCTCCACGAAGGCGCGCACGCCGCGCGGGTCCTGGCCCTGGATCGCCGCCAGCAGGCCGGCATGCGGATCCTCGGGCCGCGCCCCCGCGCCGTTGGTCACGGCGTCGAGCGAGCGGCCGGCGGCCAGCGCCCGGAGCGTCCGCCTTTTGGCCGCGGGCGGCACCGCGAGCCCGTCGAGGAGCGCCACGGTCAGGCCCATATCGCCGAGCCGCACCGCCGGATCGGCCCGGCCGAACAGCGCGAGGCCCTCGAGGGCGAGGCCCAGCACCTCGGCATCCGCGGCCGGCGTGTCGGTGCGCCCGATCGACTCGATCCCGGCCTGGAAGAACTCGTCGGGCTCGTCGGCGGCCAGCCGGAAGACCGGGCCGCAATAGCTGTAATCGGCCGCCCGCCCGTCGGCCTCGGCCCGGTGCAGGCGACAGACGGGAATCGTGAATTCCGGCCGCAGGCACAGCTCGGCCCCGCCCGCATCCTGGGTCACGAAGATCCGGCGGCGGATATCCTCGCCCGACAGTTCGAGGAACGGCTCCAGCGGCTGCAGCACCGGCGGCGTCACCGGCCGATAGCCCGCCGCCTTCAGATGGGCGGAGAGCCGCGCGCGCGCCGCATCCCCCGCTCCCGTCTCGCCCGCCTCCGGTCGTGTCATCGTGTTCACCTCGCGGGCGCTCTGTAGCAACCGCGGCCGGGCTTGGCGACCATCGGCGACCGTGGGCGAGTGCGGGCCCAGCGCTCCGCACGGCCGGGCTGCCGGCGATCTTCGGCACCGCGGCAGGGGCAGCCCGGCGACGGGCCGACGCGATGCCTTCATGGCGACGGCTGCGAGCCATATTCGAAAGACATGATCCGCTTTGACAAGAAAAATCACCCGCCAAGAGCGATTATCAAGTCTCCTGATGACGAATTCACGGCTAAGAAGCGGGGCGCGTCATTCGTTCACCAGCTGGACTTGCTCGGGATCGAGACGGATTGCCCTGGCCCGAAGACTCGATCCATGGTCCGGATCCTCGGATCACTCCGTGAAGGATGTGCGGATACCGTGCGGGCTCGACAAATCCCCTCTGCTCCCGGCCGGCCGCGACGCCTCGGGGTCGCCGTCCTGACCGGCCTCCTCGCGACGCAGGCGCCCGCCCGGGCCGAGCCGAAGCTCGAACGGGTTGTGATGGTCGCCCGCCACGGCGTGCGCGCGCCGACCGCAGCGGCGACCGTGCTGGAAACCAGGACCGGTCGGCCCTGGCCGCCCTTCCCGATCGAACCGGGCGAGCTGACGCCGCACGGCGCCGAGGCCCTGGCGCGGATGGGGACCTACCTGCGGAGCCTCTATACCAGGGCGGAGCTGCTGCCCGAGACCGGCTGCCCGGCGCCGAACGTCGTGCAGGTCTGGGCGGACGCCGCCGCAAACCGCACCCGCCGGAGCGGCCAGGTCCTGGCCGACGCCCTCGTTCCCGGATGCGGCCTCGTGGCGCGTCACGGGCCCGTGGGCGCCCTCGACCCGGTCTTCGACAGCGGGCGCGTCTGCCCGCTCGATCCGGCTGAGGGCCTGGCGGCGATCCAGCGCAGGATTGCGGGCGGAACGGCGGTGACCGACAAGGCGTCCGAGAAGGCCATCGCGGCCCTGAAGCGGATCCTGGGCCCTGACGCCTGCAAGGCGGTCCCGGCGGCCTGCCTCGACGGCCCGAGCACGCTCGTCGCGACGCCGACCGGGCCGAGGATCGAGGGCCCGCTGGCGCTGGCCGCCACCGTGTCGGAGAATCTGCTCCTGGAATACGCGGAGGGCCTGCCGGCCGAACAGGTCGCCTGGGGCCAGGGCACGCCCGAGACCCTGGCGGCGCTGCTGCCCGCCCACCGGCGGGCGGCCGACCTCCTGCGCCGGACGCCCGAGATCGCCGCGTTCCGCGCGGCGACGCTGCTGCGGATGCTCGCGGACCTGCTGCAGGGTGAGGCGCCCCGGGGCCTCGGCGTACCGCCGCTCGGCGCGCGCGCGCGGCTCGTGGTGCTGGCCGGCCACGACACCACCCTGTCGAACCTGTCGGGTGCCCTCGGCCTCGGCTGGTCGCTCCCGGGCCAGCCGGATCCGACCGCCCCCGGCGCGACGCTCGTCTTCGAGGTCTGGCGCCATGCGGAGAGCGGTACGCGGACCATCCGGATCCGGATCTTCGCCCAGACCCTCGATCAGCTGCGCTCCGCCCGGTCGCTCGGCCCCCAGGACCCGCCGGTCTCGCTGCCGCTGACGATCGGGATCTGCCCGGCGCGGGACGGCGGCTGCGATCTGGAGACGTTCGCCACAAAAGTCCGAGCCGCCCTGCCGTCGGTTTGCCTGCGATAGAGCCAAGTCCCGGTTTCGAAAGGTCGAGACCTTTCGCGGGTCCAGGGCAGAGCCCTGGTGCCTGGCGTGACCGAAGTCTCAGGGGCTCCGCCCCCGAACCCCTGCCCAAGGGCTCATCCTTGGGGAACCCCGGACTTTCAGAGCGGGCGGATGCTTCCGAGCCGTGCCCCGCGGGCCCGGCGGCCCGGCTTGCGCCGGGTCAGGGCGCTGAGCGCGGGGGCTGCGGCGACGCCGGCGCTGAGGATGGGAGCGCTGCCGGTGCCGGGCGTGGCGAGAGCCACGGCGCTGGGCAGCCGGCCGGGGATCGGACGGGCCGCCGCGGCCGGCGCCGCGCAGGCGAGGAGCAGGGCGGCCGACAGGATCAGGGTCTCAGCACGCATCCCCGGGGACTCCCTGCCGTACGGGTCGCGGCATCGACCGGGGACAACGCCGCCGAGGCTTCCGCGTTTCAACCGGCAGTGGATGGGAAATGCCGAGCCAGCACGGCGCGGACCTGCGCCACCAGATCGGCCTCGGGACACGAGACCTGCGCGGGACGCGCCGCCTTCCACGCGGCGTTGCTGGCGATGGACTCCGCCGCCCGGGCGCCCTCGATCAGGTCCTTGATCTGGACCTCGCCGGCCAGCCGCTCGTTCGAGCCCTGGATGACCGCCACGGGAGCGCGGCGGCGGTCGGCGTATTTCATCTGCGCCTTCATGCCGGCGGCGCCGAGATAGAGTTCGGCCCGGATGCCGTCGGCGCGCAGCAGCGCGACGAGGCGCTGGTAATCGGCCATGTTCTCCCGGTCGAGGACCAGCACCACCACCGGCCCGGGGCTCTCCGAGCCGGCGAGCAGCGGGCTGTTCACGAGCTGCAGCGCCGAGAACAGGCGCGAGACCCCGATCGAGAAGCCCGCCGCCGGCACCGGCTCGGCCCGGAAGCGCCCGACGAGCCCGTCGTAGCGCCCGCCGCCCGCCACGGAGCCGAAGCGCACGGTCTGGCCGTCCTCGTTGGTGACCGGGAAGGTCAGCTCGGCCTCGTAGACCGGGCCCGTGTAGTATTCGAGCCCGCGCACCACGCTCGGATCGGCCCGGATCACGTCGTGGCCGTAGCCGGCGGCCGCGCAGAGGCGCATGATCGCGTGCAGCTCGGCGATGCCTTCCCGGCCGGTCTCCGAATCGCCGACCGCGTCGTGCCAGCCGCCGAAGAATTTTTCCCAGAACGCCACCTTGTCGGCCCCGTCCGCGGCATCGGCCTGGAACGACACGTAGGCGAGGATCCGCCCGATCGCCGCCTCGTCGAGGCCCGCGCCCCTGGTGAAGTCGCCGCTCTCGTCCTTGCGGCCGGCGCCCAGCAACTGGCGCACCCCGTCGACGCCCAGCCGGTCGAGCTTGTCGATCGCCCGCAGCACGGTGAGGCGCTGGCCGGCGCGGGTCTCGCCCGCGAGGCCGGCCGCCTCCATCACGCCGTCGAGCACCTTGCGGTTGTTGACCTTGACCACGTACTGGCCGCCGAGCCCGAGCCGGTTCAGCGTGTCGGCCATCAGCATGCAGATCTCGGCATCGGCCGCGACGCTGCCGGCGCCCACGATGTCGGCGTCGAACTGCATGAACTGGCGGAAGCGGCCCGGCCCCGGCTTCTCGTTGCGGAACACGTAGCCGGCCCGGTAGCTGCGATAGGGCTTGGGCAGCGCGTCGAAATGCTCGGCCACGAACCGGGCGAGCGGCGCCGTGAGGTCGTAGCGCAGCGACAGCCACGCCTCGTCGTCGTCCTGGAACGAGAACACGCCCGCATTCGGCCGGTCGAGGTCGGGCAGGAACTTCCCCAACGCCTCGGTGTACTCGACGAAGGGAGTCTCCAGCGCCTCGAAGCCGTAGAGCTCGAAGCTCCGCCGGATCGTCTCCAGCATCCGGTGCTGCGCGGCGATCTCACCGGCGCGCCGGTCGACGAAGCCGCGCGGCAGGCGGGGCTTCAGGGTGTCGGCCTTCTCGGCCCGGGGGGTGTCGGCCTTGGACATGGGGGATGCGTTCGCTTCTCGCAGATCCGAAGCACGGATCCGGCATCGGATGGAGTCGTCCCCGGCGGCGGGGATCCTGGGGCCGGGCTCTAGAGCATGCGGTGCGAAAGGGGAATTCGGTTTGCGGAGACACTGGGTACCGCCCTTGCATCTGGCGCCCGGCCTTTTCCCGGGCGCATGCAGCGAAAGCGGAACGCGACCCGGGATCCGGCGCAAGACGTCGCGGAGCGTCCTGATATCAGCACGGTGTGCCGCTCACGCGGCGTATCCTGCGCCGGGTCCCGGATCAGGTTCCGCTGGCGCTCCACCTGTCCGGGAAAGGGCCGCGATTCATCCGCAAAGGACTTCCGAGTCAGCGACTCAATACGGCGCCGTCAGCTTCAGCCAGAGCAGGACCGCGAGGCTCACCACGGCGATCGGCATCTGGAGCGGGCGCAGGCGGGCATGCGCCAGGGGCACCGCGCCGGTGCGGGCCTGAATCGGATCGAGGATCCCCACGAGGGCGTAGCCGAGGATCAGCATCGCCAGCGCCGGCACCGCCTTGCCCATCACGGCGGCGAACAGGCTGAACAGCCCGAGCGCGTAGAGGGTCAGCATGGTGACGATCTGCGACAGCCGCGGGCCGCCCTCGGTCCGGAAGCTGACGCCCCGGTGGACGCCGGCCAGGAACAGCAGGATCGAGGCCGCGTAGAGCAGCGTGAACAGGGCCACGAGGTAGTCGAGCGGCTGCCCGTTGAGCCACCACGCCGCGGCGGCGCCGACCGCGATCGGCACCATCGGGCCGAAGCCGAACACGATGTCGAGCCAGGGGATCCGGCGCGGCTCGTGCGCGGTGAGGGTGCGTCCGGCGGCGTCGTCGCGCATGGCGGTCGGTCGGGCTTTCAGGGCGAGAACGGGTGGAGGTCGCGTGCGCCGCAGCGCCGGGACGGTGAACGATCCCGTGCGGACCCGGTTCCGGGCCCGTCCGCGGCGTCGCCTGTCTAACCCCGGCGCGGCCCGGCGGCGAGAGCCCTCAAGAGGCTCTTGAGTGCGGGGGCGAAACGCGTTATCTGTGCGGTGCCCTCACCACAAGGTCTGCGCCGCAGCGCGCCCGTGAGCCGTGAGGGTCCTGCCAGTACGGTTTCGCCAACCTGATCCTCGGGCCCCTCGCCGCAGCGTGGCCCGCCCTTCGGTGCCCGTCCCCCGGGCGCTTTGGCATAGAACCGGCCCTCCCACCTTCTCCGTCGGTTGCAAGACACCCATGACGCCACACCCCGACGCCTTCGCCGAGATCGAGACCGCGGAGCCGGCCGATCTGGCCGCCGATCACCCGGCTGAGCGCCCCACCATGCCGGCCGCCCTCGAAGGCGTCCGCGAGGTCAAGCTCCAGGACCTCAAGTCGAAGACGCCCACCGACCTGACCGCCTTCGCCGAGGAGGTCGAGGTCGAGAACGCCTCGACCATGCGCAAGCAGGAATTGATGTTCGCCATCCTGAAGCAGCTCGCTGCCAAGGAGGTCGAGATCATCGGCTCGGGCACCGTCGAGGTGCTGCAGGACGGCTTCGGCTTCCTGCGCTCCTCCGACTCGAACTACCTGCCCGGCCCCGACGACATCTACATCTCGCCGACCCAGATCCGCCGCTTCGGCCTGCGCACCGGCGACACCGTCGAGGGCCCGATCCGCGGCCCCAAGGACGGCGAGCGTTATTTTGCTCTTCTCAAAGTGAATACCATCAACTTCGAGAACCCTGAAAAAATCAAGCACAAGGTCCATTTCGACAACCTGACGCCGCTCTTCCCGACCAAGCGGTTCAAGCTCGAGCTGGACAACCCGACCAAGAAGGATTTCTCGCCGCGGATCATCGACATCGTGGCGCCGATCGGCAAGGGCCAGCGCGCCCTGATCGTGGCGCCGCCGCGCACGGGTAAGACCGTGCTGATGCAGAACATCGCGCAGTCGATCACCCTCAACCACCCCGAGTGCTACCTGATCGTGCTGCTGATCGACGAGCGGCCCGAGGAGGTCACCGACATGCAGCGCTCGGTGAAGGGCGAGGTCATCGCCTCGACCTTCGACGAGCCGGCCACCCGCCACGTGCAGGTCGCCGAGATGGTGATCGAGAAGGCCAAGCGCCTCGTGGAGCACGGGCGCGACGTGGTGATCCTGCTCGACTCGATCACCCGCCTCGGCCGCGCCTACAACACCGTGGTGCCGTCCTCCGGCAAGGTGCTGACCGGCGGCGTCGACGCCAACGCCCTGCAGCGGCCCAAGCGCTTCTTCGGCGCCGCCCGCAACATCGAGGAGGGCGGCTCGCTCTCGATCATCGCCACCGCGCTGATCGACACCGGCTCGCGCATGGACGAGGTGATCTTCGAGGAGTTCAAGGGCACCGGCAACTCCGAGATCATCCTGGACCGCAAGGTCTCCGACAAGCGCATCTTCCCGGCGATCGACATCACCCGCTCGGGCACCCGCAAGGAGGAGCTGCTGGTCCCGCCGGACGCCCTCAAGAAGACCTACGTGCTGCGCCGCATCCTCAACCCGATGGGCGTCACCGACGCGATCGAGTTCCTCATGGACAAGCTGCGCCAGACCAAGAGCAACGGCGACTTCTTCGACTCGATGAACACCTGAGGGCCTGTCCGACCCGGGATTCCGGGGCTCCGCCCTGGACCCACGAAGGGGCTCGCCCTTTCGAGACCACGACGTACAGTCATGGTCGGGGTCACCCCGCTTGACCTTGCCTCCCGCGGGCGGGCAAGGGCTGGCGCGTCCGGAGACCGCGCTTGTCCGCCCCGAGTCCCACAGCATCGCAGCCTGAACGCCGCCGGATCGCCGCCGGCCGGGGCAGCCTCAACCGCCCCGGCGCCGATCTGCACCGCCTGCCGACCGGACTCGATCTCCGGAACGTGCGGCTCGCCGAGGGCGTGCGCGCCGCCTTCGCGTTCGGCGTCGTCATCCTGATCAACATCTGGCTGCAATGGCCGCCGCTGCTGACCATGGCGCTCGCCGCCAACCTCGCCTGCTTCTGCGACACGGGCGGGCCGATGCGGGCGCGCCTGCGGGTGCTCACGGCCTTCTCGGTCCTGGGCGGCCTGCTCTGGGCCGGGCTCGGCCTGATCCAGCCGCTGGGCCTGGCCGTCGTCGTCCCGGTGGCCTGCGCGCTGATCTTCGCCTGCTCGTACGCCCGGGTCTGGAGCGTGCAGGCGCAGGCCGCCGGCAACGTGCTGGTGGTGGTGCTGTGCATCGCCCTCGACCGGCCGCTCACCCTGGCGCAGGCGGGCACCACCGTGGTGATGTTCGCCGCGGGCGGCCTCTGGGCGACGTTCCTGGCCCTGGTGATCTGGCGGCTGCACCCCTACCGGCCGGCCCACCGGGCGGTGGCCGAGGTCTGGCGCGACCTCGCGCGGCTCTGCGGCGACCTCGAACGGCTGGTCGCCCTGCCGGAGCCCGACACCGCGGCCTTCGACGGCCACGCGCGCGGCCACCGGCGCGGCGTGCGCACGAGCATCGAGACCGCGCGGACCGTGATCCTCGACCTCGCCCGCTCCCGCGAGCGGGTCTCGGACCGCACCGCCCAGGCGCTGCTGCGCCTGGAGAGCGCGGAGCAGATCTTTTCCGCCCTGATCGCGGTCGGCGAGCTGATCGACAGCCGGCCCGACGCGCGCCGCCGGGCGCTGGCAAAGACCGTCCTGCGCCGCCTGCGCCCCCTGCTGGTCACCATCGCCCGGGCGATCCGCGACGATGTCGACCTCGACCTCGGCCGGCTGGAGCATTCGATCGCCCGGACCGGTGAGGGTTTGGCGGAGGATCCGACCCTGGCGCACCTCGCCGACCGGATCGTCGGGCGCGTGCGGATCGGCGCCAAGCTGTCCGCCCCGGAGGGCTACCGCCCCGGCGGTTCGCTCATGGAAGGCGGCCGCATGAACCGCTGGACCCGCTCGATCGGGCCGCTGCGGCAGAACTTCACCTTCGCGTCGCCGAACCTGCGCCACGCGCTCCGGGCGAGCGCCGTGGCGGCGCCGGCGCTCGCCGCGACCCTGACCTATGCGGGCGCCTTCACGCACTGGCTGGTGATGACCGTGGTGCTGACCATGCAGCCCTTCTACGCGGCGACCTGGCAGCGGGCGCTGGAGCGGATCGGCGGGACGGTGCTGGGCGGCCTCATAGGCGCGGTGCTCGCCTACTACGCCACGACCCCGCTCAGTGAGGCCGGGCTGATCCTCGTACTGAGCATCGTCGGCTTCGCGGCCCGCCAGATCTCCTACGGCGTCTTCATCGCCTGCCTGACGCCCCTCGTGGTGCTGCTGGTGGAGCTCCTCGAACCCGGGCACAGCTCCTGGGAGATCGTGGCCATGCGGGGCGGCTTCACGGTGCTGGGCGGCGTGATCGCGGTGGCGAGCTGCCTCGTGCTCTGGCCGATCTGGGAGCCCGATCAGGTCCGCCAGGAGCTGCGCCGGGCGCTCAAGGCCCACGCCGCCTTCGCCGAATCGGTGCTGGGCGCGAGCGCCGGCCCGGACCGGGAGGTGACGATCCAGGCGAGCACCCGTGCGACCGGCCTTGCCCTCAACGACCTGGAGGCGGCCCTGTCGCGGGCCCTGCAGCAGCCCCGGGCCGGCCACCATCCGGAGGTGGAATCCGCCCTGGTGGCCGACGCGACCCTGCGCCGGATCAGCGCCCGGCTCACCGTGCTGCGGCACGCCCCCGAGGCCGTTGACCCGGAGGCGGAGCCGTGGCGGGCCTGGATCACCGCGACCCTGGCGGCCTTGGGCGCGGATCGGCCGCTGCCGGAGCGGCCCGACCGCAACCGGGGGCAGTCGCTCACCCGGCTGGTGAGCCAGGTGGATCTGCTGGTCGGGACCCTCCGCCCGGGCGCGATCCGCGGGGGAGCGCCTGTTTGACGGGAGCGCACGGCATTCCGCATCGCGCGGACGGCTCCCCTCCTGGTTTCGAAAGGTCGAGACCTTTCGCGGGTCCAGGGCGGAGCCCGGGTCGAGATCTCAGGGCTCCGCCCTGAGGACCCGCCAAAGGGCGACGCCCTTTGGAAACCCGGACCCTGGGTCAAACGGACTCCGTCTGTCGCGACGGAGCCCGGGATCGCCTTCAGAACCGCGGCAGGGCGTTGGCCGGGCCGCCGGCATGCGGGCCGGCGTAGCGGTAGGCGAGCGGCCGGCCGTAGGCGGCGGGGGCCTGCGCGACAGGGGCATTACCGATCCAGCCGGAATAGGCCGAGGCCGGGTAGGGCGAGTGCTTGGAATCCAGGCCCTGCGCGAGGGCCGGGGTGGCGACCGCGGCGGCGAGGGCGGCGGCAGCGAGCAGACGGATCGTCATGATGATCTCCGAATGTCTTTGTAAGACTTCAGCGGGAAGCCACCCGGTCAGCCGTGTCGCGTGAGGAAGATCGTCGGTTCGGCGGTCTCGATCACTCGGGCTTTGCTTGGCCGAATGTGACCTCTCAATGGGGATACTCTGCTTCGCGTTCGCATGCTGCCGTGCGCTGGCGCACGGGGGGAACGGAACTCGGTCCCCTCCGGGGCGGATCCAGCCGGGGGTGCGTCCCGCGCGGAAGCGTGCCACAGACCGCGGCCTGACAGGGGAATGCACCACCATGCGGCTGATCGTCGGCCTCGGCAATCCGGGCGCGCGCTACGCGAACAACCGGCACAATATCGGCTTCCTGGCCGTCGACGCGATCGCCCGCCAGCACCGGGCGAGCCCGTTCCGCCACCGCTTCCAGGGCGAGGCCGCCGAGGTGGTGCTGGGCACCGAGCGGGCGATCCTGCTGAAGCCCTCGACCTTCATGAACGAGTCCGGCCGCGCGGTCTCGGAGGCGCAGCGCTTTTACAAGATCCCGCTCGCCGACGTGATCGTGCTCCACGACGAGCTCGACCTCGCCCCCGCCAAGCTCCGGGTGAAGCTCGGCGGCGGCAATGCCGGCCATAACGGCCTGCGCTCGATCACGGCGCAGTGCGGCAACGACTATCGCCGGGTCCGCCTCGGCATCGGCCATCCGGGCGACAAGGCCCTGGTGCATGCTTACGTGCTCAACGATTTCGGCAAGGCTGAGCAGCCCTGGGTCGAGGATCTTGCCCAAGCCGTGGCCGACCACGCCGCCCTGCTGGCGGCGGGGGAGGATGCGCGCTTCCAGAACAAGGTCCACCTCGCCATGGCGGACCGCGGCTGGGACGAGGTGAAGACGCTCGGCGCGCGAAATTGACACGAAAACACGGGGACACGATATGGATCGGCCACGGAGGCTGCCATGAAGAACGTCACCGTGACGATGGATGAGGCCCTGTTGCAGCGGGCGCGCGTCGCCGCCGCGCGCGACGGCAAGAGCCTGTCGCGCTTCGTCGCCGAGGCCGTCGAGCAGCGCGTCGGCCGGCCCCTGACGCAGCTCGAAGCGATCGAGCGGTTCCTGGCCGGACCGCCCCTCCACGTTCTGGACGAGAACGGGAAAGCTCCGACCCGAGACCAGCTGTACGATGACGACTGAACGAGTCTTCGTCGATACGAACGTCTTCCTAATATGCCCGCGACGACCGGTTTCCGGACAAGCAACGGACGGCGACACACTGGCTCGCTATTCTCGCGGCGCGCGAGGCCCTCGTGGTGAGCCCGCAGGTGCTCGGCGAGCTTCACAACGCGGTCCTGCGCGGCAAGGTCGCCGTGGAGGGTGCCGAGATGCGGCGCATGACGGTGGAGCTGCAACCCTTCTCGCAGGGCGCGACCGATCTCGAACTCATCACGCTGGCCTGGGCGATCCGGACCGAGACCGTCTTCCAATGGTGGGATTGCGTCATCCTCGCGGCCGCGATTCGCGCCGGGTGCCGCTATCTTCTATCGGAGGACTACCAGCACGACCGCACGGTCCGCGGCACCACCATCCTCAACCCTTTCATGGCCGGCCCCGAGGCCGTCGTGACCGAACACTAGGACCGATCCATGGGCTTCAAATGCGGCATCGTCGGCCTGCCGAACGTCGGCAAGTCGACCCTCTTCAACGCGCTGACGCAGACCGCGGCCGCGCAGGCGGCCAATTACCCGTTCTGCACCATCGAGCCGAATGTCGGCGAGGTGGCGGTGCCGGACCCGCGGCTCGACGACCTCGTCCGCATCGCCGCATCGAAGGAAAAGATCCCGACGCGGCTGACCTTCGTGGACATCGCCGGCCTCGTGCGCGGCGCCTCCAAGGGTGAGGGCCTGGGCAACCAGTTCCTGGCCAATATCCGCGAGGTCGACGCCATCGCCCATGTGGTCCGCTGCTTCACGGACGGCGACGTCACCCACGTGGAGGGCAAGGTCGACCCGGCCGCCGACATCGAGACCATCGAGACCGAGCTGATGCTGGCCGACCTCGACAGCCTGGAGCGCCGCGCGGTCGCCCTGGAGAAGAAGGCCAAGGGCGCCGACAAGGAGGCCAAGGAGACCCTGGACCTCGTCAACCGCGCGCTGCCGCTCCTGCGCGAGGGCAAGCCCGCCCGGCTGGTCGACCGCAAGCCCGAGGATGAAAAACTGTTCCAGTCCCTCGGGCTGATGACCGCCAAGCCCGTGCTCTACGTCTGCAACGTCGACGAGGGCGATGCCGACAAGGGCAACGCCTATTCGGAGGCGGTCTTCGCCCGCGCCAGGGACGAGGGTGCCGTGGCCGTGGTGGTCTCGGCCAAGATCGAGAGCGAGATCGCCGTGATGGCCGAGGCCGACCAGGCCGAGTTCCTGGAGGCGGTGGGGCTCGCCGAGCCCGGCCTCAACCGGGTGATCCGCGCCGGCTACGATCTGCTGGGCCTCGTGACCTACTTCACGGTCGGGCCTAAGGAGGCCCGGGCCTGGACGATCACCCGGGGCACCCGCGCCCCGGGGGCGGCCGGGGTGATCCACTCGGATTTCGAGAAGGGCTTCATCCGCGCCGAGACCATCGCGTTCAAGGACTACACGGCGCTCAACGGCGAGGCCGGGGCCCGGGATGCTGGCAAGCTGCGGCTCGAAGGCAAGGAGTACGTGGTGCAGGACGGCGACGTGCTGCATTTCCGCTTCGCCAACTGATCTTTCCACCCCGGACGAGCCCGCCATGCCCGACCCAGCCCTCGAGGATTTCTCCGTCGGCGACGTGATCGTCGGCGCGCCGCTGACGGTGACCCGCGACGCCATCGTGGGCTACGCGCAGGCGTTCGACTTCCAGCCTTTCCACCTCGATGAGGCAGCTGCGGAATCGACCTTCGCGGGCCGGCTGATCGGCTCGGGCTGGCACACGGCCGCGCTCGGCATGCGGCTGCTCCAGCAGGGGCCGTTCAAGGGCGGCTCGTCCCTCGGGGCGCCGGGGATCGACGAGTTGCGCTGGCTCGCGCCGGTGCTGCCGGGTGATACCCTGACGCTCACCTTCCGGGTCACCGGCATCCGGGACTCGGCCTCGAAGCCCGGGCTCGGCTTCGTCACCGCGGAGGTCGCCCTCGGCAACCAGCGGGCCGAGACGGTGCTGACCCAGCGCTTCACCTTCATGCTGGCCCGGCGCGGCACCGATCCCCTGCCGCCGCGGCCCGTCGAGACCGGCGAGCCGGCTCCCGTGACGGAGCCGGAGGATGCCGAGATCCTGCCGTTCCTGCGGGATGCCGAGATCGGCGCCACCCGCGACCTCGGCCCCTACCCGTTCAGCGCCGAGGCGATCATCGCCTTCGCCCGGGCCTACGACCCGCAGGCCTTCCACCTCGACCCCGAGGCGGCCCGGCGCAGCCATTTCGGCGGGCTGTGCGCCTCGGGCTGGCATACGGCCGCCGCCTACATGAACCGGCTGCTCACCACCCGCGCCCGCGACGCCGCCTACACGGCCGCCCGCGGACCCGTGCCGGAGGCGGGCCCCTCCCCCGGGTTCAAGGCCTTGCGCTGGCTGAAACCCGTCTACGCGGGCGACACGGTCCGGTTCAGCGCCAAGCTCATCGACAAGCGCGCCTCCGCCTCCCGGCCCGGCTGGGGCCTGGCCTTCGCCCGCAACACCGGGGTGAACCAGCGCGGCGAGCCGGTCTTCGCCTTTGATAGCGCCGTGTTTCACCGCTGGGAGCCCTGAGCGCACCGGGCCCCGCCCCGGGCGTTGACAATCACCAGACGGACGGGATCAGGCACGCATGTACCAGAAGAAGCTCGGCAATACGGGGCTGTTCGTCTCGGAGCTCTGCCTCGGCACCATGACCTTCGGGGGCGGAGCCGGGATGTGGCGCCAGATCGGCGCCCTCGACCAGGCCGAGGCGGGCCGCCTCGTCGGCCGGGCCCTCGAGGCCGGCATCAACTTCATCGACACGGCCGATGTCTACGCCGAGGGTCTGTCCGAGACGATCACCGGACAGGCGCTGCGCGACCTCAAGGTGCCGCGCGACAGCGTCGTGGTCGCCACCAAGGGCTACGGGCCGACCGGCCCGGGCGCCAACGCCAAGGGCGCCTCGCGCCTGCACCTGATCGACGCCTGCAAGGCGAGCCTCAAGCGGCTCCAGCTCGACCATATCGACCTTTACCAGATCCACGGCTTCGACCCGGCGACGCCGATCGAGGAGCAGGTTCGGGCACTCGACATCCTCGTCCAGCACGGCCATGTCCGCTACGTCGGCGTCTCGAACTGGGCGGCGTGGCAGGTCGTGAAGGCGCTGGGGATCAGCGCGCGGGCCGGGCTCGCCCGCTTCGAGACCCTGCAGGCCTACTACTCCATCGCCGGCCGCGACCTGGAGCGGGAGATCGTCCCGATGCTGCGCTCGGAGGGACTCGGCCTGCTGGTCTGGAGCCCGCTGGCCGGCGGCCTGCTCAGCGGCAAGTATTCCGGCGGCGGCGGTGAGGGACGGCGGGCGAGCTTCGACTTCCCGCCGGTCGACCGCCCCCGGGCCGAATCCTGCATCGACGCCATGCGGACGGTGGCGGAGGCACGCGGCGTCTCGGTGGCCCAGGTGGCCCTCGCGTGGCTCCTGCACCGCACGGCGGTGACAAGCGTCATCGTCGGCGCCAAGCGCCTCGATCAGCTAGAGGACAACATCGCGGCGACCGCGCTCAGCCTCACCGGCGACGAACTCGACGCCCTCGACGCGGTCAGCGCCCTGCCGGCCGAGTATCCGGGCTGGATGTTCGAGCGCCAGGGCGTCCGGGCGCAGCAGCTCGCGGAGTCGGGCCGGCCCGGGGCGCGGTGAGGCGGACGGATCGCGCGGCCCCATCCGATCCACCCCCTTCAGGACGAGGGTTCAGCTCGGAGGTCCGGACCGGCTTCTCACGCCGCGGTCCGGCGCTCCGGATAGAGCCCGTACAGCCCCTCGGCGCTCGCCGCGCAGACGCCGCGCTCGGTGATGATCCCGGTCACCAGCCGGGCCGGGGTCACGTCGAAGGCCGGGTTGGCCACCGGGCTGCCCGGCGAGACCACCTCGATCGTGGCGAATCCGCCATCCGCCAGCCGACCGGTCATGTGGGTGACCTCGCGTCCGTCGCGCTCCTCGATCGGAATCTCCTTCACGCCGTCCTGCAGCGTCCAGTCGATCGTCGAGAACGGCAGCGCCGCGTAGAACGGCACGCCGGTATCGTGGGCGGCCAGCGCCTTCAGGTAGGTGCCGATCTTGTTGCAGACGTCGCCACACGCCGTGGTCCGGTCCGAGCCGACGATGCAGAGATCGACCTGCCCGTGCTGCATCAGGTGGCCGCCGGCATTGTCGGCGATCACCGTGTGGGGCACCCCGTGGCCGTGGAGCTCGAACGCGGTCAGCGCCGCGCCCTGGCTGCGCGGCCGGGTCTCGTCGACCAGCACGTGCACCGGCACGCCCCGCTCGTGGGCGGCGTAGACCGGCGCCAGCGCCGTGCCCCAGTCGACCGTGGCGAGCCAGCCGGCGTTGCAGTGGGTCAGCACCGTGACCGGCCTGTCGCCGCCCTTGGCCGTGTGCAGGTCCGCGATGATCTGGCCGCCATGGGCGCCGATCGCGCGGCAGCTCGCCACGTCCTCCTCGGCGATGCGGCCGGCCTCCGCGAAGGCGCGGGCGAAGCGCGCGTCGGGGGCGACCTGCCGCAGGTTGGCCGAGACTCGGTCCAGCGCCCAGCGCAGGTTGATCGCAGTGGGCCGCGTGGCCGCCAGCGCCGCCACGGCCCGGTCGATCCCCTCCGCGGATGCGTCGTCCCGCATGGCGAGCGCCAGCCCGTAGGCCGCGGTGACGCCGATCAGCGGCGCGCCGCGCACCACCATGGTGCGGATCGCCACCGCGGCGTCGTCCAGCCTGGCGAGGCGCTTCAGCTCGAACGCGAAGGGCAGGCGCGTCTGGTCGATCACCTGGACGCTGACCCCGTCCGGGTCCGGGAAGATCGTGCGGTAGGGCTGGCCGTCGATGTTCATGGGCGCTCCTGTGCCACAGCGGGGCGATGTTTGCACCCTCCGGCGCGGGACGGCACCCGCCTGGGGACGCCCGGCCCGGGGCCGGTCAGGCTTCCTCAACCTTAGCGGCTCGTTAAGGGGGCCGTGCCTAGCCTCAAGGGTAAGTTCCCGTTCCGCGTCCGGTCCCGCATGCGCTCGCTTCGCCGTCCCGCATCGCCCTACGACACCTTCGTCGACAGCGTCCGCCCGTTCCTGGGCAAGCGCCTGACGGAACTCGGCGGGCTCGTGCTGTTCACCGGCGCGGTGGCGCTGACCGTGGCTTTGGCCACGTGGTCGATCGACGATCCGAGCCTCAACCACGCCACCGACCATGCCGCCCACAACGTGCTTGGCCAGCCTGGCGCCGTGGTGGCGGATCTCTGCATGCAGATCCTCGGACTCGGGTCGCTCGCCTTCGTGCTGCCCCCGGCCCTCTGGGGCGTGCGGCTGATGCGCGAGCGCGACCTGCCCGACGGGGGGATGCGCATCGCCCTCTGGATCATCGGTTTCTGCGCGGCGAGCGCGGTGGCGAGCGCCCTGCCGCCCACGACCCGCTGGCCGCTGCCCACCGGCCTCGGCGGCGTGGCGGGCGACGGGCTGCTGTCGATGGCCCGGGTGATCGTCGGGGCGGTCTCGTCGGCCGTCGCCCACCTCGTCGGCTTCGCCTACGCCGCGGTGGCGATCCTCAGCCTCACCGGGGCCTGCCGCTTCGGCACGGTCGAGGAGGAATCGTTCCACGACGAGCCCTATCCCGCCCGGCGCCCGCCGGTCCGGACGCGCGACGAGCGCGAGGATGTCGACGAGCCGGGCCTCGGCCTGGTCGGGGTCGGCGCCCTGGCGCAGGGCCTGATGCGGCTCCGCCTCGCGGCGTCCGACCGGATCGCCGGATGGCGCGCGGGCCGGGCCGAGCCCTTCGACGGCGCCTCGCCGGCGCTCGCGGCCCGGCGCGCCTTCACGGACGCGGACCTGCCCTGGGCCGACCACCTGCCCGCGGGCGCGCAGCCCGGTTCGGGCCGGCGCGAGCCGGTCTTCGATACGCCGTCCGCCGAGGGCGAACCCGACCACCCGGAACTGCCGCACGACGAGGCCGACGGCTTCGCGGCTCCGCAGCAACCCCTCCCCCCGCGCGCGCCGCAGCGCCCGCAGCCGCCGCAGCCCGAGCCGACGGCGTCCCGGGTCGCCCCGCCGGCCGCCGCGCCGGTGCCGGCCCGCCGCGCGCCCGCACCGCCGCTCCGGCCCGAGGATTACGCCCTGCCGGCCCTCGACCTGCTGGCGGCCCCCCGCGGCCCGTCCCAGGCGAGCCAGATCTCGGCGGACGCCCTGGAGCAGAACGCCACCCTGCTGGAGGCGACGCTCGGCGATTTCGGCGTGCGCGGCGACATCCTGGCGGTGCGGCCCGGCCCGGTCGTCACCCTGTACGAGCTCGAGCCCGCGCCGGGCACCAAGTCCAGCCGCGTGATCGCGCTGGCCGACGATATCGCCCGCTCCATGTCGGCGGTCTCGGCCCGCGTGGCGGTCGTGCCCGGCCGCAACGCGATCGGCATCGAATTGCCGAACGCCAAGCGCGAGACGGTGTATCTGCGCGAGCTTCTGGCCTCCACGGATTTCGCCGAGAGCAAGCACAAGCTCGCCCTGTGCCTCGGCAAGAATATCGGCGGCGAGCCAATCATCGCCGACCTCGCGCGCATGCCGCACCTCTTGGTCGCCGGCACCACCGGCTCGGGCAAGTCGGTGGCGATCAACACCATGATCCTCAGCCTGCTCTACCGG
>NZ_JAKSYM010000287.1 GCF_022829545.1 Methylobacterium sp. J-030 | reverse complement strand
CATGCCCGCCAACCCTCCGCACCGAGCCGCAACCGTGCCGCCACCAGCCGCAATCAAGCTTAGCCTCAAGACCCCGGCCGTGCGTAGGCCTACAGCAGCCATTGACGCCACGTCAATAGCCATGGCAGGCGACAGCAAGTCCGCGGCCGCGCCACCGTCACCCGTGGGCTGCGCGAGCGGCGGCGGTCTGGCCGGCGGGTCGGCGGGCATGACGTGGCTGCAGAGACGATGTAGCCGCCCCGAGGCGCGCCTCGATGCGGAGGCTGCGCTGAGGTGCGGCTGCGCGTGCCGATCGGGGGGGGGTGGTTTGGGGCAAGGGGGCTTCATCACAGGCCGGTTGCGGCGTCGCGGGGTTTGGGCGACGTCGAGCATCGTATCGGATAATAATCCTAATGTCAAGGCCTTGATGATTGCGCTTGCTGGAGACTGTCTACTGGGTGGTCGAGCAGCTGAGCGGGGCAAGCTATGGATTCAGCTGAAAAGCAGACATACGGCTTTGCGCCCATCTCGGTCGTTTAGATGCTAAAAGCAACGGCCGAGAAGCAGACATCGACTATGCTGGCCGCTCGGTCTCCATTTCACTGATCAGCGCTCCACCATCGACGGTTCGGTACTGGCTTTTGCAGTCGGCATATCCGTCGACAATGCGGGTTCGCACACGCGCGCCCCGCACATCGAGGCGGCATGGATGCAGCTCTACTACGTACCGCATCGTATCATCAGATAATTTTCGCGTGCCCATGATCGAGGACCCGGACACCGCGTTCCCGGGCCATGCAGCGGAACCTGACGTCCCCACCCGAAATCCAGATCTCGATACGGAGATGTTCACCGGGATAGACCGGGGCGCTAAACCGCGCGGCCAGAAAGCTTAGGCGCGACGGCCGGCCGAACTCAGTCAAGTGGCCGATGGCATAGCCCGCGAGACCGAACGTGCACAGGCCGTGCAGGATGGGCCGGGGATAGCCGACCCGTGCGGCGGCGTCTGGATCGATGTGCAGGGGGTTAAGATCGCCGTTGAGGCGGTAGAGAAGCGCCGCACTCTCCGGGATCGGGAGGTCGAGGACAGCGTCGGGCCCACGATCAGGCACCGCCTCCAGGGGATCGGGGGCGGCCCCAGCCGAACCACCCCCGCCGTCGCCGCGGCAGGCGTTCGTCTGGACGATCGTCGCGACCCGTTCCCCGGTCCCGGCGACCGCGACGACGCGCTCGAAGGTCACGAACAGGCCCTTCCCGACGCCGCGGTCGACTACGCAGAGGGTGCGCGCCCGCGAGATCAGCGGCGTGTCCAGGGGAACCGGCCGGTTGATCGTCAGCCGGTGTTCAGCGTGGACGACACGCGGCCAATCCACGCCGAAGGTCCGCATCCAGGGGCCGTGATGCGCCACGACGTTGGCCAGCGTCGGTGCCGGCTCGAGGCCCTGCTCGTAGACGTGGCGCAGGTGCGCGGGATCGAGGGGCTGGCTGCCGTATCCCACCGACAGGGCGTAGAGGATCGCCTGCGCGGCCGACACGCTCTGGCGCGCGTCCGCGATCGGGTGCGCGAGGATGGCCTCACCGGACGGGCTCACGGGGCTGCCGGTGCCGGGCGGGGACGTCCGCCGGAGAGTCGGATGCCGCCGTCGACCGACAGAAGCTCGCCGGTGACGAACTCAGCGCCCTCGATCAGCCAGAGGATCGCCCCCGCGACGTCGGTCGGCGTGGCGACGCGGCCCAGCGGCGCGCTCTCGCCGAAGCGCCGCGCCAGTGCGGCGTAGGCGTCCGGCCCCACCGCCTGCCGCATCCAGCGCGTGTCGATGATCCCGGGGCAAACGGCGTTGACACGGATCTCCGGCCCGCAGGTCCGCGCGAGCGCCAGCGTCAGGGCGTTGAGGGCGCCCTTCGAGGCCGTGTAGGCCAAGGAGCTGCCCCCGCCCGTGAAGGCCACGTTCGAGGACACGTTTACGATCGCCCCGCCGCCGCCCTGCCGCATGGCGGGGATCGCGGCCCGGGCCATCTGGTAGGCCCCGACCACGTTGACGGAGAAGACACGCTGGAAATCCTTGCCCGACAGCGTCTCGAGGTCGAAGGGATCGGAGGCCGCGGTGGTGGCCGCGTTGTTGACGAGCCCGTCGAGCCGTCCCCACCGCGCGAGGCTCCGCGCCACGAGGTCTCGGCAGCCGGCATCATCGGAAACGTCGCACCCGACCAGCTCGACCTCCGCCCCGAGCGCGCGGCAGGCCTCGGCCGTCTCCTCCGCCTCCGCTCGGCTGCGGCTGTAGTTCACGACCACCCGCGCGCCGCGCGCCGCGAGCATCCGGGCGCACTCGGCGCCCACCCCGGTCGCGGACCCCGTGACGACGACGACGGCCCCGTGCAGGATCATGGACCGGCCTCCCTCATCGGGCGCTCAGCGAACAGTTTGCCCGGCATGGTCCCCAGCGGCTCGGCGACCGCGATGCCCGGCGGCAGGCGCTCCAGGACGTGCGTTCGCGCGTCGATGCCGGGGGCCACCTCCGTGAGCGTCAGCCGGCTGTCCCGCACCCGGAACACCGCGCGCTCGGTCACGATCGCCTGCTCCTGGCCCGGCGGGGCGGCGGCTGGATCGGCGCTGACCTGCGCGACCCGCTCGACGATCTTGCAGGTCCGCCCGTCCGCGCGGATCGCGAGGCCGCGCTCGCCCACCGCGATGTCGGCGCCCCCCGCCGTGAAGGCGCCGACATAGACGACGCGCCGCGCGCTCTGCGCGATGTTGGTGAAGCCGCCGACGCCGACCACCTGGCGGCCGAACCGGCTCACGTTGACGGCCCCGCGTACATCCGCCTCGGCCATGCCGAGGAAGGCGATGTCGAGGCCGCCGCCGTCGTAGAAGTCGAACTGGGACGCCTGCGGGACGACCGCGGTCGGGTTCGCGGCGGCCCCGAACGCGAGCTCCTCGCCGGGGATGCCGCCGACGACCCCCGACTCGACGGTCATCGTGTAAGCCGTGAACCCCTCCTCAGCCGCGACGCGCCCGATCCCGGCCGGGATACCAATGCCGAGGTTGATCGTCGGGTGGTCCAAGCCCGCCATCTCCAGGAAGGCGCGCCGCTGGATCACCTTGTCGACGCTGAGCGGCAGGACCGCGCGCTCGTCCGGGACGCGCAGGCGGCCGGCGAAGGCGGCGTTGTCGGCCTCGCCGAAGGTGATGCCGTGCAGCGCCGGGTCGGTGCAGACGACGACGTGGTCCACCAAGTGGCCGGGCACGCGCACCGCGTGGGGGTCGAGCGACCCGCGCCGGGCGATCCGCTTCACCTGGACGATCACGAGACCGCCGGAGTTGCGCCCGGCCTGCGCCATGGCCAGCAGATCGAGGGGGAATGCCTCGTCCTCGGTGGTGACGTTGCCGTCCTCGTCGGCCGTCGTGCCGCGCAGGAGCACGCAGTCAAGCGCCAGGGCGGGGTAGAGCAGCCAGTCCTGCCCGCGCAGGCGCACCCGCTCGACCAGAGGGGCGGGCGTGGAGGCGTTCATCCGGCCGCCCCCGTGCAGCGGGTCCATGAACGAGCCGAGCCCTATACGGGTGACGATCCCAGGCTGCCCGGCGGCGATCGCCCGGTAGAGCTGTGCGATGACGCCCTGCGGCCAGCAATGAGCCTCGATCTTCTCGGCGAGCGCGAGTTCGCCCAGGCGCGGCGTGCCCCGCCAGCCCCCGGCGATCACGCGCGCCACGAGGCCCTCGTGGCCGAAATGATCCATTCCGCGGGTCTTGCGGTCCCCGGTGCTGGCGGCGAAGAGCAGGGTGAGGCCGCGCGGAGCGCCCTCTGCCAGAAAGCGCGCCTCGACGGCGGCGGTGATCGCCTCCGGGTGGCAGCATCCGCCGAAGCCAGAGGCCGCGACCGTCATGCTGTCCCGCAGCAGTGCGGCGGCCTGGAGTGCGGTGAGGATGCGCATGGCGCTGGACCGCGTCAGGGCGCTTCGGCTGCCGCGACGAAGCGGTTCGTCCAGAGGTCGTCCTCGGAGGCCTTGGCGTCGACGCCCCGCCCGTAGGACGCACCGACCTCCTCGGCGAAGGTGAGGGCGTTCTGGACGCTTCCCGCACTGAGCCGGCCGCCGCCAGCGACGCCGCTCGCCATCGCCTTGACCGCAGCCGTGATGGCGTCCGGGCTCGCCTTGGCGAAGAACTGCTTCTGGATGGCGGCCGCCGTCTCCTCGGGCTTGGCCGCGACCGCGGCACCCGCCGCCCGCATCGCCTTGGCGGTCCGGGTGATCAGCGCGGCGGTCTGTTCCGAGATCGGCTTCTTTGCGACGAGGACGAGGTAGGGCTGCTCGGCGAGAAGGGGGAAGTCGTCGCCGAGCGTGACGAGGACCACCCCCGTGCCGGCTTTCTCGGCGTTGTAGCCCTCGGGCGGCGACAGAACGAAGGCGTCGATCCGCCCGACCTCCAGAGCGGCTTGAGCCGCGACCGGGCTGCCGACCTGCGCGACCTTGATGTCGGCCTTCGGGTCGAGGCCACCCCTGGCCGCGAGCCAGCGGGCCGCGTTCTCCTGTGCGCCGGCGAGTGAGGTCACCCCGACGAGCACGCCCTTCAGGGCGGCGAGCCGCTTGGGCAGCGGGTCGGCGGCGGTCACGTCCGCCCGCTTCAGGAAGGCAGGCGACACGACGAGCTGCGCCGTGACCTTGGACATCACCGTGTAGACCATCTCGAAGGGCTGGCCTTTGGCCGTCGCCCGCAGCAGCGCGTCGGTGCCGACGGCGGCCAGGTCGACGTCGCCCGCGTCGAGGGCGGCCAGCGCCGCGGTGTCGCCCCCCGGCAGCGCCACGACGCTCGCCGTGAGCCCCTGTGGCTTGAAGGTGTCGAACGCCCGCGCCGCCCAGATCGGCAGGAAGCTCAAGGTGGGTGCGCCGAGGCCGATGCGCACACTCTGCTGGGCGCAGGCGGCGTCCGGCCCCATCAGTAGGACCGCACCGAGGAGGGCCGCTCGGGTCGCGTCGACGATCATGCGCATGGTGCCGATCCCTGTCCTGATGCGAGGGGCTGGTCAGATCTCGCTCGGGCTCGTGCCCGAGAGCGTGCGCCAGCGCAGGAGCCGGCGCTCCAGCCGGCCGGCGAGCGAGCCGGCGCCGAGGACGAAGGCGAGCAGGATCGCGATCCCGGCGAAGACCCCGGCCGGATCGTAGGTCGACGACGCCTCGTGGATGAACAAACCCAGCCCCTGCGTCGCGGAGGTGAACTCGCCGACGATCACGCCGATGACGCTGTAGGGGATGGCCAGCCGCATCCCCAGCATCACGAAGGGCGCTGCCGCCGGCAGGTAGACGTGGCGGGTGAGCTGGCGCTGGTTGGCGCCCATCACCAGGGTGAGGTTGACGAGTTCCCGGTCGACCCCGCGCACGCCGGTGTAGACGTTGTAGAACACGAGGAAGAACACCATGATCGCCGCCAGCGCGACCTTCGAGCCCATGCCGATGCCGAACCAGATGATGAACAGGGGCGCCAGCGCGATCTTCGGCACGCCGTAGAAGCCCATGACGTAGGGCTCGAACACCCGCGCGAGCCGCGGCGAGCGCCCGAGCGCGTAGCCCGCCATGATCCCGCCCGCGACGCCGATCGCGTAGCCGAGGACGAGTTCCTGGGCGGTCGTCCAGAGGTGCGGGAAGATCTCGCCGGTCGCGAACAGCTCGTACAAGCGCGAGGCCACGGCGGTGGGCTTGCTTACGTAGATCTCCCGGACGAGCCGTCCGGAGGCCCACTGCCAGAAGGCGATCAGCACCAGGCCGGGCAGCAGCGGGGTCAGGCGCGCCGCGTATCCCCCGCCCGGGCGCGTCCGCACCCGTGGGGCCGGAGGTGAGTCCGCCCGCATCGGGGCCTGGGGCGCGATCGGATCGGCGAGCTCGGTCATGGTGCGGGCTCCGGCCTCAATGCGCTCGTCCGAGACTGATCTGCGTGCGGAAGCGCGACCACACCGCGTCGTAGGCCAACTCGAAGCCGGGGTTGCGGAACGGCTCGAACACGTCGCGTGGGCGCGGCAGGTCGATGGCCACGTCGGCCAGCACGCGCGAGGGGCGCTGGCTGAGTACGACGACCCGGTCCGCGAGCACGACCGCCTCGGTGATGTCGTGAGTGATGAACACGACGGTCGCGCCGGCCGCGCGGGACAGCGCCTGGAGGTCGGCCTGCATCACCATCCGGGTCTGCGCGTCGAGCGCGCCGAACGGCTCGTCCATCAGGATCACGTCGGGCTTGTAGATCAGGGTGCGGGCGATCGAGCCGCGCTTCTGCATCCCGCCGGAGAGCTGGTTCGGATAGTGATGCTCGAATCCGTCGAGGCCCACCGCCCGCAACGCCTCGGCCACCCTGTCGCGCCGCTCCGCGGGCGCGACGCCGCGCAGCAGGAGGGGCAGCTCGACGTTCTCTGAGAGCGTCTTCCACGGGAAGAGCTGTGCCTGCTGCGGCACGAAGCCCACCGCGCGGTTCACGCCGGCGATCACGCGCCCGCGGTGGCGGACCTCGCCACCCGTCGGCGCGAGCAGGCCGGCCGCCATCTGGAGCAGAGTGCTCTTCCCGCATCCGCTCGGCCCGATCACCGCGATGAACTCACCGCGGCCGACGGCGAAGCTGATCCCGTCGAGCACGCGGGTCGGCTCGCCCCCGCCCGGCCCGGGGAACGCCTGCCGGATGTCGGCGAAGGTGAGGGCGGCATCGGTCATGCGTGCTGACTCCGGACCCGAGCCCAAGGGCGACCGCGACTATGTCTGTACATATTTGCCGCCTCCGCAGGCAAGCCGAGATGATGGGCAGGCTTCGCCCATCGTGTCGGCAGCGGGCCGGTTCGTCGCCGGGCACTGGTGGCGGGCACGTCCATCGGGGCCGGCCTCACGCGGGCTGAGGGTAGCCAGCCTGGACCGCCTCGCGGTCCCAGGCCGACAGCAGCGCGTAATCCGCCTCGTCCACCGCGCCGAAGCCGCGCAGCAGGAGCCGCCCCCGGATGTCGGCGAGTTCCGGAGCGTCCGAGACGGCGAGGAACGCACCCCGGAGCGCGTCCGCCACCGGTGCCGGGCAGCCAGGGGACGCCATGAGCAGGGGGATCGGCGCGGGCACGGTCGTAGTGAGGATGCGCAGCCCCTGCGCGCCATCGGCCGGGTCCGCGCGCATTAGGTCGAGGCAGTAGGAATCCAGCGGCCCGACATCGATCTCGCCCGAGAGCAGCGCCGAGACGACGCCGCGCGGCGTGTGGAGCGGGCCGACGGACCGGGCGAACAGCCGAGGCCGCGCCTCCGACCTGTGGGCGAGCAGGTGGTGCCGCGGCGCGTTGTAGCCCGAGTGCGATTCCTCCAGCGTGTAGCCGATCCGGTGCCCGAACGTGTCCTCCAGTGTGCGGAACGGAGCGTCTGTGCGCACCGCGAGATCCGTCATGTACCGGGCCCGGCCGCCGTAGCGCGCTGGCGACGGCAGGGGGCGGGCGATCGGGATCGGCCTCGGGGCCGCCCGCAGCCAGGGGCGCCCGCACATGAACGCGCAGCCGAGGTCGGGGCGCGCCCAAAGCTCGGCCATCGGCCGGTCGGCCGGATGCGCCACGACGTCCAGCCGCACGCCGCTCCGGGCGGCGACCCAGGCGAACAGCTCGGCCCAGGCCGACGCCGCGTCCGGCGTGACGCCGTACATGCGGGCGTTGGCGATCCACGTCATGGGGTTGGTCCCGCTCGGCATTCAGGCGTAGCGCAGCCGCTGCCCGATCCCGAGCGCGCGCGCCTTCGCCAGCATCGCGTGCCCCAGCGCGATGTCCGAGAGCGAGAGGCCGCGGTGCCAGAGGAGGTTGGTCTCGGCATCGCTCTCGCGCCCGGGCTTGAGGCCCGCCACGATCTGTCCGAGTTCGGCGTGGAGCGTCGCCTCCGACAGCGTGCCCGCCTCGACGTGCGCCCGCAGGCTGCCGAACTTGCCCCCCTTGCACTGGCCCCAGTCGTCGACCACCAGCTTGTCCATGATGCCGGTGAGCGAGGGCTCGACTGCGCTCATGGTGCCGTAGGGCACGACGAAGGCGCCCTTTTCAATCCAGGCCGTCTTGAGGAGCGGCGTCGGCTCGGACAGCCGCGAGGCCTCCACGACGATGTCGGCCCCCTCCACGCAGGGCCGCCAGTCGTCCGTCACGATCACCGCCTTGCCGAGGTCGCGGCGCAGCCGCTCAGCGAAGGCGTCGCGGCTCTCGGGCCGGCGCGAGTGGACGCGGATCTCATCGAAGTCGAACAGGTAATCGAGGAGCCGCACGTTCCAGTAGGCGGTGCCGCGCGCGCCGATGTGGCCGAGGACCTTCGAGCCCTTCCGCGCCAGGTACTTCGCGCCGATCGCGGTGACGGCGCCGGTGCGCATATCGGTGATGCCGCTGGCGTCCAGGATCGCCTTCGGCACGCCGGTGCGCGGGTCGAGCAGCAGCAGGAGCGCCAATTCCGAGGGCAGGCCGATCGTGTAGTTGTCTACGAAGTCGCCGACGACCTTCACGCCCGCGCTGTCGATCGGCTCCTTCAGCGCGCCGCGCAGCACGTTGAAGTGGCCGTTGGCGACCCCCGGCTCCAGGTGGACGCGCGGCTCGATCACGGCCTCTCCCCGCCCCTGCGTGGCCAAGCTCGTCTCAATGGCGGCCAGGATCTCGGCGTCGGTCATGCCGAGTTCCGCGATGTCGAGGCGGTTGAGGTAGTCCAAGTAGATCGGCTTCATCGGTCCATCCCCGGCCTGCGTGGTGCGTTCAGACGACGTGAAACGTGATCAGGAAAGACCGGACCGCGGGCCCGACGGCACTCACCCGCCAGTCCACCGTCCCGCCACCCATCAGGCAATCGCGCGCGTCGAGGCGAACCGGCCCCGCACCCGCCTCGACGGCGAGCGCGCCCGAGGCCGAGAACAGCAGCACCGTGTCGCCCGACGCCCGCACCTCGATTCCGCGGCCGAGGTCGATCCGCCGCACGCTGTGGGTCAGGCGGCCCCGCCGCGACATGACGTTGAGGCCGGTGATCGGACCGTCGACCAGCCGCGCCGCGCACGCGGCGTCGGCCGCGAAGGCGAACGGGGGCGACCCCTCATCGAGGCGCATGGGCGGGGCGTCCCCGACCGCCAGCTCGATCCTGCCCCCGTCCAGGACGCACAGCGTCCGGTCGATGCCCGGGAACGCCGAGAACGGCCCGTCCCGACCAACCGTCGCCGCGCTGACGCGCCAGTCGAAGCGATCCAGGGCGGCGCCGTCCGGGCCGAGCGCGATCTCGATCGTCTCGCCGCCGCCGTTTTTCCACGGCATCGTCCGGTGATGGGCAGCCCGCAGGATCCCCACGCGCGTCAGACCGGGACACCGGGACCGCCGAGGCCCGGCAGGTCCAGGCCCCGCTCGCGGGCGCAGTCGAGCGCGAGGTCGTAGCCGGCGTCGGCGTGGCGCATCACGCCAGTGGCAGGGTCGTTCCACAGCACGCGCTCGAGGCGCCTCGCGGCCTCCGGGGTGCCGTCGGCCACGATCACCATCCCGGCGTGCTGGCTGAAGCCCATGCCCACCCCGCCGCCGTGGTGTAGCGAGACCCAGGTCGCGCCGGAGGCGGTATTCAGGAGCGCGTTGAGCAGCGGCCAGTCCGAGACGGCGTCGGAGCCGTCCCGCATCGCCTCCGTCTCGCGGTTCGGGGATGCTACCGAGCCCGAGTCGAGATGGTCGCGGCCGATCACGATCGGCGCCTTCAGCTCGCCCGAGGCCACCATCGCGTTGAAGGCGAGCCCAAGCCGGTGGCGGTCGCCGAGCCCGACCCAGCAGATCCGCGCCGGCAGACCTTGGAAGCGGATGCGCTCCTGGGCCATGTCGAGCCACCGGTGGAGATGGGTCGCCTCCGGCAGCAATTCCTTCACCTTGGCGTCGGTGCGGTAGATGTCCTCTGGGTCGCCCGAGAGCGCGCACCAGCGGAAGGGTCCGACGCCGCGGCAGAACAGCGGGCGGATGTAGGCCGGCACGAAGCCCGGGAAGCTGAAGGCGTCGGCCACGCCCTCCTCCAGCGCCATCTGGCGGATGTTGTTGCCGTAATCGACCGTCGGCACCCCGGCCCTGTGGAAGTCCAGCATGGCCCGGACATGGACGGCCATGGAGCCCTTCGCCGCGCGCGCGACGCCGGCCGGATCGGCCGCGCGGCGTGCCTCCCACGCGTCCAGCGTCCAGCCCTGCGGCAGGTAGCCGTTGACGGGATCGTGCGCGGAGGTCTGGTCGGTGACGCAGTCGGGCCGGACGCCGCGCCGGACCAACTCGGGGTAGACGTCGGCCGCGTTGGCCAGCAGCGCCACCGAGATGGGCTTGCGCTCGCGGCAGGAGCGCTCGACGATTGCGAGCGCGTGGTCGAGGTCGTCGGCCTGCATGTCGACGTAGCCGGTCCGCAGACGGGCCTCGATCGAGGAGGCCCGGCACTCGACCGCGAGGCAGGACGCGCCGGCCATGGTCGCGGCCAGCGTCTGCGCGCCGCCCATGCCGCCCAGGCCCGCGGTCAGGATCCAGCGGCCGGAGAGGTCGCCGCCGTAATGCTGGCGGCCCAATTCGACGAAAGTCTCGTAGGTGCCCTGAACGATGCCCTGCGAGCCGATGTAGATCCAGGAGCCGGCCGTCATCTGGCCGTACATCATCAGCCCCCTGCGATCGAGCTCGTTGAAATGCTCCCAGTTCGCCCAGTGCGGCACGAGGTTCGAGTTGGCGATGAGCACGCGCGGCGCTTCCGGGTGCGTGCGGAACACGCCGACCGGCTTGCCCGACTGGATCAGGAGCGTCTGGTCCGCTTCCAGCCGCCGTAGCGCGGCGCAGATCCGGTCGAAACTGTCCCAGTCCCGCGCGGCCCGGCCGATGCCGCCGTAGACGACGAGGTCGGAGGGGCGCTCGGCCACGCCCGGGTCGAGGTTGTTCATGAGCATGCGCAGCGGTGCCTCCGTCTGCCAGCTCCTGGCCGACAGCTCGGTGCCGTGCGGCGCCCGGATCGTCCGGGCGTTGTCGAGGCGGTTCGCGGGACGGTTCATGCGTGCGGTCTGCTTGCGTCTGGCCGCGCCACGAAGGCGAGGCAGGCTTCGAGGATGTCGTGCAGCCTCGCCTGGACGGGCGCGGCGTAGGCGGGATCGTACGGCGCCGGCCAGTCACCCTCGGCGACGGGGGCGTCCGGCTCGGGCATGTACGTCCGGCAGGCGAGCTCCATCTGGATCGCGTGAACGCCGCGAGCGGGATCGCCGAAGTGCCGGGTGATGGTGCCGCCTCTGAAGCGCCCGTCGACGACGTGGGACCAGGCGCTCGCCGCGCAGACCGCAGCGACTGCCCGCGTCAGCCGGGGATCGCAGCTCCGGCCCGAATCGGTGCCGATGTTGAAGTTCGGCAGGGTCCCGTCGAAGAGGCGCGGGATGACCGACCGGATGGAGTGGCAATCGTAGAGGACGATCGCTTCGTGCCGGGCGCGCAGGCGCGCGATCTCCTCTTCCAGCGCGGCGTGGTAGGGGTCGAAGAACGCCGCCCGGCGCCGGGCGACCGCGGCGGCGTCCGGCTCCCGGCCCAGCTCGTAGAGCGTTTCGCCATCGAACGTGGTCGTCGGGCATAGCTCCGTCGTCGCCTGACCAGGATAGAGCGACGCGCCGCTGGGATCGCGGTTAACGTCGATCACCGTGCGGGAGATCGCGGTCCGGACCACCGTCGCGCCGAGCCCGGCGGCGAAGTCGTAGAGCCGGTCGACCCACCAGTCGGCATCCCGGCGCGCGAGCCAGGGCGACACGAGCCCGGCGCCGAACGGCTCGGGGATCTCGACCCCAGTGTGGGGGAGGCTGACGATCAGCGGCGCCTGCCCGCGCGAGATTGTCAGCCAGGGGGGCGGGCCAGGGGGCGTCACGCGTCGAGCCCCTTCCACACCCGGCGGTGGAGCGGATTGAAGCCCATGCGGTAGACGAGGTCGGCCGGGCGCTCAATGTCCCAGATCGCGAGGTCGCAGCGTTTGCCCGGGGCCAGCGTGCCGACCGTGTCCTGCCGCCCGAGGGCCCGGGCGGCCTCCCGGGTCACGCCGGCGATGCACTCCTCGACCGTGAGCCTGAACAGCGTCGCGCCCATATTCATCGCCAGCAGCGGCGAGGTCAGCGGCGAGGTGCCAGGGTTGCTGTCGGTGGCGAGCGCGATCCCCACGCCGTGCTCGCGCAACAGCGCGATGGGCGGCGCCTTCGTCTCGCGGATGAAGTAGAACGCGCCGGGCAGGAGCACGGCGACGGTGCCGGCCTGCGCCATCGCGACGATCCCGTTCTCGCTGGCGTGCTCGACGTGGTCGGCCGAGAGCGCCCCGAACCGGGCCGCGAGCGCCGCGCCCCCGAGGTCGGAGAGCTGGTCGGCGTGCAGCCTGACCGGCAGGCCCAGGTCCCGCGCGGCCGCGAGCACGCGGGCCGTCTGCGCGGGCGAGAACGCGATGCCCTCACAGAAGGCGTCGACCGCGTCCGCCAAGCCCTCCGCCGCGATCGGTGGGAGCATCTCGCGGCAGACGAGGTCGATGTAGCGATCCTTGTCGCCCGCCATCTCCGGCGGGAGGGCGTGCGCGCCGAGGAACGTCGTCACGACCGTGACGGCGCGCTCCGTGCCGAGGCGCCGCGCGGCGCGCAGCAGCTTCGCCTCGGCCTCCGTCGACAGCCCGTAACCCGACTTGACCTCGACCGTGGTCACGCCCTCGGCCAGCAGGGCGTCGAGCCGCGGCCGGGACTCGGCGACGATCCGGTCCTCGCTCGCGGCGCGGGTCGCGCGCATCGACGCGACGATGCCGCCCCCGGACCGGGCGACCTCCTCGTAGGTCGCGCCGGCAAGCCGTCGCTCGAACTCGTCCGAGCGGTTGCCGGCGTAGACGAGGTGCGTGTGGCAGTCGATCAGGCCGGGGGTAATCCAGCGGCCCTCGCAGTCGACGTCGCGGGCGGCTTCGAAGAACGGAGCCTCGGCCGCCCCGCCCGCGTAGACGATGGTCCCGTCCCGGGCGGCGAGCACGCCCTGCTCCACGATGCCCAGGCCCGAGCCCCGGTCCTCGCGCGGTCCGGCCAGGGTCGCGAGCCGCGCATTGCGCCAGAGCGTGTCCACGAGCATGCGCGCCACCGTCCGGTCCGCTTCCAAGCCACCGAATATATCTATACATATCGATCGACGGACGGCTTGTCCAGGGATCTGCGGAAGGGTTGCGAGATGACCGGCCTGTTCTTCGACACGGCACTCCTGCCGGGCGGCTGGGCGGACGATGTCCGGATCACGCTCACGCAAGAGGGGATCGCCTCCGTCGATGCGGGCGCCGCCCGGGCGCCGGACGACGCGCACCACGCGGTCGGCCTGCCCGGTCTGGCGAGCCTGCACAGCCACGCGTTCCAACGGGCGATGGCGGGGCTGACAGAGGCGCGCGGGACCGAGGCCGACAGCTTCTGGACGTGGCGGGAACTGATGTACCGCTTCGTCGGGCGGATTACGCCCGACCAGGTGGAAGCGGTGGCGGCCCAGGCCTACGCCGAGATGCTGGAGGGCGGATTCACCCGCGTCGGCGAGTTCCACTACCTGCACCACGCGCCCGACGGCGCTCCCTACACCGACATCGGCGAGCTCAGCGGACGGATCGTCGCTGCGGCCGCCGCGACGGGCATCGGCCTGACCCTGCTTCCGGTGTTCTATGCGCAGTCGGGCTTCGGCGGGCTGCCCCCCGAGCCGGGGCAGCGCCGGTTCGTCACCGGCATCGACGCCTTCGCGCGGCTCCTCGACAGCTGCCGGTCCCACGCCCGGTCGGACCCCGGCATCGTCATCGGCGTCGCGCCGCATTCCCTGCGCGCCGTCACGCCGAGCGATCTCGAACGGGTGGCGGTGCTTGCGCCGGACTCGCCGATCCACCTGCACATCGCCGAGCAGGAGAAGGAGGTCCGGGATTGCCTCGCTTGGTGCGGACAGCGCCCGGTCGACTGGCTGCTGGACCGCTTCGCCGTGGACGGGCGCTGGACTCTGATCCACGCGACGCACCTGTCCGACGACGAAACGGATCGGCTCGCGTCAAGCGGCGCGGTGGCCGGCCTGTGCCCCGTCACGGAGGCCAACCTGGGGGACGGCACGTTTCCCGCCGTCCGCTTCCTGAAGGCGGGCGGCACGATCGGAATCGGGACGGATTCGAACGTATGTATCGGCGCGGCCGACGAACTACGCCAGTTGGAATACTCGCAGCGCCTCGCCCTGCGCGCGCGCAACGCCCTGTCGCTGGGCGATGGACGCTCGACCGGGCGCACCCTGTTCGACGCCTGTCTCGCCGGAGGCGCACGGTCGCTCGGGACCGCCCCCGGCGAGCTGGCGCCCGGCGCGGTGGGCGACATCCTGTGCCTCCGGCGCGGTGCGGCGCTTGCCGGCCGGTCGGTCGACGCGGTACTCGACACCTGGGTCTTCGCCGCGCGCGAGAGCCCGGTCGACGAGGTCTGGGTTCGGGGGCGCCGCGTCGTCCGCGGGGGGCGGCACGTGCGGGCCGTGGCCATCGGCGACCGCTACCGCGCGGTTCTGAAGGAATTGCTCGCCTGATGGAGTCAGTCACGCCGGCGGGGCCCTCCGCCACGCTCTACCAGCGGATACGGCGGGACATCGAGGCCAACATCCTCTCCGGTCTCTGGCCGCCTGGGTACCGCGTGCCCTTCGAGCACGAACTTGTCGAGATCTACGCTTGCTCGCGCATGACCGTGAACAAAGTCATGACGGACCTCGCGACCGCGGGGCTGATCGAGCGCAAGCGACGGGCCGGGAGCGTGGTCGCACGGCCCAGAGCACAGCAGGCGCTGCTCAGCATCCCCGACCTCAAGGCCGAGGTCGAGGGCCGAGGAGCGCGCTACGGCTACGAGTTGCTCTACCGCGAGCGCCGTGCCGCACGGCGCGCGGACGCCGACCGGCTCGGCGTCCAGCCGCGCAGCCCGATCCTGGCACTGCGGTGCCGGCACCGGACCGACGGCCGGCCCTTCGCGTTGGAGGACCGCCTGCTCAACCTGTCGGAGATCCCGGAGGCGGAGCGCGAGGACTTCTCCGTCGTGCCGCCGAACACGTGGCTCGTCGGCTACGTGCCCTGGACCGGCGCCGAGCACAGCATCTCGGCCTGCCACGCTGACGCCGAAGCGGCCGCCCTCCTGGAGATCGAGCCCGGCCACGCCTGCCTAAGCCTAGAGCGCCGAACTTGGCGTGGGAACGGCAGCGTCACTGCCGTGACGATGCTTCACCCAGGGCACCTTTACCGCCTCTTTGCACGCTTCACGCCCTGAAGGGGACGCGGCGGCCTCTCAGTCGGACCGCGCCCAGCCCGTCGATCGTTCGAACGCTGCCCGGGCGTGCCTGCCATCCCAGCTACTCAGTTCTGCTCCGACCGTGGCTCGGAAGCTGACGTTTCCTGCCGCGGGGCGACCGTCTCAAAAGGGTCGTGAGCTGGCATCACAGCGATGTCCGCATTTCTCGTTCCTGGTCCAGAAGCGGACGGGCTGCAGTCGGCCAGATCACGCAATGCCGGATTACCGATGGGCGCAAAACCGGACGTTCTGCTGTGCGCCCAATGCAGACATCCATACACTTTGGACCGTCAATCGAAAGCGGACGTGTCAGGACGACCTACGCCGTCAGCGTAGATATCCCGATCGTATCGTCTCGATATGCTCTGAGATGATGCGATCGGCGGTTGCCAACAGATGGATGGGCAACGGCAAGCCGCTGATCGTCTCGGGCGGCTCGACATTTCGCCACCCGGCGCTCCCGTATGCGAGGATGTGGTCGGCGGCACGGTTCGCGTTGGAGAATGCGTTGCCGAACGGTACCGTAGCGGCGTCCGCGAACAGCCTGTCGATGTCTGCGCCGAGTCGTCGTGAGATATCCGCGGCGTGCGCGAATCTGCTGTCGGCGTGCGCCCGCAGGATGTCGCGGAGGGGCGCGGCGAAGGCGTTCCCCGTGCTCAGCAGCCAGCCGTGATAGCGGCCCTGCGGGCGGAGGTGCGCAGCGTACGACCCCTCGGCACCTCGCACGAGCAGCAGATCCCCGTAATCGTCGTCTGCTAGCGCGACGAGATCAGCGCCACTGCTGTCCTTGAACATCGCGACGTTGCGATGGCGCGCCAGCGCCGAGACCGTCTTTGGCTCCAAGGAGCAACCGGTGACCTGAGGCAACTGGTACAGCGAGACCGGCCAGGGCGAGGCGTCGATCACCGCCATGAAGTGCCGTACGATGCCGGCTTGATCGATGTCGCCGTCGACCGGCGGGCATACGGCCACTCCCACGATCCGGGCCGCGATCGCCGTCCGTCCGAGGAAGGCCGTCACCTGGTCCAGCCGTGCAAGGACACGTTCGGTCGAGGGCTGTAGCAGACCGATCAGCACCTCCACCTGCGATGAGAAGGCTTCCGCGTCACGCAGGACTTCCAGGGCCTCGTCGAAGCCCCTCGCGTCGAGATCCCAGCCGTCCCCGGTGGAACCGGCGACAAGGACGCTCCGGACATGTGGCTGAAGGGATCGCATGTGCATCCCCATCCGGTCCGGATCGACCGAGCCGCCGCGGTAATGCGTGAGGATGGGTACCCAGAGCTGGTCCATGAGGATGCTTTCCCTCGTCTCAGGCGACGCCGAGTGAGATGCCGCGGCCGGGGTGGTTCCGGTCGCCGCTGCTAGCCGAGCCCGGCCTTCGGACCGTGCAGGGCGATCCCCTCCCGGGCCATCGCCCGCTGGACGGCACCGGCATCCGCCATGCGTTCGGTGAAATGCCATAGCCCCGGACAGCGGTCGGTCGGGCGATCGAGGCGAAGCCCCCAGCGGCCGAGGACGAACAGGTACATGTCCGCCACCGTGGGACTGTCGCCGATCAGGTAGCCCGTCCCGCGAATCTCCCGCGCGAGGCGCTCGAACAGCCCACCGATCCGGGTCTCGCACATCCGCTGCACCGCGGCGCGGCCCTCGTCCGTGTCGGCGAAGCGCTCCGAACGCCAGAGCATCTGGAACGCGGTATGTCCGGCCGTCACCATCGCGGACAGGAGCATGTGCAGCCGGTCACGGTCGGGCCCGCCCGCCGGTGGCGCCAGACCGGCCGCCGGGATCGCATCCGCGATATGCAGCAGGACCGCGACGCTCTCGACGATCAACCCACCAGACGCGGTGACCAGGGCGGGAACCGTGCCCAGCGGATTCACCGCGGCGTACTCGGGATCGTGGTTGCGGCCCCGCTGGAGCACGACGACCTCCCAGGGGGGCGTCGCTGTAGGCGCGCGCTCCGCCGCCGCCTCCAGCGCGATGTGGCTCGCGAGCGAGCAGGCTCCCGGCAACACGTAGAGTCGCATCCGGTCCATCTCCGTCGTGGCCGGTCGCTGCCCGGCGACATGAGGTGTCAGCGCCGTGCGTCGGCACGGTGCGATCACAGGTCGAGCAACAGGCGCTCGCCGGCGCAGCCGGAGACGCAGGGGGTCATGTAGTCCCGCCGCTCGGCGGCACTGAGCACGACGTCCCGGTGATCCACCCGACCGCTCAGGTAGCGGGTCCTGCAACTGCCGCAGGTCCCCGCCTCGCACGACACGTCGATCTCTGCCCCGTGCCGCAGCAGCGCACGCGCGATCGACTGGCCGGCGAGGACGGCGATCGTCAGCCCGCTCCTGGCGAGCTCGACGGTCGCGTCCGCGCTCCCGGCCGGAATGGTGGGTTCGGCCTGGAAGCGCTCGAAATGGACGCGATCCTCAGGCCAGGGCGCCGTGGCCCGCCGGACCGCATCCATCAACGAGCTCGGCCCGCAGCAGTACACGTGGACGTCGGGCCCCCTTCCATCGAGGAGGCCGCCGACGTCGAGCCCGGCCGATGGCTCGCCGCCGTCGAAATGAAGGGTCGCGACACCGGCAGCCTCCAGCTCGCGTAACCGCCGCAGGTAGGGCATGTGCTCGGGCGAGCCGGCGCAGGCGTGGAGATGAAACGCGCGTCCGGCCCGGTTGAGGACGTCGACCATCGGCAGGAACGACGTGAGGCCGATGCCGCCGGCGATGAGGAGATGGTGGTCGGCCTCGGCCGCCAGGGGGAAGTTGTTGCGCGGCAGCGAGACATGGAGTGTGTCGCCGACCCGGACGACCTCGTGGATCCACGCCGAGCCACCCCGACCGTCGTCCTGACGCAGGACCGCGAGGCGATAGCGGCCTGAGATCACCGGGTCGCCGCACAGCGAGTACGGCCGGGTCTTTCCCTCCGGCAGGTGGACGCTCACGTGCGCACCCGCGTCGAAGGGCGGGAGGTCCCATCCGTCCGGGTCCGCGAGTTCGAGTTCCACGACCCGAGCAGTCAGCATTCGACGCGCGACCACCGTCACCGTGACTTGACCGAAGAGGTTTCTCGGCGAGCGAAAGTCCATCTCCGCGCTGCTCCAAACCGAATGCGACCCACCTCGACGCCCCCTTGACGCCGAAAGTAACTTCCGATCCTTTAGACAACAAGTTGCCCTATGGCAATCGCGTTGCCCATAATTTCGGCGGATGATCTTGAGGAGGCCCATTCATTGAGCACGGCGACCACGATCGAAACTATCGAACCGCGGGTTGTGCAAACCTCTGCGGCAACCATCGGATTCGCGACGATGATCGGGACCACCATCGAATGGTACGACTTCTTCATCTTCGGAACGGCGAGCGCCTTGGTCTTCAACAAGCTGTTCTTCTCATCACTGGACCCCGTCGCCGGCATGCTCGCGGCGTTCTCGACCTTCGCCGCCGGTCTTTTTGCCCGTCCTCTCGGGGCCCTGTTCTTCGGTCACTTCGGCGACAGGATCGGGCGCAAGAGGATGCTCGTCCTGAGCCTCCTGCTTATGGGCATCCCGACCACGATCATCGGATTGCTGCCGACCTACGAGCAGGTCGGCCTGTCGGCCGTCGTCGCCCTGGTCTTCCTGCGCATCTGCCAGGGTGTCGCTCTCGGCGGCGAATGGGGTGGGGCCGTGCTGATGGCGGTCGAGCACGCGCCGAAGGGACGCCGCGGCCTCTTCGGCAGCCTGCCCCAGGCTGGATGTCCGCTCGCGCTGATCCTGTCGAGCGCAGTCTTCGCCTGGGTGAATTCACTGCCGGGGGATGCGTTCCTGTCGTGGGGCTGGCGGCTCCCGTTCCTAGCCAGCGCGCTGCTCATTGTCGTCGGCGTCTTCGTGAGGCGACGCGTCGGCGAGTCCCCGGATTTCGCCCGCGTCGAGCAGGCCGGCGAGACGGTGCGGGTGCCCGTCGCGGAGATCGGCCGCCGCCATCTGACGACCGTCCTGCTCGGCGTCGGCGCGAAGCTCGGAGAGATCACGATGTTTTGGCTGATGGCCGTCTTCGCGCTCTCCTACGCGACCGGGACCCTCGGCCTGCCGCGGGGCGACATCCTCCGGTGGATCACGGTAGGGGCGGTCGTCATGCTCGTGCTGATGCCGCTCTGCGGGAGCCTCGCCGACCGGGTCGGGAAACGCGCGCTGTTCGCGGCCGGCAACGTCGCGCTCCTGATCTGCGCCGTTCCGCTCTTCATGGTGATCGGCGGCGGAGATGCAATCTTGGTCGGCCTCTCGATCGCGTTCTCCCTCGGCGTCCTGTACCCGGTGATGTACGCGCCCGAGGCTAGCCTGTTCTCGATGCTCTTCCCCGCGAAGGTGCGCTACACCGGCCTCTCGCTCAGTGCGAACGTCGGGGGAGCGATCGGCGGGGGCGTCGCGCCGCTGGCGGCGACGTGGCTCCTGTCCGCGACGGGGAGCATCGCCGCGGTGGGGGCCTACCTCGCGGTCGCGGCAGCGGTATCCCTGGCCTGTACCTGGGCGATGCGGCCGGTTGAGGAGGCCTGATCGGCGGCCGAGCTCCGGGCCGTTTAGCTGTGGGCGATGACGATCAGCACGATCGCCGTCGCTCCGGTACGCCGGACGTGGTGCGCGAGGTGGCCGGGGAACTGGATGTAGTCCCCCGCCGCCAATTCCACGGTCCGGTCCGCGAAGGCGATCGCGACGTGCCCGTCGACGACGTAGATCGCCTCCGTGCCCGCGTGCTGCGCGCGATCGTCCGCCTCGAAGTCGCTCGACGGATGCATGAGGTACGACTCGACCCGGGACGCGAGCGCGCCCTCGGACAGGGGGGTGAGGGCGTATCGCCCGGAGCCGGCGGGCTCGTGCAACGGACTCCGATCGACCGAGCGGGCAACGTGGATGTCGTCGTCGTCCACGGTCTCGCCGAAGAGCATACCGGTCGGGACATCCATCGCCTGCGCGAGCTTCAGGGCGGTCGAGATGGATGGCACCTTCTCACCGTTCTCGATGCGGGACAGGTAGCCCTTGTTCAGCCCTGTAGCCGCCGAGAGCTGCTCCAGCGTGAGCCCGCGCCGCCGTCGTAGGGCCTTTACGCGGTTGCCCAGGCCCTCCGCCGTCCGTGCTGAGGCACGGGCGTTCTTCGTGTCTGCCATGCGTCCTCGGCGCTAGCGCCACCCGAGCCGACGGCTGGAGATTCCGCCACACCGGCGGCATCGGATAAACCATGGCCCAGGAGATTGTCCATTGGGCAACATGTTGCCTGTGGACCCACTCAACGATTAAGATACGGGAGATGTCGATCTCGACCGCGACCGGACGTCGTGGCGGCGTTTAATCGGCACGGCACTTTGGGGACGGGCCGGGGTATGGGCGTTCAGAACGAGAGCATCATCGAGGCTACCAAGCCTTATTCTGACGGCGACGCGACGACCGCATTGAGGTCCGACGATGCAGATCGCCGGAGCGAGGTCGGGATGGGATGGCACGGACGGGTGGCGCACCTGCACCTGGGTCCGCGGGCGTTCCTCCCCATGCAGGCGATGGCCGCGATCTCTCTTGTCGCCGGCTATGGCATTGAGGGCGACCGCTACGCGGTCGGCAGCGGGTTCTACTCGAACAAGCCCGAGGAGGGACGCCAAGTGACGTTCTTCGAAGAGGAAACCCTAGAAGCCCTGTGGCGCGACCACGGCGTCGAACTCTCACCCGCGGACCATCGCCGGAACATCACGACGCGTGGCGTGCCCCTCAACCATCTCGTCGGTCGCCACTTCCGCATCGGCTCCGTCGTCGTCGAGGCTACGCGTCTAAGCGTCCCGTGTCGTCACATCGAGGAGATAACGGGCAAAGAGATCTTCAATCTAATCCTCAACCGATCCGGCCTCAACGCGCGGATCCTCGTCGGCGGGATCGTGCGGACAGGCGATCCGGTCGTTTCGCTCTGACCGCCTGTCTACAGGGGTGGCAGGATCGGGCGCGAGATGGAGGCCGCCGGCGCCCGTCTCACGCTAGTGGCACGGGCCCCGCAGCAGGGTCGCGCGGTGAGATCGCCGGTCGACATCAAACCTCGAAACAATACTCTACTCGCTCGGCTGTCCGGCGGGATCGCTCATCAGTATCGCCTGATCGCGGCGCATGATCTCGTTGATGAAGGTGATGGCAGCGCGGATGCGGGGTACGTTCTGCAGATCGGCGTGCACGACGAGCCACCAGTCGCGGACGAGGTTGACCTCTCTGGGCATCACCCTGATCAAGCCCCCGCGCCGCCGCGCCATGAACGTCGGGAGCATGGCCAGACCCGCCCCTTCGATGGCCGCCTCATACTGCGCGACGAGGCTCGTGCAGGCAAAACGGGACCTAGGCTCGGCGATGACGTCGGGCAGCCAGCGCACGTGGGGGACTGAGATCAGCTCTTCGACGTAGGTGACGAACTCATGCGATCGGAGGTCCGCCAGGACCGACGGCACGCCGGCGTGCTCGAGATAGCCCGGCGATCCGTACAGCCCGACGCCGAACTGCCCTGCCCGGCGCACGATGAGACGTCCTCGCTGCGGCCGGACCATGTTCAGTGAGATGTCGGCCTCCCGCTCGGACAGGTTGAGGATCGTCTGGGACGCGACCAGTTGGATCGACAGCCTCGGGTGGCGTCGAATGAACTCGCTCAGGCGCGGAGCGAGGAAGTAGCTCCCGAAACCCTCCATCGTTGAGACGCGGACGACGCCGACCAGATCGCGCGACGCGTCCGTGGCATCGCGGGAGATGGCTTTGCTGAGCTCCTCCATCCGCGAGACGATGGCGAGGATGCGATCACCGTCTCCACTGAGCTGCGCGGACCGGCCCGACCGCACGAAGAGAGTTAGGCCGAGCGCATCCTCCAGCGACGCGATGCGCCTCCGGACAGTGGTGGCATCGATGCGCAGCGCCTCTGCGGCACAGGCTGCGCTGCCGCCGCGGGCGACCTCGAGGAAGGTGTGCAGGTCAGTCCAGTCGAAGTCGGTGAGGGGGCCCATCATCGTCACCTGCTCAGGACATATGCAGATTGCCCGAAGCTGCAAATCTGCATTGATCAAAAGCAAAAATCTACGTTTTCAAGCGTTTTTGCCTCGCTCATTCTCTACCCCGTACTCGGACGTCGGCCCCTCCATGGTCACCGTCCCGACGACGGAGGGTGACGATGCGGATGTGGTGGCAGGATCTCACTCAGCGTGAACGGCGGACGATGACGGCCTGCTTCGGGGGCTGGGCGCTCGATGCCTTCGACGTGCAGATCTACTCGTTCGTGATCCCGACGCTAATCGCGACGTGGGGTATGACGCAGGTCCAGGCCGGTTATGTCGGGACTGTGGCGCTCATGTTCTCCGCGATGGGGGGATGGATCGCCGGCGCCCTCAGCGACCGGTTCGGCCGGGTGCGGACCCTGCAGATCACCGTCGTCTGGTTCGCGGTCTTCACGTTCCTGAGCGGGTTCGCGACCGACTACTGGCACCTCCTCGTTCTGCGCAGCCTGCAGGGCCTGGGCTTCGGCGGGGAGTGGGCGGCCGGCGCGGTCCTGATCTCGGAGGTAATCCGGCCGACGTTCCGCGGCCGGGCCGCAGGCACAGTCCACAGCGGCTTCGCGGTCGGGTGGGCGGGGGCCGCCCTCCTGTTCACGTTGCTCTTCTCAATCCTACCGCAAGAGCAGGCGTGGCGGGTCATGTTCTGGATCGGCGTTCTGCCAGCCCTGCTCGTCATCTTCATCCGGCGCTACGTGACCGAGTCGGAGGTCTTCGAGGCCGTGGCCCGTGCGCGGTCAGCGACTGACCATCGACCTGGGATGCGACAGGTCGTGCGTATCTTCCACCGCGACCTGCTGCGGACCACGGTGCTGTCGTCCGTCTTCGCCGTCGGCCTCCAGGGCGGCTACTACGCGGTAGTCACGTGGCTGCCGACCTACTTGAAGACACAGAAGGGTCTGTCCGTCCTTGGCACCGGTTCATACCTCGCGGTGATCATCTTCGGTGCTTTCTGCGGCTTCCTGGCAGGTGCCCACCTCGCCGACTGGATCGGACGCCGTCGCACGTTCCTGCTGTTTGCCGTTCTGTCAACAATCGTCGTGTGCCTTTACACTCTCGCGCCGATCGACAACGCGCTGATGCTCGTCCTCGGCTTCCCGCTGGGCTTCTGCGCGAACGCGATGTTCGCCCCAACTGGCGCGTACTTCGCCGAGCTTTTCCCGACCGAGGTGCGCGGTACCGGGCAGGGCTTCTGCTACAACGTCGGCCGCGGAATCGGCGCCCTCTTCCCGGCGTTTGTCGGCCTGCTGAGTACGACGCTGCCTCTCGGCACGGCGATCGGACTCTACACGGCTGGGGCGTACGGTCTCGCCATCCTCGCCCTGCTGTTCCTGCCCGAGACCTGTGGCCGCGACATCACGCAGGCGACGCCCTCGGCGAAGGACGAGCTGCCGCCGCTGCCTGCAGCAGCCCCGAGCGCCTGACACGGCACCGTCGACCTCGCGCGCCGTAGCCCAGCGCGTGCCCCCTTCCGACACTGAGAGACGAACGCCTATGATTGCCGCCCCTCACGGCCTGGAGCCACCGATGCCGATCGACCGCGCGGCGCTGAGCCCGCAGAAGGAGGTCGTGCGCAAATTCTACAAAGACATGTGGGACCACGCCGACGTTCGGCTGATCCCCGAGATCTTCCACGCCGACTTCACCTTCCGTGGTTCCCTGGGACCGGTCCTGGTTGGACATGCCCAGTTCGCCGAATACGTGCGTTGGGTGACAGACTCCCTGGAGCACTACACCTCGGACATCCTCGGCCTCGTCGAGGAAGGCGATCAAGTCACCGGCAAGCTGCGGTTTCATGGCATTCACCGCAAGCCGCTGTTCGGCCAGCCGCCGACCGGCCGCCACGTCTGGTGGTACGGTGCGCCAGTCTTCACCTTCGCGCTGGGCAAGGTCCGGGACCTGTGGGTGCTAGGCGACATTCACGGTCTGATTGGGCGCATCGAGAGCGGGGCGGTCGAGCGTCCGGAGTTCAATCTCGCATCCTAGCGCGGGTGGCGTCACACCCGACACCGTACGGTTGACGCCAGGATCGAGGGTTCGGGATGATGTTCGCGCTGACTAAGATCGGCGCGCTGACAGCGCGCGACGACGTCGGGAAAGGTTAGCCGATGCACAACGACCACGGGCACAATCATCACCGGCACGATCATCACGATCGCGGAAGCGCCCTGTCGGAGACCGAGTTGCGGGTGCGCGCGCTCGAGACGCTGTTGGTCGCCAAAGGCTACGTTGACCCGGCCGCGCTCGAGGCGATCATAGAGACGTACGAGACAAAGATCGGGCCGCGCAACGGCGCCCGCGTCGTGGCGAGAGCTTGGAATGATCCGGCCTATCGCGACTGGCTTCTGCGGGACGCCACCGCCGCGATAGCCGCCCTCGGCTTCGGCGGCCGGCAGGGCGAGCACATGGTGGCCGTTGAGAACACCGAGGCGCAGCATAACCTCGTGGTCTGCACCCTGTGCTCCTGCTACCCCTGGCCGGTGCTCGGCCTGCCGCCGGCCTGGTACAAGAGCCCGGCCTACCGCTCGCGCGCAGTGATCGACCCGCGCGGTGTGCTGGCCGAGTTCGGCGTCAGCCTGCCCGCGGACCGGCAGATCCGGGTCTGGGACTCGACCGCCGAGACGCGCTACTTCGTCATTCCGCAGCGCCCGCCCGGCAGCGAGGGGCTCGACGAGGCGGCGCTCGCCGACCTCGTCACTCGCGACTCGATGATCGGCGCAGGCGTCGCCCGTCAGCCGGCGGCCGCCTCATGAACGGACCGCAGGATGTCGGCGGCATGATGGGCTTCGGCCCCGTCGTGCCGGAGCCTGAGGCAGTCCGCTTCCACGCGGACTGGGAGAAGCGGGTGCTCGCCGTGACGCTGGCGGCCTCGGCCACCGGCGTTTGGACCATCGACGCCATGCGCTTCAGCCGGGAGTCGCTGCCCCCGGCCATGTACTACGGCTCGTCCTACTACCGGATCTGGCTGGAGGCGCTGACGAACCGGCTGATCGCGGAGGGGATGGTCACGGCCGAAGAGGTCGCGGCCGGAGCGTCCCGGGAGCCCGCTCGTTCGGTGCCGAGAGTGCTCCGCGCGGAAGCGGTCGGCCCGGCGCTCGCCGCGGGCACACGGTACGCGCGTGAGCCGTCCGCGCCGGCGCGCTTCTCCGTGAATGAGGCCGTGCGCATGCGGGTGATCAACCTGCCGACTCACACTCGCCTGCCGCGCTACGTGCGCGGAAAGGTTGGGACGGTCGAACGGGCGCACGGCGTCTTCGTGCTGCCGGACACCAATGCCCACGGCCTCGGCGAGGACCCGCAATGGCTCTACACGATCCGCTTCGGCGGCACCGAGCTGTGGGGTGTAGAGGCCGACCCGACGCTAAGCGTCTCGGTGGATGCCTGGGAGAGCTATCTTGAGCCCGTCACCTGATCGGTCGAACAGCGAGGCGCCTGTGTTCCGCGAGCCCTGGGAGGCCCAGGTCTTCGCGATGGCGGTGTCGCTGCACGAGGCGGGACTGTTTACCTGGCCGGAATGGACCGAGGCGCTGGCGGCGGCGATGCGCGCCGATCCCGCCTCCGCGCCCTGCGGCGAGGCCACCTATCAGGCTTGGCTATGCGCCCTCGAGGCGATCCTGGTTCGCAAGGCCGTGACTGACCGGGATGGACTTGCCGCGTTGCGGGATGCCTGGGATCTAGCTGCCCGCTCGACCCCGCACGGGCAACCCATCGTCCTCGACGCGCGCCGCGCCCATGGCTGAACGGCGTGAGCGTCGCGCGCCGAGCTCGTCAGGCTCCGTCGATCCGAGCGCCTATCGCACCCTCACGCTGCCATGGGCGGGGTCGCACGGTGAAACGCCGTTGCGGCTTCGAAGGCGAACCCGATGCGAAGCGCTTGTGCCTCATCGAAAGGCCGGCAGACGATCTGCAGCGAGATCGGCAGGCCCGTCGCGGACAGCCCGTTCGGTATAGCGAGCGCGCAGAAGTCGATCTGGTTGACGAAGCGCGTCAGGACCGCCGGCGTCGTCGCCTCGTCCACCTTGGCGAGCGGGATCGGCAGGGTGCGCGCCGTCGGGACGAGCAGCGCATTGACCGTGCCGAAGGCCTGCAGCATCTCGCGGGCATCGGCCTTGGCGCGCCAGGGCGGCGATGTAGGTCCGCGCGTCTACGGCCCCACTTAGGATCCGCCGGCGCACGCCCGGATTAATCGGGGGGCCAGAATCCTCGGCGAACGTCCCATAGAGCGCGTAGGCCTCGGCCATCATGATATCATCGAAGTTGCAGCGGACGTTTTAGGCTGAGCGTCGAGCCCTCTGTGGTCGCGCCCGGGGTGCGCGCCTCACGGAGGATGTAGTGGCCTGTTCCAGGTGACCGCCCGACCCCTGATCGTCAAAGATTTGTTTTTCGTCCGAACGGTCAGTCGCGCGACGCCTGCCGCAGGGCCAATCGGACGACCAACACGTGACCAGCCATGATCGCGGCAAGGTAGCCCCGGCCGAGAAGGCCGTGGCAACGCACAATCGTCGTGGCCGTTAGATCCTCCCTGCCGTCCGGCCGTGCGGTCAGCATCAGGGACAGGCGAAAATCGAGGTGCCGGTCGTCCTCGCCGAGCACGATCTCCTGTTGCGAGCGCGACAGGACGGGGGAAAAGTCGATTCGGTCGGCATCCCGGCTGCGGAGGTGATCGCGGATCTGACGCGAGGTTCGCACACCGAAAGGACGCACGGCCGCGTCGCGCAACCGCATCGCGACTCCGAACCACGGTGCGGGATTTCGGAGCGACCGCTCGGCCAGGGCAGCCAGGTCATGTGGTCCCCGTCCTGGCAGCGTCACTGCGAAGGCGTCGGCGAGGTCGGCTCCTTCGTACCAGCCCGCGATAGCGCTCGCCGTCGGCGGCGGAACGGACCGTACGCCCGTGCCCGATGACGAACCCATCACGATGCTCCCGTGGTCATGCTGCGTCCGTGCACCGGGTGACGACTCCCAGGCTTGGATCTCCGAACGAGACCGGAGGTCCGCGACGCCTACTCGTACCACCGTCGGTCGCCTCCGTCGCAGGCGAACCGGATCCACTCGATCCCGTCAAAGTCGAGCTTCCGGCATGCGATTGGCCGGACCCGATGTGACGGTACCAGATCACGTCCCACGGCAGCGTGACGGACGGAGCGGCGCGACGTCTACGTACGGCCGAAGCTTGCTCTGGAGCCCCTCCTCGCCTGCGCCAGCGTTCGCCGGCGCGTCATCCAGAGTCGTGCGAGGCGGATGTCGCGTGCCCCTCCGAGAAACGATCGAGGGCCGCCCTCGTCACCTCGTCGGCTTGGACCGTGCGGTCAGCTTGTTTCCGTCCGGATCACGGAGGTAGGCGACGAAGGACCCGTTCGGGCGCTCCGCGGGCGGGCTTTCAATCGCGGTACCGCCGTGCTTGGCGCCAGCCTCGTGCCACGCGCGAACGCGGTCCGGGCTCTCGGCGGCGATACCGATGGTCCCGCCGTTGGCCGCGGTCGCCGGCTGCCCGTCGATTGGCTTGGTAATCATTAGGCGACCGCCTTCGTGGGCGTAGATCAGCCTGCCCCTAGCATCCATCTCACCCGGCTCGCCGCCCAACGCGGCGAACGTGGCGTCGTAGAAGGCTCTTGACCGGTCGAGATCGTTGCTGCCGATCATCACGTGGGTGAACATGTCTGCTCCATGATGAGGGGCCGGCACAATCGTACTATCGACCGCCGACGCGGGGCTGATCGTTTGGACGATGCAGGATGCGCCCATACAGCGCGATCAATTCGCTCCACCCGCGTTCCGCGGCCACTCGATCGTAGACCGGAAAGTCCGGAATCATCCAGCCATGTTCGGCGGGATAGGTCTCGGCACGGAATGTCACGCCGGCGTCGCTCAGCGCGGCCTCCAGTGTGGCGGCCATCTCGGTCGGGTAGCTACGGTCGTCCTCGGCCGCCGCGACGTAGACCTCGGCCTCGATGCACGGTGCGCCACGGTGGGGACTGGTCGGCGCGTCGGTGGCGAGGTTCCCGCCGTGAAAGCTCGCGACGGCGGCGAAGCGGTCGGGGAACGCGGCCGCCGCGCCGAGAGCCATGCCACCGCCCATGCAGAAGCCGACCGCGCCGATACGTTGGCCACTGACGTCGCCGCGCGCGGCAAGACAGGCGATGATCGCGCTCGTATCTTCGGCAGCCTTGTCGTTCCCCGTCGTGGCCATCAGCGGCCCCAGGATCGCGCGGTAGTCGCCTGCGAGGACGTCCCTGGGCACGAAGGGGCCGTAGGGTCCGTAGCGGTAGAAAAGGTCCGGCAGCAGCACGACGTAACCTGCTCCCGCGAGCCGCCGCGCCATGTCGATCATGGCGGGCCGGATCCCGCCAGCGTCCATGTACATGATCGCGCCCGGCCACGGACCCTTGCCGTCGGGCGTCAATACGTGCGTGGGGCATTCGCCATCTGAGGTGCGGACGACGACGTGTTCATGCGGCATGACGCGGCTCCGAGAGCGGGATGCAGCAGGGAATGGAGGGGCGGGTGACGACCAACGCGTAGGGCCGCTACCGCATCCCGCCGTCGAGCTTCTTGCTCCGGAGCCAGGTCCGGACGGCATCGATGTGCTCCGCAGCCCGCTCCAGCGGTAGCCAGTGCCCGGCTGGCAGGCTCACGACAGTCAGGTCGCTACAGGCTGCACGCATCGGGTCGCCCTGGCGATTGCCGGTGATAGTGCAGACCTGATCGAAGTGGCCGTCGATGAATAGCACGGGCTGAGAGAGGCGGCCGTGATCGGAAGCCTGCCGCGCGTAGGCGACGGCGGCATCGTCGTTCAGGTACCACGCGCAGGGCGGATGGAAGCCCGTAATCTCGAACGCCCGCACCAAATCGTCGAAATCTGCCGCTGACCAGATTAGTGGGTCGCGCTCAGTCGGCGGGGCCCGGTGCGCGTCGCCGAAGCGCCCCCCGTTCCGCGTCACCAACGCAAGCGGCGCGACCTTGCCGAGCGTGGCCGGGCTGCCCGACCGAAAGATCGAGGCCAGCGATGCCCTGCGGTCCGCATCCAAGTCCGCCACCGCCGCCTCGAAGTGCGTGGTGTAGAAGCGGTAGTAGTCCCACTGGCCGTCCGGGTACCGGTCAGCCGGGTAGATCGTCCGGTCGACGAGCGGGACCAGCGTCTGCAGAGCGTGACCGGCGGGCTGATAGGCCAGCGAGGTCAGCACCACCCCGCAGCTGCGCTGCGGATGGTGGGCGGCCAACGCGCCGACCACGACACAGCCCCAATCGTGGCCGACCCAGATCGCGGGCTTGCCGCCCAGATGGTCGTGAAGCTCCACCACGTCGGCGACGACGTTCTCGACGGCGTAGGCCTCGACCGCCGCGGGCGCGGACGAGCTGCCGAAACCGCGCAGGTCGGGCGCGACGCAGCGCCACCCGTCGTCGGCGAACGCCCCCATCTGGCTGCGCCACATCAGGCCGATGCTCGGCCAGCCGTGGAGGAAGATCATCAACGGTCCGTCGAACGGTCCGCATTCAAGGTAGTGCGTTCGGTGGCGAGGGGTGCCGAACGAATGCGAGACAAGCGCAGGCGAGGACATGCCTAAAGCTGCTCCTGACGAGGTGGCCACGCTCGATCCGACGCCGCATCGACAACCTGTCTGTACAGTGTCACGCGCGCTTCTCCCCCTGCCTTTCCGCTGCGAGGGCCTCCCGCACCGAGGGCCGCGTTGCCACGCGTCCGGAGAGGTCGATCATGCGGGGGAACGGGCTCAGGTTAAAGCCGGTGATCGATGCCCAAGCCTGCACCACGAAGAGGTAGATGTCGGGCAGGGCGAAGCTTTCGCCGGCCAGGAAGGGGCGCCCATCCGCGAGCGCTCGCTCGACGATGAGGAAACCGCGATTCAGACTCTCTGTCGCGGCGGCCCGAGCGTCCAGTGATACTCTGGGATCGAACAGGGGGCCGAACGGCTTGTGAAGCTCGGTGCCGATGAAGTGCAGCCAAGCGTTGGCCCGGGCGCGCTCGACGGTGCCCGGCGGAGGAACGAGGATGCCGGGTGCGTAGACGTCCGCTAGGTACTGCGTAATCGCGGGCCCCTCCGTCAGGACCTCGCCGTCGGCGAGTTGCAGGGCGGGCACGTAGCCCTTCAGGTTGACCGCGCGGTAATCCTCTCCGGACGCCGTCTGCTTGGTTGCGAGGTCGACACGCTCCAACGTGAACGGCAGGCCGAGTTCGCGGAGCACGATGTGCGGCGAGAGGGAGCACGAGCCGGGAGCGTAGAAGAGCTTCACTGAAACCAACCTGCAGAGATCCTCGGGGATGAGACCGCGCTTGGCGCGGGGGCATCAGGTAAGCGGAGACTTGGCGACCCCGTCCTGTGCGGCCGTGCGAGCTGCTTCCACCGTCTCGCGCCGCCGGCGGGCGTCCGAGAACGTTACCGAACTCCGGGATCCCGTCAGGATGTCGGCGGCGAAGGCGTCGTAGGCGCGGGCGATGTTACGGGCCGGTTCTGCGAGCGCCCCCAGACCTCCGAGGCCCTCCGCCGTATCCGGAGGCGGAAGGGCGTCCCAGCGCTTAGTCTCGGCATCCCAAACCTCCAGTCTCAGGGGACGCCACATCAAGTAGCCGGCGGACGAGATGCGTAGCACCCCTCGCTCGCCCTGGATCTCCCAAGTGAAGGACGGGTCGCCGCTTCCGGCCCGCATCTGGAAGCTCGCGACCGCGCCGTCTTCGAGCAGCCCGCAGACGGCGATCTGGTCGGGAGACGTGGCCGTCCTCGTCTCACCCGTCTGGCGCACTCTGACGCGCGGCTTGCTGACGGCGGTGACGGCCGAGACAGTCACTAGTTCGCCCAGGACGAAGCACAGGGCATCGATGTAGTGCCCACTGTGGATCGTGAGCGGATTAGCCCCGTTCGCTGCATCGAGCAGGTAGGCGTTGCCCTCGTCGACGGAGCCGACCGAGAGCTCGTCGTAGGCCAGGAGCGACGTCGAGAGGATGCGGCCGAGCCGGCCCGTAACCACCAGGTCTCTCGCCTGACGGAGCCAAGGCGAGAACCGACCTTGGAGACCGACCGCTGTCGCCACGTTCCGATCCCGGGCCAACGCGTCGAGGGTGCGCGCCTCCTCGACCGTGCGCCCGAACGGCCATTCGCAGTACACCGGCTTGCCACACAGTAGCGCCTGCCGCACGAGCCCGAAGTGATCGGGCGCCTTCACAGCGATGACGACCGCATCGACCTCCTCGTACTCGATCATGGCCGCGGGATCGCCGAACCAAAGCGGCGCCCCGAACGCCTCAGCCGCAATGCGTGCCGACGCCTCACTGCGGGTCGCGACGGCGTGCAGGGTCAGCGAAGGTATCGCTTGTAGAGCCGGCACATGCGCGGACCCCGCCCAGCCGCGCCTGGGCGTCGCGCCGACGATGCCGATCCTGATCTTCCGTTCGCGCACCGCTCCATCCCGCATCGTATTGCTTTCTTCGGCCACCTCACGACGAGTGTGGCGCGTTCCGATGCGTGCGATAAGCTCGGATGGATGGAATGAGCCGTTGAATGAGATCGCACGATGCAACGTCCCAGCCTCGACGATCTTGCCGCCTTCGCGGTGGTCGCGCGCCTGCGCAGCTTCCGGCGTGCGGCGGCCGAGCTTGGGACCTCAACCTCGAACCTGAGCCACACCATACGGCGTCTGGAGACGCGGCTCGGTGTCCGGCTTCTGCAGCGCAACAGTCGCAGCGTGTCTGTCAGCGAGGCCGGAGAGGCCGTACTCGGCACCCTCGGACCGGCGCTTCAAGGGATCGAGAGCGTCCTCCAGGCCCTAGACCGCGGCCGGCAGGGCGTATCGGGAACGCTCCGGCTCACAGCAACACGACAGGCCTACGAGGCCGTCATCCGCCCCGTCCTGCCGGCGTTCGTAGAGGAACACCCGGAGGCGACGGTCGAGGTCCTCGTCGAGTATGCTTTCCGGGATATCGTGGCCGACGGGTTCGATGCCGGCATCCGGTTCGGGGAGAAGATCGAGCGGGACATGATCGCCCTCAAGGTTGGCCCTGACCTGCGCATGGCGGTGGTCGCGTCACCCGGCTACCTCGCGCGGTACGGCACGCCCGAGCATCCCCGCGACCTCGTGCGCCACCGCTGCATCCACTACCGCATGACGTCGGCCGGCAACCTGCTCCCGTGGCGGTTCCGCAGGGGTGGGGAGGAGTTCGAGGTACGCGTATTGGGTCCGCTGACCTTCAACGATCCTTCGCTCACGCTGGACTGCGCGCTGAAGGGGCTCGGTGTCGGCTACATGCTCGAACCGGATGTCGCGACCGAGATCGCGCGAGGTTCGCTGATCCGGCTGTTCGAGGCGTGGACGCCGCCATTTCCCGGCTTCTTCCTCTACCATCCCTCGCGTCGACAGATGCGCCCCGTGTTCGCAGCATTCCTAGACTTTCTTCGTCCCCTCGCGGCGTCCCGGCACCCTGACGCCTCCCGCGCGCATGTCGAGGCGGGGTGAGCGCACGATTGCGTTCCGCCCCGGGATGGTCACGGCGCATCGCACGCGTTGCTCGTCGGGCAACGGGCCTCATCGTCGTCTTCGGTGCCACGCTACCTGCCGAGGCCGTCAACACCCTTGGCATCTCCATAGCCTCACGCGACGCGATCAGCCGCGGCGCGACAGACATGCCGGGATTCGAGCATGACCTCCGCTTGACGCAACGGCTCGCCGAGCTGGAAGATTTGGCCGAGAGTGGAACAAGCCAAGCCACCGACAGGTGGCCTGAGGCCCTAGCCGCACCGGCAGTCTGAGGTTCAGCCATGCCCTTCGAGGACGCGACCGAACAGGCCGCCCAAGTGGCGGCTAAGAGCATATCGCCGGTCGAGCTCGTGCAGGCTCACATCGATCGGATCAAGGCGGTGGACCCGCAGCTGAACGCGGTCGTGACGCTCGTGGCGGAGCGCGCCCTCGCGGAAGCACGAGCGGCCGAGCAGGCCGTGCGGCGCGGCGAAGATCTCGGGCCGCTTCATGGCGTGCCATTTACGGTCAAGGACTCGCTCGATACCGCCGAGGTACCGACGCAGCGCGGCTCACCGATCTTCCGGGGACGTATCCCGACCGTGGACGCGACGAGCGTCGCCCGCCTTCGGCAGGCGGGCGCTATCCTGCTCGCCAAGACGAACCTGCCCGAGTTCTCCTACGCGATTGAGACCGACAACCTGCTCACCGGCCGGACCAACAACCCGTGGGATCTAAGCCGGACACCGGGCGGATCGAGCGGGGGCGAGTCGGCGGCGATCGCGGCCGGCCTGTCGCCACTCGGTCTCGGTAGCGACGTCGCGATCTCCGTGCGCGGCCCAGCCGCTCATACCGGGATCGTGGCGCTCAAGGCGACCCACGGACGTATCCCGACCACGGGTCATTGGCCCGAGGTGCCCAGGCGGCTCTGGCATGTCGGCCCCATGGCGAGGAGCGTGCGCGACGTTGCGCTCGCCTACCGACTCCTCGCCGGACCGGACGGGATCGACGGCTACGCCAACAGCCCGGTCGATCTCGATGCGGGCTGCGGACCAAAGCCGACCCGACGAATGCGGGTCGGATGGCTAGTGGAGCCCGGTTTCGGACCCATCGACCCTGAGGTGGCGGCGACCGTCGTCGATGCGGCGCGCGCGTTGTCGAGCGCCGATTTTGACGTCCAGCCCGTTCGCATCCCGACGCTGGAGGAGATTGACGGCATCGATTTGTACCTCAAGCTACAGGGACCTGAGGTGAAGCCCGTCGTCGCGGAGGCGACCACTGGGCACCATGATCAGATCTTCAAGTACACCGCGCGGATCTTGGGGGCGCCGGATGTCGCCGCGGGGGAATACGTGGCTGCGAGCCAAGCGGTCGAGCGCCTCAGGGGCGGGTTCGCAGACTTCTTCCGTCGCTACGACGCGCTCCTCTGTCCAGTCACCCCAGTGCCGGCGACACCGCACGGCCTTTCGGAGCTCGTGATCGAGGGCCAGAGCGTCACGGCGCGGCACATCCTACGCGCAACAGTTCCATTCAACTTGACCGGTCTTCCCGCCTTGTCGATGCGCTTCGGCACGAGCCGCGAGGGATTGCCGATCGGCATACAGATCACCTCCCGGTGGTTTGCCGAGTCGACCGTCCTGCATATCGCGGCGCAGCTGGAAGCCGCCAACGCGGTCGCGGGTCTGCGACCACAACTCTAAGCTCGCCCACAACGGGTATGTCGCGGTCTCCAGATTGAAGTGTCATCAAGACTCGGCATCACGCAGCAGCACTTCGCGCCAATCGTCAGCTGCGTCGAATTTTTGCTTCTTGGCCGAGCCGAGCGTTGAAGCAGAATGGCCGCAACCGGCCAAACCCTGCTGACGCCGATAAGCCCTCAATTATTTCAGACAGGTGGCTCTGGAGAGCACCGGTGCCTAGCGCTGACATCCGCGCGGCGTCAGCGACCGCATCAATGAGGTGGTGTGCTGAAGCTCGCTACCGTTCAGGGGACGACGCTCGCCACGTTCACCTCAGGGAAACAGACTGCTGCCAACGTCCGACCCGCCGATGCGAGAGCGCGCTGCCGGTCCGCTATCATCCCGCGCAACGCCTCAGGCAGTTCCAGCTCGCGCGCGATGGCTGATTGTTCCAAGAGCCTGTATCGCCACGCCGCAACGTGCGGATGCAAGTCACCGATTGGATAGCCGGCGCAGGCTAGGCGCTCGACGTAGACCAGCCACGCCACGTCGACGATCGAGAGGTGGTCGCCCAGCACGTGGCTCGACGCGGCGAGGGCAGTGTCCACCTCGTCGAGTGCGTCGCGCAGCCGGGCTGCCGACGCCCGCGCCTGCTGGTCGCTTACTCCGTTCTCGAGGTAGCCAGACCAGAATGATACCTCTCGCTCGACATCGCGGTCCCGCGCGCCCCGGACTGTGCCGGCGTCGGCAGCATAGCGATCCAAATCCTGCCGCGACTTCGTAGGATGAGCGGGGTCGATCAGGAAGCGGAAGGTCAGTGTTCGCAGATCGAGATGCAGGTCGTTCTCGTGACGCAGCATCGCCGCGACCTCTTCACTCCTGCCGGCAGGGACAAGACGGGGTTCGGGATGCTCCCGCTCCAAGTGGAGGATGATGTCGTTGCTCTCGATGTGAACGACGCCATCCTCTACTATCGCAGGTACCAGGCCACGCGGGTTAATGCCAAGGTAGTAGGGGGTGAGATGCGCGTTGGCGACGATGTCGATCGGATGGCTGCGCCAATCAAGACCCTTGAGATTGAGAAAGATGCGCAGCTTCTGCGAGCACGACGAAAGGGGATAGTGAAAGACGTGCAGGCCCTTCCAGTCGAGCACTTCTCTCGTCCGGATGTCAGTTTCGACCAACTGCACCATATCGCTACCTACTCTTGGCAATTTTCGTCCCGCCATACGCTTATCGTCAGCATCAGTGAAGCCTGCCCCCCCATCGTGCTTAGCGATGGAAGAGGCAGTCCGCATTTCCGGCGGACCTCATCCAAAGCAGCCATTCTGCTTACGGCCAGACCACGTCATGCCGGATCGCCTGAGCGCGCAAAACCGGACGTTCGGCTGTGCGCCCATCTCGGCCATCCAGCTGGCGATGACGAGGTCCCGTAAGCGGACGCTACTAGGCAGCCAAGGCGAGACAGCCTCGTATCGCATTACGCGCAAAGGCGCTGTATGCTCAGCGCGCAGGTTTGCTTTCGTATGCGGCGCGCCTGCGCGCACGGATGTCGATGACGAGGGCGAGACCCAGCATCAGTGTGATCCCGCCCAGGTTCATCACGAACTGCAACGGCCAGACGGGTCCGAAGGTCCGGTTGCTCAAGCGTGCACGGATCAAGAGTCAGACCCTCACCGATCGCCGCTTCGGCCATCACGCACAGGCCGCCTAACCTCTCCACCCAGATGGATCAGAGCCTCCGTTCCTGAGCGTCCCGAACCGTCTTAAATTTTCTGACGACGGACGCTCGCGGATACCATTAGGGCCAGCGGTCGACATGAACGACTGCATGGACAGGCCGGACACAAGACTGCACCCAACCAACCCGTCAGAAGCTTAAATCGCTACTTGCAATGCGGGAGCCATCCACACAGGACATGACCCAGGGACGGTCGCAGGTGCTCTGGGCCCGCTGGGAGGACCCCGATAGGACGCTCCACACACGCGTCGTGCGCAGGTGCGACCTGACCAGACCGAACCTCTGGTACGCCTTGCAGGTCGTCGAGAACGAGGACCAGGCATTCGGCTCCGCTGAGATCTTCCGGCGACGAGATCCCGCTCGCGGAGGACGGCGTCACCTTGGGGCTGCTGGAGCCGGTTGTGCCAGAGCACCACATTGCCAAGCTCATGTCCGGCCGGTTCCCGACTTGTGAACAGCGTCAGCGGTAGAAGGCGCGCGGTACGGCGGGCCCGGACTTGGGCATCAGTCGGCCTATAGCTCAATCAGCCAGCTCGGATCCCTTCGTGGCCGAACTAATAAAATATTCAGAATCTAATTGTTAGGCACAAAAAAGGCCCGGCACAAAGGCCGGACCAAATAACTCGCAAAGCACGGGTTTTTTACGTCAGCACAGGAAATTTAGCTCCGGTGCTGACGTCACAGCGCCTCTTAGAAATCGCGCTGGATGCGGACGCGAATCTGCTGAACCGATTGCTCGGTCGCGGTGCGTACCGGCCCACCAGCGTTAATCGAGGCGACACGAGCCGCTGTATACGCAGTCGGATCCTTGTCAATGTCGATCACGCGGCCA
>NZ_JAKSYM010000281.1 GCF_022829545.1 Methylobacterium sp. J-030 | reverse complement strand
CCATGCGAGAAGGGGGAGAGCTCACGTTAACATGCTGCGTGCTTTGTTGATAGTGTAGTACGTTCACCCCGTGCGCGTGTGCGCGGTTTCGAGGGCGTGCTTCGCGCCCGGCCGACCGCGGGCACGGCGGGGCGCAAGGGTGCGCTCAGACAGCTGCGCGAAGATGCCGTCCGTCATCCGCTACTGCTCCGCGGCCACGCCGATCAGACCAACCTGGTTGAGGGCCTTCACGGGTGCGGACAGGTCGCCGGAGAAGGCCGCTATCGCCCCCTTCTTCAGCCGCTCGGCCGCCTGCTTCGTGATGCTCTCGATACCCGGCACGAGGAACGGGCGGGCGGGGATGTTCTGATCGGGGGCACCGTACTCGTTGAGGTACGCCAGCATGGCGTTCGTCGGCAGGTTGGGCTCGCCGGGTTCGGGCTGGCGGCCGGCCCCGTCTGCCGGAAAGCCGATGGCGACGCGCTTGCCCAGCTCGCGCAGCACGCTCTGCGAGAAGGGAGAGAGCTTGGCGGGCGTGGCCGCGAACTTCGATTTCATCGCCATGGCGAACCTGCGGTGGTGGGGGCCGGCGCCAGCCTCCGAGAGGGAGCCGCGCCGGCATGCGGGGTTAGGTTTTCGAAGCACTCGCCGCATTGCCTCGCCCGGCCACGGAAAGCCGGGAACCGCGCCGGGGAGGACTCACCCGAGCGTGGCGTCTGCATCC
>NZ_JAKSYM010000280.1 GCF_022829545.1 Methylobacterium sp. J-030 | reverse complement strand
GCGCACGGCGCTTGGCCGTCGAGGTCGAGGATCACGGTCTGGACTACGCTGATTACGAGGGCGTGATCGCGTCGGGCAGCTACGGGGCGGGCGTTGTGCTGCTTTGGGACCGCGGCACCTGGGAGCCGGACGGCGACCCGGCCGTGGCGCTTGCGGCGGGGTCGCTCGCGTTTACGTTGCTCGGCGGAAAGCTGACGGGACGGTGGCGCCTCATGCGCATGAAACCGCGGCCCCGCGAGCGGCATGTCTCCTGGCTGCTCATCAAGTCTCGCGATGAGGTCGCACGCGCGCCGGGTGAGCCGGACATCCTGGAGGAGCAACCGCACTCGGTCCTGACAGGCCGCACGGTTGAAGAGATCGCCGCTGGGGCGGCCTGACGGGAGGAAGGCGCATGGACCAGAGGACCCCGTCCGACCTGGCGGACGACGCAGTCGCGGCCGCCCGGCAGGCGGCCGTCACTGCCGCTCGCCGCGCGAGCGAACAGGACCGCGACGACGGGTTCCCGGCGGAAGACGTCGCCGACCTCGGCCGCTTCGGCCTGCTCGCCGCGCCCATTCCCGCTGATGCGGGCGGCGTCGGCTTAGGTGAAGAGCCGGGCGCGAGCGACCTCGCCGTGGTGCTTCGCCTCGTCGGGTACGGCAGCCTCGCGCTCGGGCGCATCTACGAGGGCCACGTGAATGCGCTTCAGCTCGTCGCCCGGTACGGTACACCCTCGCAGCGGGCGCGCTTGTTCACGGATGCGCGCGACGGACACCTGTTCGGGGTCTGGAATACCGATCCACCCGGTGACTGCCTGAAGCTCGGGGATGACAACCGACTCCGTGGCGTGAAGACCTTCGCGTCGGGTGCTGGGTTCGTCACCCGAGCCCTCGTGACGGTCAAGCGCGGGCCGGGTGCCGCGCCGCTGATGCTGGTCGTGCCACTGGAATCCGGCAGCCGCGCCGATCTCTCTGGATGGCGCGCCCATGGCATGCGTGCGTCGGCGACAGGCACCGTTGACTTCGAGGACATCGCCGTCACCGCGGACGGGATCCTGGGCGGGTGGGACGACTACCACCGCCAGCCGGTCTTCTCAGGCGGCGCTTGGCGGTTCACCGCTGTGCAGCTCGGTGGCGTCGAGGCCGTGTTTGACGCGTGGCGCGGGCATCTCGCCGCGACCGGCCGCGGCGACGACCCGCATCAGCTCGCGCGCCTCGGCGAGGGTGCCATTGCGGTCGCGGGTGCGCGTCTGTGGGTGGAGCGTGCCGCACGGGTCGTCTCGGAGGACGATCTCGCCCCCGAACGCATCGTCGCCTTCGTGAACCTAGCGCGGCTAGCGGTTGAGAAAGCCGGCCTCGACGTGCTGCAGCTCGCCCAGCGCTCGGTCGGCCTGCAGGGCTTCCTGCGCGAGCATCCCCTGGAGCAGCTCTCGCGCGATCTCGCCACCTATCTGCGCCAGCCGGCGCCGGACCGGGCCCTCACTACCGCGGCGGCCGAGATCCTGGCGGGCACCGGCCTGGCCGGAGACCTCTTCGACGGGCGGAACGAGCGATGACGCGGTACGACCACTCCTTGCCGCCGAGCTACTTCGACGAGCGCTACGCCATCGATCCGGACCCCTGGCAGTTCGAGACCAGCGCCTACGAGCGGGCGAAGTACGCGGCCACGCTCGATGCCTTGCCGCGGGCCCGGTACGCCACCGCCCTGGAGGTGGGCTGCTCAATAGGTGTGCTGACCGAGGCGCTGGCCGGGCGATGCGACGCCCTCGCGAGCCTCGACCTGGCGGAGCGCGCCCTGGCGCGGGCTCGCGACCGGTGCCGGAATCTGTCGCATGTGCGGTTCGAACTCGCCCAGGTGCCCGGCCAGTGGCCGGACGGCACCTTCGACCTGATCCTGCTGTCGGAGGTGGTCTATTACCTTGATGCCGACGATGTGGCGCGCCTGGTGGATCGGGTCCGCGGCTGCCTGCGGCCGGGGGGCGACGTGGTGTTGGTCCATTGGACAGGCGAGACGCATTACCCACTGACCGGCGACGAGGCCGCTGAGCTTTTCATCGCCGGCGCCGGCGATTTCCTGCGTGTCCATGACCAGATCCGGTCGGACAAGTACCGCCTCGACGTGCTGGTGGATCGCGAAAGACTGTCATGACGGTCCTTCGTCATTCGACGTCGATGGCGACTCAGGTCTCCGGCGCCCGACGCCGGCGGCGGACTACGGAGGTGAATAAGTGGCCATGGACGACGGGGTGATGGAAGCTTCCTCGCTCATGACTGCCCCTCCGCCCAATAGGTGAGGCGGGACGGGGCACTCCTCAGTTGCGTGCGTTGCCGTCCCGCATCTGGCCCGTCGGCTCCTGGACATGGGCTTCAAGGAACCACAGGTGCTTGTCGACCGCGCGGGACACCTCCGTGAACAGATCGGCTGTGCCAGGGTTACCCGCCTCATCGGTCTCGTCGATGTTCTCGCGCACCGCATTGGCGTAGGCGGCGTAGCTGTCGATCAGCGCGGCGATTTGGTCGGCGATGGCGTAGATGCCGGTCGGGTAGGGCGGCAGCTTGGTGCGCTCGGCCACCGCCTGCGTCGAGCCGAAGGCCGTGGCGCCGAGCTGGACCGCGCGCTCCGCGACGCTGTCGTTGAACTCGTCGAGTTCCGTGCGGAACCCGTCGAGCATCTCGTGGACGCCGATGAACTGCGGGCCCTTGAGGTTCCAGTGCGCCTGCTTGATCGCCAGGGCGAGGTCGATGCCGTCGGCCAGCCGGGCGTTGAGGGCCTCGATCGAGACCTTCTTGGCGTTCGAATCGGTGTTGTTGCGGGTCTTATGCGACCGCGGGGTGCTGCTGGTGCTGGTGTCGGCCATGGTCTCGCTCCGTGAGCTTGAAAGGTTCGGATGCGAAAGTGCCGATCGGGCCTCAGGTTCCCGCAGACGCTATGGGTCCACGGGAAGGCAGGGGGCGCAACGGGCGCATACCGCCCTAGCGACGGCGCGTGCGCGCGGTCCAGACGGGCCGGCTGCCACGCGGTGTGGCGTCGCTCACCTGCATCTGCGACAGCTCGGCCGCGCGTGCCGAGATCCAGCCGGCGTGTTCGGCCACCGGGGTCACCGCGGTGAAGCCGCCGCACGCGGTCCGGCGGGCGCCCTGCTGCAGGGCTCCGCTCGACCAGCTCACCACGCCGACGATCCGGTAGCCGCCGGGGCCGCCGGAGAGGATCGGGCCGCCGGAATCGCCCAGGCACGCGCCGGCCCCCGAGGTCTCGGCCATGCGCCGCCGGTCGGTCACCACGGTCACCCGGTTGGCGACCTGCAGCGAGCCGATCGAGACCAGATGCGCCAGCCGCAGGATGCGGGCCGAGCCGCGCCGGTTCTCGGCCACCACGCCGAAGCCCGCGATGTCGACCGGCTCGCCGGTGGCGATCGAACCGGCGCTCCGCGGGTCGAGCGGCGCGAAATCGGGGCCGAGGGGGTGTTCGAGCTTGAGCAGCGCCAGATCGACGCCGGGCTGCTCCTCCGGCGTCGTGCCCGGCACGAAATCCGGATGCATCGTCGTGGCGATCACGGCGGCCCGGCGCTGGCGAAACCCGCGATCGACGCCGATCACCGAGTAACCCGCCGGACGCATCACGCAGTGGGCGGCGCTGAGCACGAGATCGGGAGCGATCAGCGTGCCGGAGCAGATCTCGCCCTCCGTGCTCTCGATGCGGACGACGAAGCTGCGCGCCCCGTCCGGATCGCGGGTGGTCGTGCCGTTGATCACGGCGGATGCGGGCGCGGGGACCTGGCCGGCCAGCGCCCCGAGCAGCGCCGCGCCCAGCAGGCCGCCCCCGAAGCCGCCGCGCGCGGGACGCTCGCGGAGGCCGGCCTTGCGGAACGGGCGAGGGAACATCGGGGACTCCGGGGCGCGGTCGGCGCGGGTGACGCGCCCTCGACGCGCGGGCGGCAAGGGGCGAGCCTAGAGCAAGCCAATGCCCTGGCCAAGCTGAGGTTCCCTGCGGATCCGCTCCGTTCGCGGGCCCGGTGCGCCGGGCGTCGCGCCGGGCCCGTGCCGTGATCGCGCGGCGATACAGGGGGCGCCGATCGCGACCTCAGGCCGCGCATCCGCGCCGATGCGCAGGGGTCTGCGTCGAATGCCGCAGATGCAGGAAACGATACGGTAGCCCTACCGTGCTATGAACAAGGACACGACCGCTTGGTGCCGATAATGGGCGTTCCGACGATTGATCGACGGGCGCGGATCGTCACAGGCCTGTCGATCATGATCACAGCATGTCTCTCGGATAAGATCATCAGGGCATATCCTTGACGAACGTCCTGATCGCAGAGGCCGGACCGAGGGACGAAGATCATGATCGGCTTGCTGATGGCGGCCTTGGCCGGCTTCATGATGAGCTGGTTCTTCCGATTCGACTTTGTTGTCCTTGCTTGTGTGGTTTTTCTCCTCGCCGATATCGCGCGCGTACTATCGAAAGGACAGTTTGCGCTGGCGGATCTCCTGATCCTGTTCGCCTATCTGTCGGCTTTGCAGGGCGGGTTCATGCTCGGTGCTTACCTCAAGCACCGGCGCCCCGGCGGGGGTGGCTCATAGCCACCAGATCAGACTGCCGCGCAGATAGGAGGCCGCCGCCCATAGCAGGATGGCCGCCGTCGCGAGCGTCAGGCCCAGACCCAGGCGTTGTCGGCGAGTCAACATGCGTCGCGGGTACCTCGGGGCTCGCGCGTCTCGGCGTGCGCGATCGCGCCGACGCGTGCACGCCCCCGGCGATAGGGGTGCGGACCGGTCGATGCGCGACCTCGGCCTCGCGCCGACCCACTATTCCCGAGACCGTCGAGCGATAGGCCTGAGGTTCGACAGGACCAGTGCGGTCATCGATTAGTATTCGGTCGCGCGGTTTCGCGGGCGATGCAGACTGCGCAGGGGCCGCGCATCGCCCTGAGGCGCACTACTCGGTCCAGCGCGCGCTCCGACCCCATCCGTCCAGCACCTGATCGATCCAGCCGCGCTGCGGCCCGACCAGCACGCCCTGGGTGAGGCCGCCGCAGGCCCCGCCGACCCAGGCGGCGAGCGCCCGCACGGCTCCGTCCGGCCCGGCGATCGGACCGCCGGAATCGCCCTGGCAGGCCCCGCCGGCGCCGCCCTTGAGCCAGACCAGGATGCGGCTCGGCCCGTAGGGCTCGATCACCGGCAGGGTCAGGCTGCGATAGGTGCCGGTGGAGCGCGGGTCCCCGGGTTTGGCGGCGCCGTAGCCGCCGAGGGTCAGGTCCTCGCCCGCCCGCGTCGGCGCGGCGCTCAAGGCGACCGGCGCGAAGCGCGGCGGCAGCGGCGTCGCGGTGCGCAGGAGCGCGAGGTCGATCGAGCGCCGCCGGGCCTTGGCGGCGCCCGCGTCGTAGCCCGGATGCACGGCCCGCGCCGCCACCGCGATCAGGACCGGCGCGCCGGCCTCGTCGCGGAAGTGGACGCGGTGCTGCGGCGCGTCGGCGAGGCAGTGGCCGGCGGTGAGCACCGTGTCGGGGGCGAGCACCACGCCGGTGCAGACGCCGCCCTTCGAGGACAGGACCATCACCGCGCCGCCGGCGGGCGCCTCGGCCCCGCCCACGATGGCGCGCGCCGGCCCGCCCGCCAGCGACAGCGCGGCCGCCGAGGCTGCCAAGAACACCGCGATGGCCGCCGGGCGGCGCTTCGAGACCAGCATCGGACCACGCTTGAGAGGGACGCACCATGATCCCGTTACGCATCGATGCCGCCGCCGTCGAGCCGGTGAGCGTGGCGGAGCTGCGCGCCTACCTGCGCTTCGACTCCGACGACGCCGCCGCCGAGGATGCGCTGCTCCAGGCGCTGATCACGGCGGTGCGCGCCAGCCTGGAGATCGAGACCCGTCGGGTCCTGGTGCCGGGCCGCTACCGGATCGCGCTGTCTGCTTGGCCGCCGGACGGGCAGGTGCCCCTGCCGCTGAGCCCCCTGGGGGCGGTCCTGCGCGCCGGGCTCGCGGGGGCCGACGGCGTGATCGCCCTGGCCGAAGGGCTGGTGCGCCTCGGCCCGGACCCGATCGAGGCGCCGTGCCTGCTCATCGATCCGTGCGTGCCGGACCCCGCCGGGCGCACGATCCTGATCGAGGTCGCGGCCGGGTTCGGCGGCGACGGCCCGCCCCTGCCGGCGCCCCTGCGGCTCGCGATCCTGCGGCTGGCCGCCGCCCGCTACGAGCACCGGGGCGACGAGGCGGACGCGGTCCGCACCGACGCCGCCGACCTCGCCGCGCCCTTCCGCCGGATGCGCCTGTGATGGCCGGCACCGGAGACCGCCCGATGGCCCTGACGCCCCGTCACCTGCCGGTCGGCGCCCGGCGGCGGCGCTTCGTGCTGGAACGCTCCCTGGAGGAGCCGGACGGGTTCGGCGGCGTGCTGCGCCGGTACGTCGCCGGCCCGGTCCTGTGGGGCGCCCTGGCGCCCGCCGGGATCGTCGACCGGCCGGAGGGCGGCCGGACCGACACATTGCCCGCCTACCGCATCACCCTGCGGGGCCGGGCCGACCTCGACCCGACCATGCGGCTCGCGGCCGGCCCCCGCCGCTTCGCGATCCGCGCCGTGACCGAATCGGACGGGCGCGGCCGCGATTGCGTCTGCCACGTCGAGGAGCTGCCGCGGGGGACCCTGCCGTGACCGATCCGAGCCCGCTCCTGGCGCTGCGCGCCGGCCTGATCGCGCGCTTCGTCCCGGATGCCGCCCTCGCCAAGCTCCTGGGCGGCCGCGTCCGGCTCTACGACGAGCCGCCCCGGGGCGTGCTCCCGGTCTATGCCCTGTTCGGCGATGCCCGGATCGAGGACGATGCGGTCGATGGCGCCGAGCGCCACCGCCACAGCCACGAGATCGCGGTGATCGCCCGCCCCGGCTCGGTGCGCACCGCGCTGGACGCCGCCGAGCGCATGGCGGCGCTGCTCGCCGACACCGCGATGCCGCTGACGGGCTGCCGCCTCGTCACCCTGCGGGTGCGCGCCATCAAGGCCCACCGCGATACCCGGACCGGCGAGGCGCGGGCGAGCCTCACCGTCGAGGCCGTCACCGAGACCCTTTGAGGAGCCGGCTGGCCCGGCAGCGCGGCCCCTTTTCCCGGACAGGTGGAGCGACAGCGGAACCTGATCCGGGATCCAGCACAGGACTCGTCGCGCAGCGACGCGGACGGGGACGTGACGCGGACGCTTCGCGCAGTCCCGCGCTGGATCCCGGGTCGCATTCCGCTGGCGCTCCATGCGCCCGGGAAAGGGTCCCACGGGGCCGGCGATCGTCGCGACGTTTGATTTTGCGAGGCAGGAGGAAGCGGATGGGCGCGCAGAAGGGCAAGGACCTGCTGATCCGGGCCGGGGACGGCGCGGGCGGCTTCGTGGCGGTGGCGGGGCTGCGCAGCCGTCAGATCACCTTCAACGCCGAGACCGTGGATGTCACCAACGCGGATTCCGCCGGGCGCTGGCGGGAGCTGCTGGCCGGGGCCGGGGTGCGCCGGGCCGCGATCGCCGGCTCCGGCGTGTTCCGCGACCAGGCCTCGGACGCGCGCCTGCGGCAGATCTTCTTCGACGGCGCGATCGAGGTCTTCCAGATCGTGGTGCCGGCCTTCGGGATCCTGGAGGGCCCGTTCCAGATCGCGAGCCTGGAATACCGCGGCGACCATGCCGGCGAGGTCACGTTCGATATCAGCCTCGATTCGGCGGGCGCGCTCGGCTTCGCGGCGATCTGACGCCATGGCGAACCGGATCCGCGGCGCGGTCCCGCTCGACCTCGGCGGGCGGCGCTACACCCTCTGCCTCACCCTCGGGGCGCTGGCCGAGCTGGAAGATCTGCTCGGGGCCGGCGATCTCACCGGCCTCGCGGCCCGCTTCACCGCCGGGCGGCTCTCGGCGCGCGACCTGATCGCGCTGCTCGGCGTCGCCCTGCGCGGCGGCGGCCATGATCTCGACGACGCTGCTGTGGCGGGGCTGCCCCTGGCGGGCGGGCTCGAGGCCGTCACGGCAGCCCTCGCGGCGGTGCTCGCCGCGGCGTTCGGGGAGGCGCCGGTTCCGGCAAACCCGCCGCAGGACCGCTCCCGATCACCCCATGACACGGGACGCGACAGTCGCGCGCCGACGCCCCCGGCGGTCGCGATCGGCCCCTCTCCCGCACGGGAGTGGGGAGCCGTGCCTCGCTCGGGGACGACGGCATCCCCTTCGGCGCAGCGCGCTTCCGGGCCGGAGCCGGATGCCCCGGCCCCGGCGTGGAGCCCGGCAGCCTTCCCCTGGGACGACGCCCTGGCCCTCGGCCTCGGCGTGCTGGGCTGGCGCCCCGGCGACTTCTGGTCGGCGACCCCGCGGGAATTCGCTGCCGCCCTCGGCCGGCGCGCCCGGCCGGAGGCGCTGAGCCGAGGCGCCTTCGAGGACCTGCTCGCCGCCTATCCCGACCGGACCTGAGACGGGGCTGAACGATGGCCGATACCGACGCCGACACCCAGGATGCCGCGCGGGTCGAGCGGCTCCAGACCCTCGACCGGCTGGCCCAGAACTTCGGCCGCAGCCTCGACGCGGCGCTGATCCGGGGCGCCGCCTCCGGGCGCAGCCTCGACGGCGTGCTCGGCATGATCGGCACACGGCTCGCCGGCGCGGCGACCCGGGCGGCGGGGGGCGCGATCCAGTCCGGGGTCGCCGGCCTGATCAACACGGTGCTCGGTGCCGGTTCGGAGACGGGTTTCGCCCGGGGCGGCGTGTTCCGTGGCGGCCGGGTGCAGCCCTTCGCGGCGGGCGGGGTGGTGGCGGCGCCGAGCTACTTCCCCATGGCGGGCGGCACCGGGCTTATGGGCGAGGCCGGGCCGGAGGCGATCCTGCCGCTGGCCCGCGGCCCGGACGGGCGCCTCGGCGTCGCGGCCGGCGGGGCCTCGGCGCGGCCGGTCGCGGTGAACGTCACCATCGCCACGCCCGATCCGGCGGCCTTCCGCCGCTCCGAGGCGCAGGTGACGGCGAGCCTCGCCCGGGCGGTGGCGCGGGGCCAGCGGGCGACGTGACGGCCGGGGACGCCGCCCCTCTCCAACCGCAGGGACCGCCATGGCCGACGACTTCCACGAGGTGTTGTTCCCCCTCGACGTGTCGCTGCGCGCGGGCGGCGGCCCGCAGCGGCTGACCGAGATCGTCACCCTGGCCTCCGGCCGGGAGCACCGGAACGGACGCTGGGCCGATTCGCGCCGCCGCTACGATGCCGGCTTCGGGCTGCGCGGCCTCGACGCGCTCCACGCGGTCCTGGCCTTCTTCGAGGAGCGGCGGGGCCGGCTCTACGGCTTCCGCTTCCGCGACCGGGTCGACGGCCGCTCCGGGCCGCCGGGCCGGGCGATCGGCCCCCTCGACCAGCCGATCGGCACCGGCGACGGCGCGACCGCGACCTTTCCGCTGGTGAAGACCTACGGGAGCGGCTTCGCCCCCTACCGCCGCCGGATCGCCAAGCCGGTGGCCGGCAGCGTCCGGGTCGCGGTCTCCGGGCAGGAGGCCGGGCCCGGGGCCTTCGCGTGCGATCCGACGACCGGCCGCGTCACCTTCACGCCCGGCCACGTCCCGGCCGCCGGCGCCGCCGTCACCGCGGGCTTCGCCTTCGACGTGCCGGTCCGCTTCGACACAGACGAGCTCACCATCGACCTCGCGGCCTTCACGGCGGGCGAGATTCCCCGGGTGCCGCTCGTCGAGATCGTGCCCTGAGGGAACACCCATGCGCGACATCCCGGCGGCCTTCGCGGCCCATCTCGCGGGGGGCGTGACCACCCTGTGCCGCTGCTGGTCCCTGCGGCGGCGGGACGGGCTCGCCCTCGGCTTCACCGACCACGACCGCGACCTCACCGTCGCGGGCCTCGTCCACCGCGCCCGGACCGGCCTCGACGCCGCCGAGGCCAGCGCGGAATCCGGCTTCGCGGTCTCGGGGGGCGACGTCGCGGGGGCGCTGAGCAGCCTCGGCCTGACCGAGGCCGACATCGCCGGCGGCCTCTACGACGGCGCCGCCGTGGAGACCTGGCTGGTCGACTGGACCGATCCCGGGACGCGCCTGCTCCTCGACCTCGCCACGGTCGGCGAGGTGCGCCGCGAGGGCGACGCCTTCGTGGCAGAGCTGCGCGGCCTCGCGCATCGCCTGAATGCGGAACGCGGGCGCACCTACCGCGCCACCTGCGGGGCCGATCTCGGGGACGGGCGCTGCCGGGTCGACCTCGCCGCCTGGCGAACCGCGGGCCGCGTGACCGGCGTTCCGGAGCCCGCCACCGTCACGGCGGCGCTGGCGGGGGATTTCCCTGACGGCCTGTTCACCGGCGGCCGGCTCGCCTGGACCGGGGGTGCCAATGCCGGGCACGCGGCGGATGTGCGCCTCCAGCTCGGGGGCCTGATCGAACTCTGGACCGCGCCGCCCCGGCCGGTCACCGCCGGCGACGGCTTCACGCTGACCGCCGGCTGCGACAAGCGCCTCGCCACCTGCCGGGACCGCTTCGCCAACACGATCAACTTCCAGGGGTTTCCGCATATGCCCGGCAACGACACGGTGATGGGCCCCGTGCCGGGCTCGGACCACGTCCTCGACGGCGGGAGCCTGTTCCGATGAGCCCGATGCGGCGGCAGATCGGCCAGGAGATCGGTGTCGCGGCCTTGGGCGAGGCGCGGCTGTGGCTGGGGACGCCCTACCGGCATCAGGCCTCGCACCGCGGGGTCGGCTGCGACTGCCTGGGCCTTCTCCGCGGGGTCTGGCGTGCGCTGTACGGCGCGGAGCCCGAGGCGGTGCCGCCCTACGCGAGCACCTGGGCGGAATCGGCCGCCCCCGGCACCGACCCGCTCACCGAGGCGGCCGCCCGCCATCTCGTGCCCGTGCCCGGCCCCCTGGCGGTGGCCGCGCCGCGAATCGGCGACGTGCTGCTCTTCGCCTTCCGACGCCACCTGCCGGCCCGCCACTGCGCCATCGCCACCGGCGACGGCGCCATGATCCACGCCCATGACGGCGCGGTCGTCGCCGAGGTGGCGCTCACCGGGTGGTGGCGGCGGCATGGGACGGGGGTGTTCCGGTTCCCGGAGGTCGGCCCGGACCCGGCTCACCGGGATCCTGCCGCGACCGTCAGCGCAACGCCCGGTGCGTCATCGATCCTGTGGACGGTCCCGTGACGGCGCTTCGCGCCCGGGCGTGGCGTCCTGGGCGAGGCCGTCTGCGGCCGGATCGGCGGGCGATGGCTGGATGCGGGTGCACCGGCCGCGCCGCTTCACGGGAGGCACCGGCTTCGGCCGGGGCACCGTGGCGCGTCTCCGGTCGGGAAAAGACGGGCCCCGAGGCCGAAGCCCCGGGTTCTGTTGCTAGGCGTGCCCACGCCCCGGAAGATTACGCCGCGAGGCGCATCTCCATGCCGACGTTGTCGTTGGCATTTAGAGTTTTGGTCAGGTGCTCGGAACGGGGGTTGCCCGCGCCGAACCGGTCGAGTCCTTACCGAAAGCCGCATCTTATCCTGCCGAAGCAGGCCAGAACTCGCGATCCCTTTACCGCCCAGTCGAACCTGTTTCACCCCCACGAGAAGCACCCTGGCAGCGCACGATCCGCAACGCCGGACAGCGCGCCCTGATCCCCGTGCGGTATCCGGGGCAGGATGCTTCTGGTGGAGGCGCCGGGTACCGCCCCCGGGTCCTGAAGCGTTATTATGAACCGGTCATCAACCTCGCGGGCATCTTACGCCAAAGCGAGGGCCGGGTCCACTCGCCCAGCATCGAGTCCCGCCGCGCCGCCGCGCGGCGCTGATTCCGTCTGCGAGACGATGTCCCCCACGGAGCCCGGCCATGGCGACACTGATCCTGTCCTCGGCCGGGGCGGCCGTGGGCACGGCCCTTGGCGGCCCGATCGGCGCCGTCGTCGGGCGCACCCTGGGCGCCGTCGCGGGCGCGGGCCTCGACGGCGCGCTGGTCGGCTCCGGACCGCAGACGCGCTTCGTCCAGGGGCCGCGGCTGGCCGACGTCGCCGGGCTCACCTCCACCGAGGGCGACCCCATCCCCCGGGTCTACGGCCGGGCGCGGATCGGCGGCAGCCTGATCTGGGCGACGCGCCCGCTCGAAGTCGCCAACACCACGGTGCAGCGCGCCGCCACGCCCGCCAAGGGCATGGGCGCTCACAGCGGCGGCCAGAAGACCGTGACTACGCGCTACGCCTATTTCGCCAACCTCGCGGTCGGGCTGTGCGAGGGGCAGATCGCCCTCGTCCGCCGGATCTGGGCGGACGGCAAAGAGATCGATCAGGTCGGCCTTACCATCCGGGTCTACATCGGCAGCTCGGACCAGGCGCCCGACCCGCTGATCGTCGCCAAGGAGGGGGCCGATAACGCGCCCGCCTATCGCGGCCTCGCCTACGTGGTGTTCGAAAACCTGCCGCTCGCCGATTTCGGCAACCGCATCCCGCAATTCGCCTTCGAGGTGATCCGCCCGATCAACGGCCTGTACGGCCGGATCCGCGCCGTCGAGATGATCCCCGGCGCCAGCGAGTTCGGCCTCGATCCGGATCGCGTCACAGTCGATCTCGGCCTCGGCCGGACCGAGCTCGCCAACCGGCACCAGCTCCAGCGTGCCACCGACGTGCTCGCCTCCCTCGACGCACTCCAGGCCCTGTGCCCCAACCTCCGGCGGGTCGCCGTGGTGGCGACGTGGTTCGGCACCGACATGCGGGCCGGTGTCTGCCGGGTGGTGCCGAAGGTCGAGGCCCGGCAGAAGCGCGCCCTGCCGGCGGATTGGAGCGTCGCCGGGATCACCCGCGCGGATGCCGAGGTGGTCTCGATCCTGCCGGACGGCAACCCGTCCTATGGCGGGACCCCGAGCGACGACGGCCTGACCCGGCTGGTGGCCGAGCTGGTCCGGCGCGGCCTGGAGGCGCTGCTCTATCCCTTCGTGATGATGGATGTGCCGGCCGGCAACGCGCTGCCCGATCCGCGCGTGCCCGGGGCGACCCAGCCGCCCTTTCCCTGGCGGGGCCGCGTCACCTGCGATCCGGCCCCGGGCGTTCCGGGGAGTCCGGACGGGACTGCCGGGGCCGACGCGCAGGTCGCGGCCTTCTTCGCCAACGGCTACACCGCCGAGATCCTGCACTACGCCGACCTGGCGGAGCGGTGGGCCGCCAGGGGCGTACGGATCGCGGGCTTCGTGATCGGCAGCGAGTATATCGGGCTGACCCGGGTGCGGGGCGCCGCCGGCTACCCGGCCGTGCAGGCCTTCCGGGCGCTGGCGGCGGCGGTGCGCAAGTGCCTCGGCCCGGGCGTCGCCCTGGTCTACGGCGCGGACTGGACCGAGTACGGCGCCCATGTCCTGAACGGGGGCGCCACGATCCGCTTCCCCCTCGACGATCTGTTCGCCGATCCCAACATCGCGGCGGTCGGGATCGATTGGTACGCGCCGGTCTCCGACTGGCGCGACACGCCCGACCACGCCGATGCCGCGGCGGCGGGCGACATCTACGACCGCGCCTACCTCAAGGACCGCGGCGCCTCCGGCGAGGCCTTCGACTGGTACTATGCCGACGCAGAGGCCCGCGCCGCCCAGGACCGCCGCCCGATCACCGACGCCGCCGTGGGCAAGCCCTGGCTCTTCCGGGTCAAGGACCTCGTGGCGTGGTGGTCGAACCGCCACGTCGAGCGGGACGGCGGCGTCGAGACCTGGGCGACCGCCTGGGTGCCGATGGGGAAGCCGATCTGGCTCACCGAGGTCGGCGTGCCGGCGGTGGACAAGGGCACGAACGGGCCCAACGTCTTCCCCGACCCGAAATCCGTCGAGAACGCCTACCCGCCGGAATCCCGGGCCCTGCGCGACGAGCTGATCCAGCTCCGGGGCCTGGAGGCGGTGATCGCCCGGTTCGACCCGGCGGTCCCGGGCTTCCGGGAGGCCGACAACCCGGTCTCGCCGGTCTATGGCGGCCGGATGGTCGACCCGGCCGGGATCTTCGTCTGGGCCTGGGACGCGCGGCCCTATCCGGCCTTCCCGACCGTGCGGGGCGTCTGGGCCGATATCGGCAACTGGCGGGTCGGCCACTGGATCACCGGGCGGATCGAGGGCTGCGACCTCGACCTGCTGGTGCTGAGGATTCTGTCCGATTTCGGCTTCGACGCCCCGGTCTCCGTCGAGGCGGCGGCCTATCTCGACGGTTACGTGGTCGACCGGCCGCTCTCGGCGCGGGGCGCCCTGGAGACCCTGGCGCAGGTCTACGGGCTCGACGTCTCGGCGGTGGCCAGCCGGCTGCACCTGCGCGGCCCGCGCCGGGACCGGCCCGTGGTGCTGGACGAGGCCGACCTCGTCCGGCTCTCCGCGGAGAAGCCCGTGCTGCGCCAGGTCCGGGCCGAGGAGAGCGCCCTGCCGCGCTCGGTCGAGCTCGGCATCACCGAGTCCGAGAGCCCGGATTACCGCCGCGCCACCGCGGCGGCGGTGCGGCCCGTGGGCGAGCGGCGGCACGAGACCCGGATCGAGGCCGCGATCGTCACCCGGCGCGAGACCGGTGACGGCCTCGCCGAGGCCATGCTCGACCGGATCATCGCGGCCCGCGACAGCGCGGTCTTTACCCTGAGCCCGCGCCGGGTCGAGCTGGAGCCCGGCGACCTCCTGGCGGTGCCGGCCGACGTCCCGGGCGGCACGGTGCTGCGCAAGATCGACCGGATCGACGACGCCCCCACCGGACGCCGGATCGAGGCCAGCGGCGTGCCGCCCCGGGGCGGGCCGGGGCGCGGCCTGCCGCGCAGCATGGCGCTCCCCGGGGTGGCGCCCCCGTCCTTCCCGGGGCCGCCGCTGGCGCTCGCCCTTGACCTGCCGGTGGACCGCGGCAGCCCGACCGTCCTGCAATCCCTCGCGGTGGCGGCCGAGCCCTGGCCCGGGACGGCCGCGATCTGGCGGGCGGAGGGGGCGGGGCCGCTCGCGCTCCAGGGGCTCGTCGATTATCCCGCCTGCCTGGGCCGGACCCTGTCGGCGCTGCCGGCCGGACCGCTCTGGCGGATCGACCGGCACCGGCACCTCGACGTTACCCTGCGGCGGGGCGGGGCGCTCGCGTCGATCGGCGAGCACGCGATGCTGTCCGGCGGCAACCTGTTCGCGCTGATCGGCCCGGACGGCGCCGTGGAACTGCTCGGCGCGGCGAACGCGGTGCTGACCGGGACCGACACCTTCCGGCTCTCGGGGCTCCTGCGCGGGCTCGCGGGCAGCGAGGACGCCGCCGGCCGGCCGGTGCCCGCCGGCAGCCTGATCGTGCGCCTCGACGACGGCGCGGTGGCGCCGCTGGTCGACCGGCTCGACGCGGTCGGCCGCGCCTTCCGCTACCGGATCGGGCCGGCGGGGCGCGATCCGGGCGACCCGGCCTTCACCGAGCTGACCGCCACGGCCGGGCTCGCCGCCCTGCGGCCGCTGCGGCCGGTCCACCTGCGGGCGCGCCGCACCGGGCAGGGCGTGCTGCTCTCCTGGATCCGGAGGGTGCGCCGGGACGGCGACGCCTGGGAACCCGCCGAGATCCCGCTCGACGATCCGGAGGCCTACGCGATCACGGTGTTCGCCAGCACCGGCGCGGCCCTGCGCACGCTTCGGGCCGAGACCCAGCAACGCCTCTACGCCGACGAGGCAGCCGATTTCGGCGGCCCGCAGCGCAGCCTCGACGTGGCCGTCGCGCAGGTCGGCGCCGTCGCCGGCCCCGGCCCCGCCTGCCGGGCCCGCATCCCCGTCCGTTCGGCCTGAACCCGGAGCCGCCGATGTCCGATGTCACGCCTCACCTCGGCCTGCCGCTGGTCGCGGCGAGCCAGGCCCAGAAGCACGTCACCCACAACGAGGCGCTCGGCCTTCTCGACGCCCTGGTCCAGCTCGCGTGTCTCGACAAGGACCTGACCGCGCCGCCGTCGAGTCCCACGGAGGGCGACCGCTACCTCGTGGTGACGTCGAACCCCGGGGGCGCCTGGGCGGGGCTCGCGGGCCAGGTGGTGCGCTACGCCGACGGCGTCTGGACCGGTGCGGTCCCGCGGGCCGGCTGGTTCGCCTACGTGATGGACGAGGCCGACCTCTACGTCTTCGACGGCGCGGCCTGGACGAGCTTCCGCCGCACCCTGGCAACCATCCAGAGCGTGACCCGCCTCGGGATCAACACGGAGGCCGACGCCACCAACCGCCTCGCCGTGAAGGCGGACGCGGCGCTCCTGACCTGGGACGACGCCACGCCCGGCTCCGGCGACATGCGGATCACCGTCAACAAGAAGGCAGCGGTCCGGGACGCGGCCTTCGTGTTCCAGACCGGCTACGCGACCCGGGCGCTGTTCGGCACCCTCGGCGGCGACGACGTCGTGCTCAAGACCTCGCCGGACGGCGCCGCCTTCACCACCGCGCTCACCGCCGCCGCGGCGACGGGCATCGTCGCCTTCGCGGCGAGCCCGACCGCGCCGACGCCGGCCGCCACGGACAACTCGGCCCGCCTCGCCACCACGGCCTACGCCGACCGCGGCGACGCGGCCGCCGTCGCCCGCACGCCGGTCAAGGACGCGGCCTACACGATCCTGCCGGCCGACCGCACGGTCGCGGTGGTCGCGCTCACCGCCGCGCGAACCCTCACCCTGCCCCCCGCCGCCGCCTACCCGCCGGGCGTCACCCTCGTCGTGGTTGATGAGAGCGGGGCATGCTCGGCCGCCAACACCCTCACGCTGGCCCGGGCGAGCGCGTCGGACGCCGTCAACGGCCTGCCGGCGGTCTCGCTCGCGGCGCCGTTCGCCTACGCGGCGCTCCAGAGCAACGGCGCCACCCGATGGACGCTCGTCGACCTCTCGACCGCGAGCCTGGCGCAGCAGGCCTCCGATGCCGTGGCGATCACCGGAGGGAGCATCACCGGCACACGGATCGGACCCGCGACCCTCAGCCGCTGGAGCTACGCCAACACTCCGGGCGCCTTGGGCGCCGGCGGCTTCGTCAACCTGTGGGCCTATGGCACCACGGATGGCGGCGCGAAGGGCGCCTCCCAGCTCAAGCTCGGCGCCCCCGGCTCGGCCCCCAACCAGCGGGCCTCGGTCGCCTTCTACGCGACCTTCGACAACTTCCCCGCCGATGCGGGTCCGCGCCGGACGGCGGACTTCATCGCCGGCTTCGCGTCCGACGGCAAGTACGGCGGGAACACGAACGGGACCTGGGGGAGCGAGTACCTCGCCCTGAACGTCGGGATGGCCGGCTGGAACAACGACGACGAGAGCCTGGGCACGGAGGTGCTGCGGCTGACGGGCGGAAACACCGGCCATGGCGGCGTCGGCCCGATGGTCCTGCCGGGTACGGACAACGCGATCGGCCTCGGCGTCGCCGACCGGCGGTGGTCGACGGTCTACGCGGCCACGGGGGCGATCAACACGTCGGACGCGGGCGAGAAGGTGGTGCTCGGCGAGCCGGACCCGCGGGTGTTCGACGCGATCCTGGCGGTGCCGCTGGTCGCGTATCGATGGGCGGAGGCGGTCGCGCGCAAGGGGCCGGACGGGGCGCGCCTCCATTACGGGGCGACCGCGCAGGCGGTCCGCGACGCGTTCCTGGCGCACGGCCTGGACCCCTGCCGATACGGCCTGTTCTGCGCCGACGATCTGACCCCGCGCACCGTCGATCCGCTCCTGATCGGGCCCGAGCGGGAGGCGGCCGAGCGGGAGGCCGCGGCCCGGCCCGCGCGGTGGCGCTACGGCCTGCGCTACGACCAGTTCGACCGCCTGCGCACCGAGGCCGTCCGCCGGCTGTGGGCGGGCAAGGCCCCGTAGGCGACGCCCGCCCCGGCGGCCGACGGCACCGCCCGTTCCGCCGGCCCGCGGCCGCGTCACCCCCCGCCAACGTGGAGACCGTCATGACCGCACCCCTCGCGCGGGCGACCTTCTTCGCCCATGTCCGCGCCGCCGGCCCGTGCGGGCCGCGCCTGTCCCAGGTCGCGGTCGACGGTCTTTCCGCCCTGCTCGACGCCTGGGACCGGCTCGGCTGGCCCGCCGACCCGCGGCCCGTCGCCTACACGCTGGCCACCGCCTGGCACGAGTGCCGGCTCGACCTGTCGATCCGCGAGGACGGCCTCGGCCGCGGCCACCCCTACGGCGTGCCGGTCGACGGCCGAGTCTATTACGGCCGCGGCGCCGCCCAGCTCACGTGGTACGACAACTACCGGACCTTCGGCCGGCGGCTCGGCCTCGACCTCGTGGGCGATCCCGACCTCGCGCTGGTGCCAGCGACGAGCGCCGCGATCCTGGTGATCGGCGCCCGCGACGGGCTGTTCCGCCCCGGCCACGCGCTCGGGCGGTACTTCGCCGCCGACACCGACGACCCCGTGGGCGCGCGGGCCATCGTCAACGGCGACGGCGCGAAGAACGGGCCGCGGATCGCCGGCTATCACCGAAGCTTCCTGGCCGCCCTGCGGGCCGCGCTCCCGGCCGACGCGCCCCCGATCACCGCCGCCGCCGGGCCCGACCCGCGGCCGGCCGCGTGGTGGCCGCGCCTGCGCGACACCATCCGCCGCAACATGCAGAAAGGCACCTGACCATGGGCTTCCTCGCGCTCCTCCCCGCGCTGCTCGGCGCGCTCGGACCGATCCTGGCGACGGTTCTGCCCGATGAGGGCCAGCGGCTGCAGGTGCAGCTCGACCTGCAGAAGGCCCTGATCGCGCAGCAGGACGACCTCGGCCGGGCCATGGCCGAGGTGATGAAGGCCGATGCCGGCTCGGAGAGCCCGCTCGCCCGCAACGCCCGGCCGATCACGGTGCTGTGGGCGCTCTCGATGATCACCTGGGTCGGCGTCGCCGCGCCGATGCTCGGGCTTCAGGTCGAGGTGGTGGCCGCGCTGAAGGGCGTGCCGGCCGAGCTGTGGTCGCTGCTCACCGTGGGCATCGGCGCCTACATGCTGGCGCGCTCGGTCGACAAGATCGTCCCGCAGATGGTGGGGCCGAAGGGGTGAGCGCCGAGAACCTTGGGAACGCATCGATGATCGAAGACGCCCCGCCGCGGGGGCGCGCGACGCGGGTGGGCGGCGGCGGGCGCAGGAGCGGAGCCATGGCGGACGCGCTGCCCGAGTGGATCGGGCGCCTGATCGAGCGGGTCGAGGCCACGGGCCGTCAGATGGACGCGCTCGGGGGCAAGCTCGACCGCATGGACGAGAAGCTGGAGGGCGTGGCCTACCGGCGGGACATCGAGCTGTTCGTGGCGCGGGACGAGATCGAGCGGCGGATCGACAAGGCGGTGGACGGGGCGAAGCTCGAGGCCGCCAGGGGGCTGGCAGAGGTCAACGGGCAGGTGCGGGTGCTGTACCGGATCGGCTGGGGCTTGGCCTCGGCGGCGCTGCTCGCGTTCGGCGGAGTCATCCTCGCCCGCGTCGGCCTGTCGGCGCATTGAGGCATGATGTTCGGCTTGGTGCGGCGCCTCGCCGGCCCTCTCGGCTATCGACCCCGCAAGAAGAAAAACCAAATCAGGATGAGGACGGGTATCGGAACACCCAAAAGCCACAACAGGCTACCTGTCAGCATGTCTTACTCCTTAAGTTGAATGAACAACCCTCCGGCTTCCGCGCCTGTTCCGGGACACCGCTCCCGCGTGCTTGAAGCCCGTTCCGTGCCGTTGCCTCGTTGCTTGAGACGAGAACGCGCGTGGGCGCTTCGGAACAGGACCCGTCCGTCGAACGCTCCGGTTACCGCTGTGGCATACGCCTGATCGAATCGACGTTTTCCGGTGATAGGTCCGCTTCGAGACTTCCGCGCCGGCGCGCCGCACCGGGCTTGGCATCCTGGCGCTCCGCAACCGGCGGCGGCTTGTGGGCAACCGATCCGGTGGCGGCGGGTCCGTCGCGGTCGGGCCAATCCTCCACCCTGAGGGCCTTGGCGGGCTTCTGGTCGCCACAGCCGTCGCAGACCGACACCAACCAGGACTGCCACAGGCCGGTGGTCCTCTCCTGCACCGACTCCGCCCGCTCACGATGCGCGGAGGCCAGGGCGACGGTATCCAGATCCGATTGCCGCTTCGCCGCCGCCGCGGGTGAGGCCGATTCGCGTTGGCCGACGTGCGCGTCCGACTGGTCATCACGTCGCTCGGGCTCACCCGACGGGCGGATTCTCAGGGCCAGCGCATCGGCCGCCGCCGGCGCGGTCCCGCAGCCGACGCAGACCGTGGCGGCGATCGCATCATCCGAAACCTGCTCCGGTGTCGGGCGCTCGATAGGCGCGGCCGAAGTCGGGCTCGCATCGCGGGTCGACGGTTTGGTCTGCCCAACGGCGGTCGTGTTAAGCGCTTTCTCGGTCGACAGTGCGTCTGGTGCAGTAAACGTTTGATCCGTCTGTGCGAATACCGTGCCGATCGGCAGCGAGCTGACCAATGACGTGGCGATCAGGGTTCGGATTGCTGTCATGGCGTCCTCCCTGACAGGGCAATCACTCAGATTGCGTCGGGTTCAATACCGATTGCGAAATCAATATTCGCGGACGGTATGGGTGAGCGCGGCCGGATCTCATGCACGGGCTTCCGCGGCCTCGCGTGAAGCCAGGCATGAACGATGGGTCGGACGACGGTCGCGTCATCGGCCACCGCCTTTGGCCCGTACACGGGCGGACTACCGCCCCAAGAGCCGAACTGCCGCCGTTACATCAGCGGATCATCAGTAACCAAGCCGCGCAGCTCCGTAACCTTTGCGGTTGCAACTGTAAATTTTGTGGCGAGACTGTGGCTTTCGATCGGCGAGACGGAGGCTGACATGCGGTGCGGATCGGTCTGGCTGGCTCTGGCTCTGTCCACATCCTCGGTCAGCGCAGCGCCGCGACCGCCGGCCTATTATCTCGCCGAGGACGCATTCAACACGCGCTACGATCTCCGCGAGCGCGTCATCGCGCAGACGATGCTGATCGGCGCGGGTTACCAGAACGCCGTCCCCACCGAACGCTTCACCCAACGCACCTTCAACGCGATTCGCGACTTTCAGATCGCAAACGGCCTGACGCCGTCCGGAGGCTTGGACACGGCGACGTCGGACAAGTTGTTCACCGTCGCGCGGCCCATGTTCAACCTGTGGTCCTTCCGCCAGATCGGCCATCCGGTGCGGGGGATGCCGATCTGGATGCCGCAGGGCATGGGCCTGCGTCCTTACCCTAATAAGAACGGTCTAACCTATCGCGACGCGAACGACCGCTTCCAGGTTTCCTACAACTACTTTCCCGGAACGACGCCGGAGGTCGTATACGGCGGTCTCTTGGACAAGATGCGCGGAAACGGCACCGTCATCCACTATTCGGTCATCAAGGATGGCTGGTTCGTCATCTCGGCGACGACGGGCGAGGGCGACGACGAGTATGTCCGGTATCACGCGGATGGCAACGGCATCCTGGGCTTCGCGGCCTTCTGGAACAACGCGAAGGGCGTCGTGAACGGCGAGCGGATCGCCATCCTCATGTCGGCCTCACTCGGTTCGATGATGAACGGCCGTCCCTTTGTCGAGCCGCCCGGCTTCCTGGAGGAAGCGCCTGCGCCCGTCGCGGCGGCACCGGCCGTCGTGCCGGTGAGCCGGCCGGATCCGACCGTCATCCCGCCGGCGCCGAAAGCGCTCGCCCCTGCGCCGAGCCCTGCCGCGCCGCCACCCGTCGCCCAGGCCAAGCCGGAGGACAGGATCTCGACCGGCAGCGGGTTCTTCGTCGATGGGCAGGGTCGGTTCATCACGAACAACCACGTGATCGACACGTGCAGGGATGTCGTCGTGTAAACGCCGGACGGTCAGATCCGGCTGGCGAGCGTCAAGGCGACGGATGCCGCCAACGACATGGCTCTGGTTCAGGTCGCGGGCGCCGAGGGTCACAAGTTCGCGGCGCTGCGGCTTGGCGCCCGACTGGGCGAGGGCATCGCCACCTTCGGCTACCCGCATCTCGACATGCTGGCCAACACCGGCAACTTCACCCTGGGCAACGTCACCGCCCTCGCGGGCGTGAACGACGATTCGCGCTTTTACCAGATCTCCGCGCCCGTCCAGTCCGGTAATTCCGGCGGACCGGTGCTCGATAATTTCGGCAACGTGGCTGGCGTGGTGCAATCGAAGCTCAACGTCCTCAAGGTCGCGATCGCGTCCGGAGACTTTCCGCAAAACATCAACTTCGCCATCAAGGGCGCGATCCTGGCTTCATTCCTTGAGAGCAACGGCGTAGCGGTCACACCCGGCGCGATCACCGGGGCGAAGCTCGATCCGGCCGATCTGGCCGACGCCGCGAAGGCCGTCAGCGGACTTGTGGCCTGCCGGTGAGATCCTAGCCCAGGCTCGAGCCACGGCGCGATCCGCGTGCCGGCATTCGCGCGGGTGCGTCCCGGCCCGCGTTGCGGCCTGGACCTTCGCCATCCGAACGCCCGAGGTCGAAGTCGGTCCCGATCGCGGCACGGCGTCGGTGCGAGCGCCCGCCTGTCCGACGGTCGGCAGACGCTGACCGATTCGGGCGCTCGACCCGTGCGCGCACCGGTGCCACGCGATCACGCGCATTTGCGCGCCGCGCGCAGCAGCCTCGGTCACGCCCCTGCCGCTTTTGCCCCGCCAAAAACCTTCCGGCCGGGACGCGCCCGCAGGGGAACCGAGCGCGGCCTCAGCCGTAGTGCCGGCACGATGTCGTCCGCACGCCGATTGCCAGCCCTGCACCTGCCCGATTGCTCCACCGCGGGACGTCAACGGCTACGTATTCAGGGCGCATTCAGTGCCCCCGGCCCACATCTGCCACCAATGCGCTACGTCATCGCCCTCGTCGCCATCAGCCTGACCGCCGCGGCCCTCGCCGCGGGCGGCCTCGGCTCCATGGCCGACGACGGCCAGACCCCGCAGACGGGGGCCGTGTCCGGCCACGCGACGCTGCGGGTCGAGACCTGCCTGTCGCCCGCCGACATGCGCGAGGAGGTCGGCGAGCGCCGGGTGATCCCGCCCGTGGCGGCGATCCGTGCGGCCCGCACGGTGATCCCCCGGGCCGAAATCCAGCGGGCGAGCCTCTGCCGTTACGAGGACAACCTCGTCTATATGCTGACTGCCTTGCGCCGGGACGGTCATTTCGTGCACGTCATCGTGGACGCGCGCACCGGTAGCGTGGCCGGTCAATATTGAGCGGGCGCTCGAGCGTCATCCCGGACGGTGGTCGCCGGCTTTCGGAATGATGCAGATCAAGGCTCTGGAGTGTCGTGCCGGCACGAGGCTCCAGAAATCGTTTCCGAGGGGAGTGAGCCGTGCGTCTGCTCGTCGTGGAGGATGACAAGGACATCAACCGGCAGGTGGTCGCCGCGCTGGAGGAGGCCGGCTACGTCGCCGACAAGGCCTATGACGGCGAGGAGGGCGGCTACCTCGGCGAGAGCGAGCCCTACGACGCGATCATCCTCGACATGGGCCTGCCCAAGGCCGACGGCGTTTCGGTGCTGCAGAAGTGGCGCCGGGCCGGCGTGAAGACGCCGGTGATCATCCTCACCGCCCGGGACCGCTGGTCCGACAAGGTGGACGGCTTCGACGCCGGGGCCGACGACTACGTCACAAAACCGTTCCACATGGAGGAGCTGATGGCCCGGGTCCGCGCGCTCCTGCGCCGGGCCGCGGGGCACGCCACCAGCCAGATCGCCTGCGGCCCCGTCACCCTCGACACGCGCTCCGGCAAGGTCTTCGTCGACGGCGCGCAGGTGAAGCTGACGAGCCACGAGTACCGGCTGCTCTCCTACCTGATGCACCATACCGGCCGGGTGGTCTCCCGGGCCGAGTTGACCGAGCACCTCTACGACCAGGATTTCGATCGGGATTCCAACACCATCGAGGTGTTCGTCGGGCGCCTGCGCAAGAAGCTCGCCGTCGACCTGATCCAGACGGTGCGGGGCCTCGGTTATCTGGTGGACCCGAACCAGCCGCCGGCGCGGGTGTGAGCGTGGCGGCCCGTCCCGGCACGCTGCCGGCGGTGTTCATGCGCGGCGGCACCAGCAAGGCGCTGATGCTGCACCGCCGGGACGTGCCGGGGGATCTGGCCGCCTGGGAACCGGTCTTCCTCTCCGCCATGGACAGCCCCGACCCGTTCGGGCGCCAGCTCAACGGCATGGGCGGGGGCGTCTCGTCGGTGTCGAAGATCTGCGTGGTGGAGCGGTCGAAGCGGCCGGACGCCGACATCGACTACACCTTCGTGCAGGTTGTGGTCCGCGAGGGGCGCATCGACCTGTCGGGCAATTGCGGCAACATGCTGTCGGCGGTCGGGCCCTTCGCGGTGGACGAGGGGCTGATCGAGGCTCCGGACGGCGCGGTTCGGCTTCGGATCTACAACACCAACACCCGCAAGCTGATCGAGGCCAGCTTCGCCGTGCGGGACGGTCGGACCCTCTATCGCGGCGATCTCGCCATCCCGGGCGTGGCCGGCACCGGCGCGCCGATCCGCCTGGACTTCGTCGATCCCGGCGGCGCCACCACGGGCCGGCTCCTCCCCACCGGCGCCGTCCGGCAGAGCCTCGACGTGCCCGGCCTCGGCCCGATCGAGGCCTCTCTGGTGGATGCGGCCAATGCCTGCGTGTTCGTGCGGGCCGACGATCTGGGCCTCACCGGAACCGAGCTGCCCGCCGCCCTGGAGGCGGTGCCCGGCCTCCTCGACCGGCTCGGGCGGATCCGCCGGGCCGCTTCCGTGGCGATGGGGATCGCGCCTGATCTCGATGCGGCGGCGCGCATCGTCCACGTGCCGTTCGTTGGCATCGTGGCGCCGCCGATGGAGGCCGGCAGTCTCTCCGGCGAGGCGGTGCGGGCCGGCGACGTCGATCTGACCGCCCGGGTGCTCTCCAACGGCGTGCCGCACCAGGCCCTGCCGCTCACCGCCACCCTGTGCCTCGCGGTGGCCGCCCGGATCGAAGGCAGTCTCGTCCATGAGGCCGCCCGGACCACCGGGGCGGCGCTGCGGGTCGGCATGCCGTCTGGCATCCTCACCGCCGACGCTGCCGTGAGCCGAGACGGGGACGTTTGGCGGGCGGAGCGCGGCGCGTTCTTCCGCACGGCGAGGCCGCTGATGCGGGGTGCGGTGTATGTCGACGCAGCGTCGCCCTCCGCGTAGGGCGTTTCCATGACCGAACTTCTCGGCCTCTTCTCCCTGCGCCGCCGCTCCATCGCGGTCCGGCTCGCCGTCTCGGCCTTCCTGTCGAGCTCGGCGATCCTACTGATCGCCGCCTGGATCCTCACGACGCTCTACCGGGAGAACACCGAGCGGTCCTTCGACAGCCGGCTCCTCGTCTTCACCAACAACCTCGCCACCGATCTCGTCTCGCCCAACGACCCCGAGAGCCGGACCTTCTCGCTGGGCGATCCGCGCTTCGACCTGCCTCTCTCGGGCTGGTACTGGCAGGTCGGCAAGCCGGACGCGAAGCCCCGGGACGTGCGCACCTCCCGCTCCCTGGTCGGCGTGCCGCTGCCGCCCGCCACCGATTCCGAGGGCAAGGTCGGGGTCGGGCAGATCCGCCAGGGCTACGGCCGGGCGCAGGACGGGCGCCTCCTGCGCATCATGGAGCGCGATGTCGATCTCGGCGAGGAGGGCCGCTACACGGTCCGGGTCGCCGGGCCGGCGGACGAGATCGTCAACGACGTTGACCGCTTCCGCAATTCGCTGACCATCACGTTCGGCCTGCTCGGCCTGTCGCTGGCGCTCACCACCCTGCTGCAGATCCGGTTCGGCCTGGCGCCGCTCAAGAAGATGCGCGCGGCACTCGGGGCCGTGCGCCGGGGCGAGGCCGACCGCATCACCGGCACCTATCCCCGCGACATCGCCCCCCTCACCGGCGAGGTGAACCTGCTGATCGAGACCAACCGGGAGATCCTGGAGCGCGCCCGCACCCAGGTCGGCAACCTCGCCCACGCCCTGAAGACGCCGCTCTCGATCATCGTCAACGAGGTCGGCGCCTCGGACGCGCCGGAGGAGCTCTCCCAGAAGATCCGCGAGCAGGCCGCGGTGATGCGCGATCAGGTGAACTATCACCTCGACCGGGCGCGGGCGGCCGCGCTCGCCGGCACGCTCGGCACCTCGACGGAGGTCGAGCCGGCGCTGGCCGGCCTCGTGCGCACCTTCGGCAAGATCTACCGCGACAAGGACATTGCCTACGACGTCCACGTCCCGCCGGGCCTGCGCTTCCGCGGCGAGCGCCAGGATTTCGAGGAGATGGTCGGCAACCTCGTCGACAACGCCTCGAAATGGGCGCACGCCCGGGTGGCGATCCGGGCCGAGGCGGTGGCCAAGGACGATTATCCCCACCTCCTCGTCGCCATCGAGGATGACGGCCCGGGCCTGCCGCCGGAGGCGCGTCAGGCTGTGCTCGGCCGGGGGCGGCGGCTCGATGAATCGAAGCCGGGTTCCGGCCTCGGCCTCTCCATCGTGGCGGATCTCGCCACCCTCTACCGGGGGCGCTTCACCCTAGAGCAGGCGGCGTTGGGGGGCCTACGGGCCGTGCTGGAGGTGCCGGGCGATGCGCCCGTGGGAGCCGCGACCCATTGATGCGATCCGAGCCTGCCGGGCGTGTCCCGAGGTCCGGCCGAGGTCTTCGCCGTTACGCGTCTCTTGTCTTCGCGCGGCAGTTGCGTGACACCGTGCCGCCGCCGGGGGGCGTCGTGGCGTTCCACCGTCGGCTCCACATGGCGTGGAGAGGTGCGGGCCGGTCCGACCCGCTGGCGAAGGTTCGATGACGGCGATCTGGTTCATCCTGGCGGCCATGACGGCGGCGGCGGTTATCGGCCTGCTCTGGCCTCTGTCGCGGCGCGCCGTCGTGCCGGCCGGCGAGGCGGGCGGCACCGCGATCGCCACCGAGACCGCGTTCTACGAGGACCAGATCGCCGAGATCGCCCGCGACCTGGAGCGCGGCCTGATCGCCCCGGAGGAAGCCGAGTCGGCCAAGGCCGAGGCGGCGCGCCGCCTGCTCCGGGCGAGCCGCGAGGTCAAGCTCGAGGCCGAGGATGCCGGCACCGTCGAGGCCGCGCGCCCCGCCGAGCCGCGCCTGCGCCGCCGCCGGGCGGCCTCGGCCTTCGCGGTCTCCACCATCCCCCTCGTGGCGCTGATCGCCTACGGCCTCTACGGCTCGCCGGAACTGCCCGCCCAGACCGCAGCCGACCGGCAGGCCGCCCGCGGCGGCGCCGACGAGCTGATGAAGGCGGTCGGGCAGATCGAGGCGCGGCTCGCCCGGGACCCGAACGACGCCCGCGGCTGGGCGGTGCTCGCGCCCGTCTACATGCGCACCGGGCGTTTCGACGATGCCGCCCGGGCCTATGCGAACATCGCGCGGATCAAGGGCGAGACCGCCGATCTCCTTGCCGATCAGGGCGAGGCCCTCGCGGCGGCCGCGGACGGCACGGTGACGCCCGACGCCAAGGCGCTGTTCGAGAAGGCGCAGGCCAAGGATCCGAACGCACCCAAACCCCGGTTCTATCTCGCCCAAGCGGCCGAGCAGGCCGGCGACACCGGCGAAGCGATCCGTCAGCTCACGAGTCTCGAAGCCGCGAGTCCGCCGGATGCCCCCTGGCTCGGCGTGGTGCGCCAGACCCTCGCCCGCCTCAAGGGCGAGCCGCCTCCCCCGGCCGCGGCCCCCGCTGCCCCAAAAATCCCGGCGGAGCAGCAGGCGGCGATCCGCGGCATGGTCGACGGGCTCGATGCCCGGCTCAAGGCCGGCAACGGCACACCGGACGAGTGGCTGCGGCTCGTCCGGTCCCGCGCCGTGCTGGGCGAGCACGATCAGGCTGCCGCCGCCCTGACGCGCGCCCGCACCGCGCTCGCCGGCGATCCCCAGGGGCTGGCTCAGGTGGAGCAGGGCGCCCGCGCCGTCGGCCTCGATCCCGGGGGCGCCCCGGCGCGTCCGGCCGAGCCCGCCCCCGCCGGACCTGCGGCCCGGGCCGAGACCGAGGCCGCGATGGCGGCCGTGCGCGCCATGCCTCAGGCGGAGCGCGACGCCGCTATCCGCGGCATGGTCGAGGGCCTGGACCGGCGGCTGGGCGCCCGCGGGGGCACCCCGGACGAGTGGATGCGGCTCGTGCGCTCCTACAGCGCGCTGGGTGAGCGCGATCAGGCGATCAAGGCCCTGGACCGCGCCCGGATGGCGCTCGCCGCCAACGGCGAGGCGGGGGCGCGGCTCGACGGGCTCGCCCGGGAACTGGATCTCCCGGCCAAGTCCAGTCCCTGATCGCGGCGATCACGATTGCGCCGTTGGGGCGCTTCGACCTCCGAGGCGTCAACACGATCTGTGATGCCCGTTATGCCGCCCGAATCGGCGGACGATGATCCCCGACACGCGGTGAGTCGCCGCGTTCAGGCAAGCCGCGTAGCGATTGCTACCCCAGCCAGCCCGCAATCCGCATAGCCCGTTTGGCTGTAGCCGATGGTGCCCGAGGCAGCGGTGTTGGCAGGGATCTGTTGGCACTCTCCATATCGATCGCGATCGACCGCGTATGCGCCAGCGTTGGCTGTCGCTTTCTCATCACGAACGCGAAGCAGGAGTCCGTCGGGTTCTATCAGAAACAGGGATTTACGCTCCTCGATACCGAGCGCAACAGGGCGTCGGTGGCGCCGATCATGGGGCTCGATTTGCGACCATACGTTGCAGAAGACATCGATCGGTGATCGCATCTCCGGCCGCGAGGGCGTTGCCCGCTGCAACGAGGCGCGACGGGACCCGTACGACAATCGGTCCCGACGCGCGCCCTTGACCACAGCGCCTACGGAGCCGACACCCTAAGGAGCTAGAATGAGAACGGTTCGGGCTTGGGCAGGACACCGCCCGCCGGATCGCGGGGTGGAAGTATCGTGACGCGTAAGAGCCGCCGCCTGATCCTGATCGCCGCCTGCGGCAGCGTGCTGGCGCTGGCCGTCGGGCTGATCCTGTTCGCCATGAGCGGGTCGATCGTGTTCTTCCGCTCGCCCTCCGACATTGCCCTCCAGGGCATCGCCCCGGGCACGCGCCTGCGGCTCGGCGGCCTGGTGAAGGACGGCTCGCTCAAGCGCGGGCCGGACCAGGCCGTCGACTTCGCCGTCACCGATACGAACGCCACCGTCGCGGTCCACTACACGGGCCTGCTGCCGGACCTGTTCCGGGAAGGGCAGGGGGTGGTCGCCGAGGGCGTGCTGGAGCCGGGCGGCCTGTTCCGTGCCGACACGGTGCTGGCCAAGCACGACGAATCCTACATGCCCCGCGAGGTCGCCGACGCGCTGAAGGCGCAGGGGCGCTGGCAGGAGGGCGGCCCGAACAAGGCCGCGCCCAAGCCCGCCACCGCCGCGGCGGACAGCACCCTCGGCGCCCGCAGCGAGCGGTGAGGGATCCCGCATGATCGTCGAGACCGGCCACTTCGCCCTCGCGCTCGCGCTGGCGATCTCCCTCGTCCAGATGGTGATGCCGATCTGGGCGGCGCGCTCGGGCGACCCGGCGCTCCGGCAGATCGCCTCGCAGGCGGCGCTCGGGGCCTTCGCCTGCGTGCTGTTCGCCTTCGCGGCGCTGACCTACGCGCACGTCACCTCGGACTTCTCGGTCCAGAACGTCGTCGAGAACTCGCACACGCAGAAGCCGCTGATCTACAAGATCTCCGGCGTCTGGGGGAACCACGAGGGCTCGATGCTCCTCTGGGTCCTGATCCTCACCCTGTTCGGCGCCTGCGTGGCGGCGGCGAAGAACTCGGTGCCGCCGCGGCTGCGGGCCAACACGCTCGGCGTGCAGGGGCTGATCACCTTCGTGTTCGTGCTGTTTATCATCACGACCTCGAACCCGTTCAGCCGCGTGATCCCGGCCCCGCTCGAGGGCAACGATCTCAACCCGCTGCTGCAGGATCCCGGCCTCGCGATCCACCCGCCGCTCCTCTATGTCGGCTATGTCGGGTTCTCGATCAGCTTCGCCTTCGCGGTCGCCGCGCTGATCGACGGGCGGATCGACGCCGTCTGGGCCCGGGCGGTGCGGCCCTGGACGCTCACCGCGTGGTGCTTCCTGACGCTCGGGATCGCGATGGGCTCGTACTGGGCCTATTACGAACTCGGCTGGGGCGGCTGGTGGTTCTGGGACCCGGTCGAGAACGCCTCCCTGATGCCCTGGATCGCCGGCACGGCGCTTCTCCACTCCACCGTGGTGATGGAGAAGCGCGACGCCCTGAAGGTCTGGACGGTCCTGCTCGCCATCCTGACCTTCTCGCTCTCGCTGATCGGCACGTTCCTGGTCCGCTCGGGCGTGATCACCTCGGTGCATTCCTTCGCCACCGATCCGACCCGCGGCGTCTTCATCCTGGCGATCCTGATCCTGTTCATCGGCGGCTCGCTGACGCTGTTCGCGTGGCGGGCGCCGCTGCTGCGGCAGGGCGGCCTGTTCGCGCCGATCTCCCGCGAGGGTTCCCTCGTCCTCAACAACCTGTTCCTGGTTGCGGGCTGCGCCACCGTGCTGGTGGGCACGCTGTATCCGCTCCTGCTGGAGATGCTGACCGGGGAAAAGATCACGGTCGGGCCGCCCTTCTTCAATTCCACCTTCGTGCCGCTGGCGATCCCGCTCCTGCTGATCGTGCCGGCCGGGCAGGCGCTGGCCTGGAAGCGCGGCGACGTGCTCGCCGCCGCGCAGCGCCTGTTCGCCGCCCTGGCCCTGGCCCTGGTCGTCGGCCTCACGACGCTCGCGCTGACCTGGGGCGGTCCCGTGATGGCCCCGGTGGGGATCGGCCTCGGCGTCTACCTGCTGATCGGCTCCGCGCTGGAGATCGTCTCCCGCGCCCGGGGCTACGGCGCGAGCCGGACCCGCTCCCTCGGGCAGATCGCGCGCCGCGCCATCGGCCTGCCGCGCTCGGCCTGGGGGACCGCGTTCGCCCATGCCGGCGTCGGCGTGGTGGTGCTGGGCATCGCCGCGCAGGGCTGGGCCGCCGAGGGGCTGGCGACGCTGAAGCCCGGCCAGAGCCTGACGACGGGGCCCTACACGGCAACCCTGGAGCGCGTCGCGCCCCGCAAGGGCCCGAACTACGAGGAGGCCGCGGCCTATCTGACGATCCGGACCCGCGCCGGCGACGAGATCGGGCAGGTGGAGACCGGCAAGCGCTTCTACCCAAGCCGCAAGATGGCGGTGACCGAATCCGGCCTGCTGACGGTCGGGGTGAGCCAGGTCTATGCGAGCCTCGGCGAGATCGGCCAGGACGGCGGCGTCGGCCTGCGGCTGTACTACAAGCCGCTGGTGCTGCTGATCTGGCTCGGCGCCGTCGTGATGGCTTTGGGCGGCGGGCTCTCGCTGACGGACCGCCGGATGCGCGTGGGCGCCCCTGCCAAGGCGAAGGCGCGGCCGCTGCCCAACGCGGTGCCGGCCGAGTGAGGGCGATGAAGGCTTTCGCGATTCTCCCTCCCCCCTCTGCGGGGGAGGGTACCCTGCAAAGCAGGGGGGGAGAGGGGAGCGACAGTGCAGAAAGGCGCTCTGCCCTTCATGATGCGCGCGCCCTTTGCGGAAGCCGGGTTCCCCTCTCCCGACCCCTGCTGACGCAGGGGCCACCCTCCCCCGCAGAGGGGGGAGGGGGAGCACGCGTCGGCGTCGGCGCCGCTCTCATGCTCCTCGCGGCCGTCCTCCTCATCACCCCCGCCCAAGCCGTCCAGCCCGACGAAGTCCTGAAGGACCCGGCCCTGGAGCACCGGGCCCGGGAGATCTCAGCCGAACTGCGCTGCCTCGTCTGCCAGAACCAGTCGATCGACGATTCCGACGCGCCGCTCGCTAAGGATCTCCGCCTGATCGTGCGCGAGCGCCTGGAGAAGGGCGACAGCGACAGGGCCGTGCGCGACTACGTGGTCGCACGCTACGGCGAGTTCGTGCTGCTGCGCCCGGTCTTCGCCCTGCACACGCTGCTGCTGTGGCTGACGCCGGTGCTCGCGGTCCTGCTGGGTGGGTTCGGGATCTGGCGCCTCGCCCGCCGCCGTTCGCCCACGCCGGCGCGCAGCCTCTCGGCCACCGAAGAGGCGGAGGTCGCCGCGCTCCTAAGACGGGAGTAGAATCGACCCGAATCGTGATTCGCGGGGCCGCCCGGCACGAGTCTTGGATCGGCCCTCGCAGACCGCATGATCGGCGACGGATCTGGGGGCAGGACGATGACGGCCGCGACGCTCACCATTTCGAGCCGCAACTACTCCTCGTGGTCCCTGCGGGGCTGGCTGATCTGCCGGATGGCGGGCCTCGATTTCCAGACCGAGGTCCTATCCGGCACGGACGCCGGCAGCCGGGCGGAACTGCTGCACCTGTCGCCGTCCTTCCTGGTGCCCCGCCTGCGCCATGGCGATGTCGTGGTCTGGGACACGCTGGCCATCGCCGAATACCTCGGTGAGACGTTCCCGGCCGCCGGGCTGCTGCCCGGTCCCGTTACGGAGCGGGCCCATTGCCGGTCGATCTTCGGCGAGATGCATTCGGGCTTCGTCAACCTGCGCTCGGCCCTGCCGATGAACCTGCGCGCCTTCCATCCGGAATTCCGGGTGTTCAACGGCGCGAAGGCCGATATCGAGCGCATCGTCACGATCTTCGACGATTGCCTCGACCGTTACGAGGGGCCGTTCCTGTTCGGCGCCAAGCCCTGCCTGGCGGATGCCATGTACGCCCCGGTCTGCACGCGCTTTCGCACCTACGACGTCGCGCTGCCGCCCCGGGCCGCTGCGTATCGCGATACGATCCTGCACTGGCCGCTGATGATCGAGTGGGCGGAGGCCGCCGCCGACGAGCCGGACGAGATCGAAGAACTCGAGATGGAGTTCTGACCGGGCGCTAAGCTGAAGGTTCAGGTCTCGGAGCCAGCCGGTTCGAGGCGTTGGGCTGAGATCCAACATATGGTGTCGAGCCGGTTGTGCACCCACCCTTTCCCGGGCGCATGGAGCGCCAGCGGAATGCGACCCGGGATCCAGCGCACGGCCTCGCGAAGCGTCCGTCTGAAGCGAGCCGAGCCGCTGCGCGTCGCTTCTTGTGCTGGATCCCGGATCAGGTTCCGCTATCGCTCCACCTGTCCGGGAAAGGGCGCGCCATGGCGCAGGAGCGCTGATCTCGCGCCCCGCGCTCGGCCAGATGCCTCGAAAGGGCCGCGCCCCCGATCGCAAGCACGGCAGCAAGTTGAAATCTGCGTGGCTATGCAATTTTTTGCATGGCACAAAATCATATTGCGTCGCAAGAAAGAATTTTCAGCCGCCCCGCTGATTCGAAAAGCTGTTCTGTGGCAGTTGTTTAACATCACCTGCCTGAACGCCTGTGCGACGAGTGACAGCACGACAGACGTCCTTTGTCATGCGACCGGACTGCACGATTGAAGAGGACCGGCATTTCTGTTCCTCTTCGCATTAGAAAAGGACCAGACTGGGCAGGAAAGTCATGGCGCGTCACGAGCCCTGGAGCGCGGATCGCGCATCCGGGATCATCGCCGAACACACCCATCTCGAAGGGGCCACGCTGCCGATCCTGCACGCGCTGCAGGAGACGTTCGGCTACGTAGACCAGGGGGCGGTTCCGCTGATCGCGGACGCGCTGAACCTGTCGCGCGCCGAGGTGCACGGCTGCGTCACCTTCTACCACGACTTCCGGGCGCACCCCGCCGGCCGGCACGAGGTGAAGCTGTGCCGGGCCGAGGCCTGCCAGGCGATGGGTTCGGACACGCTCCACCGCGAGATCCTCGGCCGCCTCGGCTGCGGCTGGCACGAGACCACCGCCGACGGCAACGCCACGGTCGAGCCGGTCTACTGCCTCGGCCTCTGCGCCAACGGCCCTGCCGCACTCGTCGATGGTGAGCCCGTCGCGCACCTCACCGCCGACGCCCTCGAAGCCGCTTTGACGGAGGTGCGCCAGTGAGCGTCACGCTCTACGTTCCCCGCGACGCCGTCGCGATCGGCCTCGGCGCCAACAAGGTCGCCCGGGCCCTGTTCGCCGGCGCCGAGCGCCGCGGCCTCGACGTTGCCATCGTGCGCACCGGCTCCCGCGGTCTGGCGTGGCTGGAGCCGATGGTCGAGGTCGGGACGTCCGAAGGGCGCATCGCCTACGGCCCGGTCAAGCTCGAAGACGTCGATGCCCTGCTGGATGCCGGACTGGCCGAGGGCGGCGCTCATGCCCTGCGCCTCGGCGATCCGGAAAAAATCCCGTTCCTGGCCCGGCAGCAGCGCCTGACCTTCCACCGCTGCGGCGTGATCGATCCGGTCTCGGTGGCGGATTACCGGGCCCATGGCGGCTACCGCGGCCTTGAGGCTGCGCTGAAGCTCGATGCCGAGGGCATCGTGGCGGCGGTACGCGATTCCGGCCTGCGCGGCCGGGGCGGTGCCGGCTTCCCGGCCGGCATCAAGTGGAACACCGTGATGCTGGCCAGGGCGGACCAGAAGTATGTGGTCTGCAACGCCGACGAGGGCGATTCCGGCACCTTCGCCGACCGGATGATGATGGAGGGCGACCCGTTCAACCTCATCGAGGGCATGACGATCGCCGGGATCGCGACCGGTGCCACCCGCGGCTACATCTACCTGCGCTCCGAGTATCCGCAGGCGTTCGCGACGCTGAAGGAAGCCATCGCCAATGGTGTCGAGGCCGGCGTGCTCGGCGACGACATCCTGGGTTCCGGTAAAAACTTCCACCTGGAAGTGCGGCTGGGTGCGGGCGCCTATATCTGCGGCGAGGAGACCTCGCTGCTGGAGAGCCTGGAGGGCAAGCGCGGCATCGTCCGCGCCAAGCCGCCGATCCCGGCGCTTAAGGGCTTCCTCGGCAAGCCGACGCTGGTCAACAACGTCATGACCTTCACGGCCGTGCCGTGGATCCTGGAGAACGGCGCCAGGGCCTACGCCGATTACGGCATGGGTCGCTCGCTCGGCACCCTGCCGATCCAGCTCGCCGGCAACATCAAGCACGGCGGCCTGATCGAGATGGCCTTCGGCATCACCCTGCGTCAGGTGATCGAGGAGTTCGGCGGTGGTACGCGCTCAGGCCGTCCGGTCCGGGCCGTGCAGGTCGGCGGACCGCTCGGGGCCTACTTCCCCGACCATCTCCTCGACACGCCGCTGGATTACGAGGCGATGGCGGCCCAGAAGGGCCTCGTCGGCCACGGCGGCATCGTGGTGTTCGACGACACCGTCGATATGGCCTCCCAGGCCCGCTTCGCCTTCGAGTTCTGCGCCACCGAGTCCTGCGGCAAGTGCACCCCGTGCCGCATCGGCGCGACCCGCGGCGTCGAGACCATGGACAAGGTGATCGCCGGCATCCGGCCGGACGCCAACCTGAAGCTGGTCGAGGATCTCTGCGAGGTCATGACCGACGGGTCGCTCTGCGCCATGGGCGGGCTCACGCCGATGCCCGTGATGAGCGCGATCACCCATTTTCCCGAGGATTTTCGCCGCGCGGGCTCGCTGCCTGCGGCGGCCGAGTGAGGTAGCGCCATGGCCCTCATCAAAGAGATCGACTACGGCACGCCGATCCGCGTGGCGGAGCAGACCGTCACCCTGACGATCGACGGCATGAGCGTGACGGTGCCGGCCGGCACCTCGGTGATGGCGGCGGCGATGCATGCCGGCACGCAGATCCCGAAGCTCTGCGCCACCGACTCGCTGGAGCCCTTCGGCTCCTGCCGCCTCTGCCTCGTGGAGATCGAGGGACGGCGCGGGACACCCGCCTCCTGCACGACGCCGGCCGAGAACGGCATGGTGGTGCACACGCAGAACGACAAGCTGCACAAGCTCCGCAAGGGCGTGATGGAGCTCTACATCTCCGACCACCCGCTGACCTGCCTGACCTGCGCGGCCAACGGCGATTGCGAGCTGCAGGACATGGCCGGCGTCGTCGGCCTGCGCGACGTGCGATACGGCTACGACGGCGACAACCATGTCGCGCCGACGGCGGAAAAGTATCTGCCGAAGGACGAGTCGAACCCGTACTTCACCTACGATCCGTCCAAGTGCATCGTCTGCAACCGCTGCGTCCGGGCGTGCGAGGAGGTGCAGGGCACCTTCGCGCTGACCATCGCGGGCCGCGGCTTCGACAGCCGCGTGGCGGCCGGCCCGACCAATTTCTTCGAGTCCGAGTGTGTCTCGTGTGGAGCCTGCGTTCAGGCGTGCCCCACGGCCACGTTGCAGGAAAAATCGATCCACGAATTCGGTCAGCCCGAGCACGCGGAGGTGACGACCTGCGCATATTGCGGCGTCGGCTGCTCGTTCAAGGCCGAGATGCAGGGCGAGCGCGTCGTCCGCATGGTGCCCTACAAGGGCGGCAAGGCCAACGAGGGCCATAGCTGCGTGAAGGGCCGCTTCGCCTACGGTTACGCCACCCACAAGGACCGCATCACCAAGCCGATGATCCGCGAGAAGATCACGGATCCATGGCGCGAGGTTTCTTGGGAAGAAGCCATCGACCGGGCGGCGAGCGAGTTCAAACGCATCCAGGCGACATACGGAAAAGATTCGGTCGGCGGCATCACCTCGTCCCGCTGCACCAACGAGGAGGCCTACCTCGTCCAGAAGCTCGTGCGCGCCGCCTTCGGCAACAACAACGTCGATACCTGCGCCCGCGTCTGCCATTCGCCGACCGGCTACGGCCTGATGTCGACGCTCGGCACCTCGGCCGGCACCCAGGACTTCAAGTCGGTCGAGAATTCCGACGTGATCCTGGTGATCGGCGCCAACCCGACCGACGGTCACCCGGTCTTCGGCTCGCGGATGAAGAAGCGCCTGCGGCAAGGGGCGAAGCTCATCGTCGCGGACCCGAGAAAAATCGACCTCGTGAAGTCGCCCCACATCAAGGCCGACTTCCACCTGCCGCTGAAGCCCGGCTCCAACGTCGCCTTCATCAACTCGCTGGCGCACGTGATCGTCACCGAGGGGCTGGTCGACGAGGCCTATGTCCGCGAGCGCTGCGACCTCGCCGAGTTCGAGTCCTGGGCCCGGTTCATCGCCGAGGAGCGCCACTCCCCGGAGAGCCAGCAGCAATTCACCGGCCTCGACCCTGAGCAGGTCCGCGGAGCGGCTCGGCTCTACGCCAAGGGCGGCGCGGCCGGCATCTACTACGGCCTCGGCGTCACCGAGCACAGCCAGGGCTCGACCATGGTGATGGGCATGGCCAACATCGCCATGGCCACCGGCAACATCGGCAAGCTCGGCGCCGGCGTGAACCCGCTGCGCGGCCAGAACAACGTCCAGGGCTCCTGCGACATGGGCTCGTTCCCCCACGAGCTCACCGGCTACCGCCACGTCTCCGACGACGCCACCCGCGAGAGCTTCGAGGCCCTCTGGGGCGCCAAGCTCGACGGCGCGCCGGGCCTGCGCATCACCAACATGCTGGACGAGGCCGTCGAGGGCGCGTTCAAGGGCATGTACATCCAGGGCGAGGACATCGCCCAGTCCGACCCCGACACGCATCACGTCACCGCGGGCCTGATGGCGATGGAGTGCATCGTCATTCAGGACCTGTTCCTGAACGAGACCGCCAAGTACGCCCACGTCTTCCTGCCGGGCGCCTCGTTCCTGGAGAAGGACGGGACCTTCACCAACGCCGAGCGCCGCATCTCGCGGGTCCGCAAGGTCATGGCGCCGCTCGGCGGCTACGGCGACTGGGAGGGCACGGTGCTGCTCTCCAACGCGCTGGGCTACAAAATGGCGTACAGCCACCCATCCGAGATCATGGACGAGATCGCCGGGCTGACCCCGAGCTTCACCGGCGTGTCCTACGCCAAGCTCGACGAGCTCGGCTCGGTACAGTGGCCCTGCAACGAGAAGGCGCCGCTCGGCACGCCGATGATGCACGTGGACCGGTTCGTCCGCGGCAAGGGCCGGTTCATGATCACCGAGTTCGTGGCCACCGAGGAGCGGACGGGGGCGAAGTTCCCGCTGATCCTGACCACGGGCCGGATCCTGTCGCAGTACAATGTCGGCGCGCAGACCCGGCGCACCGAGAACTCGCGCTGGCACGAGGAGGACGTGCTGGAGATCCATCCCTTCGACGCGGAGCTGCGCGGCATCGTCGAGGGCGACTTGGTTGCGTTGGAGAGCCGGTCCGGTGATATCGCGCTGAAGGCCCGGATCTCCGAGCGGATGCAGCCCGGCGTGGTCTACACCACCTTCCACCACGCCAAGACCGGCGCCAACGTCATCACCACCGACTATTCGGACTGGGCCACCAACTGCCCAGAATACAAGGTGACGGCGGTGCAGGTCCGGCGGACCAACCGGCCCTCCGATTGGCAGGCGAAGTTCTACGAGGAGGATTTCTCGCTGACGCGCATCGCCAATTCCCAGGACAGCGCCCTCGACGCGGCGGAGTGACACGATGAGCGCCGTCAGCCAGGAGGACAAGCTCCTCCGCATGGCCAACCAGATCGCCTCCTTCTTCCGGTCCTACCCGGAGGAGGAGGCGGTGGCCGGGGTGCACAAGCACATCGTGGCGTTCTGGACGCCCAAGATGGTCTCGAAGCTCGAGGCGGCCCTGCCCGACATGGGCGACCGGGCCGATATCCTGGTGCAGCGGGCGATGCGCGGCGCCGAACCCCAGGCCGAGAGCCCGGTGCGCTCGGCGACCCGCGACCCGCAGAAGCTCGGCGAGGGCGCCAGCGACGCCGGCTGAGGCGTCGGGGCAAAGACTCCAAGGCTCGTTCTCGATCGAAACCCCGGTGCCCGGATCCTGCGGGCGCCGGGGTTTTTACGTCATGGCGTGCGCGAAGCGCTTCGGCGGCCGTTCTCGCAGCGATCGAGGACCAACATGCGGGCGCCCGCTGTCTGCGACACAAATCGGGATGTATCGAATCGGTTGTCCAACGCTCCACCTCATCCTGAGGTGCCGAAGCGTAGCGGAGGCCTCGAAGGAGACCTCCAGAAAGCGCCCTAATCCCTGGAGCCCTCCTTCGTGGCGGCTTCGCCGCACCTCACGATGAGGGGGTGGATGGGATTGATCCATTCGCCTCGCTATCGAACGCCGTCGTGTATCGTGACAAGGGCCTTCGAGGCCGAGCAGAATGCGGGCCCCGCATCGGGCAATTCTCTGCGTGCAGCCGTTCGCCTGCAGATTGCGCAGATGGGGGTGAAATCTGTCCACTCGGCGTGCATTGCGCTGGCACCCTGTACACAGATCGCGCATCCTGCGGCATCGAGCGGTCCATGGACGTGATCGCCGGGAGGAGTGCGTCATGAGTGTTGGGGTAGCGGGCGCGGTCGCGCCCGGCGATACGCCGAGTCTGTTGTCCCGTGAGCGGATCGTCGCCAAGGCAGGCTTCAACCGGTGGCTGGTCCCGCCGGCGGCGCTGGCGATCCATCTCTGCATCGGCATGGCCTACGGTCTGTCGGTCTTCTGGCTGCCGCTGACCCGGGCGGTCTCGGTCGGTCAGCCCGCGCCGGCTGCCTGCCCCGACATGGGCGTGATGACGGCCCTGTTCACCACCACCTGCGATTGGCGCGTCAGCGACCTCGTGACGGTCTTCTCGATCGGCATCGTGATGCTCGGCCTGTCGGCGGCCCTGTTCGGCGGCTGGCTGGAGCGGGCCGGACCGCGCAAGGCCGGCATCGTAGCGGCGCTCTGCTGGGGCGGCGGCTTCCTGGTCGGCGCGCTGGGCGTCTACGTCCATCAGCTCTGGCTGGTCTGGCTCGGCATGGGCCTGATCGGCGGCATCGGGCTGGGCCTCGGCTACATCTCGCCGGTCTCGACCCTGATCAAGTGGTTTCCCGACCGCCGGGGCATGGCCACCGGCATGGCGATCATGGGCTTCGGCGGCGGTGCGATGATCGGCTCGCCGCTGGCCGACAGCCTGATCAAGACCTTTCGCAGCCCGGATTCGGTCGGTGTCTGGCAGACGCTCGCCGTGATGGGCGTCGGCTACATCGTGTTCATGCTGGGCGGCGCCTTCGGCTACCGGGTCCCGCCCGCGGGCTGGCGTCCCGACGGTTGGACGGCGCCGGTGGCCAGGAACGCCATGATCGCCTCAGGCCACGTCCACCTGCGGGACGCCCACAAGACCTTCCAGTTCTGGATGATCTGGCTCGTCCTCTTCCTCAACGTGTCCGCCGGCATCGGCGTGCTGGCGCTGGCCTCGCCGATGCTGCAGGAGATCTTCGGCGGATCGCTGATCGGCCAGCCTGGCACTGGCTTCTCCGCCCTCGACGGCGGCCAGAAGGCGCAGGTTGCGGCGATCGCGGCCGGCTTCGTCGGCCTGCTCTCCCTGTTCAACATCCTGGGCCGGTTCTTCTGGGCTTCGATGTCGGACCGCATCGGCCGCAAGGTCACCTACGCGATCTTCTTCGCGTTGGGGGGGCTCCTCTACGCGGCGGCACCCTGGGCGGCCGGCATCGGCTCGCAGGCTCTGTTCGTCGCGATCTTCTGCGTGATCCTGTCAATGTATGGCGGGGGGTTCGCGACGGTGCCGGCCTACCTCGCCGACGTGTTCGGCACGCAGTTCGTGGGCGCCATCCACGGGCGCCTGCTCACCGCGTGGTCGATGGCGGGCATCGTCGGGCCGTTCGTCATCACCAAGATCCGCGAGGCTCAGGTGGCGGCCGGCGTGCAGGGCGCGGATCTGTACGGCCGCACCATGTACGTGCTCGCGAGCTTCCTCGCCGTCGGGTTCCTCTGCAACCTGCTGGTCCGCCCGCTGGCGAGCCGCTGGTTCATGTCGGATTCCGAGCGGGCTGCCCTCGACGTCAAGGCGGGCGCCTCGGCGGCCGGGCCGTCGGGCTCCTTCGGCATCGATCGCGGCGGCTTCAGCCTCGGTGCGGCCCTGGCCTGGGCGGTGGTCGGCATCCCGATCGTCTGGGGCATCGGCATCACCCTGTCGAAGGCCTTCATCCTGTTCCGGTGAGCGGCCGCGCTGTTGTGGGCGTCGCCGGGGGTCGCTAGGCTCCCGGCGACTCGCGGTGCCGGGATCCCTGCGTGGTGATCGACAAGCTGGACTTCCTGCTCGCGCTCGCCCGCGAGCAGCACTTCGGACACGCCGCCGAGGCCTGCGGGGTGACCCAGCAGACCCTCTCGGCCGGCGTGAAGCAGCTTGAGAACCGCTTCGGCGTGCAGCTCGTGCTGCGCGGCTCGCGCTTCCAGGGCTTCACCCCCGAGGGGGAGCGGGTGCTCGAATGGGCGCGGCGGATCGTGGCCGATGCCCGGGCCATGCACGAGGAGGTCACGGGCCTGCGCCGGGGCCTGACCGGGCACCTGCGGATCGCGGCGATCCCCACCGCCCTGCCGATGATCGTGCGCCTCACGACGCCCTACCGGGAGCGCCACCCGGACGTGCGGCTGACGGTCGAGTCCGCGACCTCGGCCGACATCTTCTCGCTGATCGAGAACCTGGAGGCGGATGCCGGCCTGACCTACCTCGACAACGAGCCCCTCGGGCGGGTGATCTCCGTGCCGCTCTACCGGGAGCGCTATCGCCTCGTGACGGCGCTCGGCGGCCCCTTCGATCAGCGGGAGAGCGTCACCTGGGCCGAGACCGGCAGCCTGCCGCTTTGCCTGCTCACCCCGAACATGCAGAACCGCCGGATCATCGACCAGCAGATCCGGGAATCGGGCGCCGAGCCCGCGGCCACCCTCGAATCGAACTCGATGATCGTGCTCTTGACCCATGTGCGCACCCTGCGCTGGGCCTCGATCATGCCGGAGATTTTGGTGGATGCCCTCGGACCCATGGAGGGCGTGCGCACCCTTCCGATCACAGCCCCGGATCTGGTCCATACGATCGGCCTCGTCGCGCCCCGCCGCGAGCCGTCCACCCCGATGGTCACCGCCCTCGTGGCTATTGCCCGGTCGCTGGCGCGGGCATCGGAGCCGGAGCTTGCCGGCTGAGGCGTGCCGTCCCGGACGTCGCACCGATCGGCCGCCTGTCGAACACCCGCTGGGCGAAGGTGACGAGGTCGTCCATCCCGGAACGCCCGCACACGACGTAGGGCCCCCGGACCGCCGGGATATCTACGGTGCGGGGCTGGACCGGGGCTGTCGTGCGGCCGGGCATTCGGAGCCGCGGCCAACGAAAAAGCCGCCCGTCACGGGGCGGCTGTGCGCGTCGGGCCGGAGATGGGCCCGTCGCCTTACTTGATCTTGGTTTCCTTGAAGTCGACGTGCTTGCGCGCGACCGGGTCGTACTTGCGCATCGTCAGCTTCTCGGTCTGCGTGCGGGAGTTCTTCTTGGTGACGTAGAAATAGCCCGTGTCGGCGGTGGACATGAGCTTGATCTTGACGGTGACGGCCTTGGCCATGGCGCGGCGCTCCTGCAGGGTGCGGCATTCCGCGTGAGCGAAACGCAAATGGCCGGGAAGACCCGGCCGAATACGGGCGGGTGAATGCCCGATCGGGCCGGGCAGGTCAAGAGCGGGCGCGCCTGCGCTCCGTCACGGCGAGGGAGCCCGCGAAGGCCAGGAACAGGGCGAGGAGCGCCAGCGCGAAGCCGTGCGGCGGCACGAGGTCGAGACCGCCGCCGATCAGAGGCGGGCCCAGCATCAGGCCGACATTGTAGAGCACCACGAAGGCCGCGTTGGCGCCCGCGAGGTCGTTCGCCGGCGTCCGGTCGCCCAGCATGGCGAGGCCGACCGTGTAGAGCGTGCCGGCGATGCCGCCCCAGACCAGCAGCAGCAGGCCGAACGCCACGGGGCTGCCGGCCGTGAGGGGGATGAGCGCCGAGCCCGCCGCCCCCGCGAGGCCCGCGCCGAGCAGCACCGCGCCGCGGTCGAACCGGTCGGCGAGCCAGCCGAACGGGATCTGGAACAGCACGTTGCCGAGCGCGATCAGGCTGACGAGCCCGGCCGCACCTTGCGCGTCGTAGCCCAGGCGCAGCCCGTAGAGGGGTAGGATCGCGAAGATGCCGGTCTCCACCGCCCCGTAGGCGAGGGCGGCCGCGAGCGCCCCGGGGGCGAGCCGGAGGTAGCCGAGGATGCCCCGGCCCGAACCCGCTTCGATCGTCGGCGACAGCCCGCGGGCGAGCAGGATCGGCAACCCGCCGGCGAGCATCAGGGCGGCCCCGGTGGCGTAGGGCGCCAGCCCCTCGGTTCCGACGAGCGCCAGCAGGAGCGGACCCACCGCGAAGCCCGCCGCCAGGACGGTGGCGTAGATGCCCATCACGAGCCCGCGGCGCTCCGGCGGGGCGGCGGCGTTGATCCAATACTCGGAGAGGACGAACAGCGCCCCGAGCGTCATCGAGAAGATGAAGCGCAGGGGAAACCACAGCGCGATGCCCGGCAGGATCGGGAACAGCGCGAGGCTCGCCGCCCCGACGACCAGCGCGAGGCCGAGCAGCGGCGCGACGCCGATCCGCGCGGCGAGCCGCGGCACGAACGGCACCGTGCAGATGCTGGCGATGCCCGCCACCGCGGTGTTGATCCCGATCAAGGTGCTCGACGCGCCGCGCCGCTCCAGCTCGATCGACAGGAGCGGGATCGACAGGCTCAGCCCGATTCCGACGACGGTGACGCAGGTCACGGCCGCCGCGATCGCCGCCACATCCTCCGACCTGATCCCACGCCGCGCGTCCAGTTCCACGTCGTCCGAACGGCTCACAAAGCCACCCGTTCGCGGCGGCCGTAGCGCTCGTAGTGAAACGGGATCATCCGGTGCGGGGCGAAATCGGCTTCGATCTGGGCTTCGAGATCGTCCAGGATGGCGCGGGTGATGAACGGCAGGTCGAGCTTGCGGGCCGCGTCGAACCGGACCCAGGCGAGTTCGGTGAACTCCGCATCGGCCGTCACACGCCCGGGTTCCTCGGCCGCGACCATCTGGCGATCGACCGCGAAGAACCGCGTGTCGAACCGGCGCACGCGCTTGGGCGGGGTGATCGCCCGGGCCACGAGGTGCAGCGCCTCAAGGTCCGGCAGGACGCCGTGCCGGGCGAACCCTTCCCAGCCCGCGGGCGGATCCTCCGGGGCGCCGTGCTCGGTGGTGCCGAGCAGCAGGCCGGTCTCCTCGTAGGTCTCGCGGATGGCGGCGAGCGCGAGCGCCCGGCCGAGATGGTGCGGCGGCCGGGAGACCTGCCGGGCCAGCGCCGCCTCGGCGTAATCGGGCAGTGCCCCGGCCACCGGCATGTGGCGGTCGCCGAGTTCGATCCGCCCGCCCGGGAAGACGAACTTGCCCGGCATGAAGGCGAGGTTCGGGCTGCGCCGGCCCATCAGGACCTTCGGGCCGCCCCGTCCGCGCCGGTCGATCACGATCATGGTGGCGGCGTCCCGCGGGCGCAGGCGCGCCGCGGCGGGCTTGCGCTCAGGCGCGGTCGCGATCTGGGACTCCTGCTGCGGCAGCGGCAAGGTGCGTCTCCTCCGGCCCCGGGGCGGGGCCGCCCCGCGGTAGCCTGGCGAAGCCTTGCATGCCAAGGGCGTATTGCAGCCCGACGACGGCCCCCTTCACCGGCTGAAGCAGCGCCAGCGCCATCGCCAGCGTGACCACCGGCCACACGCCCATCTCGACCCAGAGCGGCACGTCGTAGGCGCTCTCGGTCTCAAGGATCAGGTAGCCGACAATGTGGCCGACGATGAAGATCACCGCGTAGGGCGGCAGATCGTCGGCCCGGTGGTGGTGCAGTTCCAGGCCGCAGACCTCACAGTCCGGCCGCACCTTGAGGAAGCGGCCGAAGATCCGCCCCTGGCCGCAATGCGGGCAGCGGCCGATGAAGCCCCGGGCCATCGCGGGGACGAGGCGGGTGCGCTGGGGAATCACGTCGGCGAGCATGCCCAGAGGCTACACCGCCCGGCTCACCGGCGCGAGCCGCGGTGGCGCGACCCGGTGTTGCGAATCCCGGCGGGGCGGCCGGGCGACGCGGCCTTGAACGGTTGGCCGCCGGGCTTCTTGCCGGGGCTGGACTTGCGGGCGCCGGAGCGGCCCTCGCTCAGCAGCTCGAAGCGCAGGGCGCCGGCCACCGGCGCGGCTTCGACGAGGCGCACCTCCACGCGGTCGCCGAGGCGGAAGGTCTCGCCGGTCCGCTCGCCCACCAGGGCATGGCGGCCCTCCTCATGGCGGAAGTAGTCGGCGCCGAGCTGCGAGATCGGCACGAAGCCGTCCGCCCCGGTCCCGTCGAGCTTGATGAACAGCCCGGCCCGGTTCACCCCCGCGATCTGGCCCGCGAAGGTGGCCCCGACCTGATCGGCGAGGTGGTGGGCGATCAGGCGATCGATGGTCTCGCGCTCGGCCGCCATGGCCCGGCGCTCGGCCGCCGAGATCTGCTCGCCGATCTGCGCCAGCTCGCCCATCGATATCTCGGGCGCGAGCCCGTCCGCGCCCAGCTTGCCCGCGGTGATCAGCGCCCGGTGGACGATCAGATCGGCGTAGCGCCGGATCGGCGAGGTGAAGTGGGCGTAGCGGCGCAGGTTCAGGCCGAAATGCCCGAGGTTTTCGGGCGCGTAGACCGCCTGCGCCTGGCTGCGCAGGATCACCTCGTTGAGGAAGACGCCGTGCTCGGTCTCGGCCGCCATGGCGAGGATGCGGTTGAACAGGGCCGGGCGCAGCGCCCCCTCCTTCGGCAGCTTGATGCCGACCGAGGCCAGGACCTCGCCGAGCGCCCGCATCTTCTCGAGGGCTGGCTCGTCGTGGACCCGGTAGATCAGCGGCTGGCGCGCCTGCTCCAGGGTCTCGGCGGCGGCGACGTTCGCCTGGATCATGAACTCTTCGATGAGGCGATGCGCGTCGAGCCGTTCCGGCACGATCACCCGGTCGACCGCGCCGTCGGGGGCGAGCAGGACCTTGCGCTCGGGCAGGTCGAGGGCCAGCGGCCCGCGGCGGTCGCGGGCCGTGCGCAGGGCCGCGTAGGCCGCCCAGAGGGGGCGCAGCGCCGTCTCCAGGAGCGGCCCGGTCGCGTCGTCGAAATGACCGTCGATCGCGGCTTGCGCCTGCGCGTAGGCGAGCTTGGCGCGGGAGCGCATCATCACCCGGTGGAAGCTGTGGCGGCGCTTCTCGCCGTCGGCCGCGATGACCATCCGCACCGCGAGCGCCGGTCTGTCCTCGCCCTCGCGCAGCGAGCAGAGGTCGTTGGAGATCCGCTCGGGCAGCATCGGCACGACCCGGTCGGGGAAGTAGACCGAGTTGCCCCGCTCCAGCGCCTCGCGGTCGAGGCTGGAGCCCGGCCGCACGTAGGCCGCCACGTCCGCGATGGCGACGGTGAGGATGAAGCCGCCGGGATTGGCCGGGTCGGGATCGGCCTCGGCCATCACGGCGTCGTCGTGGTCCTTGGCGTCCGGCGGGTCGATGGTCAGCAGCGGCCGGTCGCGCCAGTCCTCGCGGCCCTTCAGCGTCGCGGGTTTGACGGCGTCGGCCTCGGCCAGGGTCGAGTCCGCAAACACGTGCGGGATGTTGTGGAGGTGCAGGGCGATCAGGCTCACCGCCTTCTCGGAGCCGAGCGAGCCCAGCCGTTCCCGGACGCGGCCCCGCGGCAGGCCGAAGCGGGTCTCGCGCTCCATCGTGACGCTGACGAGGTCGCCGTCGCGGGCCTGCCCCTCCTCGCCGGGCGGGATCAGGATCTCGCGGCCCTGGGAGCGCTTCTCGACCGGCACGATCCGGCCGCCCTGCGCGCCTTCGCGGTAGACTCCGATGATCTCGGCCTTGTTCTTGCCGATGACCTTGATGACCCGGCCGCTATAGCCGCCCTCGGCGTCGCGCTCGACCCGGATCAGGGCCCGGTCGCCGATCCCCGCGGCGGGCCGGCTGCCCTTGCGGGAGCCGCGGCCCTGCGTGAGCACGATGGCGGGCGGTTTGCCCGTGCCTTTCCACTCCGCGGGCACCGCCACGAAATCGCCGTGGCGGTCGCGCGCGCGGATATCGGCCAGCACGACCGGCGGCAGCTGGCCCGCCGGACTGAGCCCGCCGCGATCACGGTCCAGGGCGCCGTCCGCCTCGATCTCCTTGAGGAGGCGCTTCAGCTCGATCTTGGCGGAGCCCGTGATGCCGAAGGCCTTGGCGATCTCCCGCTTGCCGACGCGCTCTGTCGACTCGGCCACGAAGGCGAGGATCTGCTCACGGGTGGGGACGGGCGGCGGAGCGGCGGGCTCGGCCGCCGGGGCGGTGGTGCGACGTGCCAAACGATGGGTGCCGGATGAGTCTTGGACGATGGTGCCCGCGCGGGCATCGGACCGATCTGGTCCTGTGATCCCAACATGGGTGCCGGACCCGCCCACGGCAACGCCATACCGCTGCTCCTCAACAGGCGCGATCAGCCGGTCGAGGCGATCTTCCGGATGTGGTCGACCGCCTGATCCACGTCGAAGCCCGGCGCGACAATCTCATTCAGGGTGAACGGGCAGGCGCGGGGCAGGGTCAGGTTCACCTGTCCCTCCAGCGCCTGCAACTCGGGTGTCTCGGCCTCTTGGATCGCCAGCGTCCAGGCGCCGTCCATGCGCAGGCTCGCCGGTTCGGGCGGATCGCCCGCGAGCGCCGCGAGCTTGGCGCGCCCGGCCTCGCGACAGGCGAGGCTCGCCGCGTCGTCCGAGATCAGAGCCGCCTTGATCAGCTCGGCCAGGGCATCCCTGACCCGTTCCAGGCTCGCGTTCATGGGCATCCGTTCCGATGGTGTTTGCCCCGTGGCAAGCCCGATGCCAGTGCTGAGCGACGTGTGGTCGGCGGGGCAAGTCACGCCGACAGGAGGAGGGCACACCCTGTCCCGGACAGGTGAAGCGCGGCGGAACCTGATCCGGGATCCAGCACAAGAAGCGCCGCGCCAGCGGCACAGGCTAAAACAGGCGCACGCTGCGCGACATTTTGTGCTGGATCCCGGGTCGCATTCCGCCGGCGCTCCATGCGCCCGGGAAAGGGTGGCGCCCAACGATGAACCGGGTGCCCGCGACCATCGCTCCGGATCCGCCGATCTTTCCTCGCGACCCGCGGAGTGTAGAAGGTCTAAATGATCCCGGTCCTGACCCGCCACACCGAGGCCGTGCCGCTCTACGCCGCGGCCTGCGCGGAGCTGCGCCTGCGCGGCTTCGCGGGCGACCTGTCCCTGTCGGACGCCGACCGCACCGTCTTCTCGACCGACAACTCGATCTACCAAGTGGAGCCGGGGGCCGTGGCTTTCCCGCGCTCCCGCGACGACCTCGTGCGCATCGCGAAGCTCCTCGACGACCCGCGCTTTGCCGAGATCGTGATCCGGCCCCGGGGCGGGGCGACCGGCACCAACGGCCAGTCGCTGGGCCACGGCCTCGTGGTCGACACCTCACGGCACATGAACCGCATCCTGGAGATCGACGTCGCCAACCGCACCGTCCGGGTCGAGCCCGGGGTGGTGAAGGACCAGCTCAACCGGGACTTGGCCAAGCACGGCTTGTTCTTCGCGCCGGAACTGTCCACCTCGAACCGCGCCACCCTCGGCGGCATGATCTCGACGGATGCCTGCGGGCAGGGCTCGTGCCTCTACGGCAAGACCCGGGATCACGTGCTGGCACTGACCTGCGTGCTCACCGACGGCACGGTCTGGACCGCCGAACCCCTGGACGCGGACGGTCTTGATGCCGCCAAGCGGCGCAACGACCGGGTCGGCGAGATTCACCGCGCCGTCGATGCGGTGGTCACCGAGAACGCGGCGCTGATCGCGGCACGCTTCCCCAAGCTCAACCGCTGCCTGACCGGCTACGACCTCGCGCATCTGCGCGACGCAGAGGGCCGGTTCGACCTCAAGAGCGTGCTCTGCGGCTCGGAGGGCACCTTGGCGCTGATCGCCGAGGCCCGGCTCAACGTGCTGCCGATCCCGAAGGCCGCGGTGCTGGTAGCGCTCTCCTACGTGGATTTCGATGCGGCGCTCCGCGACGCGCAGGCGCTGCTGCCCTTCGGTGCCGCCTCGGTGGAGACCATCGACTCCACCGTTCTGGGCCTCGCGCGAAAAGATCCGATCTGGGCCGAGGTGCAGGCCTTCTTCCCCGACGACCCGGCCGGGCGGCCGGTGGACGGCATCAACCTCGTCGAACTCGTCGGCGACGAGGAGGCCGTCGTGGAGGCCGCCCTGCGACGGCTCACCGGGATGCTGGCGGCCGAGCGCGGCACCGACACCAGGCGCCTCGGCTTCACCATCGCCCGGGGCGAGGCGATCGAAAAACTCTGGACGATGCGCAAGAAGGCGGTCGGCCTGCTGGGCGCCGTCAAGGGCGATGCCCGGCCGATCCCCTTCGTGGAGGACACCGCCGTCCCGCCGGAGCGGCTCGCCGACTTCATCGCCGAGTTCCGGGCGCTGCTGGACGGCAAGGGGCTGCGCTACGGCATGTTCGGCCATGTCGATGCCGGCGTGCTGCACGTCCGGCCCGCCATCAACCTCAAGGATCCAGACCAGAACGGCCTGATCCGCGAGGTCACGGAGGGCGTGGTCGCGCTTACCGCCAAGTATGGCGGCCTGCTCTGGGGTGAGCACGGCAAGGGCTTCCGCTCGGAATTCGTGCCCGCGACCTTCGGGCCGCTGATGCCCGCGCTGGAGGCGATCAAGCGGGCCTTCGACCCGGGCGATCGGATGAACCCGGGCAAGATCGCCTCGGCGCGGGGTCGGAGCCTCACGCGGATCGACGGCGTGCCGCGGCGGGGCGAGCAGGACCGCACCATCCCGGCGCCGGTCCGGCAGGATTTCGACGAGGCGCTTCACTGCAACGGCAACGGCGCCTGTTTCTCGTTCGACGCCGACGAGGCCATGTGCCCGTCGTGGAAGGCGACCCGGGAGCGTCGGCACTCGCCCAAGGGCCGTGCCTCGCTGATGCGCGAATGGCTGCGGCTCGCGGCCGCGGAGGGGATCGATCCGGCCGCCGAACTGGCGCGGCAGCGTTCCGGCTGGCTCCGCGACGTGGCCGCCACCCTGATGCGCGCCGTGTGGTCGCGGTCCGGGCAGCAAGATTTCTCGCACGCCGTCAAGGAGGCGATGGATGGCTGCCTCGCGTGCAAATCCTGCACGGGATCCTGCCCGATCAAGGTCGACGTGCCGACCTTCCGGGCGAAGTTCCTGGCGCTCTATCACGCGCGTTACGCCCGGCCCCTGAAGGACCACCTCGTGACGGCCCTGGAGCCGCTGCTGCCGCTGGCCGCCCGGGCGCCGCGCCTGAGCAACGCGTTCCTGACCAGCCCGGTCACCCGCGTGCTCCTGGCCAAGGCCGGGCTGGTGGCGATCCCGCCCCTGTCGCCCGTCGATCTGCGGACGCGGCTCGCGGATCTCGGTGTCGCCGTCGCGAGCCCGGAGGCGCTGGCGCGGCTGAGCCCGCAGGAGCGCGAGGCGGCGGTGCTGATCGTGCAGGACGCCTTCACCAGCCATTTCGATGCGGAGGTCGTGGCCGATTCCTGCGCGCTGCTCGTCGCCCTCGGCTTCCGGCCCTGGCTGGTGCCCTACCGGCCGAACGGCAAGCCGCTGCACGTCCACGGATTCCTCGCGCGGTTCGCCGGCGTCGCGCGCGTGAACGCCGCGATGCTGCGCGCCTTCGCCCGGCAGGGCGTGCCCCTCGTCGGCATCGATCCGTCGATGACGCTGACCTACCGATCCGAATACGCGCAGGTGCTGGGCGAGGATCTGCCGAAGGTCCATCTGCTGCAGGAATGGCTGGCGACCCGGCTCGATCGGATCGCCCCGCGTCAGGGCGGCCGGACCCTGCGGCTCCTGCCTCACTGCACCGAGCGCACCAACGCACCGGGGGCGGTGCGCGACTGGCAGGCCGTGTTCGCCCATCTCGGCCTGCGGCTCGACGTGCCGGCGGCCGGCTGCTGCGGCATGGCGGGGACCTATGGGCACGAGGCGCAGCACCGCGCCACCTCCACGGCGATCTACGGCCTGAGCTGGGCCCGCCACGTCGCCGAGGCCCCCGGCTGCACCCTGCTGGCCGACGGCTATTCCTGCCGGTCCCAGGCCAAGCTGGTCGACGGCGTGCGGCTGCGCCACCCGGTTCAGGCCCTCCTCGAGCATGTCCGCGCGGAGGCCGGCGCGGCGCCCTTCCATCCCGATCGCGCGGCGGCCGCTTCGCCGTGAGCGGTGCGGGGTTCACCGTCGCCGTGGTGGGGGCCGGCGCGGTCGGTTGCTACTACGGGTTCCTTCTGGCCAAGGCCGGCCATGCGGTGACGCTGATCGGGCGCCCCGCGCTGGTCGAGGCCGTCCGGGTGTCGGGGCTGGTTCTGGACAGCGCGGCCGGGACCGATTCCGTGCCCGTGCGGGCGACCACCGAGGGGAGCGGGGTCGCCGGAGCGGATCTCGTTCTGGTCTGCGTGAAGTCCGGCGACACCGAAGCGGCGGGTGCGATGATCGCCCCGCACCTCGCGCCTGCGGCGGCGATCCTGAGCCTCCAGAACGGCGTCGACAATGCCGAGCGTTTGGCCGCGGTCCTCGGCCGGTCCGTCGTGCCGGTGGCGGTCTACGTCGCCACCGAGATGGGCGGGCCGGCTCGCGTCCGGCACAACGGGCGCGGCGACCTGATCGTCGGCGCTTCGGCGGCAAGCGGGCGCATCGCCGCTGCCTTCACGGCCGCCGGCATCCCGACCACCGTATCGGAGCGCGCCGTCGACGCCCTCTGGGGCAAGCTGATCCTCAATTGCGCCTACAACGCCCTCTCGGCCCTGACGCAGCTTCCGTACGGACGGCTGGTCCAGGGCGAAGGCGTGGTCGCGTGCATGACCGACGTGGTTCGGGAATGCGGGGCCGTGGCCGCGGCGGCCGGGGTGCCGGTGGCGCCCGACATCCTCGATCAGGTCCTGAGCCTCAGCAGCACCATGGCCGATCAGCGCTCCTCCACCGCGCAGGACCTCGCCCGCGGGCGTCCCAGCGAGATCGACCATCTCAACGGCTATGTGGTGCGCACGGGCGCCGCGCTGGGTATCTCGACGCCGGCCAACCGGATGCTGCACGCGCTGGTCAAGCTCGCCGAGGGGCGGTTTCAGGCCTGAGGACGGGCGAACGCCGCGCGAGGCCGCCCGCTCCGGCCCCGAGTGCGCGCGCCACATCCGAATGCCAACGCTGGTGGCGTCACGGGGTCAGGAATGGCCCTCCCCGACAGTGATCCCGTCGGGCTGAGCCGAGAAGTACGTCCGCTGGATCTGCCCGAAATCGCCGATCCACTGCTGCATGGTATCGGCGACGACGGCGGCGCCGGTGGATGTGAGATGGATGTGCCGCGAGCCCATCGAATCGATGGTCGCGACGAAGCCCAGACGCTGTGCCTTCGCGACGTACTTCCGGATCGTCTCGGGTTTCAGCGACGCGATCTTGATGCTTCCGAAGGCGAGCTTCTTCTCGACTTTGAGGCCGGGCTGGAGTGCCAGATACGACAGGATATGCCAGAGATCCATCGCATCCCCGGCATCCGTAGTCTGACCCGACACGTCGCGGAGCGCTGCGTCCCAGCCGACAAATTGCCGATTCGTGAGCTTCAGGAGCTCCCGGACGCCCTCGGTCGACAGGAAATCAGTCTTGGCGCTGGTCATGGCGAGGCCTCTTGGTCGAAATCGCCCATCCTGGGCCCTACGTGTCGCCGGAGCACAACATAAGCGCCGGTCCGCTGCTAGCCCCCTTTTCTCCAATCCAACATTCGATGAATACAAAATCTGATCCATCTCAGCCGCGTTGGCCGAATGTAAGCAGTCAGATTTTGAACTATTCGACTGGGGGAGGGCTCAATCATGCGCGGTATCGATCGGCGGCGGCCCAGAAATGCCGCCGTTTGGATCAGCATCATGCGGAAATCACGAAAGAACGACGCCTATTTGAATCGAGCACGCATCCTCAGATGGATCGGCGTCAAGCAAAAATCAGCTGGCCCCGCCGTCAGATCTCATGCAGGGCCGGATACGGTCCGCTCGAACGTGATCTACCTCGATTGGGGCGCGGTATCTAGAGTATAGAGATATCTAGCCATCCTGGGAGCTACGGTATCGATCCTGCCCTAAGAGTTGCGAGTCGCTGAATGACGGGGGCGCCGTGCGCGATAGCTTGGCCGTTTCATCGCGCGCCATGAGCGCCACGTCTTCAACCGCTGGCTTCCGCACGACGACCGATTGACGTCCTGCCTCCGGTCGATGGACGGTCCGGATGGCCGCCGCTTCGACCGGCCGTTGCCGGAAGGCGTCGGGTCTGCCGTGTTGCGTTACGCGCGCGTCGCGACGTTGGCCTTGCGGGTGGCGGCGGCCTTCTTGGCGGAGGCGGAGCGCTCGGCGGCCGTCCGTTCGCCGGCGGCCTTTCCTCCGGATTCTCCACCCTTGCGGGCTGCCGGGTGGCCCGTACTCCTGCCCCGGCCCGAACCGCCGGGCTTCTTGCCACCGCCGTCGTCCTTGTTGACGGTCGCCCAGGCGCGGGCTTCCGCCTCGTTCTCCGGCACGCCGCGGGCCTCGTAGGACTCGGCGATGTGCTCGGCCTTGCGCTTCTGCTTGTCGGTATATTTCGACTTGTCGCCCTGTGCCATCGCGCGGCTCCCGTGCGCTCAGCCCACCCCGGTCGGCCCGTCAAGGATGGCCCGCACGCGGCGGACCAGCTCCGTGCGCCGGTAGGGCTTATTCAAAAGGTCGAACTCCGAGCCGCCGATATCGGTTCGCTCCAGGCTCGCCTCCGCGTAGCCGGTGGCGAGCAGCACCTTGAGCTTGGGCTGGCGCCGCCGCGCCTCCCGGGCGAGCAGCACGCCGTTCATGCCGCCCGGCATGATCAGGTCGGTGAACAGCAGGTCGATGCGCTCGCTGGAATCGAGGATCTCCAGCGCCTCGCGGGCATTGCTGGCCATCAGGGTCACGTAGCCGAAATCCCGCAGGATCGTGCGGGCGAGTTCGGCCACGTCCGCGCGGTCGTCGACGATCAGGATCGTCTCGGTGCCCTGCCGATCCACGGACCGGAGGGAGACCTTCGGCGGCGTGTTCACGTCCCCGTCGGTCGCCGGGAATGAGAGCCGCACCGTCGTGCCTTCCCCCACCGTCGATTCGATCTGCGCCGCACCGCCCGACTGCTTGGCGAAGCCGTAGACCATCGAGAGGCCGAGGCCGGTGCCCTTGCCCTCCTCCTTGGTGGTGAAGAACGGGTCCATTACCCGGGCCAGCACGGCCGGCGGGATGCCGGTGCCGGTGTCCCGGATCGCGATGCTGACATAGCGGCCGTCGCGCAGCGGCCCGAGTTCCCGGCCCCGGGCCGCGACCTCGCTGTTCTGCGTGGAGATCCGCACCGTGCCGCCCTCCGGCATCGCGTCGCGGGCGTTGATCAGCACGTTCAGGATCGCGACCTCGGCCTGGGTCGGGTCGACGCGGCAGTTCCAGACGTTCGGGGCGAGGTTGAGTTCGATCTTGACCGCCTCGCCCACCGAGCGGGCGACCATCTCGCCCATCCCCTCGACGAGCGTGTTGAGGTTGACCGCGCGTCCCTCCAGCCGCTGCTTGCGGGCGAAGGCGAGCAATTGCTGCGTCAGCGTGGTCGCGCGCTCGGCCGCCTGGCGGATGTTGTCGGTGGCGCGCCCGAGCCGGGCGCGGTCGGCATCCGGCTTCTCGAGCCCGGCCGCCAGGATGTCGACGTAGCCGACGATCACCTGCAGGAGGTTGTTGAAATCGTGCGCGATGCCGCCCGTGAGCTGGCCGAGCGCCTCCATCTTCTGCGCCTGACCCAGGGCCTCCTCGGCGTCGCGGCGGCGCGAGACGTCGAGCTGCGAGCCGAAGTAATACACGAGCTCGCCGTCGGCGTTGTACACCGGCGAGACGAACAGCGCGTTCCAGAAGGTGGAGCCGTTCTTGCGGTAGTTCAGGATCTCGGTGGCGAATTCCCGCCTCTCGGCGATCGCCGAGCGGACCTGCGTGATGGTCTGGCGGTCGGTATCCGGACCCTGCAGGAAGCGGCAGTTGCGGCCGATCAGCTCCTCCGGCGTGTAGCCGGTCATCGCCAGGAAGGCGCGGTTGGCGAAGATGATCGGGTTGTCGGGCTGGCGCGGATCGGTGACGATCATCGGCATCCGCGTCGTCTCGACCGCCGCGAAGAAGATGTCGCTCTTGCGATCCGTGATGCGGCCCGGCGCGCTGTCCCGGACCTCGGGACCGGGCCCGGCGGGCGGGGTTTCTGGGGTCTCGGACATGCGAGGCGGTCTTCACCTTCAGGTCTGGCAAATGCGTGTGGCCTGGCACGACCTGCCGAGGCGGACATTAGCGGTCTGCAACGCGAAGTCGACCGCGCGGGTTCTCCGCATCGGGCGCTCAGGATCGAACGCTCAGGCCGGCGCCGCCGTTCGAACCGCTCCGGGCCGTGGGGCGGGCGATGGCGGGGCGACCCGCCGCATCGGCTCGCGGCAGGTGCCCAGCACCGCCGAGAGCGCCTCGTTGAGCGAGGTCACCAGGAAATCCGCCGACGTCGCCCGGCGCAGGCGCTCCAGGGTCGCCGGGTCGCGCTCGCGCCAGAAACCCACGAGGATGCGCACGCCCGGGACCGCCGCCCGCGCCTGCCGGACCGTGAAGCGGATCTGCGAGAGGCTGACCGGCTCCAGGTAGGAGAAGCAGATCAGGGCGAGTTCCTCAGGGTTTTCGGGCCGCTCGCCGGCGCGGATCGCCGCCATCGACAGGATCTGCGAGGCGAGCCCGTGCCGGCCGAGGATCTGGCTCAGCATCAGCGTCGCGGCCTCGTCGAAGGGGCCGCGGCTCGACACGCACAGGACGGGGGTCTCGCCGCGCCAATGGGGTGCCAGATCCTCGCCCGTGAGGACGATGCCCGCCACCTGCCGGTCGGGTCCGATCGCGGCCAGTGCCGCGGCGGTCTCGGTGTCCGGGCTGCGCCCCGATCCCCGCCGGGTGCGCCGCGCGACCGGCGCGGTGCCGAGGCGATCCACCACGGTGCGGATGGCGGCGCCGACCTCCTGCTGGCGTTCGCGGTCGAGGGTCCCGCGCGACATGTCCTCCTGGGCCAGGAGCAGGCCCGCCAGCGCGACCTCGTCGTAGTAGGTGACGAGGGCGCGCTCCTTCAGGAACTGCCAGCCCTGGTCGATCGCCTCGGCCGGGTCGCCGGCCAGCATCCGCTGGTAGAAGATCTCGGGCGGCGACAGGGCCGGCTGGTCGCCGAGCAGCACGTCGAGATACCAGAGCCGCTCGACGTGCCGCCCGAGCACCACGAGGCAGACGGTGAGGGGCGTCGCCAGCACGAGGCCGATCGGCCCCCACAGGAAGGTCCAGATCGTCGCCGCCAGGATGACGGCGACCGGCGAGAGGCCGGTGGAATGACCGTACAGCAGCGGCTCGATCACGTGGCCGCAGATCGGCTCGACCACCAGGAACAGGCCCGCGGTGGCGATCACCATCGACCAGCCGGGATCGACCGCGGCGGCGAGGATCAACGGCAGCAGGGCGCTGATCGCGGCGCCGATATAGGGCACGAACCGCAGGATCGCGGCGAGCACGCCGAACAGGGTCGGGCTCGGCACGCCGATGATCCAGAGGCCGGTGCCGATCACCAGCCCGAAGGCGATGTTGAGGGCGAGCTGGGCCAGGAAGAACCGGCTGAGCCGGCTGGTCGCGTCGTCGATCGCCGCCGTGGTCCGGCGCAGGTCCCCCGAGCCGCCGGCGAGCCGGATCGCCCGGTTCCGCAGGTCCTCGCGCTGGAGCAGGATGAAGATCGTGAAGATCAGGATCAGGCCGGTCGTGGCGAGCGGATGCAGCACGGGCCCCGCGAAGGTCTGGAGCGTATCGACCACGCTGGTGCGGGCGGGTGTGATCTCGACCATGAGCGGATGGGTGGCCGATCCCCGCTCGCCGCGCACCTCCGCGGGCGGCGGCGGCGACAGGGTGGCGCTGAGATCCTGCACCATGTCGACGATGCGCGAGAGGCTGCCGCTCCCGGCCGTCGCGCCGCGCAGATCCTTGATCTTCGCGCGCATGGTCTGGGTATAGCGCGGCAGGTCGGTGGCGAGCTGGGACGCCTCGCTGGCGATCAGGCTGCCGAGCCCGAACAGGGCGCCGAACACGATCACCACCACCAGCAGCACCGCCGGGGCGCGCGGCACGCGCAGCCGCCGGAGCATCCGGACCGCCGGCAGCAGGACGAAGCTGAGGAGGATCGCCAGCGTCACCGGCACCAGGATCTCGCGCCCGAGATACAGCGCCGCCATCGTCGCCACGACGAGGAGGAGCGAGGCCAGCGCCACGATGACCGGAAGGCCCTCCCGCAGGCGCTGGGCAGTGACGGGATCCTCGCTCACGGTCACGCTCCAGGCTTTTCACACGCGGGGGTCGGGTGGGAACGGCCGGGGGCGCGAACGGATCCGCCTCAGCTCGCCTGCGCGGTCTCGCCCAGGGCGGCGCTGATCTGGCTGAGCAGCTTCGAGAAATCGACCGGCTTCGGATGGTAGTCATCGCAGCCCGCCTGGATCGCCTTGTCGCGGTCCCCCGACATGGCGTGGGCGGTGAGCGCGATGATCGGGATCGCCCGCGTGTCGGAGCCGGACTTCAGCGTGCGGGCGACCGACCAGCCGTCGAGGACCGGCAGGTTCATGTCGAGGAGGATCACGTCGGGCTGGCCCGAGCGCGCCTGCCGGACGCCGGCCTCGCCGTCATGGGCCAGGATCACCTCGTAGCCGCGGCGCTTGAGGCGCCGGGACAGGAAGTCCCAGATCTCTTCGTGGTCCTCGACCAACAGAATCTTCGCCATCAGAACTCGAATCCCCGGCTCGCGTCGTGCCGGCCGCCAACCCAACGCGCGGCAATGCACAAACGACCAACGTTCCTGCCGCGATTCCGGTCCGGGGAGAAGAGGGTGCGGGGCATGCGGTTGACCCAGCGCCCCTCCGGTACGAGCGTGCCGCCGCACAATTCGACGCTTCCCGGGAGGAACACCGTGGCGGACAAACCGGACATCGCGTTCTACCACGCACCCAATACACGCTCGTCGGGGGTGCGCGTGCTGCTCGAGGAGCTGGGCGCCCCGTACCGGCTGCACGCGCTCAACATGCGTGCCGGCGAGCACCTGCAGGACGCTTACCGCGCGATCAATCCGATGGGGAAGGTGCCGGCGATTCGGAACGGCGACGCGCTGGTGACCGAGCAGGCGGCCGTCTACCTCTATCTGGCCGACCTCTTCCCGGAGGCCGGCCTCGCCCCGGCGGCGACCGATCCCGCCCGCGCCAAGTATCTGCGCTGGATGGTGTTCTACGGCTCGTGCTTCGAGCCTGCCGTGATCGACCGCCACCTGAAGCGGGAGCCCGGCCCGCGCGCCATGTCGGCCTACGGGGAGTATGACAGCGTGATCGCCCGGGTGAGCGAGGCGCTGACGCCGGGTCCCTACCTCCTCGGCGACCGGTTCAGCGCGGCCGACATCCTGTGGGGCAGCGCGCTGGGCTGGACCATCGGCTTCGGCCTCGTGGCGCCCGATCCGGTGCTGACCGCCTATGTCGAGCGGGTCCGGTCGCGGCCGGCCTTCCAGAGCGTCGCGGCCGCGGACGCGCAGCTCGCCGCGGAGCACGAGGCCACCGCAAAGGCCGGGGCCGCCTGACGGGTCCTCACGCCGGCTCCCAGATGCCGGTGCGTGCGAGCTGCGGCGCCGGCTCGGGCCGGCTCCAGCGCAGGGGTACGGCGGCCCGGCGTCGCCAGCCGCCCTCGACCGCGAAGGTCCAGGACCGCTGCGCGCCCGTCAGCCCGGCAGCCTCCCCGCCGCTCCAGTCGATCGCCGTGCGGCCCTGCAGCACCAGCAGATCGCCGCGCTCGAAATCGAGGACCATCAGGGCGGCTCTCGGTTCGCCGATCAGGTTGCCCAGCGTGTTGAAGTAACGGTTGCCGGAGAAATCCGGCACCGTCAGCACGTCGCCCGCGACCCGGACGAAGCCCGGCCGGCCGCCGCGGTGCGAGATGTCGGCGCCCCCGCCCGCGAGCCCGTCCCGGGCGCGGGTCGCCACGAACAGGGTATCGGCGCCGTGGATGAGCGCAGCGGCGTCCGGGTCGAGGGCGGCCAGGGGTTCGATCGGCCCCGGTGAGCGCGGCACCGGCTCGGCGTCCCGCCGCTGGATGTATTGCGGGCAGTTGCCGTAGCTCTGGACAATGGCGGCCGTCAGTGCATCCCCGTCGCGACGCACCACGCGGCCGTTGGCGCGGTTGCGCCGCCGGGTCGCGAAGTCGAGGCCGAGGATGCCGGCCTCAGCGCCGGGCACGAGGGCGCGGATTGCCGGATCGGCCGGATCGAGGGCCGCCGTGATCGCAAGATGCGCGGCGTCGGGCGACTGCACGAAGCCGGGCTGCCCCGTCAGCACGGTGGCGATCGGCGCGCCGGCCGCGTCCACGGTGCTCACGAACAGGTAGGGCAGGCGCGCGAAGAACGCGCGATGCTGCTCGGGCATGAACGGGCGGATCGCCGGCGTCTCGCCCAGGACGTGGCCGGCAAGCGCCTGGGCGCGGATCTCGTCGGCGTGGAAGCTGGCCATGGCGCACCTTACAACTGTTCGGGAATCGGGGAGGCCGGCATCGGCAGGAAGCCCGGCAGCGCCTCCACGCGCGCGAGCCACGCCTGCACGGCCGGGTAGGGCGCGAGCGAGACGCCCCCCTCCGGCGCGTGGGCCACGTAGGAATAGCAGGCGATATCGGCGAGCGTCGCCCGGTCGGCCGCGAGATAGGGGCGATCCGCCAGATGGCCGTCCATGAAGGTGAGGATCCGGGCAGCCGTGGCGTGGACGGCGGCGCGGTCGGCCGGGGCGCCGAACACCACCATCAGCCGGGCGAGTGCCGGCCCGTACCGCACCTCGCCGGCCGCGATGGACAGCCAGCGCTGGACCTGCGCGGCGGCGAGCGGGTCACCCGGCATCCAGCCGCTATCCGGGGCGTAGCGGGCGGCGAGATAGACCAGGATCGCGTTGCTGTCGGCAATCACCGCCGGGCCGTCGGTCAGGACCGGGATCTGGCCGAGCGGGTTGAGGCGCCGGAGGTCCGCCGCCTCGGGCTGGTCGGGGCCCGCCACCGCGATGAAGCGGTAGGGCAGGCCGAGCAGCGTGAGGAACAGCTCCACGCGGTGCGAATGGCCGGAGAGGCGCAGGCCGTGGAGGGTCAGGTCGGGTTCGGACATGGGCTGGGCTCCGGCTGCGCGCCGATTGTCGCCCTTGCGGCCGGCGACGAAAATCCGGAGGGTTTGGCAATCAGAATTTCAATCGGCGCAGCAATCGATGGACCGGCTCGACGAACTGACTCTCTTCGTCGCGATCATCGACGCCGGCAGTCTTGCGGGCGCGGCGCGTCGGCAGCGCCGCTCCGCCGCCGCCGCGACACGCGCGCTCGCCAGTCTGGAAGCGCGGGCCGGCACGCGCCTCGTCGAGCGCACGACCCGGCGCCTCGCCCCGACGCCGGCCGGCCTCGAACTTGCCGAGCGGGCGCGCGGCGTCCTGTCGGCCTACGCGGCGGCCGTCTCGGGGGCGGCGCGCGACGCCGTGCGCGGCCTCGTGCGGGTCACGGCGCCGGTGCTGTTCGGGCGCAAGCACGTGGCGCCCCTCGTGTCGGGCTTCCTCGACGCCTATCCGGAAACGCAGGTCGAGCTGGTGCTCGCCGACCGTAACCTCGACCTCGTGGAGGAGGGCATCGACGTCGCCCTGCGGATCGGGCGGCTCGCCGAATCCCGCCTCGTCGCCCGCCGGGTCGGACAGGTGCGCCAGATCGTGGTGGCGAGCCCAGAATACCTCGCCGCCCGGGGCACGCCCCGCGTACCCGCAGATCTCGGCGCGCACGATACCATCCAGGGCTTCCCGCGCGCGGGCGCGCGGGAATGGCGATTCGGGCCGAACCGGGTGCGCCTGACGCCGCGCCTCATCGTCAACGAGGTCGAGGCCGCCCTGATCGCCGTCCGGGCCGGCCGCGGCATCGCGCGGGTCCTGTCCTATCAGGCCGCCGAGGACATCGCGGCGGGACGCCTCGTGCGCCTGCTCACGGCGCACGAGCCGCCGCCGCTGCCGGTGCAGCTCGTGACCCCCAGCGCGGATTTCCGGCCAGCCCGGGTGAACGCCCTTCTGGATTTTGCGACCGAAGCGCTGAAAGCCCTGCCGGTGCTGGTCATCGCGTAACCCGTCAGCAAACGCTCACGGCGGTGGCGAAATCCAGCCTTCGCTCTGTGAATGGCGTCGTCGCGGCCGGACTCTTGCTGATAGGCCTCCCGGAACCTGATCCGGCGCGCATTCGGGCTCTGCCGGCTCCAGCCGGCCGTCTTCCCCGGCGCGCGATGATCGGACCAAGCCAGCCCATGCGTCTGCTCACCCTCCTTGCGGCCCTCGTCGTGCTGCCCTTGGCTGCGCCGGCGCAGGCCGACGCCCTGACCGGCACGCTCAGGAAGATCCAGGACAGCAACCGGCTGGTCCTCGGCGTGCGCGATACCGCGCCCCCATTCAGCTACATCGACCAGGACCAGAAGGTGGTCGGCTTCGCGATCGACATCTGCATGCGGATCGCCGACGCGGTGAAGCGTGAGCTGAACAGGCCGGATCTCGATGTCGGGATGGAGTTCGTCAACTCCTCGTCGCGCATCCCGCTGATCACCAACGGCACGGTCGATCTCGAATGCGGGACGACCACCAACAACGCCGAGCGCAAGAAGCAGGTGGCGTTCACCAACACCCATTTCCTGACGGCGACCCGCTTCGTCTCCAAGAAGGACCAGCACATCGCCAGCCTGGACGATCTGCGCGGCAAGACCGTCTCATCGGTGGCCGGATCGACCAATATCCTGATGCTGATCAAGGCCAACAACGAGCGCAAGCTCGGCATCACGGTGATCGCCGCCAAGGATGTCCCGGAGGCGTTCCTGATGGTCGAGACCGGGCGGGCGGCGGCCTTCGTGATGGACGACGTGCAGCTCAGCGTCGCCGCGGCCCAATCCAAGGCGCCCGCCGCCTACGTGGTCAGCGACGAGACGCTGTCCAACCCGGAACCCTACGGCATCATGCTGCGCAAGGACGACCCGGCCTTCAAGGCGGTGGTGGACCGGGCGACCGCCGCTCTCTACCGCAGCCCCGAGATCCTGACGATCTACGAGCGCTGGTTCCTGAAGCCGGTTCCGCCGCGCGGCCTCGATTACAATGTACCGCTCTCCCCCGCCCTGCGCTGGGCATTCGAACACCCGACAGACGCGTCAGATCCTGCGTTCTACGCGCACTGATCTGTCGCGCGGCGGGGTTCCGCTCGGGCCGGGGAGATGCGATGCGGCTTGGACGATCTCAGCCCGCGTCGCGAAGCGTCTCCCATGACCGACAGCACAGAGCCGGCTCTCACGTCAGCGGCCACCCAGGCCGCGCAGCCGGCCACCTCGATCCCACGGCTGATCGTGGTGCTGGCCTGCGCCGGGTTCGGCAGCACCTTCGCGCTGCGCTCCGTGGAACCCCTCGTCGGCGTGCTGGCGCGGGATCTGGAAAGCGACGCCCACACGGTCGCGCTGCTCTCGACCGCCTTCGCGCTCCCATACGCGTTCATCCAGCCGGTGCTGGGACCGATCGGCGATGCGCTGGGCAAGGAGCGGGTGATGAGCACCTGCCTCGCGGTGCTCGCCGTCGCCCTGACCCTGTGCAGCGTCGCGCCCGATCTCGGCAGCCTGTTCGGCCTGCGCATGCTGGCGGGCGCGGCCGCCGGGGGCTGCATCCCGCTCTCCCTGGCGCTGCTCGGCGACCGCGTGCCGATGGAGGGCCGTCAGGTGGCGATCGGGCGCTTCCTGGTGGCGGTGATCCTCGGCCAGCTCTCCGGCTCGACCTTCGCGGGCCTGATCGAGGCGGCGATCGGCTGGCGCGGCGTCTTCGCGGTCACCGCCGCGGTGGCGGCCTGCGCCTGCGCCGCGACGGTGTTCGGCTTCGAGCGCGCCGGCCGGCCCCCCGCCCGCCGCCCGGCCTTCCGCGAGGCCGTGACGCGCTACCGGACCATCCTGGGCAATCCCCGGGCGCGGGTGCTGTTCTCGGCGGTGTTCATCGAGGCCATCGCGATCTTCGGCGTCTTCCCGCACCTCGCGCCGCTGATCGAGGCCCGCGGGGAGGGCGGGCCGCGGGAGGCCGGCCTCGTGCTGGCGGGGTTCGCGGTCGGCGGCCTATTCTACTCGGCGCTGGTCGGGCTGCTGGTGCGGCTCCTCGGCCTGCCGCGGATGCTGATCGGCGGCGGCCTGATCTGCGGCGCGTCGCTCACCGTGGTCGGGCTCGCGGGGTCGTGGCCGGTCGATTGCGCCGCGCTCACCGCGATGGGGCTCGGCTTCTACATGCTGCACAACACCTACCAGACCCAGGTGACCGAGGTGGCGCCCAAGGCGCGGGCCTCGGCGGTGGCGCTCCATGCCTTCTCGTTCTTCTGCGGGCAGGCGCTCGGCGTCGCGGTGATCGGGCAGGCGCTTCTGAGGCTCGGCCAGTTCGGGGCGCTCGCGGGATGCGCCGTCACCATCCTGGCCCTGGGGATCGGCACCGCCATCGCCCTGCGGCCGAAGCCGGCGCCGGTGGCGTTTTCCGGTTGAGCACGCCCTTTCCCGGACGCCTGGAACGCAGCGGAAGGTGATCCGGGATCCAGCGCACGAAGCGCCGCGCAGCCGGCCCGCATTGATCCAGAAGGACGCTTCGCGACGTCTCTTGCCGGCTCCCGGGTCGCATTCCGCTGGCGCCGCATGCGCCCGGGAAAGGGACAGTGCTTAAACGCATCGGCCGGGCGTCAGCGCTCTCAGGTCCGCCCCAACGCCAGCGCCTTGAGGTCGAAGCCCGGATCGGCCGCCTGATCCGGCGTCAGGGGCGTCCCGGCGGCGAGGAGGCGCCGGGCGATCATGTGGTCGCCCGCCCGATCGACGGATTCCACCGCGCTCAGGCGCCCGTCGCGGAAGCGGAACACCGAGAAGGCGTCGCCCGATCCGCGGACCACGCTGGCATCGCCCGGACCCGAGAGCCCGGCGATCTGCAATTTGTGCGGACCTTGGTCGCTCCAGAACCAGGGCAGGGCACCGTAGGGGGCGGGCTTGCCGAGGAGCCGGGCCGCGAGGCAGCGGCCCTGATCGATGGCGTTCTGCACGGATTCGATCCGCACGGTGCCATCCGCCGAAAGCCCGTGCGCGAAGGGACTCGGGAACCGGGAGCAATCGCCGATCGCCGAGATCGACGGATCGGGCGTGGCGAGGAACGCGTCGACCCGCACGCCGTCGTCGGCCGGCAGATCGGCGTCCAGGGCGAGGTCCCGGTTCGGCAGCACGCCGATGCCGATCAGGACGAGATCGGCGGGAAGCTCCGTCCCGTCCGCCAGCGCGATCCCGGTGGCGCGGCCGTCGCGCCCGAGGATCGCCGTCACGCCGGCCCCGAAGGCGAAGCGCACGCCCATCGCCTCATGGGCGCCGCGGAAGAACGCCCCCATCTCGGCCGAGACCGCCCGGGCCATGGGCCGATCGGCCGCCTCGATCACCGTCACGGGGAGGCCGCGCGCGGCGGCGACGGCGGCGAATTCCAGCCCGATGAAGCCCGCGCCCACCACCACGATCGCCCGCGCCGCCGCGATCTCCGCCTGGAGCGCGTCCGCATCCGCGAGGCCGCGCAGCTGGTGCACGCCGCCGAGATCGGCCCCGGGAACAGGCAGGGGGCGGTTGCGGGCGCCGGTGGCGAGGACGAGATGGTCGTAGGCGAGGCTGTCCCCGTCCGCCAGGTGCAGGCGCCGCACCGCCCGATCGATCGCGACGGCCCGGATCCCCGGCCGGTGCGTGATCGCGTGCTCGGCGAAGAAGCCCGGCTGGCGCAGGAACAGGCCCTCCCGGTCGGTCTTGCCGGCGAGATAGGCCTTCGACAGGGGCGGGCGCTGATAGGGCAGGGCGGTCTCGTCGCCCACCAGGGTGATCGGCTCCCGGAAGCCGCCTTCGCGTAAGGAGGCGGCGAGCTGGAAGCCCGCCTGGCCGGCGCCCGCGACGACGATCCCGGCCGCGCTCATGCTGAGGTTCCCGCGAGAACCAGGCCGCTCTGCGCGACGCCCGGCAGGCTGCGCGCGCCGTCGGTCATCAGGTAGGCCCAGACCGCCGAGGCCGCCGGCCCCAGCACCTTGTCGGCGCGGCGCACCGCGTACCAGTCGCGCCGGATCGGCAGGCCCCTCACGTCGAGGAGCACGAGGCGGCCGCTCTCCAGCTCCGCCGCCACCGCGTGGACCGAGAGCAGGGCGATCCCGAGCCCGGCCATGACGGCCTGCTTGATGGTCTCGTTTGAGCCGGTGTCGATCTCCAGCGGCGCGCGCTTGACCAAGACGCCGGCCATGAATTCCTCGAACACCATCCGCGTGCCCGAGCCCTCCTCGCGCAGGAAGAACGGCTGATCGGCGAGGTCCTCGCGGTTCAGGCCGGTCCGCCCGGCAAGGGGATGATCCGGTGCCGCGATCAGGACGATCGGATGCGGGCCGAAGGTGGCGGCGTCGATCGGGAAATCCCGGGGCGGGCGGCCCATCAGCGCGAAGTCGATCTCGTAGCCGCGCAGGGCCTCCACGGTCTGGCCGCGGTTGCGCACCGACAGGCTGATCTCGACGCCCGGATGCTTCTTGACGAAGCCGGCGATCACCTGGGGCGCGAAGTACTTGGCGGTGGAGACGACGCCGAGCGCCACGCGCCCGCCCTCGGCGCCGCGCAGCGTGCGCAGGCGGTCCGTGCAGGTCTCCAGCACGGTGTTGATGCTGTCGATCGCCCAGAGCATCTCGCGGCCGGCATCAGTCGGCTTGAGCCCGCCGGGCGTCCGGTCGAACAGCAGCAGGCCGGCCTCCTCCTCCAACTGGCGGATGCGCGCGTAGAGCGCCGCCGAGGTGACGTTCAGCTCCTGCGCCGCCCGGGTCATGGTGCCCAGACGGGCCACCGCAGCGACCGCCTGGAGCTGCTTGAGGGAGAGGTTGCGCATGGCGGATTTCTCGGGCGGATTTCTCGGCGGACATCGTGTTTTTTTCGTCCTATGGCACAAGATCGCATAGAAATCTTGAAGGGCCCGCCGCGCCTTCCTTTCGATCCGGCGGCCGAGACCGCTATCTTGGCGGGGGTGTGGCCGCTACAGAGCCGGTGCGGAAGGCGCGATCCCGGCGGGCGGGATCCGAGCAGGAGGAGTAGACCGATGGCAATCTCAGCGGCGATCGGGACGCCCCTCGATACCTGTCTGGCGCAGGCCGTTGAGGCCAACGCGGCGCTGAAGGACGCCGCCGCGGTGATCGCCGCGGTGGCGCGCTCGGCGGTGGAGATCAGCGAGCGGATCGGGCGCGGGGCGCTCGGCGGCGACCTCGCGGCGGCCGGCGAGCACAACAGCGACGGCGACGTTCAGAAGGCGCTGGACGTGATCGCGCACGAGAGCGTGACGGCGGCCCTGCGCGGCGCGCCCGTGGCCGAGGTCGCCTCCGAGGAGGCCGAGGAGGTGATGCGGCTGAATCCCGACGCGCCCCTCGCCGTCGCGATCGACCCCCTCGACGGCTCCTCCAACATCGGCGTCAACATGGCGGTGGGGATGATCTTCGGCATCCGGCCGTCGATCAAGGATCCGTCGAACCCCATCGCGTCGTTCACGACGCCGGGCTCCGCGCAGATCGCTTCGGGCTTCGTGACCTACGGCCCGGCGACCGCGCTGATCCTGACGCTCGGCCAGGGCACCCAATCCTACGTGCTCGACCGGGCCGAGGGTACGTTCAAGCTGACCAGCCAGGCCATGGCGGTGCCGGCCTCCACCAAGGAATTCGCCATCAACGCCTCGAACGCCCGGCACTGGGACGCGCCGGTGAAGGCCTATATCGAGGATTGCCAGCGGGGCACCGAGGGTCCGCGCGACAAGGACTACAACATGCGCTGGCTCGCCTCCCTGGTGGCCGACATCCAGCGCGTCCTGACCCGCGGCGGCGTGTTCCTGTACCCGGGCGACGCACGGAAGAACTACGCCCGCGGCCGGCTGCGGCTGCTCTACGAGGTCGCCCCCGTGGCGATGCTGGTGGAGCAGGCCGGCGGCGCGGCGACCGACGGTCAGCAGCGCATCCTCGACATCGTGGCGACCGGCATCCACGAGCGCGCGCCGCTGGTCTGCGGCTCGACCGAGGAGGTGGAATGCGTCGCGGCCTATTACGGCGGCGGCAAGCCCGATGCCGGCCGCTCGCCGCTGTTCGGCCAGCGCGGCCTGATGCGCTCGTAAGCGCGCCGCGAAGTCCGAAACGAATGTCGGCGCGGCATCCCATCATCTCGGTGACCGGCTCCTCGGGGGCCGGCACCACCTCCGTGCGCAACACCTTCGAGCAGATCTTCCGCCGGGAGGATGTGCGGGCGGTGTTCATCGAGGGCGACGGCTTCCACGCCTTCGACCGGGACACGATGCGGGCCATGATGGCGCACGAGCCGACGCTGTCGCATTTCGCGCCCCGGGCGAACCTCCTGCCGGAGCTGGAGGCGGTGTTCCGCAGCTACGCGGAGGCCGGCACCGGCCGCACCCGCCACTACGCCCACGACCAGCACGACGCGCAGACCTACGGCATCCCGGAGGGCAGTTTCTCGGAATGGGAGGCCTTCCCCCCGGATTCCGATCTGCTGTTCTACGAGGGCCTGCACGGCTGCGTGGCCGACCAGGACGTCGACATCGCCCGCTACGCCGACCTGAAGATCGGCGTCGTGCCGGTGATCAACCTGGAGTGGATCCAGAAGCTGCACCGGGACCGCTCGTTCCGCGGCTACTCGACGGATGCCGTCACCGACGTGATCCTGCGGCGCATGCCCGACTACGTGCAGACCATCTGCCCGCAATTCTCGTTCACCGACATCAACTTCCAGCGGGTGCCGACGGTCGATACCTCGAACCCATTCATCGCCCGCTGGATCCCCACCGCCGACGAGTCGATGGTGGTGATCCGGTTCAAGGATCCGAAGGGGATCGATTTCTCCTATCTGGTCTCCATGATCCACGACAGCTTCATGAGCCGGGCCAATTCCATCGTGATCCCCGGCGGCAAGCTCGACCTCGCCATGCAGCTGATCCTGACGCCGATGATCATGCAGCTCGTCGAGCGCCGCAGACGTCTGGCCTGAGCCGATCCCGAGAGTCGCCCATGCTCACACCCGTCATCGCCCCCTCGATCCTCTCCGCCGACTTCTCGAAGCTCGCCGAGGAAACCCGCGCCGTCGACGCGGCCGGGGCGGACTGGATCCATCTCGACGTGATGGACGGCCACTTCGTGCCCAACATCACCTTCGGGCCGCCGGTGGTGAAGGCCCTGCGCCCGCACACCCAAAGATACTTCGACGTGCACCTGATGATCGCCCCCGCCGACCCGTACCTCGCGGCCTTCGCGGCGGCCGGCGCCGACGGCATCACGGTCCATGCCGAGGCCGGGCCGCACATCCACCGCTCGCTCCAGACGATCCGCGATCTCGGCAAGCGGGCCGGCGTCGCGATCAACCCCGGCACCCCGGCCGCCATGGTCGAGCCGGTGCTCGACCTCGTGGACCTCGTGCTGGTGATGACCGTCAACCCCGGCTTCGGCGGCCAGAGCTTCCTCAAGAGCTGCATGGAGTCCGTCGCGCGGGTGCGCGCGATGGTGGCGGGGCGCGACATCCGCATCCAGGTCGACGGCGGCATCGATCCCGAGACCGTCAAGGCCGCGAGCCGGGCGGGCGCCGACACCTTCGTGGCCGGCAACGCCGTCTTCGGCGGCGGGCCGGCGGCTTACGCGGAGCGCATCGCGGCGATCCGGGACGGCGCGGAGGGCGCCTCCGGCCGCGACCTGTCGTGCTGAGGGCGCTGATCTTCGACGTCGACGGGACTCTCGCCGAGACCGAGGATCTGCACCGGCAGGCGTTCAACCGCGCCTTCGCGGAGGTCGGGCTGCCCTGGCGCTGGGACGCGGCGCTCTACGCCGACCTGCTCACCGTGATGGGCGGCAAGGAGCGCCTCGCCCACTTCATCGATACGCAGCACGCGGCCGAGGCCGAAGCGCTTCACGCCCTTGCCCCGGACATCCATGCACGCAAGACCGCGGCCTACGGCGCGCTGGTCGCCGAGAACCGGCTGCCGCTGCGCCCCGGGATCGCCCGGCTCATCGCCGAGGCCCGGGCGGCCGGCCTCCGGCTGGCCGTCGCCACCACCACCAGCCGACCGAACGTCGATCGATTGCTGGCGGTCAACTTCCCGCCCGGAAACACGCCCTTCGACGTGATCGCTGCCGGCGACGCGGCGGACCGCAAGAAGCCGGCCCCGGACGTGTTCCTCCTGGCGCTCGCCGGCCTGGACGTCGCCGCCGCGGAGGCCGTCGCGTTCGAGGATTCGGCTGCCGGGATCAGCTCGGCCCGCGCCGCCGGCCTACCGGTGCTGGCGACCCGCAGCCGCTACACCGACAGCCACGCGCTCGACGGCGCCTTCTCGGCGGTCTCGGACCTCGGCGAACCCGGGCACCCGCACCGGCACATTGCGGGGCTCGAATGGCCGGGCGGGGTGGTGGACCTCGCCGGGCTCATGCGGTGGCACGGGGTTCTCGACGTGGGTGCGGTTCCGGCCGCGGATCGCCGCCCATAGGCCGCAACGCTGCACGCGGCGATGCAGGGCGCTGCGTATGGGTGGTCGCAGCCAATGCTGGAACAGACGACACATATCTTCGAGCTGGAATTTGGGTAGGCTGCATTCCGACCTGCATTGAGAAAGATATTAAAACTATATCTCCTGATTTCGTGTGAGGCCATGTCTTCGGACATCTGGCAGAAAAATTGCGTTGAGTTTCCAACTTGGAACTGTGCATTCTTGAATTTGGCTGGCGTCCGATCCGGCAGAAGGCACTCAAAGATTGTTCGGCCTCGACGCAGTTCAAGGACGGGAAATCATGCGAAGATTGTCGATCAAATTTATAATCATATCTATTATAGCATCAATCGGCGCCTGCGCCATCATTCTCGCAGCCTTGCAAGTGGTCAGAAGCAAATCGCGGTCGGATGCGGCGGAACGCGTCGCTCAGGACATGGGGATCAACCGGGATCTGTTCGTGAGCCTGACGCAGTTCCGAACGGAACTCGGATGGGGCATCTCCGCACTCGCCCAGGAGCCCGCCGTCAACAGAACCTATCGTGACATCGTCCGTGACAGTCGCGAGCCCTTCGACACGGCTGTCGAGCGCGCGCTCGACGGTCTGAGCCGCGTATCCGAGACCGCGCCAGCCCTCGGAAGCGCGGAGTTCCGGTCCCTTCTGGAGACGTGGCGACGCGCGCGCTCGACCGTGGATGCCGCCCTCGATCAGCCGGTCGCCGCCCGCGATCCGGCCCTGCCCGCGACACTGGACGGGTTGGGTGGTCGCGTCCTGACGGTGATCGAAGCCGCGTCCGACGCAACCGAAGCGGAGATCAGGCTGCTCGATCCGGCCTTCGGAATCTACCTCGATGCCCGGGCGGCAACGTGGCTTGCCCGGGTGAGCGCCGGACGTGCCTCCAACGTGCAGGATGAACTCGTCGCGGCGCAACGGCCCGCCACCTGGGAGGGCTGGACGCGGCTGAACACCGCCGACACGGAGGCCCGCACGGCCTGGCAAATGGCCGAGCGCATGATCGACGCCGGCGGCCTGGGCGACACGGTGAAGGCTGCGTACGGGCGCGCAAAGGCACGCCTGTTCGGCGGTCGGTTGGCCGAGATACGGCAATCCATCGCCGCCACCGTGGCGGATGAGTATCTCGTCTCTCTTCCCCGCTCGGAATGGGGCACCGCGTTCCGCGCCGCCCAGAACGCGGTGACGGAGGCGGCCGACACGGTGACGCAGGCCGGCATGGACCGGGCCAGGACGTCGGCCGACCGGGCCCGTCAGGACTTCGTCACGGCCGCGGCCGTGATCCTGTTCACGCTGGGGCTTGCGGTGGTGGCAGTCCTGGTGGTGCAGCGCCGCGTCGTGCGGCGGATCCTCGAACTGGCCGGCGCCATGCGCGGTCTCGCCGATGGGCGGCTCGAAACCCTGGTGCCCGGCACGCAGCGCAACGACGAGATCGGCGACATGGCCGGCGCCGTGCAGGTGTTCAAGGACAATCTGATCCGGACCCGGGATCTCGAACAGGAGGCGGCCGAGGCCCGGCGCCGGGCCGAGGAGCAGCGCCGCGCCGCGATGCACCAGATGGCCGACACGTTCGAGGCGGCAGCCGGCGCGATCGTCGGCACGGTCTCGACCTCGGCCGGGGCCCTGCAGGCGACGGCGCAATCGCTGGCGACGGCCGCGGCCGACACCGCGAACCGTTCGACCCGGGTCGCCGCCGCCGCCGAGGCGGCGGCGTCCAACGTCGACACCGTTGCGGCCGCGGCCGAGGAACTGGGCGCGTCGGTGCAGGAGATCGGCCGGCAGGTCTCGGGCTCGGCGGATCTGGCGCGCAACGCGGTGCATGAAGCCGATCACACCGCCGCGCTCGTTCAAGCCTTAAACGCGAGCATGGCCAAGATCGGCGACGTGGTGTCGATGATCTCGGGCATCGCGGCCCAGACCAATTTGCTGGCGCTCAACGCCACGATCGAGGCGGCCCGGTCCGGCGAGGCCGGCCGGGGCTTCGCCGTGGTGGCCGCCGAGGTCAAGGCGCTGGCCGAGCAGACCGCCAAGGCCACCGACGCGATCGGCCAGCAGATCGGACAGGTGCAGGGTGCGACCGGTGCGGCGGTCTCCGCGATCGGCGGGATCGCAGCACGAATTCGGGAGATCAGCACCGTGGCGACCACGATCGCGGCGGCGGTCGAGGAGCAGGGTGTGGCCACCCAGGAGATCGTCCGCAACGTGGAGCAGGCCTCGTCCGGGACGAGCGCGGTGACCGGCACGATCGCGGGCGTGGCCGGGGCGGCGGAGAAGACCGGCCTCGGCGCCCGGGATGTCCTGACGTCGGCCACCGCGCTGTCGAGCCAAGCCGAGCACCTCGCCGAGGAGGTCCAGCGCTTCCTGGCGACCGTGCGGGCGGCGTGAGCGGTCCGGGCGGTCCCTCGGGCTAACCCAACGGTCCGCGACGGGGCGCTCCTCACGTGTGCGCTCGTCGGCCCGCCGGTGCCGCGCGCCTCGGGCCCGCGACACTGTTGGCTTGACCGGGCTACCCAGCCCAGACGCAACTCTACCAGCCGAGCGCCAGGCATCCGTCCCGTAAATCCTCGGCCATACGGGGAAATTATACTTTATCTAACATCAAGCTGATAGTATTTTATATGGAATAGTACTTATCTTGCGTATCGACCTGACTATATCGGATAACAACCTTAGATTTTTTTCCTCTTGACGCGCGCGCTGCGATGAGATTTCTGTAAGAATTTCTCAGATTTTCACTAAAGTTGCGAACTCATACGATGAGAATTCTATCGATCCGATTCGTCATATTCTCGATCGTCGCCCTCATCAGTGCGTGCGCGATCGGTCTTGCGACATCGCGCATCAGCGAAAGCTGGTCAAAGTCGGCCATTGCCGATCAGGTTGCCGACTATATGGCGATCGACCGCAATCTCTTCGCGAGCCTGACGCACCTGCGCGTCGAGCGGGGCTGGGCCATGACCGCGCTCCTTGAAGAGCCCGATGCCAACCGCATCCATCGGAAGACGGCGCTCGACGGCCGCGCGCCGTTCGACAAGGCTGCCGATGTCGGCATCTCGGCCCTCGGCCAAGTACTCAACGACAAGCTGCGAGCCGGGAGCGGCGAACTCCAGTCCTTCGTGAGCGAGTGGCGGCGGCTGCGTCCGGCCGTGGATGCGGCCCTCGACCAGCCGCTGGCGGCACGCGATCCGTCGCTGCGCAAGACCCTGGACGAGTTCGGGAACCGTTTCCTCACAGCCCTCGAAACCGCCTCGGACGCCACGGAGGCGGAGATCCAGGCCCTTGACCCGGCCTACGGCATCCTCCTCGACGCCCGGACGTCGACATGGGTCACCCGGACGAGCGCCGGTCGCAGCGCCGCGACTGTCAGCGAACTCCTGGCAACCGGTCGCGCCGCTACGACGACGGACTGGATCCGGTTGAACACCGCCGATACCGAGGCGATGACAGCCTGGAAGCTCGCGAAGCGCGCGGTCGGGATTGGAGGATCTGCCGCGCTCCTGCATGCGCATTACGAGCGCGTCGATGCGCTCTATTTCGGTGGCCGGATGGCCACGATGCGGCAGGCCCTCGTGGCCGCCGTTGCGGCGGGACGCAAGGTCGAGATCCCCGGCGTGGAATGGGACGCCGGTGTCGTCGCCGGTCAGCAGGCGATCGCCGGCGCGGCGGTCGCCGTCCTCGATTTCGCGGCCGGCAAGGCCAAGCAGGTGGCTGATCAGGCCTATCGGGACCTCTGCGCGGCCGCAGCCGTGATCCTGTTGGAACTCGGGCTCGCGGTGGCGGCAATCCTGGTGGTGCAACGTCGCGTCATCCGGGGCATCCACGGGCTGGCCGGCGCCATGCGGCGGCTCGCCGAGGGGCAATTCGATGCGCTGGTGCCCGGCGTCGGGCGCTCGGACGAACTCGGCGCCATGGCGGGCGCGGTGCAGGTGTTCAAGGACAACCTGATTCGCACGCGCGCCCTCGAAGAGGAGGCGACTGAAACCCGGAGCCGCGCCGACGCGGAGCGGAAGGCGGCCATGCTTCAGATGGCCGACGCGTTCGAGCGCGCCGCCGGCGGGATCGTCGAGACGGTCTCGTCCTCGGCGAGCGGACTTCAGCTCACCGCCCAGACCATGGTGGCCTCCGCGGACGAGACGGCGGCCCAGTCCACCACCGCGGCGGCCGCCGCCGAGCAGGCGGCGTCCAATGTCGGGACCGTCGCGGCCGCCGCCGAGGAGCTTGGGACTTCGGTACAGGAGATCGGGCGCCAAGTGTCCGGCTCGGCCGATCTGGCGCGGGCGGCGGTGGACGAGGCGGGTCAGACCGCCACGCTCGTCCAGGCGCTGAACGCGAGCGTGGCCAAGATCGGGGAGGTCGTGGGGATGATCTCGGGCATCGCGGCCCAGACCAATTTGCTGGCGCTCAACGCCACGATCGAGGCGGCCCGGGCCGGCGAGGCCGGCCGGGGCTTCGCCGTGGTGGCCGCGGAGGTCAAGGCGCTGGCCGAGCAGACCGCCAGGGCCACCGACGAGATCGGCCAGCAGATCGCCCAGGTCCAGGGTGCCACCGGCCAGGCTGTGTCGGCGATCGGCGGGATCGCCGGCCGGATCCGCGAGATCAACACGGTGGCGGCGTCGATTGCGGCGGCGGTCGAGGAGCAGGGTGCGGCCACCCAGGAGATCGTCCGCAATGTCGGGCAGGCCGCCGTCGGCACGAGCGCGGTCACCAGCACCATCGCGGTCGTGGCCGGTACGGCAGAGGCGACCGGGACCGCGGCGACGGGGGTCCTGGCCTCGGCCTCCGAGCTGGCGCGCCAGGCGGACCAGCTCTCGGCCGAGGTCCAGCGCTTCCTGGCGACCGTGCGGGCGGCGTAAGGGCGTGCCGACCTACCGGGCGACGCGGCTCCGCGGGCCTTGGACGCGCGCCGCGCTGCGCCCCTCCCGACGCCCCTGCGCCTCGGTGGCGAACAGCATCGTGCCCGCGACGACGCCCAGAGCCGCCGCAAGTCCGAGCTTGAGCCAGCGCGGGTCGGCCGCCGCGACGTGGGCGGTCGATCGGGCGTCGAAGCGGCCATGCGCCCCGGGATCGGTGTCGACCGGGTCGTAGAGGTTGTCGGGGCGGTTCTTCTGGGCCTGCACGCTGGTCATCTCCCCCCGATAGCCGTGCCGGGCGAGGTATCCGTCGATCCAGCCCGGGATCAGCATGTTGCCGACGATCGCCTTCCAGGCCGAAGCGCCGATCCACAATTCCCGCGGTGCATCGTGGGCCGCGCGATACACGTGGCGGGCGATGGCCTCGGGCTGATAGATCGGCGGCACCGGCTCGAGCTTGCGCGGCAGCCGCGAGCGCGCCCAATCGAATTGCGGCGTGTTCACCGCGGGCAACTGCACCATCGTCAGCCGCACCCGGCTGCCGTCGTGGAGCAGCTCGCTGCGCAGGCTGTCGACGAAGCCCCGCACGGCCGCCTTGGCGGCGCAGTAGCTCGCCTGGAGCGGGATCGAGCGATAGGCCAGCGCCGAGCCGATATGCACGATCGTGCCCCGGTCGCGCGGCACCATGTGGCGGAGCGCCGCGAGCGTGCCGTGGACCTGTCCGAGATAGGTGACCTCGGTGGCTCGCCTGAACTCCTCCGGGCTCGTCTCCTGCACGGGCGCGTAGATCGTCACCATCGCGTTGTTGACCCAGACGTCGATGCCGCCGAACCGCTCGGCGAGTTCGTCGGCCGCCTGCGCGACCGCGTCCGCATCGGCCACGTCCGCCATGAAGGCCAGCGCCCGGCCGCCGGCCCCCTCGACATCGCGGATCGTGCCCTGGAGCCCCGCCTCGCCCCGCGCGATCAGACCGACATTCCAGCCGTGCCGGGCGAATTCGTGGGCGACCGCGCGTCCGACGCCCGCACTCGCGCCCGCCACCATCACCGTGTTGCGTCCGTTCCGGCTCGACATCAGGTCCCCAGGTCACAGAAAGTCCCTGCGGCAACGTCCGATGGCGGCAATCTTTCCGCAGGTGCCCGATCACGAAGCGCAATGCGCGGGCTCCGCGGCCGCGTTGCTTCGTCGAAAGCGGGCGGCCTATAACGCGGCGACCTCGCAGCCGCGTCGGCGGGCTCCCGCACGCCCGCCGCGCCAACGTACAAAGTCCGACACGCCATGGCAGGCCATTCCCAGTTCAAGAACATCATGCACCGCAAGGGCCGGGTGGACGCGGTCCGCTCGAAGGTGTTCGGCAAGCTCGCCCGGGAGATCACCGTGGCGGCCAAGCTCGGCACGCCCGATCCGGCGATGAACGCCCGCCTGCGCGCCGCCGTCATCGCGGCGCGCGCGGAAAACATGCCCAAGGACAACATCGAGCGCGCCATCAAGAAGGCTGCCGGCGCGGACGGCGAGAACTACGAGGACATCCGCTACGAGGGCTACGGGCCCGGCGGCGCCGCGCTCATCGTCGAGGCCCAGACCGACAATCGCAACCGCACCGCCTCCGACGTGCGCTCGGCCTTCACCAAATCGGGCGGCAGCCTCGCCGAGACCGGTGCCGTGGCGTTCATGTTCGACCGGGTCGGCGTGATTGCCTTCCCGGCCTCCGTGGCCGACGCCGACACGATGCTGGAGGCTGCTATCGAGGCCGGCGCCGACGACGTGAACTCGGGCGAGGACGGGCATGAGGTGATCTGCGCCCAGGATTCCTACGGCGAGGTCGCCAGGGCCCTCGAAGGCCGCTTCGGCGAACCGAGCCGCACCGGCCTGATCTGGAAGGCGCAGAACACGATCGACGTCGACGACGAGACCGGCGAGAAGCTGATCCGCCTCGTCGAGGTGATCGAGGATCAGGACGACGTCCAGAACGTCTACGTGAACTTCGCCCTGTCGGATGCGCTGATGGCCAAGCTTCAGGCCTGAGCCGGGTTCCGGGCGGGCGGTTCCCCACGGGGGCAGGCCGGGGCCGTCCTTGTCCGGGAGCAGGTTCGCGACTGCGGCCGGCATGGTCGGCCCGTGCCGTTCGTTCACGATAAACGCCCTCAGATCTCACGGGCTTCCGATCAAACGTCGGCCGATACCGGTTTTGGTTAACCAAACCGCAGGTTCTCGTTCCGTAGCGTGTCCGATGAGCAGCTCGGACGGTTTCCATGAGTCGGGACGACTGGACTTCAAGCGCCGGAAGCGCGAGCCCGATCGACGTTTCGATCGTCATTCCGTGCCTCAACGAAGAACGGGCCCTGCCGGCCGCCCTGGCGACGGCGCGCGCCGCCCTGGATCAGCTCAGCGAGACGCAGGCCCTGAAGGGTGAGATCATCGTCGCCGACAACGGCAGCCTCGATGAGAGCCGCACGGTCGCGTCCGCTGCCGGCGCCCGCGTGGTCGTGGTTTCCCAGCGTGGCTACGGGGCGGCGCTGAACGGCGGATTCCGGGCGGCTCGAGGCCGCTACCTCGTCATGGGCGATGCGGACGGATCGTACGATTTTCGCGACGCGGTCGCCATGGTGAGTGCCCTGCGCTCCGGTGCGGATCTCTGCATGGGGTCGCGCTTTCAGGGGGGCATCGCGGCCGGTGCCATGCCGTGGAAGAACCGCTACATCGGCAATCCCGTGCTGACGGGCATCCTGAACCTGCTGTTCCGCGCCGGCATCGAGGATGCGCATTGCGGCCTGCGCGCCCTGACGAAGGGCTGCCACCGCCGGTTGAACCTGCGCGGCAGCGGCATGGAGTTCGCCAGCGAGATGGTGATCAAGGCGGCGCTGAAGGGCGAGCGCATCACCCAGCGTCCGGCGACCCTGTCGCGCGATCGTCGCGGCCGCGGTTCGCACCTTCGCCCGTGGCGGGACGGCTGGCGTCACCTGCGGTATCTGCTGATGCTGAGCCCGACCGGGATCTTCGCTGCGCCCGCCGCCCTGCTGGCGAGCTGCGGTCTTGCCATCCTGCTGCTGGCGGCGGTCGCCCTGGCCCTGGGTGCGGAGCGGACGTTCGTTCTCGGCAATTACTGGGTGATCCTGGCCGGTGCGATGCTGGGGCTGGCCCACAACCTGAGCCTGTTCGCCGCGGCCACGCACCTCTACGGTGTCCGTGAAGGTTACCGTCGTCCGCGTCGGCGTCCCATGCGGTGGACGTCCTGGGTTTCCCTGGAAACGATGCTGGCGGCCGGCCTCATCACCGGCATGGCCGGCTTGACCATCCTTGCGCTGGTGATCTGGTACTGGTCCCGGCACAGCTACGGGCCGATCGGCAGCGTCCTGCCCGCGGTGGCCGGAACGACGCTCCTGGTGGTCGGTGCTCAGAACGCGCTCGGCGGCTTCCTGCTGGCCGTGATCGGCGGCAACGAGGCTGAATTCCTTCAGGTCAAAGCCCCGGAGATGGAGGCCGCGGCTCGCGAACCCCACAAGTCGGCGGCGTGACACGGGCGCCTTGCCAGGAGCGCCTTCTGCCGAGCCCGAAAATGGTTCGGCGCAAGGCCGCGCGTCAGGGCGAGGCCTCGGCGATGGTCCGGATCACCCTGCGATCGGGCGCGGCTCCCGGCGGGTGTCGCGGCGCTCCGCGCCGGAGGACACGATCATGATGACAGCCGCATCTCCGGGTGCCGTCGCGCGAGGCCGTCAGGTTGCGAGCAATGCCACGGCTCAGGGCGATCGCAGAGCCTGGTGGATGCACATCCTCCTCGCCGGTGCGATCCTGTTTGCCGTCGCGGCAGCCAATGGGCGGCCATCGGTCTTCACCGATACGGCCTGGTATTATTCGCAAGGCGAATATCTTGCCTGGCGGCTGGGCATCGCGCAGCCGGACCTCGACGAGAACCGCCTGACCGATCCGACCTCGGTCATGCCGGATTCGCGCGCGATGCGCGACAGGACACCGGCGACGGTCGCGGGCGGTCGATCGCCGTTTTACGGACTTGTCCTCGTCCTCGCGGTCCGTTTCGGAACGTTGTGGCTGCTCGCCGCGGGCCAGGCACTCCTGGCGGCGTGGTCGATCGGCGTCCTGATCCGCGGGTTGCTGCCGGCGGCTCTACCCGTCTTCTATCAGAGCGTGATCTTGACGCTCGGCCTCGGCACGAGCCTGCCGTTCTTCGCAGCCTTCGCGATGCCGGACCTCTACGCGGGCCTGCTGATCATCGCGGTGACCATCCTCGCCTTCTGCCCGGAGCGGTTTCCCGTCGCGGAGCGCGTCATGCTGTGGGGGCTGCTCGTGGCCAGCCTGACGTTTCATGCCGCCAACGTCGCGCTCGCCGTCGCCCTATCGACCCTCGCGCTCGCGATCTTGGCCGCGTGCAGGACGCCACGAACGGTCATCGCGATCCGCGCGGGAGGGCTCGCCCTGTCGATCCTGGTGGCTCTGTCCATGACCTGGGCGTTCGGCGCGCTCTACCAGGCGGATGCCGGCGTCGCGCAGCGCACGCCCCCCTTCCTCATGGCCCGCCTCCTCGCCGATGGGCCGGGCCGCGCCTATCTGGCGGCCATCTGTCCGAACGGCGCCAGCCCGACCCTGTGCCGGTTCGCCGATCGACCCTTCGCCAGCGAAGATGAGATCCTCTGGTCGGAGGATCCTGCGAAGGGCGTGTTTTCCGTCTCGGACTACGCGGTCAGGGACAGCTTGAGAAACGAGGAGGCGGCGTTCGTACGCGCCGTTGTTGCGCGTGATCCCGCCGCCGTTCTCACGGGCATTCTGCACAATGGGCTGCAGCAGCTCATGACCTTCTATGTCTGGGAGCCCATGAAGTCGCCGGCGCGCTTCCTGCAGTTTCCGTGGTGGCATCGAACGGCCATCCTGCGGATCATCCCCGACATGAAATCGTGCGAAGCGGCACCGGACACCTGTGAGGTGAGAGCCAATCCCCTGTTCGTTGCGGTGCTTCACATCGTGATCGTGATGCTGGCATGGATCCTCATCGTCTGGGCCGTCCTCAAGACGCGGTGCTTCGGCCTCTTCGCGCGCGCACGATGGAACCGATCCGATCGGCTCCCCCCGCTCGCCGGGGCCGTCGTCCTCATACCGATGGGCGTGATCCTGAACGCGCTGATCTGCGGCGCCGCGTCCGGCATCTTCGCGCGCTACCAAGCGCGCGTGATCTGGTTGATCCCCCTTCTGGCTTTCCTGATCGCCGCCCGGCTCTGGCGGAACAGGTGGGCTCAGGTGCGGGACCCGATATCAAGCTGAGCGCCGATGCCCCGGCTATGCGCCGGCGCCATCAGGCCGAAGACGTGTGAGGACGTGAAGCTTCCGTCCAAAAACCATATTGAGCGGGAACACGTAGAGCGGAACATCCGTGCTCGCCGTGTCGACCGATAAGCGGGCGTCGTCGAACAAGGTGCTCCACTGCTTCGAGGATTGGTAGTTGTAGGGCAGGGCGACGCCATGGGGGGCGTTGCCGATCCAGTCCATCAGCGCGAGCGTCAGGTGGTCGAACCTGTTCTCCGAACGATGGTCCTTGATGATCACAGCCTGTCGGGCGACGCGGGCGGCCTCCCGGAGGAGCTGACTCGGGTCCTCGGTGTGATGCAGGACGTCGATGAAGGTGACGACATCCCACGATCGATCCGGGAACGGCAAGGTCGTTCCGTCGAACGGGCGCACCGGGATGATCGTGTTCGCCCGCACCAGGACGTCGATACCCTCGATGTGAATATCGGGGCGGATCGCGCGGCAGAGCCCCGCGATGGTTCCGTCACCGCATCCGACGTCGAGGACGGTCGCGTCACGGGGCAGCAGGCCGGCCAGGGCTTCGGCCAGGACGCGCGTCCGCCGGTCGAAGATCAGATCGCCGTGTAGTTTTCCGATCAACGCCTTCAAAGGCCGGCTCCCTCGACACCGCAGCGCTACGGTGCCCTGTCATACGCTCAATACCGTCCGAAAGATGATGCACGCGGGCTATATTTCGTCCTCCGCGCCACGGTCACCCGCGTGCGGCGGTCGCCCGGGCCGCGCCGCCGGCTTTACAGTGTCGTGCCGGATCTTAGACGATGCCGCGGTGAGTTCGGCAGCAAGGGGCGGGATGCCGGCCCTGCGGCCGGCGGCCAGGATGGGGTATCGTCCTTCGAGCCCGGTCGTGCCCGTCATGCCCCTCCACACCGCCTCCACCATGCCTCAGAGTGCCGTCGCCATGCGCTTCGTTCCGAGCCCCGATCCGGCGGCGGATCCCGACGCCGAGCGCTGGGCGGCCCTCGCCGTCCGTGACGCCCGGGCGGACGGTACCTTCGTGTATGCAGTCCGCACCACAGGCGTGTATTGCCGGCCGAGCTGTCCGTCGCGGACCGCCCGGCCCGAGAACGTGAGCTTCCACCGGACCTGCGCCGAGGCCGAGGCCGCCGGCTTCCGCCCCTGCCGGCGCTGCCGCCCCGATGCGCCGGGCCTCGCCGAGCGCCGGGCCGAGGCGGTCGCCCGGGCCTGCCGGCTGATCGAGTCGGCGGAGACCGAACCGTCGCTCGCCGAACTCGCCCGGGCCGCGGGGATGAGCGCCTATCACTTCCACCGGGTGTTCAAGGCGGCCACCGGCGTAACGCCGCGGGCCTACGCCGCCGCCCGCCGGGCCGCCGGGATCGCCGCCCGGCTGCCGGGGGCAGGCTCGGTCACCGCGGCGCTGTACGAGGCCGGCTACGGCGCGGCGAGCCGATTTTATGCCGAGGGCGCCCCGCGCCTCGGCATGGCGCCGTCCCTCTACCGGAAGGGCGGGGCGGGGATGCGCATCCGGTTCGGGATCGGCGCCTGCTCCCTGGGCGCGATCCTGGTCGCGGCGACCGATCAGGGCATCTGCGCGATCCTGCTTGGCGACACGCCCGAGCCGCTCCTGCAGGATCTCCAGGACCGGTTTCCGGGGGCGGAGATCGTGGGCGGCGATCCGGATTTCGAGGGTTGGATGGCGCGGGTCATCGGCCTCGTGGAGGCGCCGGGATGCGGCCTCGACCTGCCCCTGGACATCCGCGGCACCGCCTTCCAGCAGCGGGTCTGGGAGGCGCTGCGGCGCATCCCGGTGGGCTCGACCGCGAGCTACGGGGAGATCGCCCGGGCCATCGGGCTCCCCGCCGCGATGCGGGCGGTGGCCCAGGCCTGCGGCGCGAACCCGATCGCGGTCGCGATCCCCTGTCACCGGGTGGTGCGCTCGGACGGGGCGCTGTCCGGCTATCGCTGGGGCGTGGCGCGCAAGCGCGATCTGCTTCAGCGCGAGGCGAAGGGCTGAAGCCGATCCGTTGCGCGGGGGCCGGACCCGGTTCGAGAACGGAAGCGATCCGTTCCGCGACGCTCCCGTCCCAGCAGAGGGGGGAGGGTGCGTGGAGGATCCGCACTGCGGCACCTGAAACGCGCTAACGACGGCCCCCCGGTGGCCCTCCCGGTCCTCCGAACCCGCCGCCGGGCCCGCCGAAGCCCCCCGGACCCCCGGCGGGGCTGCCGAACCCGCCGGGGCCGCCGGGCGGTGGCCCGCCCGGTCCCCCGCCCGGCCCCCCGCGTGGCGCCCCGAAGCCGCCCCGTCCCTCGGTGCCGGAGATCGGCCCGCCCCCGGGCCGGGTATCGATGCCGAAACCCCGCGGGGCGCCGGAGCTGCCGATGTCTCCCGCCCGCCCGCCAGGCTCCCCGCCGAGGCGCCCCGGCGGCTCGTCGGGCAGGCTGCGCAGATCCAGGCGGTCGCGCTCCCGCTCGAAGCCCGGGGTTTCGCGCTGCGGCGGCTCGGGGGCGATGCGGTTCTCGATCCGCAGCCGCTCCACCGTCAGGTCGCCGTCCCGGGCGATGCCGGCGGTCAGCACCGCGCGGACACTCCCCTGCCGCGGCACCTTCGCCCCCGGCCGGCCGGTGACCCGGTAGCCGGAGCCGACATCGAGACCCGCACCCGCGCGGCCGATATAGGCCTCGATCGAGACCTGCTTCAGCCCGGGCGGGAACGGCAGGCCGATCTGGGCGGCGTTGGTCGCGCGCAGGGCGCCGTCCGCCGCCGAGCCCGTCACCAGGGCGCGCCTGCCCGGGGGCAGGGCGTCGGCCCCGGTCACGCGCAGGCCCCCGATCATCGAGGTGCCGTCCTCCCCGCGCCGGACCGGCCCGGCGACCCGGTCCGGCCCGGCCGCCCGCGGCTCGATGAGGCTCGCCACGATCACCCCATCCGGCCGCCGCAGCCCGCTCACCGCGACCCGCGCGCCGGGCTTCCAGTCCCCGCCGAGGCCCGCGGTCGAGACCCGCTGACCGAGCACGATCATCCGCCCCGGCGCGACCGCCTCCACGGGCCCCACCACCTCGCTGGTCACGTCGATGCGGCGCGTGGCGAGGCCTCCGCCCTCGGGCCGCGCGACGACATGGACGACGTGCCCGATCCTCAGGTCGGCCGCACTTGCAGCCGCGCCATCGATGCGCACCTCCACCTCCGGCGGATAGCCGATGCGCAGGTCGTTGACGACGATCGAGCCGAAGCGGCGGATCGTGCCGATCACCCCGGTGCCGCCGATGCCGCGGTCGCCCTCGCCGAGCGGGTTATCGCGCGGCGCGTCGGTCCGCATCATGCCGGTGCCGCCGATGCCCTGATCGCGCGGCGCCTCCTGCGACTGGACTCGGGCCGGCAGCAGCGTCGCGGCGCCCGCGAGGAGGCGCAGGACGAACCGGCGGTTGGGCAGGGTTCGCACCGGGCGGCCTCTCAGCGTCCGTCCGTGGAGCGCGCGGGCGGCCCGGCCTCCGCATAGACGTACAGGCCGAAATTCCAGCGGTGATCGCCGCCCGGATCGGTCTGGCAGGCGGCGTGCGCCTCCCGGTTGGCCTGCTGCAGCGCCTCCATGGCGATCTCGCGGGCCCGCGCCTCGAGCTTGGCCGCGAGCTCCTTCGAGAGCCCGTCATAGTGGACCGCCCGCTCGAGGAACCGCGGCGTGTCGCCGACGATATTGGCCACGGCCGCCGCGATATGGTCGTGCAGGTTGCGGCCGAAATAGTAGAGCTGCGGCCCCTCGGCGCCGTCGCCGCGGGGCACGTAGGCGGCTTCCGCCAGCACGATCCGGTCCTGCGCGTCCGTGAAGGCGAGGCCGCGGTCGAGCCACTCGTCCAGGACCGCCCGGGGGCGCAGGTCGCGCGTCACCCCGGCGACCAGGGTCTCGAAGGAGGGTGCGTCATCCTCGGCATTCCGCGGCAGCGGCAGGGGATGGCCCTGCGGATCCGTGAAGGCCGGGTCGGCGATCCAGCGAGCGATGATCCGGCTCGTGCGCGACACGACGGCGGGCACCGCGCTCACGGGGGCGCCGGCCCCGCGCAGGCGCCGCACCTCCTTGCGGTGGATGCCGGTGAGCAGGGAGACGCGGCTGTCGGTCTGCTCCTTGCCGGATAGGGCGAAATCGTACTCGGCCACGTTCACGTAGAGTTCGCGCAGAAGGTCGTTGAGAGCCGGAAAGGTGATGCCGCGCGCCACCAGCAGGCGCACGAGCGGCCGCAGGAGCCGTGCCAGCGGCGCGTGCAGCGCTGCGCCCTCTCGCGGTGTGTCGACGGTCTCGGACATGGGGCCATCGTTACCGCATGTTGCGTGGGAGACAATCCCACAACGTGCGCCTGCACACCCGGAAACACGGTTTCCGAGTTGACGTGGGATTTTTGCACACGTAAGTTTCTGGCGTGGTCAAATTTCCCACACGGACCGCGGAGATCTTGCATGACGGCCGACACGCGCATTCACGCCGGGGATGCGTTGCCACCCCTCAGGATCGAGGAACTGGCCGTCGGGTCCCGCGCGGCCAACCCCATGCCGCGGCTCGGGCGCATCCTGTGCGTCCTCGCCGCCCTTGCGCTGCCAGCCTTCGGTATCGCTGTCGCGGATACGGTCCATCGCGTCAGTGAACCGAAGGCGAAGCAGGCCGCCGCTCCCGTCAACCCCTCAGACGGGGCGGCGGCACCACAACGGGCAGGCACGCCCGCACGTGTCTCGAAGCGTGACAGGACGGCACTGCACATGATGGCGCGCGGGGAGGTCCGGTCGTGATCGCCCTGTCCGAGGCCGGCCGCGACGACGTCCGGCCGCCACCCATCTGCGGCGGAGCGCCCGTCCTCGATCTCGCGCTCTGCCTGATCCTCTCGGTGACCGTGGTCGGCCTGCTGCTCCTGGCCCTCTGACCCCGCGGCTTCGAGCCGCCCCACACGCGAGACTCCCATGACGACATCGTTTCGTGCCGCGCTCCTCGGCGCCGCGGCCGGCTGCGTCGCGCTCGGCGCCCAGGCCGCGGATCTGCCCCGCCGCGCGCCGCCCCCGCCGCTCCCGCTGCCGCCAGCCTTCACGTGGACGGGCTTCTATGCCGGTGTGAACGCCGGCTACGCCTTCGGCACGGGCAGCGGCGGCTTCACCGACCCGACCTACGGCACCGTCACCGGCGGCAGCCGGTCCGGCGGCTTCGCGGGCGGTGGCCAGATCGGCTACACCTATCAGTTCACGCCCGGCTCCGGCTTCGTGATCGGCGTCGAGACCGACATCCAGGGCACGGCCTTCGCCAAGGCGGACGCCGCCTATCTCGGGACGACGCCCTATTACAGCGTCCGTCCGAGCCTCGACTATTTCGGGACGGTCCGAGGCCGTCTCGGCTACGCCTTCGACCGCGTGCTGATCTACGGGACCGGCGGCTTCGCGTATGGCGGTGGCTCCCGCTCGACCTATGCGGCCTCCTACCCCTACACGCTGCCCGGGACCGACCGGACCGGCTATGCCGCGGGTGGCGGCATCGAGTACGCCTTCACCGAGAAGCTGTCGGCCAAGGTGGAAGCCCTGTACCTCCATCTCGGCCGCGGCTTCACGGGGACGACTGACTACAGCGCCAGTGTCCCCGCGTATTATGGTGCCGGCAAACAGGATTCCGGCTTCGCTCTGGTCAGGGCCGGGGTGAACTATCGGTTCTAATCAGTATTGGTTGCGGTGGACCTTGACTACTCGGCCAGGTTGAGTCGCTATGCGTGACGTTCGGCTTCGGAGATTCATCGGCCGGTCGTGCGTGTCAGGGCTGGTCTGAAGGCTCCGGTGCCGGATGCCGCGCGGGCGTCACCGCGCGGTGTCGGGGGCATTTCCGACAGGATCGGCCGTGAACACTTTACGCCTGCACGTCACAGCGACGACGCTTCTCGTCGTCGGCCTCACGACCTTCGCCTGGGCGCAGACGCTGGAGATCATCCCGCCCGGGCCGACGACCGGACGGGGCGCCGTGCTGATCTACGGCAATTTCTGCGGGCCGGGGAACCGCGGCCCCGGCTACAGGCCTATCGACGCGCTCGACCGCGCCTGTGCGCACCACGATGTCTGCTCGGCCGATCCGCTGTCGGGCACCCTGACGGCCTGCGCCTGCAACCGCCAGCTCGAAGTGGAGGCGGGCGCGGTCGCCCGCAGCCCGAACGCCTCGACCCATACCCGCGAGACGGCGCAGTTCATCGCCGACTTCGTGGCGGCGCTGCCCTGCCAGTAGGGCGCGCCGCCGGCCCGATCAGGCGGCGTCGGCCGGGTTGGCGGCCGCCTTGGGACCGCCCTTCGCCACGCCGACCAGCGCCGGGCGCAGGACCCGGTCGCCGATCACGTAGCCCGACTGCACAACCTGCACCACGGTGCCGGCGGGCACCTCCGGATTCGGCACCTCAAACATGGCCTGGTGCCGGTTCGGATCGAACTTCTGACCCTGCGGCTCGACGATCTTGACGCCGTGGCGCTCCAGGGTCTTGGCGAGGTCACGCTCGGTGAGCTCGATCCCGTCGATCAGGCCCTTCAGCGACCCGTCGGCCGTGGCCTTCGCGTCGGCCGGGACGCTGTCGAGGGCGCGGCGGATGTTGTCGGCCACGTTGAGCACGTCGCGGGCGAAGTTCGTGACCGCGTAGGTGCGGGCGTCGGCGATCTCGCGCTCGGTGCGGCGGCGCAGGTTCTCCATCTCGGCGAGCGTGCGCAGCGTCCGGTCCTTCAACTCGTCGCGCTCGGCGGTGAGCAGGGCCAAGGTCTCCGCGATCGGATCGACGGATGCCTCGGCGCCGTGGCCCGCGGAGGCGGGATCCTGGGCCGCACCGGCACCGGCCTCGACCGTGGTCTGGCGCTGGTCATCCTGGGGCATGTCGTTGCTCGTCATCGTGTTTCAGTCGTCCGGGAGGTGAGTTCGGGCAGGCGGAGCCGGCGCTGATATCTGGCCCTGGGCCAGCGAAATCAACCCGTTGCTCACGCCTCGCGCGGCGGCGGCGCGGCCACCAGCGCCTCCAGGCCCTCGGCCTTGAGGGCGGCGACGTCGCCCGCGAACACGTCCATCACGGCGCCGCGGATCGCGGCCTGCCGGTCGGGCTGCGTCACCCGCGTGCCCGTGAGGTCGGTGACGTAGAAGACGTCCACCGCCCGCTCGCCGAAGGTCGCCACGTGCGCTGAGGTGATGTTGAGCGACAGCCGGCCGAACGCGGTGGTCAGCTCGTAGAGCAGGCCCGGCCGGTCGAGGCCGGTGACCTCCACGACGGTCTCCCGGCTCGACAGGGCGTTGTCGATGATCACGTCCGGCGGCACCGGGAAGGTCTTGGCGCGCGTGGTCGTGGGCGGATGCTTGTCGGCCACGAGGTCGGCGATGCGGATCTCGCCCTTCAGCGCCCGCTCGATCGACGCCGTGATGCGCTTCGTCCGGCGCAGCTCGTCCTCGTCCCGCTCGAAGGCGCGGGAGATCACGATCGTGTCGAGGGCGAACCCGTCCGTCGTGGTGAAGATCTGCGCATCGACGATGTTGCTGCCGGCCGCCGCGCAGGCGCCGGTGACGATGGCGAGCAGGCGCGGGTGGTCGGGCGAGTAGATCGTGATCTCGGTCACCCCCCGCACGGGGTCCAGGGCGAAGTCGGTGGCGCTGGTGCGGTGATCGCTCAGCGTCTCGCGCAGGAACAGCGCGTTCTTGAGATGGCGCGGACCGTCGACCTTGAGCCAGTAAGCCTGCCCGTGCCGGGCCGCGTAGGCGTCGAACTCCTCCGACGACCAGCCCGTCAGCCGCTCCCGCAGGCCCATCTGGACGAGGCGCACCCGGTCGGTCCGGGCGATCTCGGAATGGCCGCCCGACAGGTAGACCTCGGTCTCGTCATAGAGCGTCCGGATCAGGGTGCCCTTCCAGGCGGTCCAGACGCCGGGGCCCACGGCCGTGATGTCGGCGACCGTCAGGATGGTCAGCAGCTTCAGACGTTCCAGGCTCTGCACGTTCGCGGCGAAGCGCTCGATCGTCTTGGCGTCCGACAGGTCGCGGCTCTGGGCGGTCATCGACATCAGCAAGTGATGCTCCACGAGCCAGCAGACCGTCTCGGTCTCGGCCTGGGTGAGGCCGAAGCGGGGGCAGAGTTTCTCCGCGATGGCCGCGCCCGCGATCGAGTGGTCCTCCGGACGGCCCTTGGCGATGTCGTGCAGCAGGATCGCCACGTAGAGCGCAGTGCGGTTGTGGATCGTGTGCACGAGGCGCGAGACCAGCGGGTAGGTCTCCTGCGAGCGGCCCGATTCGATGTCGGCCAGCACGCCGACCGTGCGCAGCAGGTGCTCGTCCACCGTGAAGTGGTGGTACATGTTGAACTGCATCATCGCGACGATGCGGCCGAAATCCGGGATGAACCGGCCGAGCACCCCCGCCTCGTTCATCTCGCGCAGGGCCTCCTCCGGGGCGTTGCGCGAGGTGAGGAGATCGAGGAACAGGCGGTTGGCCTCCGGATCCCCGCGCAGCGATGGGTTGATCAGCCGCAGCGAGCGGCTGGCGAGCCGCTTGGCGTCCGGATGGATCGCGAGGTTGTGCCGGTCGGCGAGCCAGAACAGGCGGATCAGGTTCACGGGGTCGCGCTCGAAGGCGTCCTCCGCGCGCAGGTTGACCCGGCCGTGGTCGATCCAGAAATCCTCCGCCTCCATGGCGGTGGCGCGGAACCGGTCGCGGAACCGGCCGATCCAGCGGTCGAGCACCGGCGTGCGCTTGGCGTGGCGCGCCTCCAGTTCCGCGCACACGATGGCGGTGAGGTCGCCGACATCCTTGGCGAAGCGAAAGTACGCCTTCATGAACCGCTCGACGCCCGAGAGGCCGCCCCGGGCTTCATAGCCGAAGCGTTCGGCGATCCGCGGCTGCAGGCCAAACGACAGGCGCTCCTCCGCGCGCTTGGTCACGAAGTGCATGTGGCAGCGCACCCGCCACAGGAACTCCTCGCAGCGCTCGAACAGCGCGTATTCCTCCGGGGTGAACAGGCCCGCGCTGACGAGTTCGGCCTGATCGCGCACCCGGTAGGTGTACTTGGCGATCCAGAACAGGGTGTTGAGGTCGCGCAGGCCGCCCTTGCCGTCCTTGACGTTGGGCTCCACGAGGTAGCGCGACGAGCCGGCCTTCGAGACGCGCAGGTCGCGCTCGCGCAGCTTCGCCTCCACGAACTCGGCGGCCGAGCCGACCACCAGCTCGGCGTCGAAGCGCGTCACCAGCTCCTCGAACAGGATCCGCGAGCCGAACAGGAACCGCGCCTCCAGGAGCGCGGTGCGGATCGTCATGTCGGCCCGCGCCTCGCGCAGGCACTCCTCCACCGAGCGAGTCGCGTGGCCGACCTTCAGCTTCAGGTCCCACAGCACGTAGAGCATCGCCTCGACGACGCTCTCCGACCACGCGGTCTGCTTGTAGGGCAGCAGGAACAGCAGATCGATGTCCGAGCCGGGCGCCATCGTGCCCCGGCCGTAGCCGCCGGTCGCGACGACGGCGAGCTGCTCGCCGGTCGAGGGATTGTCGTTCGGGTAGAGCCGCCAGACCACGGCGTCGTGGATCGCCCGGACCACCGCGTCGGTGAGGTTCGAGAGCGTCTGGGCGCAGCGCAGCCCGTTGCGGTCCGCGAGGAGCTGCGCCTCAGCGGCGCGGTGGCCCTCCTCGATCACCCGGCGCAGGTGCGGGACCAGGGCAGCCCGGAGCTTGGTGGGCTCGCGGGCCTCGCGATCGAGGTTCTCGAGGACCGTGGCGAGGGCGGCGACGGGATCGAACATGGCTCCCGTTAGCACGATATCCCTACGCCGCCAGCCATGCGGCGCGGCCGCGCGATCGCGCGTGACACTACTCCGCCGCCGGCAGGTCGAGCGCCAGGAGCCGCGCCGTCCGGCTGCGGGTGGTCCTGCGCGACTCCGCGTGACCGGTCTGCCGCCGCGCGTCGGCGATGGCCGCGTGAACCCCGTCGACCGCCAGGATCAGGGCGCTGACCGTGCGGGCGTCGATGCTGCGTTCCCGCGCGTAGCAGACCACGTCGGCCACCAGCCCGTCGATCTCGACCGCGAGGGCGTCCAGCGCCTCGCTCTGCGTCGCGGCCCGCACCTCACCCATGATGGCGAGGAGGCGATCGAGCACGTAGTCGACCCGCTCCCGGCGCTTGCGGGCGAGCCGCTGGCCGAGCCACGCGAAGCCCGAGCCGATCGTGCCGCCGAAGAAGGCGAACAGGTAGATGTAGTCCTCGTAGCGGTCGAGGAAGGTCTGCTGCTCACGCTCGAAATAGTCGACCGCGCCGGGGTGGTTCGGCAGGCGGGCCGAGGTCGCCGCCACCGTCGTGTCGAAGTCGGGCGCCTTCATCAGCTTGGCGACGGGCGCCGCCGCGGCGAGGCGCGAGCGCCACTCGAACAGGTGCTGGGTCGCCGAGGCGACCGCGACCCGGCTCACCGTGCCGCGGGCCATCAGGCGGTAGGAGGCGCCGACGGTCTTGATCTCCTCGTCGGGACGCTTCGGCCGTCCGCCGAAGGTCCCGGCCGGAATCGTCACCGCCTGCAGCTCGGGAAAGCGCTGCAGGATCGCGTCGCCGTCGGGAATCGAGACGAAGCCGATCTTGTGCTCCGGCGAGCCGAGCTCGACCGCGTGCACCATTGCGGCGGCCGTCTTCGAGGCCGGGCTCGCGATGACAGCGACCGCGTCGACGCGCTTGTCGTTGAGCGCGGCCGTCACCTCGCCGACCTTCAGCGGCACCACCACCACGTGGCCGGCCTCCGCTTCCTCGGCGGCGGCGTTGTCCTCGGGGGCCGCCTCGCCCCGGTTGTCGGGCACGAGGTCGTAGAAGGAGAGCAGGTTCGTCAGGAAGGGCAGGTCGGCACTGTGCCGCACGACGATGCCGAGGCGCTTGCGCGCCAGGGCCGGGATGTCGTCGATATCGGCCGCGTCGGGCGCCGCGATGACGAGGGCCTCATCGTGCAGGATCGCCAGCGTCAGGCCGTTCTCTGGCAGGAACACGTCCGGCCGGACCACCGCGAGATCGGCCTTGTTCCGCTGGAGCGCGAGCGCGCTGTCGCGGACGTCGCCGTAGCGCACGACCTTGAGACGCACATCCTCGCGCGCCCGGTCGAGGGCGCTGGCGTAGGCTTCGATCAAGGCTGCCTCCGGCCCGTCCTGGGGGCCGACCGCCACCGTGAGGGTGTTCGGGCGCGACAGATAGACGATCGCGGCCGCAGCCGCGGCCAGGCCCACGGCCACCAGGACCAGGAGCCACTCGCGGCGCATCAGTGTCGCCGCCGCGGCATGGAGCCGTGTCCGCCACCAGGGTCCCGGGCGGTCGGGCGAAGGACGGTGGTTCCGGCCATGGCCGAGCCTGTCGCGTTGCGCGCGTTCCATACCCGAGTCATGAAACGCAAACCTGTCGAGATCGTGAAGAACCAGTGAAACGAACAATCGTTGCAGGATCCGGGCCGGAGGGCCGGGACGCCGCAGCCCCGCCCCCGAAGCCGATCAGCCCGGCCTGGCTCGAACGCGCGGCGCTGCACTACCTCGAACGCTACAGCGCCTCCACCGAGATGCTGCGCCGGACCCTGGCGCGGCGGGTGGAGAAGCGGGCGCGGCTGCGCGGCGAGGATCCGGCGCCCTTCGCCGAGTTGATCGCCGCCACGGTGGCGCGGGCGGTCTCGGCCGGCCTCGTGGATGATGCCCGCTTCACCGATACCCGCCTCGCCACGCTGCGCCGCCGCGGGACGTCGAGTCGGGGCGCCTCCGCCAAGCTCGCCGCCAAGGGCATCCCCCGCAACGTGGTCGAGGCCGCCCTGCAGGCCGAGCGCGAGGCGTTGCCCGACGGAGAAGCGATCGACGATCAGGCCGCCCGGGCCTACGCCAAGCGGCGGCGCCTCGGGCCGTATCGCCGGCCGGACCTGCGGGCGACCTACCGCGACCGGGACCTCGCCGCCCTGGCGCGCGCCGGCTTTTCCTATGATCTTGCCCGCCGGGTGGTCGATGGGGACATTAAGGATCCGATGGATCCGCGCTGATGGGTGCGGCATCGCGGACAGGGGCAGCGCACCGGTCCGCCTTGCACCTTTAGGGCGCTCGTTCATTGTCTGTTCGATGGACGAGACCCTCGCCAAGAAGCTGCGCATCCTGGCCGATGCCGCGAAGTACGACGCCTCCTGCGCCTCCTCGGCCGCGCCGAAGCGGGCCGCCGGCAAGGACGGGCTCGGCTCGACCACCGGTGCCGGGATCTGCCACGCCTACACGCCGGACGGCCGCTGCGTTTCGCTGCTCAAGATCCTGCTGACCAACTGGTGCCTGTTCGACTGCGCCTACTGCATCAACCGGCGCTCCTCGAACGTGCCGCGGGCGAAGTTCTCGGTCGAGGAGGTCGTCAACCTCACGCTCAATTTCTACAAGCGTAACTATATCGAGGGCCTGTTCCTGTCTTCGGGCATCATCAAGTCGCCCGACCACACGATGGAGTTGCTGACCCGAGTGGCGAAGTCGCTCCGGCGCGACCACGGCTTTGCGGGCTATATACACCTCAAGTCGATTCCCGAGGCGAGCCCCTGGCTGATCGAGGAGGCCGGCCTCTATGCCGACCGCCTCTCGATCAACGTGGAACTGCCCACTGAGGCGAGCCTGGAGCGTCTGGCCCCCGAGAAGGATGGCGCTGCGATCCAGGGCGCGATGGCGCAGATCGGCGAGCGCATCGTTCAGGCCAAGGCCGAGAAGCGGCGCTTCTCGCCGGCCGGGCATTCGACGCAGGTGATCGTCGGTGCGGACGCCACCACCGACGAGGCGCTGATCCGCAAGAGCGCGCTGCTCTACGGCAGCGTCGGCCTGAAGCGGGTCTATTACTCAGCCTTCAGCCCGATCCCGGACGGGTCCGCGATCCTGCCGCCGAAGCCGCCGCCGCTCCAGCGCGAGCACCGGCTGTACCAAGCCGACTGGCTGCTGCGGTACTACGAATTCACCCCCGATGAGGTCGCCGATGCCTCGGAGGGCGGCATGCTCGCCCTCGACATCGATCCGAAGCTCGCCTGGGCGCTGAAGCACCGCGAGAAATTCCCGGTTGACGTGAACAAGGCCGACCGGGAATGGCTGCTGCGTGTGCCGGGCCTCGGCGCGCGGGCGGTCGACAAGATCATCACCGCCCGCCGCCACGCGACCCTGCGCCTCGACGACGTGGCGCGGCTGACCTCGGGACTGAAGCGGGCGCGGCCGTTTCTCGTCGCCGCCGATCATCGGCCGGTGGGGCTGACCGACCGGCTCGACCTGCGCACGCGGCTGGTCGAGCCGGCGGCGCAGCTGAGTTTATTCTGATGAAGCTCGGAACCACACCCCTCCCTCCCCCGCAGAGGAGGGAGGGGAGGCGCACGCGCCGCGCGCGATCAGCTTACGCCCCGGCGCCGATCTCGACGGCTTCCGCCGCGCGGTCCGAAGCCTCGTCGCGCAGGGCGTCCCACCGGAGGCCGTAACGTGGTCGGTGACGGACGCGCCCGGCCTGTTCGGCACCGACGCGGACGCCGCTCCCGCCGCGCCACTCGTCCTGCCCAAGCAAGTCGCCGCCCTGATCCCGCAGGTGATTCCCCATCGGGATCCGGAGCGCTACGGCCTGCTCTACGCCCTGATCTGGCGCGTCTGCCACGGCGAGCGGCACCTGATGGAGGTCGGCAGCGATCCGCTGATCCACCGCCTGCACCGGATGGCGAAGGCGATCGGGCGCGACCTTCACAAGATGCACGCCTTCCTGCGCTTCCGCCGGGCCGTGGACAGCGGCGGCGAGCACTACGTGGCGTGGTTCGAACCCGACCATCACATCCTGGAGGCGGCCGCGCCCTTCTTCGTCGCGCGCTTCCGCGGCATGCGCTGGTCGATCTTGACGCCGGAGGGCTCGGCGCACTGGGACACCGAGCTTCTCACCTTCGGGCCTCCGGGCGACCGCGGAAAACTCCCCGAGGGCGACGGGTTCGAGGCCGGCTGGCAGACCTATTACGAGAGCACGTTCAACCCGGCCCGCACCAACCTGAAGGCCATGCGGGCCGAGATGCCGAAGAAGTACTGGCACAACATGCCGGAGACCGCCGCGATCCCGGCCCTGGTCCGGGCGGCGGCCGGGCGCACCGACGCGATGATCGAGAGGGAGCCGACCTTGCCCACACGCCGCGAACCCACCCGCGCCGTCGCCGCGATGGCCGACCAGGATCCCAAGACCCTCGACGCGCTGAATGCCATCATCCGCCGCACCGAGCCGCTGGTGCCGGGCGCCACGCAGGCGGTGCTCGGCGAGGGGCCGGTCGGTGCAACGGTCGCCTTCGTGGGCGAGCAGCCGGGCGACCAAGAGGACCGGCAGGGCCGGCCCTTCGTCGGGCCCGCCGGCCAGCTCCTCTCCCGCGCCATGGCGGAGGCCGGGATCGACCGGGGGGCGAGCTACCTCACGAATGCGGTCAAGCACTTCAAGTTCGAGGAGCGCGGCAAGCGGCGCATCCACCAGAAACCGACGGCCGGCGAGGTCAGCCACTATCGCTGGTGGCTCGATCGGGAACTCGAATTCGTCGCCCCGAAGCTCGTGGTGGCGCTCGGCGCGACCGCGGTGCTGGCGCTGACCGGCAAGGCGGTGCCGATCACCCGGGCGCGCGGCCCGTTCCGGTTCGAGCGCCACGACAACCGTTTCCAGGGGTTCATCACCGTCCACCCCTCCTACCTGCTGCGCCTGCCCGATGAGGCGAAGGCGGAGGCTTACGCCGCCTTCGTGGACGACCTGCGCCGGGTGGAGGCGCTGGGGCAGGAATTGGCGGCGTGATCCTTTACGGCGCTCGGTTCTGCTATGCTGATCGGAGCCGATTCTCTGTGGTCCCACCACAATGGACAAGCTCGCTGCCCTCGACATCCTGCGCGCCAACGAGGCGGAGCTGCGCCGCCGCGGGGTGCTGCACGCGGCATTGTTCGGCTCCGTCGCCCGTGGCGAGGCACAGGCGGATAGCGATCTCGACGTGATGATCGAGATCGACCCGGAGCGCGTCCGCGACCTCTTCGCGTATGCGGGCCTGTGCCGCTTCATCGACGATCTGTTCCCGGTTCCGGTCGACGTGGCCGATCGGGAAAGCCTGAAGCCGCGCGTGCGTCAGAAGGCCGAGGTCGATGCCGTTTCCGCCTTCTGAACGGGCGCTGGCCGCCTGCGAGGACATCATCGACAACGCCGATGCCGCCCAGCGCTTTATCGCCGGCATGACGTTCGAGGCCTTCGTGGCGGACCTGCGGACCAATTACGCCGTGGTGCGCTGCCTGGAGATCGTCTCGGAGGCGAGCCGGCGCCTCACCGACGCGATGCGCGAGCGCCATCCGGATGTGCCCTGGCGCGACATCGCCACCATCGGGAATGTCTTTCGTCACGGCTATCATGGGGTCAAGCTGGACATCGTCTGGCGGACCGTCCACGAGCGCTTGCCCGTTCTCGTCGCGGCCTGCCGCGTTGAGCTGGACCGCGCGCCCGACCCCTGATCGCCCCGAGCCGCCTGAGCCCATGACCGACGCGAAGCCCGACGCGAGCCCCGAGACCAAACCGGTCGGCCCCGGCGATCAGGTGATCCTGGTCGACGGCTCGTCGTTCATCTTCCGGGCCTATTTCCAGTCGATCAACCAGGATCAGAAGTACAATTCGCGCCCCTCCGACGGGCTGCCCACCGGCGCCGTGCGGCTGTTCTGCACCAAGATCGCGCAGTTCCTGCAGGACGGCGCCGCCGGCACGATGCCGACCCATCTCGGCATCGTCTTCGACAAGTCCGAGGGCTCGTTCCGCAAGGAGATGTTCCCGGACTACAAGGGCCACCGCCCGGACGCGCCGGACGACCTCAAGCGCCAGATGCCGCTGATGCGCGACGCGGTGCGGGCCTTCGGCCTCCACGCGGTCGAACTGGAGCGCTACGAGGCCGACGACCTGATCGCCACCTACACCCGCCAGGCCGAGGCACGGGGGGCGGGCGTGATCATCGTCTCCTCCGACAAGGACCTGATGCAGCTCGTCGGGCCGCAGGTGCGGTTCTACGATTTCGAATCGGGCGCCAAGGGCAAGCCCGGCTACCGGCCCGAGCGCAACCTCGATGTCGAGGCGATCATCGCCAAGTGGGAGGGCCTGCAGCCGAACCAGATCGGCGACGCGCTGGCGCTGATCGGCGATACCTCCGACAACGTGCCGGGCGTGCCCGGCATCGGCCTGAAGACCGCCGCGGCGCTGATCAAGGAGTACGGCAGCCTGGAGTCCCTGCTGGAGCGGGCGGGCGAGATCAAGCAGCCCAAGCGCCGGGAGATGCTGCTCGCCAATGTCGAGCAAGCCAAGCTCTCGCGAAAACTCGTGGCGCTGATCGAGGACGTGCCGGTTCCAGTGGCGCTCGACGATCTCGGCGTGCCCGCGCCCGATCCGGAAAAGCTCGTCGGCTTCCTGAAGGCGATGGAGTTCAATACGCTGACGCGGCGCATCGCCCAGATGCTGCACGTCGATCCCGAAGCGGTGAAGCCCGATCCGCGCCTCCTGCCCGGCGCGCGATCCTCCGGCAATGGCGATCCGGTGCCGTTCTTCGGCGATTCCGTGCCGCCGGACCCCGAGACCGCGGCGGCCGGTTCGGAGCGCCCGCCGGGCGCGGCTCCCCCCGAGGGCGGCGAGGTCGACCCCTTCGCCGATCTCGACCTGCCGGACGCCCCCGCCAAGCCCCGGGCCCCCGTGGAGGCGACACCCGGCAACGTGGTGGCGGCCCGCGCCGCGGAAGCCGTGGCGCCGTTCGACACCGCCGCCTACGAGACGGTCGCCAGCCTGGAGCAGCTCGACGCCTGGATTGCCGAGGCGGGAGAAGCCGGGGTGATCGCGGTCGACACCGAGACCGACGCCCTCGATGCCCACAAGGCCGGCCTCGTCGGCGTCTCGCTGGCCACCGCCACCGGCCGCGCCTGCTACATCCCGCTGGCCCACATCCAGGCCGCGAAGGTCCAGGCCGACGCCACCGACCTGTTCGGCGAGGGCGCGACCTCCTCCGACGTGGCCGAGCCGGTGCCGGGCCAGATCCCGCTGAAGGCGGCGCTCAGTCGGCTGAAGCCGCTCCTGGAGAATCCGGGCGTCCTGAAGGTCGGCCAGAACCTGAAATACGATTGGGTCGTGCTGGCCCGCTACGGCATCGAGATCGCGCCGTTCGACGACACGATGCTGATCTCCTACGTGCTCGACGCCGGCAAGGGCGGCCACGGCATGGACGAGCTCGCCCGCCGCCATCTCGGCCATCAGCCGATCACCTTCTCGGACGTGGCCGGCACCGGCCGCAACAAGGTGACGTTCGACCGGGTCGCCATCGACAAGGCCACCGCCTACGCGGCCGAGGACGCGGACGTGACGCTGCGCCTGTGGCGGATGATGAAGCCGCGCCTCGTCGCCGAGCGCCGGGTCGCCGTCTACGAGACCCTGGAACGGCCGCTGCTGCCGGTGATCGCCCGGATGGAGCAGCGCGGCATCCGGGTCGACCGGGAGATGCTGAGCCGCCTCTCGGGCGACTTCTCGCAGATCCTCGTGCGCCTGGAGGAGGAGATCCAGGACGATGCCGGCGAGAAGTTTTCCGTCGGCTCGCCGAAGCAGATCGGCGACATCCTGTTCGGCAAGATGGGCCTGCCGGGCGCCAAGAAGACGCCTTCGGGCCAGTGGGCCACGCCCGCGACCCTGCTGGAGGAACTGGCCCAGGCCGGCCACGAGCTGCCCAAGAAGATCCTGGAGTGGCGGCAGCTCTCGAAGCTGAAATCCACCTACACTGACTCGCTCCAGACCCACGCCGACCGCGAGACCGCCCGGGTCCACACCTCGTTCTCGCTGGCGGCGACCACGACGGGGCGGCTGTCCTCCTCCGAGCCGAACCTCCAGAACATCCCGATCCGCACCGAGGAGGGCCGGCGCATCCGCCGCGCCTTCGTGGCCGCGCCCGGCAACCGGTTGATCTCGGCCGACTACTCGCAGATCGAGCTGCGGCTGCTCGCCCACATGGCCGACATCCCGGAGCTGCGGAAGGCGTTCGCGGACGGGATCGACATCCACGCGGCGACGGCCAGCGCGATGTTCGGCGTGCCGCTCAAGGAGATGACCCCCGACCTGCGGCGCCGGGCCAAGACGATCAATTTCGGCATCATCTACGGCATCTCGGCCTTCGGCCTCGCCGACCGGCTCGGCATCGGCCGCGAGGAGGCCTCGGCGTTCATCAAGCAGTATTTCGAGCAGTTCCCGGGGATCCGCGACTACATCGATACGACCAAGCGGAGCTGCCGCGACAAGGGCTACGTCACGACCCTGTTCGGCCGGGTGTGCCACTATCCGCAGATCCGCTCCAACAACCCGTCCGAGCGCGCCAGCGTCGAGCGGCAGGCGATCAACGCGCCGATCCAGGGCTCGGCCGCCGACATCATCCGCCGGGCCATGACGCGGATGGAGGCGGCGCTGGCAGCCAAGAAGCTCCGGGCGCAGATGCTGCTGCAGGTGCACGACGAGCTGGTGTTCGAGGTCTCCGAGGACGAAGTGGACGCGGCGATCCCGGTGATCGCCGGTGTGATGGAGCAGGCGCCGGCGCCGGCGCTGACTTTACGGGTGCCGCTGGTGGTGGAGGCCAAGGCGGCGGGGAACTGGCAGGAGGCGCATTAGGGTTGGAATTTAATCTGCTTGGGCAATGCGATGTCCGAGATGGGTGGTTTTCCGCCGGTCTCCTTCCGGGCAGTAATCGACGGAAGTGGATATCGCCCCAGTGCACGCTTACGACCCAACCCGGCCGGGCAGACCGTGTTCGGCGCTTCCCGAAAGCGGCCATTCGTTCAGATGCTTTTCGCAGCCGAGCGGCTGCTGGGGTGGAACCCGACCTAGCCAACACTCTTGGAGTCTCGACAGCGCAACTGGCTCTGGGGCCTAATTGGCGGGAAGGAAGTGAGACCGCCTTGGAAGTCATCCACGACGACCCGCCGATGTCGCAGGAGATCGCGAATGGGTTCTACCCGGCCTTCGAGGAGCGGTGGCGGAAGGCCGAGTTGGCAGGGCGTTTCGCCATGCTCGGCTTCGTGCTGGTCTGCGCCGCCGGCCTGCTAGGGCACGGACCGTTCAGCGAGCGGAGCCTCACCAATGCCGATGGGTCTATCAGCATCCGCTATGAGCCAGTGGTACGTTTCGGGGCGCCGACGATCATCCGCTTCGATACCCGGGTTCCGCCGGGCGGCGACAAGGTCGCGGTCACCATTGCCAAGGATCTTGTCGACCAGTTCGGCCTAGAGAGCATCACGCCCCGGCCGGCGACCTGGGAGGTCGCTGGCGGTGGCATTCGCCTGGTGTTCCCGGTGCAGGCCGGCCAGAGCCACGCGCTCATTCGGTTCACCGGTTCGCCGGCCTTTCGCGGCGGGGTGAACCTCACCGCCCGCCTCGATGCCGGCGAGATGCTGTCTTGGTCTCAGTACGCGGTGCCGTAGCCATGAACACCGTCCTGAAGGCTGCGATCGCCTACCTTATCGTCCTGTTCGTCATCCGGCTGATTGGGCGGCGCACTGCCAGCCAGCAGGCACCCATCGACATGGTTGTGCTATTCTTGTTCGGCGGCCTGAGCGTCAGCGCCATCCTGGGTGATGACCACTCGTTCACTGGGGCAATGAGTGCACTGTTCGCCGTGGGGCTAATGCACGTCTCGGTGTCGTGGCTGAAGCTGCGCTTCGTCTGGTTCGAACGAATCGTCGACGGCACCCCTATCGTGGTCTACCGCGACGGCGATTGGGACGAGACCAACATGCGACGCTTGCGGATGCAGCAGGCTGACGTTCGCACTGCGGCGCGCCAGCAGGGACTGGACGACCTGGAGAAGGTCGCCGTCGCCATCGTGGAGCGGGACGGCAAGGTGTCCGTCATCGAGAAGGACTGACTACCTCGAAGCTGCCCCGCCGGCGGAGCGGACGGCCTGCTACCGACCCTTGTCGGCCGCGCGGAGCGCAACTGGCGCATCCCGAAAGCCGCCCTTAATCAACTGTCCGGCAAAGTTGGCTCGGGGCGGGAGGCGAAGGCCACACGCTAGGGATTTGCGGGTGCTGAAAGCGGCTATCAGGACCCTGGCGCTCGCAACACTCGCAGGAGCGCTATTCTTCGCCGCATTTCTCTACGTCATAGTGCGCGGTACCTGCTCATTGATTGTCTGTGATGATAAGTGGTGCGAACCAGGAGCCATCGCTTCGGATATAGCGTCACCGGACAAGCGGCACTTGGCGCGCATCTATCATTCTTTCTGTGGACCTCCAGGTGGAGCATCGAACAGCTATCGTGTAGCCCTACGCGGGAATGACCGACATACAAATGATGAAGTCATTATATTCAGACAAGAGGACGATGAGCCTCTTGTGCGATGGATTGGGACTGATCGACTGTCCATCAGCCCAGGTGGCTGGAATGGCCTCATCTCGCGCAGCGAACACGAGGCAGACGGGGTGAACATCCAATACACGGTTGATCTAAAGGCTATGTTTGATGCCTCCGTGAACGAGCAGAAGCGGATCACGGATCAGTTCAGTTCAGATCAAGCCGAGGGCATCAATTCCATTTCGACGCGGGGGTTCGGCCGGTTTCGGTCATGGGCCGAGCGCAATGCCAGCGTGTCAGCGGATCGCTGATAAGGTTCACTCCAATAAGCTTTAGCGCCGAATGGCCGCCATGGCTTGTGAGTGGTCCCCGCAGCTAGGTCTGCTTCAATGCATCTGCCCGCGAAAGCGGACTGGCAGAAATCCACCCCGAGCCGAAGTTGCCGTAGGTCCGACGAACGACCGCTTTGGAGAAACGCAAACGGCGCTCCCCGCGACTGGGTCGGGTCGCGAGCAGTGATCGCACGCTTCAGCTGATTGGATTCAGGCTCTGGGAAGCGGCTTGGATCGAAGCTGCGCCCGACCGACTTTGCGAGCGGAGCGAAGCCATCCAGTCGGCGCCACACTCACGAATGTCCCGCTGCCCCGGGTTGCTTCGCTCGGCTCGCAAAGATGGCGCCCGGCAACGACATCCTTGAACCGCGAGCAGCATCTTGGAGATGCCGCCAAAGGCAGTCATACGCCATACGCCCATGACGTGTACCGCTCATCACTTGTGACCGACCCCCTCGCCTTCCTCGCCGGCGGCGGCGAAGCCGCGCGCATGATCCGCGCGCGCGACTGGACCGGCCATCCCCTCGGCCCCCCGGAGACCTGGCCGGCGGAGTTCCGCTCCGCCCTGTCGCTCGTGCTCAACTCGCCGGAATCGATGATCCTGGCCTGGGGGCCCGATCTCCACTTCTTCTTCAACGACACCTACTTTCCGCTGCTGGGGCCGCGGCTCCCCTGGGCCATGGGGGCGCGGTTCGACGCGGTCTGGGCCGATGCCTGGGATCAGGCCAAGCCCATCATCGACGCCGCCCTGGCGGGACAGCCGGAGCGCTTCGTCGACCTGCCGTGGCGGCTCGACACCGACCGGGGCGCCCAGGAAACGTGGTGGACCTTCTCGTACTCCCGGGTGCTGGATGCCGCGGGCGGGGTCGCCGGGCTGTTCATCCTCACCAACGAGACCACCGGACGGGTGCTGGCCGACGCCGCGCTCACCGAGAGCCGGGCCCAGCTCGAGACCGCGCTCACGGAACTCGGCAGCCTCAACGCCACCCTGGCGCAGCAGGTCGCGGAGCGCACCGCCGACCGCAACGCCCTGTGGACCCTCTCCTCCGACATGATGCTGCGCTGCCTGTTCGACGGGACCATCACCGCGGTGAACCCGGCCTGGACCGAGGTGCTGGGCTGGCAGGCGGACGAGCTGATCGGCACCAACCTGATGGATTTCGTCCATCCGGACGATCTGGCGCGCACCGCCGCGGGGGCCGGGCAGCTCGCCGCGGGCGAGCGCCTCGCGCGGTTCGACAACCGCTATCGCCACCGGGACGGCAGCTACCGCTGGATCAGCTGGGCGGCCCGCCCGGGGGAGGGGATCGTCAACGCGGTCGGGCGCGATTTCACCGCCGAACGCGAGCGCGCCGACGCCCTGGCGGCCGCCGAGGAGGCCCTGCGCCAGTCGCAGAAGATGGAGGCGGTGGGCCAGCTCACCGGCGGCCTCGCCCACGACTTCAACAACCTGCTCGCCGGCATCTCCGGCTCGCTGGAGCTGATCCAGACCCGGCTGAGCCAGAACCGGATGATGGATGTCGACCGCTACATCAACGCCGCCCAGGGCGCGACCCGGCGCGCCGCCGCCCTCACGCACCGCCTGCTCGCCTTCTCGCGCCGCCAGACCCTGGATCCGAAGCCCACCGACGTGAACCGGCTGGTCGCCGGCCTGGAGGAGCTGATCCGCCGCACCGTGGGGCCGGCCATCGCGGTCGAGGTCACGGGCGAGCCCGGCCTCTGGCCGGCCCTGGTCGACCCGCCGCAGCTTGAGAACGCGCTGCTCAACCTGTGCATCAACGCCCGGGACGCGATGCCGGAGGGCGGGCGGATCGCCATCGCGACCGCCAACGCGTCGCTCGATTCGGACGCCGCCCGGCGCCGCGACCTGCCGCCGGGGCAGTATCTCGCCCTCTGCGTCTCCGACACCGGCACCGGCATGCCGCCGGAGATCGTCGCGCGGGTGTTCGAGCCGTTCTTCACCACCAAGCCGCTGGGTCAGGGCACCGGCCTCGGCCTGTCGATGATCTACGGCTTCGCCCAGCAATCGGGCGGGCAGGTCCGGATCCACTCGGAGGTCGGCCGGGGCACCGATGTCTGCCTCTACCTGCCCCGGCACGGCGGCGCGGCGCCGGAGGAGGATCCGCAGGCCGCGCTCGGCGCGCCGCCCCGGGCCGCCCCGGGGGAGACCGTGCTGGTGGTCGATGACGAGCCGACCGTGCGGATGCTGGTGAGCGAGGTACTGGAGGATCTCGGCTACACGGCGATCGAGGCGTCGGACGGCGTCGCCGGGCTCAAGGTGCTGCAATCCGACGTGCGCATCGACCTGCTGGTGACCGATGTCGGGCTGCCGGGCGGCCTGAACGGGCGCCAGATGGCCGAGGCGGGCAGCGAGACGCGGCCGGGGCTCAAGGTGCTGTTCATCACCGGCTACGCGGAGGCGACGGTGCTGGGCCACGGCCAGCTCGCCCCCGGCATGCAGGTGATGACCAAGCCGTTCGTGGTCGAGGTGCTGGGCGCCCGCATCCGGGAAATGATCGGGACGGCTTGACCGCGGCGCCGGTTCGGGCCTCATCGGCGCACTACGCGAGGGAGGACGAGACGCCATGAAGGCGCTGCTGTGCACGCGGCTCGACGGGCCGGACCATCTGGAGATCGCCGAGCGGCCCGATCCGGTCCCGGGGCCGGGCCAGGCCCTTGTGCGGATGCGGCTGGCGGCGCTCAACTTCTTCGACACGCTGATCGTGGCCGGCCGCTATCAGGTGAAGCCGCCCCTGCCGTTCTCACCGGGGGGCGAGGGCGTCGGCGTGGTCGAGGCGCTGGGCGAAGGGGCGGGGGAGGGGGCTTCGGGTGTCGCGGTCGGCGACCGGGTCATCGTCCATGCCGGGCACGGCTGCTGCGCCGAGCGGATCGCCATCGACGCCCGCCGGCTCACGCCCGTGCCGGACGCGGTGCCGGACGAGCAGGCGGCCGGGCTCACCATCACGTACGGCACCTCGCTCCACGCGCTCGCCAACCGGGCACGCCTCCAGCCGGGCGAGTGGCTTGCGGTGCTGGGCGCCTCCGGGGGCGTGGGCCTCGCCGCCGTGGAACTCGGCCGGCTGATGGGCGCCCGGGTGATCGCCTGCGCGTCGTCCGAGGAGAAGCTCGCGGTCGCCCGTGAACACGGGGCCGAGGCGGGCCTGGTCTACGATCCGGCGACCCTCAAGGACGAGCTGCGCCGGATCTCCGGCGGCGGGGTCGACGTGGTCTACGACGCGGTCGGCGATGCCTTCGCGGAGCCGGCCCTGCGGGCGCTCGGCTGGCGCGGGCGCTACCTCGTGGTCGGCTTCGCCGCCGGCGCCATCCCGCGGCTGCCGCTGAACCTGATCCTCCTGAAGGAACTCGACGTGCAGGGCGTCCACTGGGGCGCCTTCCTGGAGCGCGAGCCGGAGGCGCACCGGGCCGACAAGCGTCGGCTGCTCGACTGGGTCGCCGCGGGCAAGCTCACCGCACAGGTGCACGGCACCTTTCCCCTGGCGGAGTTTCCGGAGGCGTTCGGACTGCTGACCCGCCGGGCGGCGATGGGGAAAGTGCTGCTGCGGCCCTGATCGGCCGGGCGCGGACGGCCGGCGAAATCGAGGGGCAGCCCTGCATCGACCGCCGCGCAGCAAACGTACAGTTTACGGCTCGCTGTCATCGTCTTATGCCGAGGCTTCGGCGCGGATGCGTTGGAGAAAGAGCGATGACTTGGCTTCGGGGCGTAACTTTCAAATTGGCGTTGCCATCTTTAATCGGTTTTCTGTTGCTGATCGCGACGGCCTGCGAGAATTTATCACAGATCGCATCCGTCGAATCGTCCGCCGCGGAGATCCGTCAGACGTGGATGCGGAAAGATACCGAACTGAACGCGCTTCAATTCCTGGTCCTTCGCTATCACACGACGACCATACGTAAGGTCGTGGCCGTCGAGGCGGGCGAAAACAAGGATCTCGATCAGGAACTCGTCGAGATAGACGCGACGATCCCCGAGGCGTTCCGGCGGTATCGCACCCTGATCGGCTCCCCCCGCGAGGCGGCACTCTGGGACGTGTTCGAGAAGCGCTGGCAAGGCTATCTCGCGGCCCGCGCCCCGATCGTCGCCGCCCTCCAGCATGGGGACCGCGATGCGGCCCGCGCCGCCATCGCCCCGGCGCGCCAACCGCTGGTCGATACGTTCAAGGCGCTCGCGGAGCTTGCGCGGGTCAACGCCGAGGGCACGAGGCTGTCCGCGGAACGGGCCGACGCGGCCTATCGGACCGCCTGGACCGCGTCGATCGGTCTGCTGCTGGCCGGCCTGCTGGTCACCGGCGCGGGGCTCTGGGCGGTCTGGTACCTGGTCGCGCGGCCGATTCGATCCCTGTCGGACATCATGGGTCGCCTCGCGGCGGACGATCTCGCCGTGGCGGTCACCGGCACCGGGCGACGCGACGAGATCGGCGTCATGGCGGCCTCCGTCCAGGTGTTCAAGGATGGGCTGATCCGGGCCCGCGCCCTGGAGGCGGAAGCCGCGCAGGCCCGCGCCGGTGCCGATGCGCAGCGCCGGGCGGGCATGCACCAGATGGCGGACGCGTTCCAGAATGCGGTCGGCGGCATCATCGGCACGGTTTCGGCGGCGGCCTCGGCACTCCAGCGCACCGCCGCGGCCATGACCACCACGGCGTCCGGGACGGCCGACCGGTCCAAGCGGGTCGCCAGCGCGGCCGAGACCGCCGCCGGCAACGTCAACACCGCGGCCTCCGCGGCCGAGGAACTGGGCTCGTCGGTCCACGAGATCGGCCGGCAGGTGTCGAACTCCACCGCGCTGACCCAGGCGGCCGTCGCGGAGGCCGACGCCACCGGCCATCTGGTGCAGGATCTGAGCGGGGCTGCGGCGCGGATCGGCGACGTGGTGACGATGATCACCACCATCGCCGCGCAGACGAACCTTCTCGCGCTCAACGCGACGATCGAGGCCGCCCGGGCCGGGGAGGCGGGCCGCGGTTTCGCGGTGGTGGCCGCGGAGGTGAAGGAGCTGGCCGGGCAGACCGCCAAGGCGACCGACGAGATCAGCGAACACATCGCCCGGATCCAGGGATCGACCGGCGAGGCCGTGTCGGCGATCGGCCGGATCGGCGGACGGATCCAGGAGATCCGCGCGGTCACGACCCAGATCGCCGCCGCGGTGGAGCAGCAGGGTGTGGCCACGCAGGAGATCGTCCGCAACGTCGCGCAGGCGGCGCAGGGGGCGGGCGAGGTGACCGGCACCATTACGGGCGTCGCCGAGGCCGCGCGGGAGACCGGGACGGCGGCCGATCAGGTCCTCGCTGCGGCGTCCGAACTTACGCAGCATTCCGAGCATCTCGGCCGCGAGGTCACGCACTTCCTCGCGACCGTGCGGGCGGCCTGAGCGGGCTCAGAGCAGCCTGCGCGCCCTGGCGAGGCCGACCAGATCCGTCTGCGGGCGGGCGCCGATGTGCTGGATCACCTCGGCGGCCGCCAGCGTGCCGAGCCGGGCGCTGGTGACGTTGTCGAGGCCCTTTGCGTGGCCGGCCAGGAACCCGGCCGCGAACAGGTCACCCGCCCCGGTCGTGTCGACCACCGCGCCCACCGGGCTCGCCGCGACGGCGCGGACCTCGCCGCCCTGCACCACCAGGGCGCCGTCGGCCGAGCGGGTGACGAGGCCGAGCAGATGCCGGCCTCGGGCGTTGCGCTCGTCGCGGAGCGCCGCGACGGCGGCCTCGGGATCGTCGGTCTGGTAGAGGCTCTGAAGCTCACCCATGTTGGCGAACAGGATGTCGATGCTGCCATCGCGGATCAGGCCCAGGAACTCGTCGCGGTATCGCCCGACGCAGAAGGCGTCCGACAGGGTCAGCGCCACGGCGTTGCCGGCTTGGTGGGCGATCTCGGCGGCCTTGCGGAACGCGTCCTTGGCGGCCGGCGGATCCCACAGGTAGCCTTCGAGGTAGACGACCCTGGCGGCGCTCACGAGGGCCTTGTCGACGTCGTCGGGCGAGAGGCCCTGGCAGGCGCCGAGATAGGTGCTCATGGTGCGCTCGCCGTCCGGCGTCACCAGGATCAGGCAGCGGGCCGTGGCCGGCCCCGCGGTCGCGGCCGGAACCGTGAAGCCGACGCCGGTGGCCTTCAGGTCGTGGCCGAACAGGCCGCCGAGTTCGTCGTCCCGCACCTTGCCGACGAAGCCGGTCTTCGCGCCGAGGAGCGCCGCGCCCACGGCTGTGTTCGCCCCCGAGCCGCCCGACACGATCGTCGTCTGCCCCATGGCCTGGAACAGCGACTCCGCCCGGGGCTCGTCGATGAGCTGCATGGCGCCCTTGGTGACGTCCTGCGCGGCCAGGAAAGCGTCGTCCGCGCGGGCGATCACGTCGACGATCGCGTTGCCGAGTACGAGGAGATCGAGGGAATCTGTCATCCGGGCGTCCTGATTCGGGTTCGCGCCGCTGTGGCATCCGCCTCGGATCGGATCAAGCCGCGGGATCGGCGGGGGGCGGCAGATCGGCGAACAGGTCGGCGACGGGCAGGGTGAGGCCGGGCGGGGCCAGGTCGAGGGTGCCCTCGGTGGCGATGCGGGTCATGATCTGGCCTTCGGTGCCGCGCCTATGATGGATGACCACGCGCTTGACCGGATCGATCATCAGGTAGTGCGCCACGCTCGCGAGACTGAAATAGCCCGCGAGCTTGCGGCCTGAATCAACGGAGGCCGTGCTGGGCGAGACCACTTCGACCACGATGACGGCATTGGTGATCTCGATCGCGTCCGGGTCGGCGCGCGCGCCGCAATAGACCAGGGCGTCCGGCTCGAAGATGGTCGTGCGATCGATGCGCAGGCTCATGCCGTCAGGCAGCGCGCGGCACGGGAGGTTTGTGAGGGTCAGGGCGGACCGAAGCGCCAGATAGGCGGACGCCTTGACTTCGGCATGCCGGACGCGCTCGGGCGACATCGCGAAGACCTCGCCATCGACGAGTTCATAACGCCCCGGTCGGCCTTCGGCCCAGACCAGGAACTCATCGACCGTCATCCGAGGCTTCGGCTGTGCGATCATGATGGCCCATCAGCCCAATTCGATTGTGTCGGCCGGCCGAGCGTCGGCATCAGACCTCGATAAACAGCTCGGCCACGGCGATCTGCAGACCCGGTGGAGAGAGATGGAGGATGCCTTCCGAGACGATGTCGGTCTCGACGCCTTTCACCGCTCCACGACGATGATGAATGACGATGTGGTCAACGGGATCGAGGATTAGATAGTGGCATAAGCTCGCGACTTTGAAATAGCCGATCAGCTTGGTCCCGGTATCAACGGACTTGGTCCCGGGCGAGAGCACCTCCACCACGATCACCGGGTTCGGCACCTCCACGGCGTCGAGGTCGATCAACGGCCCGCAATAGACCAGCGCGTCCGGCTCGAATGTCGTCGTCGCATCGATGCGGACCGTCATCCCGTCCGGCAGCATGTGACAAGCGAGCCCGGCCTGCCCAATCGCCCGGTGCAGGGCAGTCTGAGCCGCATACTTCACGAGGCCGTGCCGCGCCCGCTCGGGTGACATTGCGAAGATCTCGCCATCGACGAGCTCGTAGCGCCCCGGTCGGCCTTCGGCCCACACGAGGAACTCATCGACCGTCATCCGAGGCTTCGGCTGTGCGACCATGGCGTCAGGCTAGCACGATTCGGCTTTGGGCCAAGTCGAGTTGGTCGGAGAGCCTATGTATCGGCCCAGAACCCCCGGTGCGAAGCGCGACCTGCTCAAGCGCTGGAACCTGCCCGACCGCGTCTTCTTCGCCTGCGGCGCCTGTTACATCCTGGCCCACGCCTTCCTCGAACGCTACGGCAGGCCGGATATGACCGTCCTCTGGTTCAAGCCGGCGCCCGGTTTCACGGGCAACCACATCGTGGTGGCGACCGAGGCCTGGGTGTTCGACTATCACGGCTATAGCGCCCGGGAGCGCTACATCGCCCACAGCTTCGCCCGCGCACGGCACTGGTGGCCCGGCTGGGAGGCCGAGCTGATCGCGCTGCCGCCGGATGTCCTGGTCTCGGAGGAACGCTCCCGGTGTCACGCGGGCCTGTGGCTGCGCGAGCCGGGCCAGTTCCTCCACGATGCCCTGCCGCGGGCGCGCCGCTACCGCGACCGCTTCGGCCCGCCGCCCGAGTGAGCCATCCTCAACCCGCGATCTTCTCCAGCGCCACGTCCCGCGTCCTTGGGCCGAGGAGCCCGACGAGCAGCCCCGCCGCCAGCATCGCCGCGGAGATGAACAGGAACACCCCCGGGGTGCCCGCCTCGCGCAGCACGAAGGCGATCACGAAGCCGGTGAAGATCGCCGAGAACCGGCTCCACGCATACACGAAGCCCACCGCCCGGGCTCGGATGCCGGTGGGGAACAGCTCGGCCTGATAGGCGTGGAAGCTGTACGACATGACGTTGGAGGCGAGCGTCAGCCCGATCCCCAGCGCCACGATGGCCTCGACCCCGGTGGTGCGCGCGAAGGCGAGCCCGCAGGCGATGTACACGAGGGCGGCGGCCACGATGACGTGCTTGCGCTCGAACCGGTCGGCGATGAGGAGCCCGATCAGCGGCCCGACCGGGGCGGCGAGCGCGATCAGCGCCGTGTAGGCGAGGCTCGACGTCACCGTGATGCCCTGTGCCACCAGCAGGGTCGGCACCCAGTTGGCGAAGCCGTAGAAGCCCACGGTCTGGAACACGTTGAAGCCGGCCATCATCAGCGCCCGGCGCCGATAGGGCGGGACCCAGAGATCGCGGAACGCGCCGCGCGGCGCCACCGGATCCGGCGCGGCGGGCGAGGGCAGTGGGTGCCCGGATTCCGCGGCGACCTGCGCTTCGAGCCGCCGCAGCACGGCGTCCGCCTCCGCGAGCCGTCCGCGCGCCACGAGCCAGCGCGGGCTCTCGGGCAGGCCCGCGCGCAGCCACCAGACCACGAGGGCCGCCGAGGCTCCGATCAGCACGATCCACCGCCAGCCGTCGATCCCGAGCGGGGCGGTCGGGATCAGCAGGTAGGACAGGAATGCCACCACGGGCACCGCGGTGAAGCCGATGCCCTGACACAGGGCGAAGGCGCGGCCGCGCACCGCCTTCGGCACAAGCTCCGAGAGGTAGCTGCCGATCGTCACCATCTCCAGCCCGAGGCCGATCCCGGCGACGAGCCGCCAGAGGTTGAGGCCGAAGGCCTCGTGCTGGCAGGCCATCACGAGGTTGGCCGCCGTGTAGGCCAGCAGCGACCCCGTGAAGATCGCCCGGCGCCCGAACCGGTCCGCGAGCCAGCCGCACAGCAGGGTGCCGATGAACAGCCCGGTGAACAGGGCGGCCACGAAGCTCGCGACGCCGCTCGCCCCGAACAGGCCTGGTGTCGTCGGCGTTAGGATGCCCGCCTTGACGAGGCCCGGGGCGACATAGCCGGTGAACAGCAGGTCGTAGAGTTCGAAGAAGAAGCCGAGGCCGAGGAGGGCCACGAGCCGCCAGATCGTGCGCGTGGCGGGCAACCGGTCGAGGCGGGCGAGGAGGCTGCCGGGATCGAGGGCGTCGGCCGGGACCCGTGCCGCCGTGAGCGTCGCCATGCTGCCGCGTTTCCCCTCAGGCGCCGGATCGGCGCCCCGGCGCAGTGCCGCGGAAAATCCCACGGCGCAAGCGGACCGTCACGCCCCGAACACCGACCAGCCCATCCGCTGGGTCAGCCGCTCCAGGGCGACGCGGCCGAGATGGGAGTTGCCGGCGGCGTCGAGGCCGGGCGACCAGACCGCGATCGAGGCCTTGCCCGGTGCCACCGCCAGGATGCCGCCGCCGACGCCGCTCTTGCCGGGCAGGCCGACCCGATAGGCGAACTCGCCGGAACCGTCGTAGTGGCCGCAGGTCAGCATGATCGCGTTGATGCGGCGCGCCCGCTCCACCGAGACCACCGAATAGCCGGTCGACGGGTCGCGGCCGTTATGGGCCAGGAACCGCCCGGCGGTGGCGAGCTGGCGGCAGGTCATCGCGATGGCGCAGTGATGGAAGTAGACGCCGAGGGTGTAGTCCACCGGATTGTCGATGACCCCGAAGGATTTCATGTAGTTGGCGAGCGCGGTGTTGCGGAAGCCCGTGCGCTTCTCCGAGGCCGCCACCCGCTCGTCGATGGCGATGGCGGCATCCTGGGCCAGGAACTGCATGAAGCGCAGGATCTCGCCGAGGGCCTCGCGGGGCTCGTGGCCGGAGAGGATCACGTCGGTCACCGCGATGGCGCCAGCGTTGATGAAGGGGTTGCGCGGCACCCCGCGTTCCCGTTCCAGCTGGACGATGGAGTTGAACGGGTTGCCGGACGGCTCGCGGCCGACCCGCTTCCACAGCCGGTCGCCGACCATGCCGAGCGCCAGGGTCAGCGTGAACACCTTCGAGACGCTCTGGATCGAGAACGGCGTCTCGCTGTCGCCGCCGGTATGGACCTGCCCCCCGGCGTCGATCACCGCGATGCCGAATCGTTTCGGGTCGATGCGGGCGAGTTCGGGGATGTAGTCGGCCACCGTGCCCCGGTCGGAGCGCTGGGCCATCTCCTCGGAGATCTCCCGGATGACGTGGGCGAGATCGGGCACGGTGAGGCTCGGGCGTCGAGAAGCGTCGGAACCGGACCGGCTGGCGACGTCTCAGGCGATGCAAGGTCCGGTCCGGCCGCCGGCCGATCTAGCAGCGCGGGTCGGGCGTGGAAACAGGGCCGACCGGTCCGCCACCGTCTTCGCGAGGGGAGCGAAGCCATCCAGCGGAACCGCGTTCGGCGGCCTCGCGCCGCCCTGGATCGCTTCGCTGCGCTCGCGATGACGGCGTGCGGGCTTGAGGGAGATGCGTCACGCGGCGGCCAGCGCCCCCGCCATGGATTCCTTCTTCATCAGCTCGCGGAAGAAACCGTCCAGGTGGGTCAGCTTGTCGGGCGAGCCGTCCTGGGCGATCCGGCCGCCCTCCAGCACGACGATCCGGTCGAAATCCTGCAGCGTCGAGAGCCGGTGCGCGATGGCGATCACGGTCCGGCCCTTCATCAGGTTGGCGAGCGCGTGCCGGATCGCCTGCTCGGACTCCGCGTCGAGCGCCGAGGTCGCCTCGTCGAGGAGGAGGATCGGCGAGTTCTTCAGAATCGCCCGCGCGATGGCGATCCGCTGGCGCTGGCCGCCCGAGAGTTTCACGCCGCGGTCGCCCACGATCGTGTCGAACCCCTCCGGCAGCGCCTTGATGAAGTCCGTGCAATGGGCCGCCCCGGCCGCCTGCCAGACCTCCTCGTCGGTGGCGTCGGGCCGTCCGTAGCGGATGTTCTCGCGCAGGGAGCGATGGAACATCGAGACGTCCTGCGGGACCACCGTGATAGCCTCGCGCAGGGATTCCTGCGTCACCCGCTGGATGTCCTGGCCGTTGATCCGGATCGCCCCGTTCTGCACGTCGTAGAAGCGCTGGAGCAGCGAGAACAGGGTCGACTTTCCGCCGCCCGACTTGCCCACGAGCCCCACCCGCTGGCCCGGCTCGATCACGAGGTCGAAATCCGTGAAGACCGGGCGCCCGTCCGGGTAGTTGAAGGCGAGGTGGTCGAACTCGATCTTGGCGCCCTGGCCGGTGAGCGGCTGGGCCTCCGGGTGGTCCACGAGGTCGTGGGGCTGGAGCAGCGTGTGCAGCGCCTCGGACAGGCGGGCGGTGTGCTGCGTCGCGTCGACCAGAGCCACCGCGAGGTCGCGGGTGGCGGCCAGGATGCGGATGCCCAGCGTGCAGACCAGCACGACCTGACCGTTGGTGGCCTCCTTGGCCTCCCACATCTGGATCGCCCAGTAGAGCAGGCCGAACACCGCGAGCACGGTGAGCACCGCGTGCACGATCCGCAGCTTCTCGAGGTAGAGCAGCGAGGAGCGCCGCGCCCGCATCTCGGTGGCGATGGTGCCCTCGAAGCGCTGGCCCTCGCGCTTGAACGCCGAGAACGCGCGCACGAGCGACATGTTGCCGACGAGGTCGACCATCTCGCCGTCGACCGAGGCCGCCTTGGCGGCGAAGTCGTGGTGCAGGGGCTTGCCGGCCGAGGCCATCTTGAACATCAGCACGACCACCGCGGCGAACACGCCCGCCAGGATCCCCGCCATCGTGGTGCTGACGGTGGCGATGTAGGCGATCGACCCGAAGGCCGCGACGGTGGGCGGCATCACGTTGAACACGAACATGTTCTCGACCGTGAAGATCGCGTTCGAGGTCGCCGTGATGCGGGACGCCAGAGTGCCGGGCTGGCGGTCCGAGAAGAAGGTCGGGGAGTGGCCGGTCATGTGCCGGAACAGGTCGCGCCGGATGTCGCCGGTCACGCCCACGAAGGTGAAGGCGCCCGTCAGCGCGGCCACGCGCCAGAGCATGTTGTCGGCGGCGATGAAGGCGATCAGGACCGTCAGGGCGCTCCACACCAGCGTGTTGCCCGCGCCGGGCCCCTTCGTCAGGGCGTCGACCACGCCCTTGAGGGCGTAGTCGGTGGAGACCGAGAAGCCGACGGCGCCGAGCACCGAGACGAGGATGACCAGATGCGGCACCCAGCGACGGCGGAGATACCGCGCGACGAAGGCGAAGGGCCTCTCGGCGTATCGGTGCAGCTCTTCCATCGCGGTGACCATTCCGTATTCGCGCGGCTCTGGCTTACGGGTAAGGCGGAGTGCAGCGCGGGCGCAGTCTGACCCGCGACGGCAACGCGAGAGCGTTGCCATATGTTGCACCGGTCCGCACCTCCCGTGCGCTTTTATCCGTCAAACCTGAACACCGCTTGAGCGGGCTGGAAACACGAGAAGCGAAACTGGTGCCGCGGTTCTCAGGCGGCACGCTCCGCCGGCTGGCCCTCGGACTGGCGGGTCTCCGGCATGATCAGCGCCACCAGCATGAAGGCCGCGAAGCCCACGCAGGCGAGCCCGAGGAAGGCGCTGTGGCTGCCGAGACGGTCGGCCATCACGCCGGCGAGCGAGGTCGAGAGGGCGGCGCCGATGCCCATCGCGGTGCCGACCGCGCCAAGGGCGAGGTTGAAGCGTCCGGTCCCGCGGGTGAGATCCGAGACGATGAGCGGCACCATCACGCCGAGCACGGAGGCCGAGATCCCGTCGAGCACCTGGATGGCGACGAGACCGTAGGGGTTGGTGGTGTAGGCGAGCATCAGGCCGCGCACGGGCAGCGCGCCGAAGCCGAACAGCAGCACCGGATAGCGGCCGAACCGCTCGGCCGCCCGCCCGACCGCGGGAGCGCTGACCGCCAGCACCGCCTGCGGGACCATGATGCAGGCCGCGACCAGCGCGGTCGCGGTCTCGCTCGCCCGGAGCGTCAGGACGCTGCCGACCAGCGGCAGCATCGCCGCGTTGGCGAGGAAGAACAGCACCATGCAGGCCGAGAAGCACAGGAGCCCGCGGTTGGTGAGCAGCGTGCGGATCCCGTCCTGTCCGGCGGCGGGTGCCTGGGGACTCGACGGCTCCTTGAACACCAAAGGGTCGATGTCCCGGGCGCGGATGCGCGCCAGCGCGATCACCGCCGGGATGCCGAGCGCCGCCGTCAGGTAGAAGACCGCACCGTTCGACAGATAGTAGCCGATGGCGCCCATCCCGGCGGCGCCCAGCGCGTTGCCGAGCGCCGCGAAGCTGGCGTTGCGCCCGAGGCGCTCGCCGGCCTGCGCGCGCCCGACCAGACCGATGCTGATCGCCGCGATGGCCGGCGTCAGCACGCAGCTCGCCGCCGAATGCGCCGCCATGGCGAGCAGGACCACCGGGAAGCTCGGCCAGACCGCCAGCGCGAAGGCGCTGCCCGCGATGCCGGTCACCGCCACCGCGGCGGCGAAGCGCTTCGAGCGGACCACGTCCACGAAGGCCCCGCCCGGCACCTGCCCGAGCAGGGCGACGAGGCTGCCGACCGTGAGGGCGAAGCCGATGTCGGACTGGGTCCACTTCGCCTGCGAGAAGTAGACGGCCAGGAACGGCCCGAAGCCGGTCTGCAGATTGGCGACGAAGAACGCGAAGGCGTCGAGCCCATGGCGGCTCGCCGACGAGATCCGACGCTCGCCGATCGAGGCCCCGGTCACCGGCGCCGCCTCGCGCGGGACCTCGGTCACCTGATCCTGCAGGCGCTTGGGCCGCGCGCGGACATCCTGCCGGGGCATCTCGCGCTCGCGGGGGGAGACGGCGGTTCGTACCTTCAATCGGGCCACCGTCATTTATCCGGCGCCTTCTCGGGCGAGGCGGCGGGCGGGGCGGCGGGCGGGGTCTGGACCGGGGCGGCGGGAGGGGTCGGGGCTGGCGGTGGTGGAGCCGCGGCCGCGGCGGCGGGCGCGGCGGCCTGATCACCCTCGGCGGACGGGGCGGCGGGGCTCGCGGGGCCCAGCACCACGATCGGCTCGCCCGACTTGTACTCGGGCGAGACGCGGACCTGATTGCGCGTCAGCGCGACCGAAAGCTTGCGCTCCTTGCCGCCGTCCGACGTGAAGCGCAGGGCCCGCCAGTCGACCGCGATCTTGCGGGTGCCGACCCCGAGGAAGCCGCCGAAATCGATGATCGCAGCCCGCGGGTGCCCCTCCTTGTCGATGATGATGTCGATGACGCGTCCCAGTTCGTCGCCCTGGGCGCTGCGCACGCTGCGCCCGAGCAGGCTCTCGTAATCCTGCGTGTCGAGGACCGTGGCGGGCGTGCCCTGCTGCTGTTGCGCGGCCGTGGCGGCCGGCGGCGTGGGCGCCGGAGGTGTCGCGGCGGGTGCACCCGGAACGGGGGCCGCCGGCGCGGCCGGATTTGCCGCGGGGACCTGGGGCGAGGCTTGGCCGGACGCGCCGTCGCTCCCGCTCGCCTGGACCTGCGCCGCGGCTCCCGACGCCCACAGGGCGAGCGTCACGGCCGCGATCATCCGGTTGGTTCTGAACACGCTGCGTCCTCTGAGGAAGGGCTGGGCCGAGCCGGCACGCCGGTGCGACCGCGACCATCTCGGCCGGGTCCGGGCCGGCCGCCGGCAGGGCTTTCGCCTGCGGAGGCCTCTCGTGCCGCAGGACCTGGGCGAAGTTATGGATCCCGATCGCCGCGGCGCAAGGTTCGGGCCGGCGCCGTGTCCGGACCCGCGGCGCGGCCGTCTGGTTTTCGCCGCATCCCCGGATTAGACAGCGGCCGATAAGTCACGCGAGCCGCGGACATCACCGCGGCCCCTTTCGAGGACCACACGATGCCGACCCTCCCCTCGTCGAGGTGCCCCGCCCTGCGCGGCCTTGCGCTCGGCGCCGCACTCGCCGCCCTCACGGCCGGCTGTCAGGCGCTCGGCGGCGGCGGCGGCGTGATGCCGGCCTCCGAGGTCGGGCTCCCGCCCTCGCTGCGGGGCGCCCTGCCGAACCGCGAGGCGCGCAACGCCGCGGTGGATGCCGAAGGACAGCCGCTCCAGACCGCGCCGACGCGCCAACTCGCGATCCCCAAGACTGCCGGCGCCGCGACGCGCTCGGCCGATGCGGGCGAGCGGCGCATCCGCCGCGAGGATCTCGACGGCGGCAACGGCGCGGTCGGCGGCGGCGGCAGCAGCAGCGGCTCGATGGGGCCGACGATGGCGCCCGGCGGCAGCGTCGGCCTCGGCGGGAAGTTCTGAGGACGCGGGCCACCGTTGACAGTCCCGGCTGTCATATCCGCCGCGCGCGCTCCCTCCCCCCTCTGCGGGCTTGCGGCGTCGCACGTCGTCCGCTGCGCTGACGATGGGCCCCCGAGGACCCCTCGCCCCGCTTGCGGGGAGAGGGCGGCGTCGCGCTCGTCTCCCAGGGGATGCGTGACGCCGTCGTAGCCTTTGCCGGCGAGGCAGGAAGGCGCCCGATCACGCCCCTTGGGTCGGCGCCCCCGCGAGCACGCCCGGCTCGATGTCGACCACGTAGCCGCCGAGGTCGGTGCTGTAGCTCAGGGCCTTCCAGGGCAGGGGGTGATGGGTCTCGCCGAGACCCAGGAATCCGCCGAAGGCCAGCACCACGTAGGCGACCTGTCCGGAAATCTTGTCCACCATGATGGTGTGGATCGCGCCGAGGTGGCGGCCGGTCTGGTCGTAGACGTCCGCCCCCTCGACCTTGTGCGAGCCGATCAGCCGGGGGGTCTCGTCGATGGCGACGCCCTCGCCGGCGGGGTCGAGTTCCAGGGTTCCGGGCTTCCTCACGGCACGTTCGGTGGGCAGGTCCGTCGGCATGGTCGCTCCCTGAGCAGGTTTCGCAAACGCGGCCTCCGGTTCTGCGACGAAAACCTGCGGCCGGCCAGGGACCCGAGCGGCGGATGCGCGGTGATCCGCACCCCGTGGGTCCTGCGAACCAAGCGGGACGCGGGCGGCCGGTTCCCCGTGCGGCGCGCCCGGTACGGGGGCGGAAGGAGATGGGCCGAGCCGGTTCAGGGATCCGTCGTCATGCCGGCCTGGGCTCGCCGCTCGTTGACCCGGTCCCGGACCGCTCGGCTGGCGAGCAGCATCTCGAACCCGAAGGCGATCAGGGCGCACAGCGTGCACAGGATCGCCGCGCCGAACAGCCCGAACAGCAGCGTCGCCACCGTCGCGTCGCGGAGCGCCCCGACGAACAGCGTCAGCACCGAGCCGCAGGTCGCCACGCCGCCGAGGGCCGCCAGGAACACGGCGGCGTCCAGGGCCAGCGAGCGCTGGTGCAGCCGGTCAAGGCGCCGACCCAGGCGCAGGCGCTCCGCGTCCGCGGCCTCGGCGAGCAGCCCGGATATGTGGTCCGCCTGATCCGCCACCCGGGCGAGCCGGGCGCCGAACACGTTGAGCAGCGTCGCGATGCCGGACAGCAGGAAGACGGGGCTGAGCGCGACCTGGACGACGTGCGCCGTGCTTTCCAAGGCCGTGGCGAGGTTCGTGGGGATGATCGGATCGGTCATGGCGCCCGGCAGATGGACCGGGCGGCGCGCCGGGGCAATCCCGGCGGCTCAGACGAGGCCGCGGCCCGGTTCGGTGCCGGCGGTCGCCGGCTCGGCGCGGATGCCGACCCCAAGCGCCGTGACGAGCCCGGCGGCGAGCAGCAGTGCGAGGGTGAGGGCCGGGGCGAACATGCAAGCACATCAGCGGCAAGATTGTTAAGAACAGGTTTCGCGCAACCCGGATCGGTGAATCATCTTCGCTCCGGCCCGGATCGGCCGCTTCCGATGTGGATTTCCGCGTGTGCCTTGTGGATGAGACGCCCGTGAAGGCGATTTCCCCTTGGAACGGCAGCGGCACCGCTTAGTTGCTGCTATGCTGGCTCGGCCGTGGGGCGATCATGCCCCGGCCTGCGGCCCGAGAACCGGAGGAAGTTAATGGCCACAAAGACCGAGAAGGCTGCACCGAAGGCGGCCAAGACCACCAAGACTGCGGAAAAGCCGGCTCCGGCGAAGGCCGCTCCGGCCAAGGCCGCCAAGCCCGCCGCGACCAAGTCCGCCAGCACCAAGCCGAATGCCCTGCAGCAGCCGCTGAAGCCCTCGGCCGAGCTCGGCGCGATCGTCGGCACCAGCCCGCTGCCGCGCGGCGAGGTGGTCAGCAAGGTGTGGGACTACATCAAGAAGCACAACCTTCAGAACCCCGAGAACAAGCGCGAGATCATGGCCGACGACAAGCTGAAGAAGGTCTTCGGCAAGGACAAGTGCTCGATGTTCGAGATGAACAAGCACCTCGCGGCGCATCTGAAGGCCTAATCGCTCCCTAGAGCCAAGCCCGGCCCCCGTCCGGACTGTCGGCTCTAGGAGCATCTTGGAGCCGCCGCCTGAAGACGACGGGCGTCCGTGATCTCCCGGGTTGCGGCGACGCATGCCCGCGATCGGGAAACCGCAGGTCCGATCGGATCGAGGCGTGCTGCCCCGGGCCGGTTCGGGCCAGTTCGCGTTTCTCGGCGGTCGACAGCGCGTTGCGTGGGGTGACGGGTGCCGCCATCGGCCGGTGGTCCCGGACAATCCCCGGTGACCGTTCCAAGTGGCCGTTCGAGCTGTCTGACTGCGCGTCAGAGGTGGCTCGGTCGCGCGAAGGCCTAAGCAATGCCCTGCAGGACCCCGCCGTCCACGCGCAGTGCGGCCCCCGTGGTGGCGCTCGCCGCGGGGCTGCACAGATAGGCGACGAGATTCGCCACCTCCTCAACCCGCGCAAGCCGCTGGATCAGCGAGGACGGGCGGTGCTCCGCCACGAAGGCGCGCCCCATCGCGTCGAGGTCCGCGTCGGCCCGCCCTCCGGCCATCTGCGTCATGAACTCCGCCACGCCCTCCGAGAGGGTCGGCCCCGGCAGGACGCTGTTGACCGTCACGCCGCTGCCCGCGACCGTCTGAGCCAGGCCCCGGGAGATCGCGAGCTGCGCCGTCTTGGTCATCCCGTAATGGACCATCTCGGTCGGCGTGTTCACCCCCGACTCGCTGGAGATGAAGATCACCCGGCCCCAGCCGCGCTCGGCCATGCCGGGCGCGTAGGCCCGCGAAAGGCGCACGCCGCTCATCACGTTGACGTCGAAGAAGCGCTGCCAGTCGGCATCCGGGATGTCGAAGAACGGCTTCGGCTCGAAGATCCCGGTATTGTTGACGAGGATATCGACAGCCGGCAGCGTCCGCACCAGGGCCGCGACACCCTCCGCGGTGGCGACGTCCCCCGGCGCCGCGAAGGCCCGGCCGGATTTCGCCTCGCCCCGCAGCTTGGCCAGGGTCGCCTCCACCCGCTCGGGCGTGCGGCCGTTGATGCCGACTTCGGTCCCGAGATCGCAGAGTTCCCTGGCGATGGCGTAGCCGATGCCGGCGGTCGAGCCGGTGACCAGGGCCTTCCGGCCGGTGAGATCGAGGTCCATCGATGCCTCCTGTGTGCGGTGCCGCGTCAACGCGCAGGCCGAGCGCGGGTCGCATGCCCCTGCCGTCTAGCCGGCCCGACTCCGCCGCAGGACGCTGGCGCAGCCGCCGATCACCGCCAGCGCCGCCGCGCAGGACAGCGACAGGGTGACGGCCCGGCCGGGCCCGAGCCCGTGGGTCAGGCCGAAGATCACCGCCACCAGGGCTGCGCCCAACGACTGGCCGGTGAGCCGCGCCGTCGATTGCATTCCGCTCGCCCCTCCGGCCCGATCGCGCGGCGCGGAGGTGACGATGACCTTGTTGTTGGGCGACTGGAACAGGCCGAAGCCGAGGCCGCACAGGGTCAGGCGCCAGACGATGTCGAGGGTGGCGGGCGCCGCGGGCAGGAGCGTCATGCAGGCGAGGCCGCTCGCCAGCATGGCGAGCCCGATCCCACCGAGGATCCCGGGCGGGTAGCGGTCGGCGAGGCGCCCGGAGACCGGCGCCATCGCGGCCACGGCGATCGGCCACGGGGTGAGCAGGAAGCCGGTCTGGGTGCTGGAGAGGTGCAGCACGTCCTGGAAGTAGAAGGGCAGCGCCACGTAGGAGATCATCTGGGCGCAGAACGAGGCGACGGAGGTCGCCATCGAGAGCGCGAAGGCGGGGATCCGCAGCAGGTCGACCGGCAGCAGCGGCGCCGGCAGGCGGATCTGGCGCCGCACGAAGACCGTCCCGATCACCAGCGCGCCGGCCAGCTCGGCGACCGCCACGCCCCGCGCACCGGGATCGCCCAGCCCGTCGATGCCGATGATGAGCAGGCCGAAAGTCAGGGCGTTCAGGACGGCGCTCACGGCGTCGAAGGGCCTCCCGCTCGCCGGCGTCGCCGGCAGCGTGCGCGAGGCCACCGTCAGCGCCAGCAGGCCCACCGGGATGTTGACGAGGAACAGCCACGGCCAGGTCGCCACCGAGAGGATCGCGGCCGCCACGGTCGGGCCCGCCGCGGAGGCCACCGCCACCACCAGCGCGACGTTGGCGACCCCCTGGCCGATCATCCGGTGCGGGTAGATGAAGCGCACGAAGCCGATATTGACGCTCATGATCGCCGCAGCCCCGAGCCCCTGGACGATCCGCGCCGCGATCAGGAGGGGCAGGCTCGGCGCCACCGCACAGGCCAAAGAGGCGGCCACGAACACCGCGAGCCCGGGCAGGTAGACCCGCCGGAAGCCGAAGATGTCGCCGAGCGCCGCCAGCGGCAGGAGGCTCGCGGTCACCGCGATCTGATAGGCGTTGACCACGAAGATCGCATCCGCGGGCTTGACCGCGAGGTCCTTCGCCATGACGGGCAGCGCCACGTTGACGATGGCCCCGTCGAGGACCGCCATGGTCATGGCGAGCCCGATCGCCGTCATGGCGAGGATCCGCTCGCGCGGCGGCAGTCCGTCCTGCGGGCTGCCGCTTTTGGCGGCGCCTGAACCGAGCGGGACCTGCGCCATGCTCGCGCGCTCCTGCGGCGTCCGGGATGTCCGTGACGTCGATGGCTGGGGATATCCGGGTGCGGGTGCGCCGCGGACGCCGCTCCCTGTCGCGCAGGCGGGGCGGACCGTCGAGGGGCGCGATGTGTTCTATGTCACGGCGCGGAGGGGTTTGTTCCGGAGCCGCTGCGCGGCGGCACCGCCGATCAACCTCGCGCCGCTCAAGCCAGCATGTAGGTCAGCAGCGAGCGCAGCTGCGCCGGCTTGATCGGCTTGCGCACGAGCTCGGCGCCGGCCGCCGCGACCCGCTCCTCCACGGCGGCGGAATGGTCGGCGGTGGTCACGATCACGGGGAGCGGATCGAGGCGGCGCCCGCACAGGTAGGCGGCGACGTCGAGCCCGCAGGCGCCGTCATCCAGATGGTAGTCGAGCACGAGGATGTCCGGCGGCGCCGCCCCCGCCGCCACGGCCGCGCGCACCCCGGCGAGATCGCGAAACGTCGAGACCCGGGCGTCCCAGTTCTGCAGGAGGCGGGCGAGGGCGTCGGCCGTGGAGGCATCGTTCTCCACCACGAGAACATGCGCCCCCGAGAGCCGGGTCGCCACCGGCGCGGGCGGCGCCGCGGCGGCCGGGACCGCGCTCAGCGGCAGGGCGAGCGTGACCCGCGTGCCGTGGCCGGGCCGCGAGGCCAGGGTCAGGGGATGGTCCAGCGCCTGGGCCATGCGGTGCACGATCGACAGGCCGAGCCCTAAGCCCGGTTCTTCGCCGCTGCTCGACCGGGCGCTGCCGCGGAAGAACTCGTCGAACACGAGGGTGCGGTCCTCCTCGGCGATGCCGCAGCCCGTATCGGTCACCTCGACCCGGACCCCGCCGGCGCGCCGCCGGGCGGCGAGCACGATGCCGCCGGTGCCGGTGTAGCGCACGGCGTTCGAGACGAGGTTCTGCAGGATGCGCTGGAGCAGGACCCCGTCGCTGACCACGGTCAGGTCCGGGCAGCGCACCGCGAGCCGCAGGCCCTTGCGCTCGGCGAAAGGCTTGAAGCTCTCGGCGAGCTCGGCCAGCAGATCGGGCAGGAAGACCGGCTGCACCTGCGGGCGGACGATGCCGGCATCGAGCTTGGAGATGTCCAGCAGCGTCTTGATCAGATCCTCGATCGTCTGCAGCCCCCGCTCCACCTGGCCGGCGATGGTGCGGGCCTCCGGCGGCACGTCGAGATCGGCCAGCGCCGAGATCGACAGGCGGGCGGCGTTCACGGGCTGCAGCAGATCGTGGCTCGCCGCCGCCAGGAAGCGGGTCTTGGAGCGGTTGGCGGTCTCCGCCTCCTCCTTGGCGGCGGCCAGCGCCTCGTTGGAGCGCTCCAGGCGGTGCATCAGCCCGGTCAGCTCCTCGGTGCGGGTGCGGACGCGCCCCTCCAGCATGATCGCGGTCTGGAACAGCGAGTAGGCGCTGCCCCGCTGGTCCATGCTGCGCTCGACATGGGACATCAGCGCGGCGTTGATGCGCTCGAGCTTCTCGATCCGCCGGCGCAGCGACGCGTCGGTCTCCAGCCCGCTCGGATGCAGGGTCACGACGCGACCGGCGGCCGGTCCGGGACAGCCAAGCTCTTGTCGGCGAGGCCCTTGCCGATGGCGATGCCGGTGAAGGTCTGGTTCAGGTGCATCGCCCGGTACTGCTCGCCGAACGTCTCGAAGCCGACCACGTTGTAGCGGCGGTAGAGGTCGGTGATGCCGTGGCGGACCTGCCGGCTCTCGGCGTCGAGGCGGCGCAGCACGCATTCGAAGCCGATGATCAGGTCGACGCCGCCGAGCTGGGCGTCGAGGCGGGACAGCTCGGCCCGGGTGGAGGCGACGATGTCGCGGGGCTCGGCCAGCGTCAGCACCACGCCCTCGTCGACCGCGCAGAAGAAGCTGAGCGAGCCGTCCTCGTTCATCCGCCGGATCGAGCGGCAGAAATACTCGCCGCCGACCTTCACGGCCAGCGGATAGGCCGCGAAGCTCATCGGCGACAGGTTCTCGGGGTCGAGGCCGATCGCCATGGCGTATTCCCGGGCCGCCGGCTCGGCGTTCAGCTCCTGGACCTCGCGCCGCTCGCCGTCCGAGGCGGTCACCACGAACTTGGTCTGGGTCGGCTCGAAATTGTCGCTCTTGAAGATCTCCACGGGGAAATCGGTCTCGACCAGCACCAGCACCGCCGCCTTGCGGTGGATCCGGCCGCCGTGGAGCAGCACCGCGTCCCGGAAGCGCAGGTCGTCGCCGGCCGAGCCGCCGACGATCGGGATGCCGTCGAGGGCCCAGGCGATGGCCGAGACCACCGTCTCCTCGGCATTGGCGAGCCCGTCGATCAGCGACAGGGCGAAGCGGCGGCCGGCCGCGGCCGGATCGCCCTCGCGGCAGGGCTCGAGCGGGTCGAGGGTCCGGCGCAGGGCCCGCACCGCCGAGGCGGTCCGCTCCACGTCGAGATGGTCGATGGCGGCAAGCACCGTCGAGACGATGCGGAAGCGCTCGGCCGGAAACGCGATGACCACGAGACCGCGGTCGAGGCCGCCGGCCGGCGCGATGCCGCCCGACATCGAGCAGCCGGAGACCGGCACGCCGGGGAACCACTTCTCCAGCTCCCGGGCCAGCACCGCGGCGTCGTAATCGGCCGAGAAGAACACGACGATCTGCGAGAGGTCGGCGTCACCGATGGCCCGCGTCACATCGGCGACCGCGTCGCCGGCCGAGGCCGCCTCCGTCCAGGCCGTCCAGATGCCGCACAGATGGCGGCGCACACCCGATCCCTGAGCCACGTCTCACCCCCTGCGGACCCCCTCGGCGGGCTTGTCGCCCGCTCTTCAGCGTCTCGCGGTGAGTATGTCGCGCGCAATGGATTCGTGCAACGGTGGTGTTCCGCCGAGCCATCGCGGGTGTGCCGCGCCGGGCGTCACTTCATGCAGGCATCCTCGGCCTTCTCGAAGGCGGCGGGCTTGGGCTCATGCTCCGATGGCCGGTTGCGGCCGACCACGCCGTCCGAGCGGGCGCGCAGGTAGGTGTAGATGTCGGGCATGTAGCACATGACGTTCCGGTTATCGCCGAAGGCCGGCATGACCAGCTCCTGGGAGGCGTTCACGTCCTTCTTGCCGCCGACGATGATGCCGGCGAAATGCGCGTAGTCCATGCCCTTCAGGGCATCGACCAGGGAGGGCGCGTAGGTCGAGCCCATGCCGTCCGGTCCGTGGCACACGATGCAGTTGGCGTTGTACCGGAGGTAGCCCGACATCGTGTACCAATCGACCTTCTTGCCGTTGTCGGTCACGTGATAGGTCGGGTCGCCGTTCTTGTCGGTGTACTGGCCGTCCTGGACCTTGGCGGGCTGGGTCGGCCCCTCGCTCTTCAGATCCGCCGAACCGGCGGCGGGAGCCGGTGGCGCGGCCGGGGGCGCCGCGTGGGCGGGAAACGTCCAGAGAGACCCTGCTGCCAGTCCGGCCAGGATGACACCGGCAACCCCTTTGACTTCACACCGCATCGACGTTCCTCCTTCCGCCCACAGGCGTCGTCGCGCGGGTGCGGTGGGGACATAACGGCGCCCGGGCGGATCGGGCGCGCGGCGGTGTCATCACGATTTCGCGCTGGTGCCCGGGCGGCCGACCGGTCGCGGCGGATCGATCGCCTTATCCGCGTTGCGCACAGCGTTAACCTTTTGTTAATCGGCGGATTGCCGCCGGGCCGCCGGCGTGAGAGCTTTCGTTAACGAGAGCTTAACGGTTGAGACACGGCGATGCGGTTCGCGGTTACCAAGGTGCAGGGGCTGGTGTCCGGCTCTGCATCGCGTCAGCTCTCCCGCGGTCGCCGCGCCGCGTGCGGCCTGGCCCTGGCGGTCCTCGGCCTGACCGGCTTCGCCGCCACGTCCGAGGCCCAGACGCTGGCGAGCCTGCCCGCCGAGGTCGGCGCCCGGATCCAGGGCGAGGCGAAGCCGATCGCGGCGTGGGTGACGTTCTGCCAGAGCTACGCGGCCGAGTGCGGGGTCGACCGCACGGAGCCCGCGCGCATCAGCCTGACGCCGGCCATCTGGGCGACGATCGTGTCGGTCAACCGCCGGGT
>NZ_JAKSYM010000406.1 GCF_022829545.1 Methylobacterium sp. J-030 | reverse complement strand
GGCCGATGGAGGCCACGCCCTTGTACTGGACGAGGAACAGCCTGATCAGGATCACCAGCGTGATCGGCACCACGTACGGCCCGAGCGAGGGCGCATCGACCTTCAGGCCCTCGATCGCCGAGAGCACCGAGCTCGACGGGGTGATCGCCCCTTCGCCGTAGAGGAAAGCGGCCCCGACCAGGCCGACCACCAGCAGCAGCGTCTGCCACTAGCCAGGTCGCTCCTGCCGCGCGCCGAGCAGGGACAGCATGGACACGATCCCCCCCTCGCCGCGGTGTTCGGCGCCCAGGATCAGCCCGGCGTATTTCAGCGAGACGATCAGGATCAGCGACCACAGGATCAGCGACACCGCGCCGGTCGCGGCGGCCGGCACCGAGGCGCCGCCGCTGGTGGCCGCCTTCACCGCCTCCTTGAACGCGTAGAGCGGGCTCGTGCCGATGTCGCCGTACACCACACCCAGCGCGCCGAGCACGAGGGCCGGTCGCAGGCGATTGTGGGCGGATGCGCCGCCCTGTGTATCGGCCTCGGCGCCGGGCTCCGCGGCGGGGGCAAGGGACTGACTCAACGAACCGACTCCCACACGAACCTGCCCGGGCCTGGGCGAGTCGGCGTTGCTCGACAGTTAGCGGCTTGCGTCACGCCGTCCAGCAGATGCGGCGGCGGGTGCGGCCACGCGAGCGGCCCCACACGGGGACGTGAGGGGATAACGCCTCTGTACCGCCGTGACGGGACGCGCCGCCGGCTCAGATCAGATCCGCCAGCGCTTCGGGGCAGGCCGCGCCGCGGCGGATGCAGAACACCTCCGTGCCGGCGTGGCGGGCGATCGATGCAGCGACGGTGCTGGCCGGAGCCGGCGCGCCTTCGCTCTCGCTGACCACCAGGCCGCAGAGCGGCACCTCATACCGGCGCAGGGTCTCGCAGGCCGTGAGCGTGTGGCTGATCGCCCCCAGGTAGCTGCCGGAGACCAGCAGTGCCGGAACGCCGAGCGCCCGGAGCCAGTCGAGCCCGGTCGCGGCCCCGGTGACCGGGCTCATCAGGCCGCCGACCCCCTCGATCAGCAGCGTGCCCTCCGTGCCGACGATCTGCGCCCGGCACCAGCCGACGAGCTTGGCCAGATCCAGGGATCGCCCCTCCAGCACGGCCGCCTGATCGGGCGAGAGCGGCGCGGCGAAGCGCCAGGGCGAACAGGCCTCCACCGCCTCGGCGTCGAGGGCGACGCCCTGCGCCTCGAGGAGGCGGGCGGTGTCGCTCTCGGCGAAGCCCGGATCGCCCAGGGGCGGCACGCCGCTCGCGAGCGGCTTCAGCGTCCGCACCGGCCGGCCCTGCCCCCGCAGGCGCCGGGTCAGCGCCGCGGTGACGTAGGTCTTGCCGATCTCGGTGCCGGCCCCCGCAATGAAGACCGTCCGGGCGGCCATGCCGGCCTCAGGCCTGAAGGCTGCCGTGGCAGTGCTTGTACTTCTTGCCCGAGCCGCAGGGGCAGGGCTCGTTGCGGCCGACGCGGCCCCAGGTGGCGGTGTCCTGCGGGTCGCGCTCCAGAACGGCGCCGTCCGCCGACAGGCCCTGGGCGGCGAAACCGTAGGCCGGCCCGCCGCCGCCGTCGCTGCCGGAGCCCTGGCCGGCATAGTCCATCTCGTTCTCGCCGGTGACCGGATCGAGGTGCTGGGCGAACATCGGCGGCAGGGCTGGCCCGCCCGCCGGATACTCCTGTTGCGGCTCCTGCATCATGATCTCGACCCGCGAGAGCTGCGCGGTGACCTGCTCGCGCAGGGCGGTCACGAGGCCGTTAAACAGGTCGAAGGCCTCGGACTTGTACTCGTTCAGCGGGTCGCGCTGGGCAAAGCCGCGCCAGCCGATCACCTGCCGCAGGTGATCGAGGGTCACGAGGTGCTCGCGCCACAGGTGGTCGAGGGTCTGGAGCAGCACCTGCTTCTCGATATAGGCCGTCACCTCGGCGCCGTTCTTCTCGGTCCGGGCGGCATAAGCCTCCTCGGCGCCCTTGAGCAGGCGCTCGCGCATCTCCTCGTCGGCGATGCCCTCCTCCTTGGCCCAGTCGTCCACCGGCACGTCCAGATTGAGGATCTCCCGGACCTGCTCGCTCAGGCCGGCGACGTCCCACTGCTCCGCGTAGGCGTTCTCGGGGATGTGGCGGGCGACGAGGTCGTCGATCACGCCCTCGCGCATCTCGTCCACGGTCTCGCGGACGCTGTCCTGCCCCATGAAGTCCCGGCGCTGCTCGAACACGACCTTGCGCTGGTCGTTCATGACGTTGTCGTACTTGAGCACGTTCTTGCGCATGTCGAAGTTGCGCGCCTCGACCTTCTGCTGCGCCTTCTCGATCGCCTTGTTGATCCAGGGGTGGATGATCGCCTCGCCCTGCTCCAGGCCGAGCTTCTGCAGCATCCCATCCATGCGGTCGGAGCCGAAGATCCGCATCAGGTCGTCCTGAAGCGACAGGTAGAACTTCGAGCGACCTGGATCGCCCTGGCGGCCGGAGCGGCCGCGGAGCTGGTTGTCGATGCGGCGGGACTCATGGCGCTCGGTACCGATGATGTAGAGGCCGCCCGGCAGGTCCTTCTTGCGGCCGGCCTCCGGGTCGGCCGGCTCGCCCGAGGCCAGCACCTTGGCGCGGTTCTCGGCGATCTCGGCCTTGATCGCCTCGATCCGCGCGTCGCGCTCCGGCCCCTCGGGGACGCCTGCGAGTTCCTTCTCGACCCGCATCTCGATGTTGCCGCCGAGTTTGATATCGGTGCCGCGGCCGGCCATGTTGGTGGCGATGGTGATCGCGCCCGGCACCCCGGCCTCGGCCACGATGTAGGCCTCCTGCTCGTGGAAACGGGCGTTCAGCACGGCGAAGCGCTTGGTCACCCGGCCCTCGCGGGCGGCGGCGTAGACGTCGGTCAGCGCGTTCGGATCGGAATAGTCGAGCAGGCTGTAGCCTTGCTTCTTCAGAAGTTCGGCGAGCAGTTCCGACTTCTCGATCGAGCCGGTGCCGACCAGGATCGGCTGGTGACGGCCATGCGCCTTGTCGATCTCCGCGATGATACCGTCGTACTTCTCGCCGACGGTACGGTAGACCTCGTCGTCCTCGTCGACGCGCTCGACCTCCTTGTTGGTCGGGATGTCGACCACATCGAGCTTGTAGATTTCGGCGAACTCGTCCGCCTCGGTGGAGGCCGTGCCGGTCATGCCGGCCAGTTTCTTGTACAGCCGGAAATAATTCTGGAAGGTGATCGAGGCCAGCGTCTGGTTCTCGGGCTGGATCGTCACGCGCTCCTTGGCCTCGAGCGCCTGATGGAGCCCTTCCGAGTAGCGCCGGCCCTGCATCATGCGGCCGGTAAACTCGTCGATGATCACCACCTCGTCGTTCTTGACGATGTAGTCCTTGTCCCGGGTGAACAGCGTGTGGGCGCGCAGGGCCTGGTTCACGTGGTGGACCAGGGTGACGTTGTGGGCGTCGTAGAGGTCCCCCTCCTTGAGGAGGCCGGCCTCGCGCATCGCCTCCTCGATGAACTCGTTGCCCTCCTCGGTCAGCGACACGGTACGCTGCTTCTCGTCGAGGTCGTAGAACTCCTTGCGCAGGCGCGGCATCAGCGCATCGACCGCCACGTACAGCTCCGAGCGATCGTCCACCGGGCCGGAGATAATCAGCGGCGTGCGCGCCTCGTCGATCAGGATCGAGTCCACCTCGTCGACGATCGCGAAGTTGTGCCCCCGCTGCGCCAGCTGGGACAGCTCGTACTTCATGTTGTCGCGCAGGTAATCGAACCCGTACTCGTTGTTGGTGCCGTAGGTGATGTCGCAGGCATAGGCGTCCTTGCGCTGCGCATCGTCGAGCCCGTGGACGATCGTGCCGACGGAGAGACCGAGGAACCGGTAGAGCTGGCCCATCCACTCGGCGTCGCGGGCGGCGAGGTAGTCGTTCACGGTGACGACGTGGACGCCCTTGCCCTCCAGGGCGTTGAGGTAGACCGGCAGCGTCGCCACCAGGGTCTTGCCCTCGCCGGTCTTCATCTCGGCGATGCCGCCTTCATGGAGCACCATGCCGCCGATCAGCTGCACGTCGAAGTGGCGCTGGCCGAAGACGCGCTTGGCCGCCTCGCGCACCGTGGCGAAGGCCGGCACGAGGATGTCGTCGAGGCTCTTGCCGGCCGCGAGTTCCGCCTTCAGCATGTCGGTGCGGGCGCGCAGGGCCTCGTTCGACAGGGCCTGGATCTCCGGTTCCAGCGCGTTGATCAGCGCCACGCGGGGGCGATAGCCCTTGACGCGCCGGTCGTTGGAGGAGCCGAAAATCTTCTTGGCGATCGAGCCGAGCATCGTGGACCTGCGGACGCGCGAGCCCGCTTAACGCTTGTCGCGTGGCGGGCCGGCCTGGGCGGAGTTGGCCGGGCTTATAGAGGTAAACATCGCCCGGTGCACCTGAAAGGGGCGGCTCTCAACGCGGGCCGGTGCGGTCACGGTTCCGCCACTGGCCGAACGGCCGCGCTTGCCTTCTCGCGCGACGCGGGCCACCTGTGCCGCGGCCCGCCGCCCGGCCCGATCCGGCGCGGCCACGAGACGCCAGCCGAGGACTTCGCCCGCATGCCCCATACCGCCCTGCTCCGGCGCGTCAGCGCGCTCGCAATCCTGATCGCGCTGCCGGGCGTCGCGCTGGCCCAGGCGCCGCAGAAAGCGCAGGCCCCGACGCCCGCGGCGAACACGCCGGCCGCCGTCCCGGCCGCCCCGGCGGGGCCTGACTCCGTCGTGGCGAGCGTCAACGGCAAGCCGATCACGCAGGGCGATCTCGCCATCGCGGCCGACGATCCGGCCCTGTCGCTGCCGGGCGTCGATGACGCGCAGAAGAAGAACCTGCTGGTCGACTACATGGTCGACCTCCGCGTCGGCGCGCAGGCCGCCGAGGCCGCCAAGATCGGCGACACGCCGGACTTCAAGCGCAAGCTCGCCTATTTCCGCGACAAGCTGCTGCTCGACGACTACCTGGAGCAGGAGGCCAAGCGTGCCGTCACCCCCGAGGCCGAGCACGCGATCTACGACCAGACCGTCAAGCTGATGAAGCCCGAGGAAGAGGTGCACGCCCGCCACATCCTCGTGGACAACGAGGCTGAGGCCAAGAAGATCGCAGGCCGAATCAAGGGCGGCGAGGATTTCGCCAAGGTCGCGGCCGAGACCTCGAAGGATCCGGGCTCGAAGGCCGAGGGCGGCGATCTCGGCTGGTTCACCAAGGATCGGATGGTCCCGGACTTCGCCAACGCGGCCTTCGCGATGAAGGCGGGGCAGGTGTCCGATCCGGTGAAGACGCAGTTCGGCTGGCACGTCATCAAGGTCGAGGAGAAGCGGACCAAGCCGCAGCCGACCTTCGACGAGCTGAAGGAGCAGATCGACCAGCACCTGATCCGCAAGGCGCAGCAGGATCTGATCCTGAAGCTGCGGGCAGAGGCGAAGATCGATCGCCCCGACGCCCCCGCCGAGGCGGCTCAGCCAGCGCCGGAGCTGAAGAAGCCGTGATCGGCGCTGCGTCGGGTGGACGCTGACCTGTCGCGGCTCGAATGCCGCTCCCTTTTCCCGGACGCCTGGAACGAAAGTGGAAGGTGATCCGGGATCAAGAACTGGAAGTGCCGCGAAAGCGGCTCGGCGTGTTCCCGATGGACGCTTCGCGACGTTTTGCGCCGGATCCCGGGTCGCATTCCGCTGACGCTGCGTGCGCCCGGGAGAGGGTCGGCCCGAGTACGGCCCGCCCGAGAAGCGAGCGTCCGTCAGTACGGCCGGTCGGGCACGAGGTAGCTCGACTGCGCGGGCGCGGGCTGCGGCGTGACGCCGAGGGCGGACAGCTCGTTGGTGCGGCGCCCTTCGGCAATCCGGTCGAGCACCGCGATTAGCAGCCAGGGGCACGCGATGCCGATGAAGAACGCCATGGAATCCTCCCGCGCCGAGTCGATCATTCGTCCGGCTTAGGAAAAGAATAGGCGGCCCAGGCTGCGCAGCAAGCGGCCCGGACCCGATTCTCAGATCCAGCCCTGAAGTTCGCGGCGCACCACGTGCTCGATGACCTTCATGCCCAGGTCGCTGTCGTTCAGGCACGGGATATAGGCGAAGCGCTCGCCGCCGTTGCCCTCGAAATAATGGCGGTTCTCGCCGTCCAGCTCCTCCAGGGTTTCCAGGCAATCGGCCGTGAAACCCGGGGCGACGATCGCCATGCGCTTGACCCCGGATTTGGCCAGCTCCGTCACGGTCTCGTCCGTGTAGGGCTTGAGCCATTCCTCGTTGCCGAAGCGGGACTGGAAGGTGACCCGCATCCGCTCCGGCGACATCCCCAACGCTTCGCGGATCAGCCGGCCGGTCTTGTGGCACTGGCAATGGTAGGGATCGCCCTTGAGCAGGTAGCTGCGCGGCACCCCGTGGAACGAGGTGAGGATCACCTCCGGCTCGAAATCGAGCTTGGCCAGACCCTCCCGGATCGAATCGGCCATGGCGGCGATGTAGACCGGGTCATCGTGGTAGGGCGGCGAGACGCGGACCGTCGGCTGCCAGCGCATGTCCATCAGGGCGCGGAAGGCCTGGTCGCAGGCGGTGGCCGAGGTGGCGGCGGCGTATTGCGGATAGAGCGGCACCAGCAGGATGCGGTCGCAGCCCTGGTCGAGCAGCGCCTGCAGCCGGTCGGCGACCTCTGGCTTGCCGTAGCGCATCGCCCAATCGACCACGACCGTATCGCCCATCGCGGCCTGCAGCCGCTCGCTCTGACCGCGGGTGGTGGTCTTCAGCGGCCCCTCGTTGCGGTCGGTGTTCCAGACGCTGGCGTAGTCGCGGCCCTTCGGGCCGGGGCGCTTGGTCAAAATGATCAGGTTGAGCAGCGGCCACCAGATCAGTCGCGGAACCTCGATGACCCGCCGGTCGGACAGGAACTCCTTCAGGTACCGGCGCATCGGCCAGTAGCTGGTGCCCTCCGGCGTGCCGAGGTTCATCAGCAGCACCCCGACGCGGCCCCAGGCCACCTTCGGATGGTCGGCCGGCAGGGTGTCGGCCGCGGGTTCGCGCGGAGCGAGGGGACGGCCATTGGCCAGCGCGGCGGCGGGTTCGACGCGTTCGTTCATGGCAGCGTTTTCATAGCGGTGTGTTCATGGCAGCGTTCCGGCGCCGCGCGCCGAGTCCTTCCTGTGGCTACAGAGATCCGGCGGCCGGCGCGCGCGCTGGGGCCTGGACCGGAGACTTAACCCCATTGGGTGCGCCTCCATGTAGGGTGCGATGCCGCCCGGCGAAGACCGGATGCGACATGCCGCACCGGAGCCGCACGCACGACCCCCGTCCCTAAACACGGTGGGCGGCGCGCTGCAACCGAGGCCGTCGTCGGGGAAACTGGAGATTCGATGCGCGCGACACCCGTGGCCGATGCCCTCGCCGTTTTCCGCGCCTCCGGCTCACCCTGGCTGGCGCTGCCCTTCTTCGCTGACGGGGAGGCCGAGGCCGTGGCGAGCCGGATTGATGCGCGCCTCGCGGCGGGCGCCCGCGTGCTGCCGGCTCCGGCCCAGATCTTTCGCGCCCTTGCGGAGACGCCGCTGCCCGCCGTGCGCGCGGTGATCCTCGGGCAGGACCCCTACCCCACCCCGGGCGATGCGAACGGCCTCGCCTTCTCGTTCGTGGGATCGGGCCGCCTGCCCGCATCGCTGAAGGCGATCCTGGCCGAGGCGGGCTCCGAGCGCGCCGCGGGCGGCGATCTTACGGCCTGGGCCCGCCAGGGCGTGCTCCTCCTCAACAGCGCCCTGACCGTCGAGGCCGGCAAGGCCGGGGCGCATCTCCGCACCGGCTGGGCGCGGCTGACCGACGAGGCGGTGACCGCGGTCTCGGGCCGCCCGGAGCCCGCCGTGTTCCTGCTCTGGGGCGCCCAGGCCCGCGCCCGGGCGGCGTTGATCGATCGGACCCGCCACGGCGTCTTCGAGAGCGGGCACCCCTCGCCGCTCAACCGCGCCCGGGATTTCCCGGGATCGGATCCGTTCGGCCGGGCCAACCGCTGGCTCGCCGAACGCGGGATCCAGCCGATCGAATGGCGTTTGGGGCGAGCTTGAGCAAATTTGCGATTGCGCGCTGTAGGATCCACGGGATCGGCTATCCGATCCTCGACCTCATCCTGACGTGCCGAAGCGGAGCAAAGGCCTCGAAGGAGGCCTCCAGAAGCCGCGCGATCCCTGGAGCCCTCCTTCGAGGCCCGCTGGAGCGGGCACCTCAGGATGAGGGGGTTGAGTCGGGGGCACCCGAGTTTCCGTCGCGGAACTGGCCAAGCCCTTTCGTCACTACGGCTTTGCGGACTCCGCGGGCTTGGCAGGCTCCGCAGGCGTGGCCGGCGCGCCCGCATCCTGACCGGCCGGCAGCAGCACGTTCCTGGCGACCGTGCCCTCCGGCCCGTACTCGCCCGCGACAGCGAGACAGGCCTGATCGCGGTTCTGCTGCATCTGGTTCGACATCAGCGTGAACATCGTCTGCACCCGGTTGCCGAACGGCCCGCGGGGCTGGACGTCCGCGATCCGCACGTTCTGCTTTGCCAGCAGCCCCTCGAACTGGTCGCTGCCGATCCGATAGCCGCAGACGTTAGAGGCCGCGAAGATGTAGGCGGCGAATTCCAGGGCCCGCGGGGCCGGCGCGTTGCGGATCTGCGCCTGTGCCGGAAGGGCGGCGGTGATCAGGGCGGCGGATAGGACAGCTTGGCGCATGCGGGCGTGTCTCCTCGATGACGGCGGCTTCTGAAGGCCGCCCCGGTGGACATCGACATAGGCCGGCCCGAACCCCGCGCCACTGCGACCGAATTTGACGACAAAGCGCCGTTCGGCCTTCACGGCTCGTTGGCCATAGGCGCAGGGAAGGGCGTTACAACGGGCGAAAAGCGGCTCTTGTTCCGGCCGCGCCGTCCGGTGAGAGAGAGTGTTAACCGGCTCGCGTCACGCCAGGATCATGGTTTGTCCAGATCCAGGCGGTCTGCATCGCATGTTCGGCTTCGAAACCCCTGTCGCATCTATCCCCGCTCCCCGTGCACCCGAAGGGCGCGGCCCGTCCGGCATCGCCCCGCGGCGCGCCGAACCGGCCGCGGCCGGCGCGCCGATCTGTCCGCACCGCTTTGCCCGCTGGGCCTGGGGCGAGGGGCTCCGGGCGGGCGATGCCGTCGCGCTGCTGGTGCAGGATCTCGGGCAGGCGGAGGCGATGCGCCTCGGCCTGAGCCGCCTCGGCCTGCGCGTGATCTGCCTCGCCGGCCGCCGCGGGACCGCGCTGGCCGAGGGCCTGTCCGGAGCCGCCCTGGTCATCGCGGACGCGCATCTGGCGGAGGCCTACGCGGCGGTGATGGGCCGCCTCGCGATCTACCCGGCGCTGTGGTGGAACGGCCCCGGCGCCGATTTCGCGAGCCTCGATCTGGCCCTCTCCGAGATGGCGTGAGGCACGGCCGCCGGGCCGATCCGCGGCGGGCCTACCGGTTCAGCCACGCGTCGAGTGCCTCGTAGCGTGTGGGATCGTCCGGGCAGAGGCCGATGCCGCATTCGGCCGCCGTCGAGAGGGCATTGGCGAGGGTGACGCCGAGCAGGAGCAGAAGGCAGGCCATCCCGAACAGCCCGGCAAGCTGCCCGGTACGCGCCGCGGGCTGCGGGGTATCGGCGAGCACGAGGAGCACGGCCACCGCCCCGATCAGCGCCACGAAGCCGATCAGCGCGAGGGTGTAGAAGTGGAGGCCGAAGAGGGTCGAGCCGTAGCCGCCGGTTCCGGGCACGACATGCAGGGCGACCTGCCGGGCCGCGATGGCGGCACCGGCGATCGCGCTCAGGATCGCGATCCCATAATGCGACGGCCGCGGGCCGAACCGCACGCCGAGCGCGAAGCCGATCCCGGCAGCCGCGAACGCGGCCCGCTGCAGCAGGCAGAGCGGACACGGCAGCTCGCCGAGCCGGACCTGATAGCCGAAGGCCACCAGCAGGACCGCGCAGCAGCCCAGGAGTCCGAGGGCGTTGAGCGTGCGGGCGTGAAGCGGCGTCATGTCGGGCGATTCGCTCAGAAGGCCAAGTCGAGCGTCGACGTGGCGTGGGCGGCAAACAGCGCCAGCGTGCCGATCAGCCCGGCGAGCCACAGGCCGATGGCGATGCCGCGCCGCCCCGCCAGAATCGCGGCCGCGCTGCCCGCGAAGCCGATGAACGGCAACACCATCATGGAGGCCTCCCGCTTGTCCGCGCGCCCGGGGAAGCCCGGTCCGCGGCGCGAACGTGTCCGCATGACGCGCCAAGCTTTCGCGGGCCTGTCGCGCCGGCGTCGCAGCCGGCCGGCCAGCATGCTACCTGTGGGTTGAAAGGCTGGCACCTCGGACGGTCGGCCAAGATCGGGACACGCCCCATGAGTGCAGCCACTGCGCCGGCCCCATCCGGTACGCGCGATCCGCAGGCGCCGATCCTGCTGCGCAGCGATGCCGACGGCGTCGCGACCCTGACGCTGAACCGTCCGCAGGCCCGCAACGCCCTGTCGATGGTGCTGATGGACGCCCTTCAGATCGAACTCGACGCGATCCGCGCCGATCCGACGGTTCGGGTCGTGGTTCTGCGGGGCGCCGGCCCGGCCTTCTGCGCCGGACACGACCTCAAGGAGATGCGCGCCGATCCGTCCCGGGCGGCGACCGAGGCGGTGTTCCGCAGCTGCGCCCGGCTGATGCTGAGCCTCACGCACCTGCCGCAGCCGGTGATCGCCCGCGTCCACGGGATCGCCACCGCGGCCGGCTGCCAATTGGTGGCGACCTGCGACCTCGCGATCTGCACCGACGCGGCGCGCTTCGCCACGCCGGGGGTGCAGATCGGCCTGTTCTGCTCGACCCCCATGGTCGCGCTGTCGCGGGCCGTATCGCGCAAGGCCGCGCTGGAGATGCTGCTGGTGGGCGAACCGATCGACGCCGCCGAGGCGCTGCGGATCGGCCTCGTCAACCGCGTCGTGCCGGAGGCGGAGCTCGACGAAGCGGTCGGCGCGCTGGCGGCCCGCATCGCCGGGAAGGCCCGGCGCGTCCTGGCGATCGGCAAGGAGGCGTTCGGACGGCAGATCGAGATGGGCCTTGAGGAGGCCTACACATACACGGCCGACGTCATGGTGCGGAACATGATGATGGCCGACGCCCAGGAGGGCATCGACGCCTTCCTGGGCAAGCGCCCGCCGCGCTGGGAGCCGTGACCGACGACGTGGCGCGATAGGACGCAGGCGGATCGGCGCGCCGTGCGTAGGTTCCGGCGGCGCCCTGCCCTAGGATTGTGGACGCGCGAGGGTCTGCTGAACCCGGCGCCCTCAACGCGGAACGGCTGATGAGCACCATCGACCTGTTCGGTCTGACGCTGGCTTTCTACGGCACGATGCCGCCGCCCCGCCCACCGCGCCCGGACCGCAACGGTGCGACCTGGGCCGCGGCCTTGGTGTTCGGCGGCGTCTGCTTCGCCATGGTCGGGCCGATGATCACCATCTGGAGCTTCCATCGCCCCTACGCGGAGGCCAAGACGCGCTGCATCCAGTCCGGCGGCCGGATCCTGTACGCGGCCCTCGACGGCAGCGGTCCGTATCGCTGCGAGCGTCCGGTTGCCGTTGCCCCTCCGGCCAAGCGCACGGATTAATCCGCGTCACCGCCGATCCTTCGGCTATATCCGGCGCCGTCACCAGCGAACCGGATGCCGAGACTTTGGAAAACGCGCTCACGCGATGGCTTCAGTCGACCGCCCTGATGCGGTCGGATGTCGAGGCTTTCATCGGCTTCATCCTGGCGGTCGGCGTCACGCTGCACGCCCTGCAGCGCAAGCGGCGGGTGAGCGTGGCCGTGGGGTGGATCGGCCTCGCATGGCTGTCGCCGATCTTCGGCACCGCGCTCTACCTGACCTTCGGCATCAATCGCGTCTCGCGCCGGGCCCGGAGGCTGCGGACCAAGCCGTCGGACGCGACGAAGCTCCCCGATACCGACGACGCGGTGGTGCCGGAGGCGCTCTGGCCCCTCGACCGGGCGATCCGGCGGATCACCGGCTTGCCGGCCTTCGCGGGCAATGCCGTGCGGATGTATCGCAACGGCGATGCCGCCTATCCGGTGATGCTGGCGGCGATCCGCGAGGCCAAGGCCAGCATCGGCCTGTCGAGCTACATTTTCCGCGATGACCCCACCGGGGCCGAGTTCTGCGACGCCCTGGTGGAGGCCAGGAACCGCGGCGTGAAGGTCCGCGTGATCGTCGACGGGATCGGCGGCGGCTACTTCCGGGCGCCGGTCTATCGCCGTCTGACCGCAGCCGGGGTGCCGGCCGCTCTGTTCATGCACTCCGCCCTGCCCTGGCGGATGCCGTTCCTGAACCTGCGCTCGCACAAGAAGCTGCTGATCCTCGACGGGCGCGTCGCCTTCACCGGTGGGCTCAACATCTCGCATCCGAACCGGGTGTCGCTGAAGCCCGAGCACCCGATCCGCGACACGCATTTCCGCCTGGAGGGCCCGGTGGTGGAGCAGCTCGCTGTCGCCTTCGCGGCCGATTGGGCCTTCGTGGCCGAGGAGAACCTCGACGCCGAGCCCTGGTTCGCCGATCTGGAGCCCACCGGTTCCAGCGTGGCCCGGGCGGTCACCTCCGGCCCGGACGCCGACGTCGAGAAGATCGAGCAGGTCATCCTCCAGGCGCTCGCCTGCGCGCGGAAATCCGTCCGGTTCGTGACGCCCTACTTCCTGCCGGACGAGCTCGTGACCGGCGCCCTGTCGCAGGCCGCGATGCGGGGCATCACCGTCGACGTGATCATCCCCCGGGTCAGCGACCACCGGTTCATCGACTGGGCGACCCGGGCGCATCTCGATCCGCTGCTCCGGGCCGGCGTACGGGTCTGGCTCGACGCGCCGCCCTTCGACCATTCCAAGGCGATGGTGGTGGACGACATCTGGTGCTTCGTCGGCAGCGCCAACTGGGACATGCGCAGCTTCCGCCTCAACTTCGAGCTGAACGTCGAGGTGATCGACGCGGATCTCGCCGCCCAGCTCGACGCGTTCATGCGCGGCAAGATGGCGGCCCGGCTCAGCCGGGAGGATCTCGCCGGGCGCGCCCTGCCCGTTCGTCTGCGCGACGCAGGCGTGCGACTGCTGCTGCCATACCTTTGAGGCGCCCGGGCGCGTGTGCGTCGGGCGCCGGCCCGAGATGGACGACGATCGGCCGGTGATCGGAGGGCCCCCGCGGCAGCACCGCGTGGTCGTGACAGATCAGGCCGCGGGCGAGGCATCGGTCGAGGCGCAGGGGCAGCACCTCCACCATCGCGTGGGTCGGCCGCCGGGGGCCGACATCGCGGAATCCCGGGATCAGCGCGGGCCCGACGATGTTATAGTCGCCGAGCACGGCGGCGCGCGGAGGCAGCTCCGAGACGATCCGGCGGAGCTGGCGCCGGTTCAGCATCTGCCCGTGCGACAGGTGGACGTTGGCGACGCCGAACGTGCCGAGATCGAGGATCTGGGAGACCCGGTGCACCAGGGCGCCGGAGGGCAGCGTGATGACCCGCGGGGGCGCCGGCCAGGGTGTCGGGCTCCACATGGCGAGCCCGTGGATCCGCCCCGGCAGCGGCGCCCAGGCATAGTGGCCGCCGATCCGGTCCAGCAGGAACCCGATGGCGCGGGTCGCCTCCTGCATCAGCAGCAGATCGGGCTTCTCCTGCGCCACCAGAGCGGCGACGTCGTCGACGGCCGCCCCGGTGCGCCGCAGGAGATTCCAACTCACGATCTTGAAGGGCGGGTGGGCGGCCTCGGGCGGCCGGAGCGGCGGTGTCGGGCCGTGGCGGCCCGGGCGTGCAGCGATGGTCATCGGGCCGGACTCGTACCTCACCGCGCGGTACTCCCGCCACCGCCCCGCTGTAACGCGCGTGGGGCTCGGGTGTTCGATGAAGTCTCGGGGGACGCCGCGGGATGTTGGGTTGATGATGGGGCCGCTTCGCGGCGCTTCTCGTGCTGGATCCCGGATCAGGTTCCGCTGGCGCTCCACCTGTCCGGGAACGGGAGCGCCGGAGAATGAAACGCGACGCCCTTTCCCGGGCGCATGCAGCGGCAGCGGAATGCGACCCGGGAGCCAGCACAAAAAGTGCCGCGCTAGCGGCCCGCCTTCAACAGGACGCGCGCATCCCCACCGCGGCGATGGACTACGCTTGAGCCGCCCCCCGCCCCCGGCCTAAGAGCCAGCCTCGTCACGCCGCCGGCCCTCCGGGGCAGGCGTCGATCCCGAAGGTGCCACCGATCAACCCGGGTCCGATGTCAGGCTTCAGCTTCATCCATGCGGCGGACCTGCATCTCGGCAGCCCGCTGTCGGGCCTCGCGACCCGCGACGCGGATCTCGCCCGGCGCCTCGCCGCGGCCGGGCGGCAGGCCTTCGAGGATCTGGTCACGCAGGCGATCGAGCGGTCGGTCGCCTTCGTGGTCGTGGCGGGCGATGTCTACGACGGCGACTGGGCCGACAACACGATCGGCCTGTTCTTCGCGCGCCAAGTCGCGCGGCTCGACCGCGCCGGCATCCCGACGATCCTGGTCCGCGGCAACCACGACGCCGAGAGCGTGATCACCCGTGCGATCACCCTGCCGGCGTCGGTCCACGTCTTTCCGGCCAACCGCGCCGGAACCCACCGCATCGAGGCGTTGCGCGTCGCCCTGCACGGCCGCAGCTTCCAGTTCCGGGCGGTCGAGGAGAACCTGTCGCTGACCTATCCGGCGGCGCTGCCGGGCTGGTTCAATCTTGGGATCCTGCACACCTCCTGCACCGGCCACGCCGCCCACGAGACCTACGCGCCCTGCTCGGTCGCCGACCTCACGGCCAGGGGCTACGATTACTGGGCGCTGGGGCACATCCACGAGTATGCCGAGCTGTCCCGGGATCCCTGGATCGTGTTCCCCGGCAACCTCCAGGGCCGGAGCATCCGCGAATGCGGCGCCAAGGGCGCCGTTCTGGTGGAGGTGGCCGAGGGCCGGGTGACCGGCCTGACCCGCCTCGCTTTCGACCGCGCCCGGTTCGAGCGGGTCTCGGTGGATCTCTCCGACGCGGCCGACACCCGCGCCGCAATCGAGGCCGTGGAGGCGGCCCTGCACCCGCTCGCCGGGCTCGCCGCGAACCGGCTCGTTCTGGTCCGCGTCCACCTCGCCGGCATCACGCAGGCCCACGACGCCCTGGCGGCGGACCGGGACGCGGTCACCGCCGAGATCCAGGCGGCCGCCCACCGCCTGCACGAGGATCTCTGGCTCGAACGCCTCAAGATCGAGACACGCCGGCCGCCGGCAGCGTTCGACTTTTCCGGCGCCGCGATCGACCCGGCGGCCCTGCTCGCCGACCTCGACCGCGATCCGGACTTCCGCGCCCGGGCCAGGGCCGCGCTGGCGGAGATCGGCGGCCGGATGCCCGCCGCGGTCGCCGCCGAGGCGGATCTGGAGGCCGAGTTCGATGCCCTCTGCGCCGAGGCCGAGGCGCTGATCCTCGGCCGCCTCACCGGCCGGCACTGCTGAGCAGCCGGCCTCGAACCGCATGTCGCCGGATCGATCGACACCGCAGCATCCGCCGCCAACCCCGTCGTTGCGAGCGCAGCGAAGCAACCCAGAGCACCGCGACATCGATGAGCGCGGCACAAGTGGATTGCTTCGCTGCGCTCGCAAGGACGGTGAGGGGTTCGCAGCAACCTGCTAGGGGAACCCTGATGCGCCTGATCCACCTCGCCCTGGAACGCTACGGCGCCTTCACGGACCGCGCCATCGCGTTCCGGCCGGACGCGCGCCTGCACGTGGTGCTGGGGGCCAACGAGGCCGGCAAGAGCACCGCGCTCGCGGCCGTCACCGACCTGCTGTTCGGCTTCGGGAAATCCACCCCGTACGCCTTCCGGCACGACATGCCGCAGCTCCGCCTGGGCGCCGAGATCGTTGCCGCGGACGGGCGCAGGCTGAGCTTCCGGCGCCGGAAGGGCAACGCCCGCACCCTCATCGACGCCGCCGAGTCGCCGATGCCCGACGATGCCCTGGCGCCGTTCCTCGGTGGCCTCTCGCGCACCGTGTTCTGCCGCGCCTTCGGCCTCGACGCGGCGAGCCTGCGGGCCGGCGGGCGCGAGATGGTCGATGTCGAGGGCGAGGTCGGCGCGAGCCTGTTCGCGGCGGGCTCGGGCCTGCGCGGGCTCACGGAGCTGCAATCCGCCCTGGAAGACGAGGCCGAGGCCATCTTCGCCAACAAGCGGGCCAAGCATCGCACGTTCTACCAAGCGCTCGACCGGTACGATGAGGCTCGCAGGCTCATCCGAGAAAAGGAACTGCGCGTTGGCGACTGGCGCTCCCTGAACGAAGATATCACTGGCGCCGCCACGCAACTCGATGCCCTCCGATTAGAGCGCGAGCGCGTTGCGGCCGAGCGCGCCCGCCTGGAGCGGCTCAAGCGGGTCCGGCCGCTCCTCTCCGAGATCGACGCCCTGGAGCTGCGCATCCGCGCCGAGGACGGCCTGGTCAACGCGGATCCGGCCTGGATCGACCGTCTCGGCGCCGCCCTCGAACAGGGCCGCGTCGCGGAGGCCGAGGCCGAGCGGGCCGGATCCGCCCTCGCCCGCGCCCGCGCCGAGGCTGAGGCGGTGCCGGTCGAACCGGGGCTGACGCTCCGGGAGGACGCGATCCTGACGGCGTTCAGCGGCATCAAGGAGTTCGAGAAGGGCGGCACCGACCTGCCCCGGCTCGAGGGCGACGCCCACAAGGTCGGCCTGGACCTGGAACGGCTGCGCGCCCGGATCGGCGTCCCCGACCTCGCGGCCCTGGAGGCGGGCCAGCCCACCGACGCCGTCCGGGCGCGGATCGAATGGCTGATCCGCGAGCACAGGAATCTGGCGACGGCCGAAGACCAGCTCGCCCGCGACCGCGCGGCGGCACTCTCCGAGCGCGACCGACTGGCCGGCGAGATCGAGGCGGCGGGCGCCCCGCGCGACCCGGCCCCGCTGCGGGAGGCGCTGAAGCCGCTGGCCCGTCTGCGCGAGCGGATCGAGACGCACGACACCCTCGATGCTACGATCCGGCGGGAGGCGGCGCTGCTGCGCAATCAGGCCGCCCGGCTCGTGCCGCCCGTCGCCGACAGCGCCACCCTGGTCCGGATGCCCCTGCCCTCGCCCGAGACGGTGGCGGCCTACCGCGCCCTCCTCGACGGCAAGTCGCGCGAGCGGGAACGCGCCGCGGACCAGCGCGACGCGGCCCGCCGTCAGGCCGCCGCCACCCGGGATCGGCTGCGCGAGCGCGAGGCCGGCCGGCCGATCGCCACCTGGGAACGGCTCGAGGCCCTTCGCGCCACGCGCGACGCGGCCTTCGGACCGCTGCGGGACGCCCTCGTGGCCGGACGACCGGTCGAGGCCGCGTCCATCGCCGCCTACGAGCGCGCGCTCCTCGACGCGGACCGTATCGCCGACGAGCGCGCGGGCGACGCCACCCGGGTCGCCGCCCACGCGGCCGACCGCGACCGGCTCGCCGCCGAGGAGGCGGAACTTGCCGCCGCCGAGGATAATCTGGCGGGGATCGTCGCGGAGATCGCCGAGGGCGAGGCGGCGTGGCGCGCGGCGTGGCAGGCCGCTGGCCTCGTCCCCGGGTCGCCAGCCGCGATGGCGGCATGGCTCGGCGAGGTCGAGAGCCTGATCGAGGCCGAGCAGCGGCTCGCCGATCAGCGGATCGAGCGAGACCGGGTGTCGGCGGTCATCGAGGCCGCCCGGGCGCCCATCGCCGATCTCTGGGCTCGCGCCGGCCTGGCGCCGGAGCCCGATCTCGATCTCGCCCTGCGCCTGGACCGGTTCGAGGCGCGGGTCGCCACCCTGACGAGCCGCTGGGAGGCGAGCCTGCAGACCGGCGGCCTGCTGCACGCCGCGCGCGCCGCGGTCGAGCGGCTGGAGACGGCCCGCGCGGAGGCCGAGGGCCGCCGATCCGCATGGCAATCCGAATGGCTTGCGGCGCTCCAGCCCCTCGGCCTCGACGCCGCGGCCCGGCCCGAGGAGGCCGAGAGCGCCCTGGAGGCGTGGCGGGCGGTGCCCGAACGGCTCACCGAGCGCGCCGACCTGAACCGGCGCGCCGCCGGCATCCGGCGTGATCGCGACATGTTTCAGGCGAACGCGGCCGCCCTGTCTGAGGCGCTCGCCCCCGATCTCGCCAGGGAGAGCCCGGCGGCGGCGGTGCGAACCCTGCACGCCCGCCTTGTGGCCGCGCAGGCCCGGGAAGCCCGGCGGGCCGAACTCGACCGCCGGTGGGAGGAGGCCGCCGCGGCGAGCCGCGCGGCTGCGGACGGGCAAGCGACGGCGCGGGCGGCGCTGACCCGCCACGTCGCCGCGGCGATGCCGGACCTGGCCGAGGCGCCGATGCCGGAGATCGAGGCGCTGTTCGGCCGGCTGCGGGCCCGGGAGACCCTGCGCGCCGACCTGTTTCGCCTGCGCGGCAACCTCGCCGGGGCTGCGGACGGGCTGACCGAGGCGGAGTTACGCGCCGGGCTCGAAGCGTTCTCCCCGGAGGCGATCGAGGCCGAATCGGCGCGGCTCGCCCTGGAGGCCGAGGAGCAGGAGGAGCGCGGCCGGGTGATTTTTTCGGATCGCGACCGGGCCGAGCGGCGCAGGGCCGAGCTCGAAGGCGGGACCGGGGCCGAATTGGCGCTCGCCGAGCGCAAGGCCGCGGAGGCCGATCTCCAGGGGGCCGCCCGGTCCTGGGCGGTGCTGCGCTTGGCCGGCCTGATGCTCGGGCAGGCGGCGGCCCGGCACCGGGCCGGGCAGCAGGATCCCCTGGTGGCGCGCGCCGGGGCGCTGTTCCGGTCCCTCACCGGCGGCGCCTTCTCGGGCCTCGTCCAGACCTTCGACGAGTACGACACCCCGAAGCTCGCGGGGCAGCGCGCGGCCGGCGGTCAGGTCGCGATCGAGGGCATGAGCGAGGGTACCCGCGACCAGCTCTACCTCGCCCTGCGGCTCGCCTACCTGGAGGACTATGCCGGGCGCGCCGAGCCGGCGCCGTTCATCGGCGACGACCTGTTCTCGACGTTCGACGAGGCGCGCACCGGGTTCGGCCTGGATGCACTGGCTGAGATCGGCGCCGCGGTGCAGCCGATCCTGTTCACCCACCACCGCCACGTGGCCGACATCGCCCGGGACCGGCTGGGGGATGCGGTGGATATCGTGGCTTTGTAGGGGCCAGGGCGTCGATCGGTAGGAAGCGGCCGTCCCCGCGGATCCCCCTCCCCCGCAAAGGGGGTAGGGAGAGAAGCGGGGGCCGCTCCGGGCCTCCTCCAAGAACCTTCCAGCCCATCACCCCCCGAGATACCGCGCCTCCAGATGCGCCCGGAATGCGGCCGTGCCGAGCGGAGCCCCCGTGGCGCGGGTCAGCAACGCGTCGGTGTCGAGCAGGCTGCCGACCTCGTGCACGTTCGCGCGCAGCCAGCGCCGCAGCGGCGCGAAATCACCTTCCGCCAGGCAGTCCGGCAGCGCCGGCTCGGCCGCCCGCGCGGCCCGGAACAGCTGCGCCGCCGCCAGGGCGCCCAGCGTGTAGGTCGGGAAATAGCCGAAGGCCCCGCTCGGCCAGTGGATGTCCTGCAGGCAGCCGAGACGGTCGTCCGGAACGGTCAGGCCCAGAAGCTCCCGCATCCCGTCGTTGAACGCCCTCGGCAGGTCCCGCACCGCGAGGTCGCCCGCGATCATCGCGGTCTCCAGCCGGTAGCGCAGCAGGATATGCGCCGGATAGGTCGCCTCGTCGGCGTCGACCCGGATGAAGCCCGGCGCGACCCGGGTGTTGAGCGCGTGCAGGTTCTCCGGCGCCCATTCCGGCCCCGAACGTCCGAACGCCGCCCGCAGCAGCGGCGCCAGGAAGATGAAGAACGCCCGGCTCCGGCAGGCCTGCATCTCGACGATCAGCGACTGGCTCTCGTGCAGGCTCATGCCCCGGGCCGCGCCGACCGGCTGGTTGCGCCACGGTTCCGGGCGGCCCTGCTCGTAGAGGGCGTGGCCGGTCTCGTGCAGCACGCCCATCAGGGCCCGGCCGAAATCGGCCTCGTCGTAGCGGGTGGTGATCCGCACGTCGTCGGTGGCGCCGCCGCAGAACGGGTGCAGGCTGATGTCGAGCCGGCCGCGGGTGAAGTCGAATCCCACCGCCTCCATCAACTTGAGGCCGAGCGCCCGCTGCACGTCCACGTCGAACGGGCCGGTGAGCGGCAGCGGCGCCGGGCGTGCGGCCTGGATCTCCCGGGCGCGGGCGATCAGCGCCGGGAGCCAGTCGGTGAGATCCGCGAAGAGTGGGTCGATCGTGGCCCGGCGCATGCCCGGATCGTAGCTGTCGAGCAGCGCGTCGTAGGGATCGAGGCCGAGGGCGGCGCCCTTGGCCTGTCCGATCTCGCGCTGGAGCCGCAGCACCTCGGCGAGGTGGGGTTCCAGCTTGGCGAAGTCGGACTCGCGGCGCGCCTCGCGCCAGGCCATCTCGGAACGGGAGACCGCCCGGGAACTCGCCTCGACCAGATCGCGCGGCACGGCCGTGGCGTGTCCTTGCGCCCGGCGCATCTCGCGCAAGTTGGCGGCGGCCCAGGTTTCGAGCCCGCCGTCCCGCTCGGCGGCGTCGAGATCCTCGGCCGCCGCGGGGGCGGTCAGCATCTCGTGGGCGAGCCCGCGCAGGATTGCCAGCTGGTCGCCCCGCGCCGTAGCGGCGCCGTCCGGCATCAGGGTCTGCGCGTCCCAACCGAGGATCCCGGCCGCGCCTTCGAGGGCGGCGAGGCGGGCGAAGCGTTGTTCGAGGGTCTGGTAGGCGGTCATGCGGTCTCCGGTCCGGTCAGTCTCACCGTCGAGTGCGGCGCTCAGCCCGCCTGCAGCATCTCCAGTTCCAGCCAGCGGTCCTCCGCCTGCGACAGCTCGGTCTCGGCCTGCGCCAGCAGGGTCGAGGCCTTGTCGAACCGGGCGGGGTCGCGGGCGTAGAGGTCGGGGTCGGCCAGGATCGTCTTGAGCTGGCCGATCGCCGCCTCCAGCTTCTGCATCCGGGCGGGCAGCGTCTTCAACTCGTGCTGCTCGTTGAAGCCAAGCCTGGGCTTAGACGCCAGCTGGGACGCCGGCGCGGCGGAGCGCGCGCGCGGCTCCTTGGCTTTCGGGGCGACGGCGCGCGCCTCGACCCCCTGGCCGCGCTGGAGCAGCATGTCGCTGTAGCCGCCGGCATACTCGACCCAGTGGCCGACGCCCTCCGAAACGAGCACGCTGCCGGCCACCCGATCGAGGAAGTCGCGGTCGTGGCTCACCAGGATCAGGGTGCCCTGGTAGTCGTCGAGCATCTCCTGGAGCAGATCGAGGGTTTCGAGGTCGAGGTCGTTGGTGGGCTCGTCGAGGACCAGGAGATTGGCCGGCTGCGCCAGGGCGCGGGCGATCAGCAGCCGGTTGCGCTCGCCGCCCGACAGCACCGAGACCGGGGTACGCGCCTGCTCGGGGGTGAACAGGAAGTCCTTAAGGTAGCCGATCACGTGGCGGCTCTGGCCGTTGACCGTGACGCTGTCGCCGCGGCCGCCGGTCAGCACGTCGGTGACGGTCATGCCGGGTTCGAGCGTCGCCCGGGCCTGATCGAGCACCACCGGCATCAGGTTGGTGCCGAGCACGATCTGCCCCGAATCCGGCGCGAGCCGGCCCATCAGCAGGTTGATCAGCGTCGACTTGCCGGCGCCGTTGGCCCCGACGATGCCGAGCCTGTCGCCGCGCATCACCCGCAGCGACAGGCCCTCGACGATCGTCCGTTCGCCGTAGCGCTTCGCGATGTCGCGGGCCTCGACCACGAGGCTGCCGGAGGATTCCGCGTCCGAGGCCTGCATGCTGACACTGCCGACCGGGCGGCGCACTTCGCGGCGGTTCTTTCGCAATTCGTGAAGGTTGCCGAGCCGGCGGACGTTGCGCTTGCGCCGGGCGGTGACGCCGTAGCGCAGCCAGTGCTCCTCGGCGACGATCTTCCGGTCGAGCTTGTGCTGGTCGCGCTCCTCCTCCTCGAAGAACGCGTCGCGCCATGCCTCGAAACCCGAAAAGCCCTGGTCGATCCGGCGGGTCTCGCCCCGGTCGAGCCAGATCGTGGCCCGCGACAGGGCCGAGAGGAAGCGCCGGTCGTGGCTGATCAGCACGAGGGCCGCGCGGGTGCCCTTCAGCTCGGCTTCGAGCCACTCGATCGCCGGCAGGTCGAGGTGGTTGGTCGGCTCGTCGAGGAGCAGCACGTCGGGTTCCGGCGCGAGGGCCTGGGCGAGTGCGGTGCGCCGCCCCTCCCCGCCCGAGAGCTTCTGGGGGTCCTCCTCGCCGGTGAGGCCGAGGCTCTCCAGCAGGTAGCGGGCGCGGTGGGTCGATTCCCCCGGCAGGCCGGCCTCCACGAAGTCCAGCGTGGTGGCGAAGCCGGAAAAATCCGGCTCCTGCGCGAGGTAGCGGATCGTGGTGCCGGGCTGCACGAACCGGCGGCCCCTGTCGGGCTCCACCAGCCCGGCGGCGATCTTCATCAGGGTCGATTTGCCGGAGCCGTTGCGGCCGACCAGGCAGGTCCGCTCGCCCGGGGCGACGGCGATCTCGGCGCGGGTGATCAGCGGGGTGCCGCCGAAAGTCAGCGCGACGTCTTGGAGGGTCAGGAGCGGGGGAGCGGCCATGCGCCGGCTTATGGCAGCGCGCGGCTCGCCGTTCAAACCCGCGTCGCCGCTCGCCTGTCAGGCGATCGGGTTGGCCGGGCCGGTGGGCGGGCTGATCTCCGGCCCGCCCGGGTCGTTCACGGGGATCTCCGGGGGCTGGATGCCGGGCGCCTCCGCGGGGGTATTGCCGGGGATCTCCGGACCGGGCGGCTGCGTCGGCGCCTGCGGCGGTTCGTAGGGCCGATCCGGCCCCGGAGCCGGCTGCGGCGGCACCTCCGGGACTTGCCCCGGGGCGGCGAGGGTGAAATCGGGCACCGTTATCCTCCGCGAGACCAATGTCGTTCGGGCGGAAACAAGGTCCGGCCGATCCGGTTCCGGGACGCTACTTCTTCGTCAGCAGGAGATTGCCCTCCTTGCTCGCCACCCTCTGGATCTTCTCGGCGAACAGGGCGAGCAGGAACGGCAGCTTCACTTCGAGCCGCACGCTCTCGGCGCCGACATCGATCGTCCCGGCGATCTTCTGGGCCACAGCGGACACGCCGAAATCGAGCCGGTCGCCGGTCCAGGCGAGCTGGTCCACCGCGATGCCGCTCTTGGCGAGGAACGCCCGCGCCTGCTCGGTGCCCTGCTCCAGGCGCCGCTTGGCCTCGTCGCGGCCGAGGTCGTGCGGGATGTCGACGATGAGGGGTTTTGGCATGGAGGGCTGATCCGAGCTGAACCCGGCAGCAGATGGGGCCTCGGGCCGTCCCAGACAACGCCCGGGGGCCGCCTCGCCCGGTCGGGACGGAGGCGGCCGGGCGCGCACGTCGCCTTACGGGATCAGTGCAGCACGTGCAGCGACACGTAGGTCGTGCCGCCCATGCCCAGGGCGCGGGCGGAACCGCGCGACAGGTCGATGATGCGGCCATGCACGAACGGCCCGCGATCGTTGATGCGAACCACCACCGAGCGGCCGGTCCGCCTGTTCTCGACGCGGACCCGGGTGCCGAACGGCAGGCTGCGATGGGCGGCGGTCAGTCCGTTGGGGTTGAAACGCTCGCCGTTCGCGGTGCGGTGGCCGCTCCCGTACCAGGAGGCCGCTCCGCTCTGCGCGGCGGCCGGGAGGCTCGTTCCGACGATGGTGGACAGCATTCCAAGCGAGACAACGAGCTTACCGAGACCAAACGACATTCTCAACGCATTCCCTTTGTTGTTATCGGGGCGGCGCCAGTCGTGTCGGAAAGGGACCAGATTATGGCAGGCTTTCGAAGCCGGTTCGCGTCACATTCTGGCCGGCTTCATCCTAGTCATTCTGATTACATGGAGGTTTGTTTCAATTTATTTCGGGTTTTGTTGCGATGTGTACGTTGAGCTGTCTGTCCATGTAGCGCGCAAGATTTCCTCGTGACGGACGGGTGACGGCCCGAACAGGTATTTTATCACAAGGTCTGCGCTGACCGTGACCCTGCATCCCGCTGAGCTGGAGGCGGGACGGGTGAATGAGCTTCGTGCGGGGACAAGCATCGTGCGCGGCTATTCGGCAGATCCAAGTCGCCGAAGCGTACGGGCGCGCTCAGTCATGCGGCCTCGCACACCCGGGATGCCCCGTAACGAATGCTTCATCTGTTTCGGGATTGCCCGGCGGGAACTCGGCAAAAGCTGCAGCCCCAGAACGGGACGCGCGCCGGAAAAATTTGAAAACCCGGCCTTTACCCTGTCGGGGGCATGGTCTGCCGGTCAGTCGCGTAACCGGTGTTTGCCATGGCTTCCCCGCGTACCGTGGCTGCCGACGTCGTCGCCCGGAAACAGGTCTCGCGTGCCGGGCGGCCCGCGTCGGCGCCACGGATGGGTCTCGTACCCGCCCAGCGTCCCCTTCCCCTCGACCAAGTGCTGATCGGGGATTGTATCGCAGCCATGAACAACCTGCCGGCGTCGAGCGTCGACTGCGTGTTCGCAGACCCGCCCTACAACCTGCAGCTCGGCGAAGCCGGCCTGCTGCGTCCGGACCAGAGCCGCGTCGACGCCGTCGACGATGACTGGGACAAGTTCTCCACCTTCGAGGCCTACGACACCTTCACCCGGGACTGGCTCGCGGCCTGCCGCCGCGTGATGAAGCCGAACGCAACCCTCTGGGTGATCGGTTCGTACCACAATATCTTCCGGGTCGGGAGCGCGTTGCAGGATCTCGGTTACTGGATCCTCAACGACATCGTCTGGCGCAAGGCCAACCCGATGCCGAACTTCCGCGGCAAGCGCTTCACCAATGCCCACGAGACCCTGATCTGGGCCTCGCGCTCGGCGGACTCGAAGGGCTACACCTTCCATTACGAGGCGCTGAAGGGGGGCAACGAGGACCTCCAGATGCGCTCCGACTGGTTCATCCCGCTCTGCACCGGCGAGGAGCGGCTGAAGGGTGCGGATGGGCACAAGGTCCACCCGACCCAGAAGCCCGAGGCGCTGCTCGCCCGGACGCTGCTCGCGGCGACCAACCCCGGCGACGTGGTGCTCGACCCGTTCTTCGGCACCGGCACGACCGGCGCCGTCGCCAAGCGCCTCGGCCGCCGCTTCATCGGCATCGAGCGCGAGACGGTCTATGCCGAGGCCGCTCGTGCGCGGATCGCCGCCGTGGAGCCCCTGTCGAAGGCCGCCCTGATGGTGGCGCCGACCAAGCGGGCCGAGCCGCGGGTGCCGTTCCTGTCCGTGATCGAGGCGGGGCACATCCGCCCCGGCGAGACCGTAACCGACGAGCGCCGCCGCTTCCGCGCCACGGTGCGGCCGGACGGGCAGCTCGACAATGGCCTCGTGATCGGCTCGATCCACAAGATCGGTGCCCTCGTGCAGGGGCTTCCGGCCTGCAACGGCTGGACCTTCTGGCACGTGGAGCGCGCCGGCAAGCCGGTGGTGATCGACAGCTATCGGGCCGGCCTGCGGCAGGCGATGGCGAACGGCTGAAGCCATGTCCGGCCGAAGCATTCGGGGAGATTGCTTCGGCGGCTGCTAGGCTGCCGCATCGCAGGATAAGCTGCGGTCATTACACTTCCCTCCCGGAAAGGGGCTGAAGGGCTCCGCTTCTTTCCCTCCCCCCTCTGCGGGGGAGGGAGAGTGC
>NZ_JAKSYM010000234.1 GCF_022829545.1 Methylobacterium sp. J-030 | reverse complement strand
AACCCCTGTCCCAAAGGCCAGGACGCACGAATGAACAGACCGATTAACGACGAGACGGTAAAACGCTACAACTACGACAGCCACGAGAAGCTTCGCGCTCACCTGGCCGACTTCGAAAGCGCCTCCATCTCTGGCCGCAGCGTAAAGACCCTGCGTGGTCTCCCGCCCTCCGAGGCCATCTGCAAAGCATGGTCCACCGAGCCCAGCAGCTTCAGGTCAAACCCGCTCCACCAAATGCCGGGACCAAACACCTACTTCGCCATCCGGGCGCTCAACGATCCGGCGAACGCGGCTCTCATAGGAGAGGCCTTCGCGCAGGCGCAGAGCTATCTGAGCCAGGCCTGCGGCGGGCCGCTGGAGCGGTGCGCCCACGCCGCCGTCGACGCGGCCACGGACCGCTTCTCGGACTACGCGCGCAACAAGGCCGCCTACACGGCGCGCCTGACCTACGGCTTCGCCCCGGTCGGGCCCACAGATCTGCCGCCGGTGGTGCCGACGGGCGCCGAGGCGCTGCTCGCGACGCGCTTCCCCTACCTCACGGCCTCTCAGCGCCGCGACGTGATCGCGACGACGGAGCTGGCCTCGGGTGGCTTCCTCGACAACGGGATGGGCTACGACCGCATCAACCTGTTCGCCGCGGCCGACGGCTACGGCGCCTTCAACGGCACGGTCACCGTCACCATGGATGCCGCCAAGGGCGGGTTCTCGGCCTACGACGTCTGGCGCAACGCCATCGACGGCACGGGCAGCCTCGTGAAGCTCGGCAGCGGAACGCTGGTTCTGACCGGCGCCAACACCTATTCCGGCGGCACGACGATCGGCGGCGGGACCCTGGTGGGCCATGCCGGCGCCTTCGGCACGGGCGCGATCGTGGACAACGTGGCCCTCGTGGTCGATCAATCCGTCGACGGCACCCTGGCCAACGCCATCTCGGGCACCGGGACGCTGACCAAGACGAATGCGGGCACCCTCACGCTCACCGGCCTCAGCACCCTGACGGGCGCCACCGACGTGCAGGCGGGGCAGCTCACCGTAAACGGCGCGCTGGCCAACTCGGCCGTGACGGTCCGTCAGGGGGCAACGCTCGGCGGCTCCGGCGCGCTGGGCGGGCTCAGCGCACTGTCAGGCGGCACGGTGTCGCCGGGCAACTCGATCGGCACGCTCACCGTCACCGGCAACGCCGCCTTCGCGGCCGGCTCGACCTACCGGGTCGAGGCCAACGCCGCGGGCCAGGCCGACCGGATCACCGCCGCCGGCAGCGCCGTGCTCGCGGGCGGCACCGTCCAGGTGCTGGCCACCTCGGGTGCCTACAACCCACGCACCACCTACACGATCCTGTCGGCCGCCGGCGGCGTCTCCGGCCAGTTCGCGGGCGTGACGGCGAACCTCGCCTTCCTCTCGCCGGGCCTGCGCTACCTGGCGAACGAGGTCGACCTGACGCTGACCCGCAACGACGTGCCGTTCGCCGCCTCCGCCACCGGCCGCAACGGCATCGCGGCGGCCAACGCCGTCCAGGCCGCGGGTGCGGGCCGGCTGTTCGACGCGGCGGCAGGCTTCACCACGGCGGAGGCCGACAGCGGCTTCCGGGCGCTGGCTGGTGACATCCACGCCGGCACGGTGTCGGCGGCCTACGAGACGGCGTTCTTCGTGCGCGAGGCGGTGCTCGACCGGCTGCGCTGGGGCCAGCCCGGCACCGGGCTCGATTACGGCAGCCTGCCCTCCGCCTACACCGCCGACCTGCCGGGCCGGGCGCCGGTAGTGGCGAACGTGCCGGTGCGCACGCTCGACCCGCAGGTGTTCGGGCTGTGGGGCCAGGGTTTCGGGTCGTTCGGCACGGCCGATGGCGGCGGCAACGCGTTCGCCCTTGACCGGCAGATCGCGGGCTTCGCGGCCGGTGCCGACGTGCGGCTGCCGAGCGGACTGCGCTTCGGCGTGGTCGGCGGCTACACGGAGGCGTCGCTCGACACGGCCGGCCGCACCGGCGGCGTGAGCCGGGCGGAGAGCGCCACGCTGAAGAGCGGGTTCGGCGGCGTGTATGGCGGCATCGAGCTCGGCCCGCTGTCGCTGCGGCTGGGCGCGCTCTACGCCGACACGGATGCGCGCACGCGCCGGGCGGTGCTGTACGGGCTGTCGGACACGCTGAGCGGGCATGGCGGCGGTTCCACGATCCAGGGGTTCGGCGAGATCGGCTGGAAGATCCCGCTGGGCACGCCCGCGGTGGCGGCCCTGGTGTCGAGGGACGGGGCGGCCGCGGCGGTGCAGCCGGTGGCGAGCTACGTCGAGCCGTTCGTGGGCGGGGCCTATGTCGGGATCCGGCGT
>NZ_JAKSYM010000405.1 GCF_022829545.1 Methylobacterium sp. J-030 | reverse complement strand
CCTTGATTCTCCTAGATCTAGAACCTGAGTATGCGTGGTGGTCGCGGATTTGACCCCTCCCCCTGATGGCATCGTGCGCCGCGCCAGTCGCAGCCAGGCGGGCCATTCACTGCTCACGATGCGGAGCACGTTGGTGTCGTTGCGCGAGCCCGTGATCTGCCGCTCCTCGACTGTGAGCAGGACGAACTGCGCGTCCTCGCGGATCGCATTCTTGACGTTCGTGCGTGACACGCCGGTCACGGCCGCCAGGGTTTCGAGCGCCAGCTGGCAATCACGGCGACCGGCTACCTTGGACGAAACCAAGTCCAGAACGGCGACCTCTGCCTGCGT
>NZ_JAKSYM010000219.1 GCF_022829545.1 Methylobacterium sp. J-030 | reverse complement strand
TGAGGCCCGCCCCTCGGGGGGAATGGGAGCGGGCCTCAGCTGCGACTGTGCCCACGCGGCTACGCACCAAAGGGCCCTGTCTTTGGAGCCAGCGCGTCGCTCTGAGGGCAATCGGGTTTGGCCCGGCCGCTGGGATTGAAGCTGAACGAGAGCGGCTAACGCCGCGTTACGACCGTGACGCGATCAGCGGTTTCCAGGGGTTCCGCTGGTGCCACTCGGCTTTGATCCTGATCCCGCATCGTTGGCCCCCGTGCTGTTTGTCGTACCCGAGCGACTCATACCGCCGGTTGAGGGACCGCTCCCCGATGCGCCGGGCGAGGAGCCCGATCCGGCATCGCTCGCACCGGTGCTGTTGGACGTGCCGGAGCGGCTTGAACCGCCTTCGGCAGCGACTGCTGGGCCGGCAAGGATGAGGATGGTGGCGATGGTCAGTGCAGTTCTCATCGGCGTATCTCCCTGTTGACCGCTGGCCGGTTGCAGGACCTGCCATGCGGCAACAAGGCAATCGCGCTTCCGTGAGCCCGTTCCTCGTCTACGGATCACATATGGACCTATCCGACCTTGAG
>NZ_JAKSYM010000217.1 GCF_022829545.1 Methylobacterium sp. J-030 | reverse complement strand
GAGTGTCAGAAGTACCTCGACGAGGGCAAGCACCGGCGCCTCTACACGTTCAGCGAGGCGGACTATCAGGAGGCGGCTGGCGTGTGGTCGAATGACGAGGTGGCGCTGCCTGGCGATCCGCCGGGTAACCTAGAGGTAGTCGACGGCTATCCGGAGGGCGGCAAGATCCCGGAACTCGACGGCAACTATGGTGCGTTCGCACCGGACTACGCCCCGGAGGAGATCTTCGAGATCGCCAGCAAGCTCTACAAGAAAGGCCGTTGATCGGATCCTGTGTGACGAGTGACCAAGTCCCCGTGACTGGCCTTGTGCGACGTTGAGGTTAGGGGGTGCCCCGCGGGTGTGGATCCGCGGGGCAGTTATAAAATCACTCGCCGCTTGGGGCCGCACGGCTGCCGGTGGCACAGTGCGCCCCATGCCAATCCGACCGGAGCACCGCTTCTTCTAACCCCATCGACTGGGCACAGCTCTCGGCCGTCATCCGGTTCGGCCGGGCGAGAGGCTGCTGCGAAGGCTGCGGGCGGCCGCATGGGCGCATGGTCTTTCACCTCGGCGACGGCCGCTGGTGGGACATGGATGCCGGCCGGTGGCGCGATGGCTGGGGGCACCGGATCCGGGTCACATCGGGGGCCGATATCCTCGGACAAGCCCGCCGGACCCAGGTGGTGTTGGCCGCAGTCCATCGAGACCACAACACCGCGAACAACGCCGACGCCAACCTCGCGGCGTTCTGCCAGCGGTGCCACATAATCCACGACCGGCCGGAGCATCAGCGCAGGCGCTGGCGCACGCTTTTCGGCGGAAGGCGCTGGGCGACCTGTTCGGTGGGCCATACGCCTGAGGATCTGCTGGCGAAGATAGTTCGATCGTCAGCTCGCCTGATTGAGATCCAGGTCGCGGATTAGGTCGCCGATCGGGTCACCTTCAGCAGCCTTCCCTTGAGGGGCCGGCGGCATAAGCTTGCCCGACAATGTCGGCGACGACCGCACTCCTGACGGCAGAGGCACCGTCAGGTGATGCGACAGCAGTGCCCTACTGTTGGCCATTACCAACGCGGGTTCGCTGCCGTGTAGCTTCCCAGGTGGGTCGGTCCATGCAGTCGACGTTGATGGCGCATCGATAGCCACAGTGACGACCCGCGCTCTTCGATCAGAACGCTCGTAATTGCCCGGGTGCAGCACATGAGCGGCGACAAGCAGGCCGGCAGCTGCGATCGCCGTCGTGGCCAGGGGGGACCGATAGTGTTCCATCTCGGCAGAACGTACTGCCAAGCTCGTCGGTCCGCTGTATCGCGCGGAATAGCTAATCGCAGCTTTACAGTCGCATCGGCCTGAGGCGGTCGGATCCAGTTGCGATCTGGTCTCCGGTAGCCGGAGCCTCCGGCGAATACGACCCGGGCCGGCTCTACCGCCAGGGCCTTGTAACCCCAGACCATCAGCACGCCGCAGACCTCGATCCGCAGCGTCCCGTGCTCGGGGTGGACCGCGAACAACTCGGCCGCCGTCAAGCCGGGGACGCTTCTGCAACTATTTAGCCGACGCCTCCGTTCTTCGGGGGCGTGGTCAAAACCGGCGGCGCGACTGTCGGAGCTGTCTGTGGCACGTACTTCTCACTTGATCCTCGCAGTCGGCCTCATGGCAGGCGCGCTCAACCCAGCCGATGCGGCGACGAGAAAAGTGCGTGTGCCGAACCTGTACGACGGTTCTTGGACCATCATCGCCACCACGGCAGAAGGACCCTGCTCAGCCAGCACCAGCTACCAGGTCCAGATCAAAGACAGCGATGCTTCGATCCCTGGAGAGGTGGACATCGATGGCGGTGTTTCGGCCAGCGGCGCCGTGCAGGCCACGATCACCCAAGGCTCGAACAAGGTGCCGATCTCCGGGAGCCTCGACCCAAAGGGCAGTGGCAGCGGCACATGGCGCACCTCAGGCGGGTTGGTTGCTTGCAGCGGAAGCTGGAGTGCGAAGCGGGCAAGCTGAAGTGCCCCGCCGCCCGATCTGATCACGGGCTGGCGGGTATGATCGTACCAAGCTACGCAGCCTTCCGCTCAAGAAACGCATGAACGAGGTTGGGCAGGTTGCTGCCGAGCCAGTCGCCCATTTCCTGCTCCTCCTTCATCGACTGTTCGAGCGTCGACTTGTCGTCGCCGGCTCCGGCCGCGTCGGCAAGCGTCAGCAACACCTTGTAGGAACTGATCTCGTAGGCCTTGTAGCCGATCGCCGCGAGGACGTTCTTGATCACCTCGTCCTCGGCACCCTTGTGTATGAACCCGGCGACGGTCGCTACGGCGCCGGTCACAGCCTGTTTGACGACCGACTTGCTCGTCCCGTGCTTTTCGAGGAGATCGTCGAGACGTGCAGCCTGTGTGACTGAACGTTCGTGATCGGCCTTCATCTTCGCGTATAGATCGGGGTAGGGTTCCATCCGCGGCATCTCGTTCTGGATGGTCCCGACCGCCTGCATCTCGACGGCATGCTGGTTGCGTAAGCCATTCAGATAGACGTCCATCGCCCGCTTTACATCGTTCATGCGTGAGTCCTTATCTAAGCAGCTCAGTGTGATTGGTGCAGGCTCAGCAATTGTCGGCGCCAGGCTTCACGGGTTGACCTTCGGGGGCCTTCTTCGAACCGTCATCCTTCATGGCAGCGCCGGTATTGTTCATCGCGCCGACCGTGCCCGGGGACTCGGCCTTAGCACCAGGGCTAACCTTGGCCGTCGAACCGCCATCGACATTCGAACTGGTGTCGTTCCCGGTAGCCGCATTCGTTGTCGTGCCGACATTGCACGGCGCAGCGACAGCAAGGCTCACTGACAGCGTGAGCATTGCGGTTGCGGTTACGATATTCAGGATCTTGGACATGCTTCCTCCAGGTTCTTAAGCCTGAAGGGAAGGGGATCCGTGGTTCGTTGTTCCGACTGACCCCGTGTGGCATCTGCTCGCGCCTAGTGATGCAGTCTCACCAGTTCCATCACCCAGACCGTCTCATCCCCCAGCCAATCTAATCACGAGTTGGCGGGGCTCGATGCCGTTCCTCGCGGCCGGGGCGAGTACGCGACGCGGCCCAAGACGCAGGATGGGGGCGGAAGGTTAGTTGAGCCTCGACAGCGGCACACGGTCGGGTCCCTGATCGGGATACCAGTCCGTCTGACCCGAGATTGGACGGACCACCACTCCCTAATGTTCCAGTTCCGTTCTATGTCCCCGCAGGACGAGGCGGAGCGGCAGAATGGCGAGGCGAGGGGTCTTCGTGCGGGCCGAGGAGGTCGCGTTTCTTGAGGAGGCCCGGCGCTGGCGGCAGCACTGTATCCTCGTCTTGACGCGGGCCAAGCCGCAGGGGCCGCTCTACAACGCGACCTCAAAGGTGATTGAGGCGATCGATGATGTCGCCGAGGCCGTGACAGGTGATCGGCGGACCTTCTACCAGCGGGACGCGAGGATGCCCGGCCCAGCTCTGCCGCCCGTGAAGTGGCGCACCGTCGAGTAGCAGGCCGAGATGCCCACCGAGGCCTTCGTGGCAGCTTGGCGAACCATCACCGGCGAGCCGCCGGCCATCCTGCTGAGCTTGCGCGCCGCCATGATCGCGCTGTTGGTCTCCAGCATGCCGGTTGCGCCCCTTCAGCCAACGGTCCCGGCCTGGAACGGTGACGGTGTTGGGGCCGCCACAGCCCGGTAACCGGCCTCGGCCATCCTGCCTGCGAGCCGAGTTGTGTATCGGCTCGGCTCATCGCTGGTGAGATCAGACGCCCCCCCCGCCCTACGTGCAGAACGGGGTGGGGTTAGAGCAGCTGTGGAACGGTGTGCCGCGGCTGGACGATTGAGCCAGCGCCTCCGCGACGCAACCCAGTCTTAGCAGCTCAGCTTCCGGCCTTCTGCCATACCGACCTTCCGGTAATGTTCGAGCCCGGACTTGATTGCTCGGCCTATGACCGCCCGGCGCACGTCCGGATTGCAGCGCAGATACTCTTCCTCGTTGAAGGCGTAGTCGCCACGCCCGCCGCGCGAGCCTCGGTCATTGTCCCGATCGTAATCGCGGCGATCACGGTCGCCGTAGCCTCGGTCGCCATACCCGCGATCACCGTAGCCCCTGTCGCGAGAGCCATAGTCGCCGCGGTCATAGCCATAGTCCCGTCCGCCGTAGGACTGCGCGAAGGCTGGAGCCACGCCACTGAGTAGCGCCAGGCCGAGGACGGTCGCCGAGATCACCTTCATATCGCGTTCCTTGCTGTTGAGCGTTGGGAACGCCCTGGGACTGTCGTAGTTCGATCCGACCCCACGAGCGCCGCACCGCGAGGGTGATAGCTACAGAGCGGCCGGATCAGCGAGAAGCCGGCACCAGATCGTTGCTGCGGTTTGAATGGAACGTGCACGCGTGCCAGGCAAACTCGGACCTGTCCTGGTTCGCCTTGCCGTAGCATCGGCCAATCTGATTGAGCCTCGAAGTCAGCCTGGCTCGGCGATCACACTCGGCCGCACCGGAACCGCCCGGCAGGCCGCGGCATGCCTCGTCTGCCTCGGTGTAGGCTTTGATCAGCTGCTTGGCCGTCGGCTCGATCGCCTGCGCCCCACCGGCAGTGACGACGAGAGCGAGGGCGGCGAGGGCTGTGCGCATGGGTGCAAGGTAGCCACGACGTGCAGGTTATCGAGATCGCTGTCTGTGCTCTCGAACGCACCCGCATCAAACGCGGAACGAAGCCGGACTTGCGGATAGGAAGGTCGCTGGCGGGCGTTTTCGTTCACAGCCGGTTCCGCAGGAATATCGGCTAAACGGCCGCTAGAAGCCCGTAGGATCGATTCTAGGCGGGTTTGCAGCTAGACTCGCAGCCTCGACCGTACCAATCCTTGTTGTTGAGGTTTTCGGACCTCAAAGACGACGAAAGCCGGGCTGCGACCCCCGGCCTTCGTCACAACCGCAATAGTACTTGCGGCTGGCGCTTATCAGCACGTGCATACTACGCGTGGGCGGCCGGTTGTCAAGTTCTCTGGGACCCTCCTCACTAGGGACCCGCTATGTTGAAACCTGACCGTTCGCCCTGCCACCGTCTCACGTTTGAGGAGGCGGTCGCGGTGCATCAGCGGCTTATGGCTGGCGAGATATACAGCCGGATCGCCGCTACCTACGACGTCAACCAGGGACGCATCGCCGACGTAAAGTTCGGCCGCCTGCACCCCACCCGCTACGATGAGGCGGTTCGCCGCTTCGGTCGCTGAGGAGGTGCCAGCCATGGCCACGCGTACTCCGCCCAAACAGACGTCGTCACATGTCTCCACGATTGCGTCGAACATCCTGTCGGGCCAAAACCCCAATCCGACAAAGGCCCAGATCAAGGCGGTAGCTAGCTCGGCTCGCGGCCAGGATCAGACTAAGGGGCAGAAGCCCAGGTAGCTGGATGTTCCCTGCAATGAATGCGGCGAGGCGCCCATGTATGTGCCTCGCCGCTCTCCTCGATGAAGATGACGCCGACGGCGTAATGCTTCTCAGACGGATGGCAACGAGAGACGACCGAAACAGGGGTGGGTTTCAAACCGAGACGCTACCAGATTTTGAGTTAGCACCGATGCGCAAAGCTTCCTCGTCTGCGATAGCTCTATCAATCGCTTCGATCTCGGCTTGTACGTTCTGGATACTCTCCTGCTCATCGACCAGCCTGCGGCGGTCCATCACCATTTCCTCGCGCAGCTTTCGTAAGGCCTCAACGGGACTCAGCATAGATTGCTCCTAACAAGACGCGCCGCTTTGACTCTTCGCCGTTTTGTTCGATGAAGATGCCAGCGGCTTTGCGGGTAAATCGTTCAGAAGAACGCAACTAGTGCGACGCCGGCTACCATCAGGAAGCCTCCAAGGATCCGCCAGACGCTTGCGGGATGGCGCTCGAAGCCAACCCAGCCGTAGTTGTCCAGTAGGATCGAGGTCACCACGCCGGCGGTCACCAGAAGGCCGAGGAACGGAGCGGCTCCGATCTGACGCGCCACGATGAATTGCGCCAGGATGATGCATCCGCCGAGGATGCCGCCGAGCCACGCCCACCAAGGCATTGCCAGAGCCTGGGCAGCTGTGGGCCAAGCCAACTTGCCGGACAGCAGGCCGACCACGAGGATGCAGGAGGCGGTACCGGTGACGACGACCAAACCTGCCGTCAGTGACTCGTCCAAACCCTTCGACAAGGCTCCATTTTGCCCTGCTTGAACTGCGTTGGCGACGCCAGCCAGCAGCACGAAGCCGTAGAGGTACCACATGGCTGAGATCTCATTCCGTAAGACCTCTAACTAGGGCTGGCGAGGCTGCGACTTCCCACAATCGTCGGCGGCATGTCGTCCTAGAGCGATGATAGGTCCGACTTCGCGCGCCTCTTCCATGGGGGAGCCACTGGTGGGCCGGCAGGACTCGAACCTGCAACCAGACCGTCATGAGCGGTCGGCTCTAACCATTGAGCTACAGGCCCCTGCGCACGCATAGCCTTCTCAGTCTTCTGAGTTCAATCGGCATCGTCGCCGCCGTGATCTGCTGTTATTCTCACTGTCATGCTGTGAGAGGCGCGCCCTCGACCCTTCCAAGCCGAGATCGAGGGCGCACCGTGCCGGCGATGAACAGCAGGCTGATGGGTACAGCAACGGGGATGCCAGTTTCTGCGCCTTCGGTCGATTGCCTCAGCTCAGATCAGAGATCGGGCACAGTCGCATCGAGCCACTTCGCAGCCTCCAGCAGCGTCGGGAACGCGTGCTTTGGACGCTCGAACGGCGCCGGATAGGGCGGACTGTCGTCCAAGGTCTCGGCCATCCAATCGCCCTCGTGTCCATCCTTGGACACGTCTCTCACGAGGCTGCCGACGACCTTGCCGTCAAGGACGAGATCGAAGCTGCCTGGGGCGAGGCGTTGAAGGGTATAAGTCATCGGGCTTCCAGAGCGGACGCCGCGCCACGCGACATCACCTCCGCAACGCCGGGTGAGGAAGTCAGTTCGCGCCCTCAGGATCCTCGCGGTGCGGCACGTAGCTCTCGCCTATGCGTCCATCTTGCCGATGCGGCCAACCGCCTACCAAGCGTGCAGCAGGTGGCCCCAAGCCAACACGATGATGACGAGGGTTACGATGGAAACGGCGATCTTCTGCGCGGATCCGGATAAAAGGTAGGGACTGCGCTTCTTAGCTCGCGGCTTGAGGGCTACGACCTTCGGGTCCGACAGGTGCTGGGTCAGGCTGTCGGGGAGCTTGCGCTTCGTGCGCCTCACTTCAGATAGCCCTTCGCCTTCAGGTGCTCGGTGAGGAGCTTCTCGACCAGCGAGGTGAGCGAGCGCTGATCCTCCTTTGCGGCGGACTCAGCTGCCTCCTTCAAGGCCGGATCTAAGCGCAGATTGACCTGAGCCGTCTTTTTTCGCTGCTGCATGTGTAGACAGTGTCTTAACGCCGCCCGTGTATAGACAATATACAGACACTGGCTTGCAGCAGCAAGCGGCCCGCCGAGGTGTTGGAGCACCGCGACGAGCCTGACCATCTCCGTCGCAGGGAGACGCAAATGGCTACCCACGCCCATAGCACACGCACGCCCTTATCACCCGCCGGGGCCGGCCCGACACCGGGCCCCTCTATCGTCGCCTCCGGCGGACCCGTCATGCGGGCCGCTCTGGCGATGCGGTCCGCTGGCCTGCGCGAGCGCCTTGAAGCTCGGACGGGCCGCAAGCCAGCTGAACCGCACATCCCGCTCCGTGATCGCCTGATCGCCGCCCACGCTGCCGCCATGGCCGTGCGACCGGTCTTCGAGCAGGAGCATCCCGACAGCATCGCCTACAAGGCAGCACTCACTGTCGATAACGGCATGTGGACCCTGATCAACGATGTGCTGGCCCTGCCGGCTCCCAAGACTGCGGCCGGCCTCGCCGTGGTCGGCCTCGCACTGGCCTTCCAGGTTGAGGGCGCGCTGTCCGGCAAACCCTGGGAGAACGAGGAGAAGATCGCCGCCGCTGCGCGTGCGATCCTGTCCGTGACCGGCACGGTGCTTCCGACCTGCTTCACCGGTTTTGGCGATGAGGTGACGGCGTGAGCACCCCCGCCAATCGCCGCGGCTTCCTGCGCGGCCTGACCACGCTTCCGCTGATCGGCGGCAGCGTGGCTCTCATCGGGGCACCAGCCGCCGTCGCCGAGCCTGTCACACCGCGGCTGCTCCGCGAGTATCATGACTGGCTCATGTTCGAGCGCAGCTGCCTGATCCGGGAGATCGAGGGTGGCATGCGCACCCCGCACGGCCCCGATGGCATCTACGGCAGCGCGCTCCGATGGCACCGCGACCGCGGCGAGCTTCACCTGGATAGCGAGTGTGAGCCCATGGGCGACGGCGTGTCGTTCCCATCCACCCGCGCCGCCCTCGTGCTCAGCGCGGTTGGCTGCGACTGGCGGGAGGGCTCGGCATGGCTGTGAACCCGTCCACCCGCCGCGCCGCGCTCGGCGCCATCCTCACGGCTCCGCTGGCATCCGCGTCGGCCCGCGCCG
>NZ_JAKSYM010000213.1 GCF_022829545.1 Methylobacterium sp. J-030 | reverse complement strand
ACCTGGAAGCTGATCCGGGTCGGGAAGTTCGCCTTGATCGTGCCGGTGATCACGTCCACCGACGGACGCTGCGTCGCCATGATCAGGTGGATGCCCGCCGCCCGCGCCATCTGGGCCAGACGCTGGATCGCCCCCTCGATGTCCTTGCCGGCCACCATCATCAGGTCGGCCATCTCGTCGACCACGATCACGATGTAGGGCAGCGGCGCGAGATCCATCGCCTCGTCCTCGTACACCGCCTCGCCGGTGTGCCGGTCGAACCCGGTCTGCACGGTCCGGGTCAGCACCTCGCCGCGCTCCGCCGCCTCGGCGACCCGGGCGTTGTAGCCGTCGATGTTGCGCACGGCGATCTTGGCCATCTTCTTGTAGCGCTCCTCCATCTCGCGCACGGCCCATTTGAGGGCGATCACCGCCTTCTTGGGGTCGATGACCACGGGGGAGAGCAGGTGCGGGATGCCGTCATAGACCGACAGCTCCAGCATCTTCGGATCGACCATGATCAGCCGGCACTCCTCCGGCTTCAGCCGGTAGAGCAGGCTGAGGATCATGGTGTTGATCGCCACCGACTTGCCCGAGCCGGTGGTGCCGGCGACCAAGAGGTGCGGCATGCGCGCGAGGTCGGCGATGATTGGCTCGCCGCCGATATTCTTGCCGAGGCACAGGGC
>NZ_JAKSYM010000209.1 GCF_022829545.1 Methylobacterium sp. J-030 | reverse complement strand
TGGCCCGGGCCACGGCCTCTAGGCGTGGCATTTCGGCCACTGTACGGGCGGCATGCTGATGCGGGTCGAGAACCGCGAGGGCCGAGCCGGTCTGAGCCACGAGCGACAAGGGGGCGGTCGGGAGAGGTAGTCCCGCCTTGGCCCGTTGCGCGATGAAGGCGTTCAGCTCGGCGTGATTGCGCGGTGTCTCACGCAGGACCGGGGCCGGCGCCGCGCCCGCGCCTGTCGTCGATCGCACGTTGCATCAGCCGGGCGGCCATACCGTCACGGTCCTGCCTTCCCGGCCGGCCTCGGCGCCGGCCCCGGTCCTGCGTGAGACACCGCGCAATCACGCCGAGCTGAACGCCTTCATCGCCGAACGGGCCAAGGCGGGACTACCTCTCCCGACCGCCCCCTTGTCGCTCGCGGCTCAGACCGGCCCGGCCCTCGCGGTTCTCGACGCGCATCAGCATGCCGCCCGTCCAGTGGCCGTAATGCCGCCGCTAGCGGCCCTGGCCCGGGCCAAGCTCCGAGCTGCCCTCAACGGCCGGCCTGGCGCCCGCTAGGCCCGGGCGTACGGCCACGGGACTGGGGGCATGCGGTGGCGCGTCGAGAACCGCGAGGGCCGAGCCGGTCTGAGCCGAGGTCGGAAAGGGGGCGGGCGGGAGGGGGAGTCCCGCCGTGGCCCGTTCGGCGATGTAGGCGTTCAGCTCGGCGTGATTGCGCGGTGCCTCACGCAGCACGGACGCCGAGGCCGGCCGGTAAGGCAGGACCGTGACGGTATGGCCGCCCGGCTGATGCAACGTGCGATCGACGACAGGCGTGGGCGCGGCGACCGGCTCGGGGCCGGCCTGGCGCGAATGGTCTCGGCGGTCCACCTCGGCGACAGGCACGGCACCGTCGCGCCGGGGAACCTGAGGAGCGAAAGCGTGCATGGCGCTCCTCATCGACCGGCCCTCCCGTAGAATGCGGCAGCCCGCTTGGTCATGTCGCGCAGCTGCTGGCGCTGATGCTCGGCACGGTCGGCCCAAGCCTGATCGAAGGCGGCCCGGTCGCGCTGGGCCTGGGCTACGGCATCCCGGGCGGCACGGTCACGAGCGACAGCGCGGTCTCGCGCGAGCTTAACTTCGGCCAGCTTATCGCCGACCTCGTCCATCATCTCCATGATGCCGGACCGGTCGATCGCGTCCTGCATCAACTCGCCAAAGCGCTTGGTCGTGATGCGGACCGGCGTCGCAGAGTCCTTGAACTTGATGCTGATGGTGTCGTTCGCGGCGCTTGACTTTTGTGAGCCGCTAACTCGGCGGCTCGGCCTCACAACATCTCGCATCGGCAAGTCAAAAACATAATTTTGGGGCATGGTATCCTCAACTGGCCGGGCGAGTCGTCCAAGACGGCGCTACGGTTCCGAGACTTAGGTAGTCGTCGACGGACCCGCCGTTCGCCGGTAAGTCCTGCACCGCCACGAGGTCGAGGTAGGCAGCGATTTCCGTTTCGGTTTGCCCCTGGGGCGGGAAGCCCATCCCGCATTCCCCTAGAACGGCCATGGCGGGTCGGGACGC
>NZ_JAKSYM010000208.1 GCF_022829545.1 Methylobacterium sp. J-030 | reverse complement strand
CATCGAGGGGGCGATCCAGCGTCTGGCCCAGATGGCGCGGGCGGCGGGCATCCACCTGATCATGGCGACGCAGCGTCCGTCGGTGGACGTGATCACCGGCACGATCAAGGCGAACTTCCCGACCCGGATCAGCTTCCAGGTGACCAGCAAGATCGACTCGCGCACGATCCTGGGCGAGATGGGCGCGGAGCAGCTGCTCGGTCAGGGCGACATGCTGTTCATGGCCGGCGGCGGGCGCACGACGCGGGTGCACGGTCCGTTCTGCTCGGACAGCGAGGTCGAGACCGTCGTGGCGCATCTGAAGCGCCAGGGCCGCCCGAGCTACCTCGACGCCGTCACGGCGGACGATTCACCCGAGGAGCCCGTGAAGGAGGGTGGCCGGGGCCGGGGCAAGGCCGCCGCCGACAAGGCCGAGCGGTCCGACGAGCCCGCCGAGGAGGCCCCGGTGTTCGACATCGGCGCCTTCGCGGCGGCCACCGGCGGCGAGTCGGACGACCTCTACAAGCAGGCCATCGAGGTGGTGCTGCGCGACGAGAAGGCCTCGACCAGCTACATCCAGCGCCGGCTTCAGATCGGGTACAACCGCGCGGCCTCGATCATGGAGCGGATGGAGATCGAGGGGATCGTCGGCCCGGCCAACCACGCCGGCAAGCGCGACATCCTGGTCAACGGCGCGCCGCACAGCTCGGCCGGGATGTACGACGACGAGTGAGACCCTGCCCGGGCCGCTTCCTCGCGGGGCGGCCCGGGCGTCGCATCTTCGCCACAGGGCGGGGTTCTAAGCCTCCGGTCCTGCCCTCGTTTGCTGCCGGAGCCCGCCCGCGGGCCCTCAGGAGATCCTGCCGATGATCGGCCGCCGCATCCGCACAGCCGGCTCCGTGTTCGCCGCCGGGCTGTGGCTCGCGTCCGCCAACCCGGCTTCCGCGCAGGTCGGGGCCTTCATCGACAGCCTGTTCGGCCACAAGGAGGAGCCGGCCCCGCAGCCGGAGGCCGCACCGGCCCCCGCGCCGGCCAGGAAGGCCGCCCCCAGGAAGGACGCCGCCAAGGACATGAAGGCTGGCGCCAAATCCGCGAAGGCCGCCGAGAAGGCCGAGCACAAGGCGCCCGAGTCCAAGGTCGCGGCGGTGGGTGCGCCAGCCTCGGTCGCCCCCGCCGAGCCGGCGGATGCCGCGACCCTGCTCGCCCAGGCCAACGCCTATTTCAACGGGATCACCACGCTGACGGGCAGCTTCATGCAGATCGGTGCCGACGGGCGCCGGATCGGCGGCAAGCTGACGCTCGCCAAGCCCGGACGCCTGCGCTTCGACTACGATCAGCCCTCGCCGCTGGAGGTGGTGGCGGACGGCACCTCCGTGGCGGTGCGCGACCGCAAGCTCAACACCCAGGACCTGTACTTCATCGCCCAGACGCCGCTGAAATTCCTGCTGCGCGAGAAGATCGACCTCGCCCGCGACCTCACCGTGACCGACGTGGCGAACGACCCCACCGGCGTGCGCATCAGCCTGGAGGACCGCGCGACGCTGGGCGGCACCTCCAAGATCCAGCTCTTCTTCGATGCCGAGATGAAGACCCTGTCGCAGTGGCGGATCACCGATCCGCAGGGCTACATCACCACGGTGACGCTCGCGAACCTGCAGAAGGGCAAGAGCGTCGACGGCAGCCTGTTCTTCATCAATTACGGGCGCGCCGAGGACAAGGCGATGCAGCAGCAGATCCAGCAGTCGCAGCAGTAGGGCGCCCTCCGCCGAAGCGGATGCCGGTTGCGGTCACAGACGGCGCCGGCAAGACGCCGTCACGCGGCCTTTGCGTTGAGGCCGGTGTCCCGCCAGCGGTCGAGTTCCCGGTCGATCGCCCCTTCGGTGCCGCGCAGGAATTCCGCGGCCGGCAGGTTCGGGGCGAGGGCGGCGAGATAGCTCACCACGACCGTGCCGGCCCGGGTCGCCGCGCCCCCCGGCCAGAACAGCCCGGAATTCACCGCCACCGGTACCACCGGCAGGCCGAGCCGGCCGTAGAGCAGTTCGACGCCGCGCTTGAAGCGCAGCGGTGCACCGATATCGCCGCGGGTGCCCTCGGGGAAGATGAGAACCGATCGTCCGGCCGCGATCGCCGCGCGGCCCTCGTCGATCATGGTGCGCAAGGCCTGGCTGCCATTGCCGCGGTCGATGACGATCATCGGCGAGCGCCGCAGGAACCAGCCGACCACCGGGATCGCCAGCAACTCGCGCTTGGCGACGATCGCCACGTCCGGCACCAGCACCAGGAAGGCCAGGGTCTCCCACGCCGATTGGTGGTTGGCCACGATCAGGCAGGGCTCGACCGGAAGGTGCTGGCGGCCCTCCTCGACGTAGCGCAGCCCGACGATCCGCCGCAGGCCGACCAGGATGCCGCGGGCCCAAACGCGCGTGGCTTGGCGGATCGGCCGCTCGGGGGAGCCCGACAGGAGGAAAATCGCCAGCGGTGCCAGGAACAGGGTCGTCCAGGCGGCCCAATAGACGGCGAAAGCGAGCGAGCGGACCTGTACCATCGAGGGCCTCGGCGAGGGGCCCGGGACAGGGCGGATCACGGACATAAACCCTGGCGGGTGCGGGCGCACGGCATTTCGCGTCGACGACCGCGTGCAGACTGTCGCGGACCGTGAAATGGGCTATCGGAGCGCAACTCCGTCCGAACCCCGGCTCCGCCCGTGCAGCTCACCGTCACCACCTGGAACATCAACTCGGTGCGCCTGCGCATCGACCTCGTGCTGCGCTTCCTCGCCGAATCCCGTCCGGACGTGCTCTGCCTCCAGGAGACCAAGTGCCCGGACGACGCCTTCCCGCTGAAGGCGCTGCGGGGTTCCGGCTACGAGCACGTGATGTTCGCCGGCCAGAAGGGCTACAACGGCGTCGCGATCCTGTCGCGCTTCCCCCTGCACACCCGCGCGGTGATGGGCTTCTGCGACCGGCAGGATGCCCGCCACATCTCGGCGGTGCTGGGGCCGGAAGCCGGTGCCGCGGCGGGAATCGTGCTGCACGATTTCTACGTGCCGGCCGGCGGCGACGTGCCGGACCGTGATCTCAATCCGAAATTCGCGCACAAGCTCGATTTCCTGACCGAGCTGCGCGCCTGGGGCGGCAAGCGCGTCCCGGGCCCGGCGATCCTCATGGGCGACCTCAACGTCGCGCCGCTGGAGCACGACGTCTGGTCCCACAAGCAGCTCCTCGACGTGGTGAGCCACACCCCGGTGGAGACCGAGGCGCTGGAGATCCTGCGCGGGGAGGCCGGATGGATCGACACGGCGCGTCATCTCACCCCGGAGCCCGAGAAGATCTACACGTGGTGGAGCTACCGCTCCCCCGACTGGTCGGCGGCCAACAAGGGCCGGCGCCTCGATCATCTCTGGGTCTCCCCCGACCTCGCCGGGACAGTGCGGAAGGTCGCGGTGTGTCGCGACGCCCGCGGCTGGGATCGCCCGTCCGACCACGCGCCGGTCACATTGACGCTGGACCTCTGATCCCGGGCGCCGGGCGGAACCGCGCTTCCTCCGGGGCATTGCCCGCTCACGAGCCCGTGACGTGAGGTGACCCGATGCGCAAAATCCTGATCGCCTTCCTGCTTCCCCGAGTCGTTTCGTTCCTCCGCAATCGCTACGGCAAGCCGCACGCGAATCGCGGCCGGGCGTTCTGAGTCGGCAAGCGACCTGCGTGCGGCTGTGACGGCCGGGCGCAGGCGCCTCGCTCCGGGCGGCCCTAGATCCAGCCGATCCCATCCGCCGAGGAGCTGCAACCATGACTCAGGATCCGCGCGAGGCCGGCCCGCGCCCGCCCTTCCCGGGCGACCAGCAACAGCCCCAGCCGGGTCTGACCACGAAGATGACGCCGCGCCCGGACCACGGTGAGGAGAGCTACGTCGGCAAGGGCCTGCTCACCGGTCAGGCCGCACTGATCACCGGCGGCGATTCCGGCATCGGCCGGGCTGTGGCGATCGCCTATGCCCGCGAGGGTGCCGACGTGGCGATCTCCTATCTGGCGGTCGAGCAGGAGGACGCCGAGGACACGAAGGCGTGGGTCGAGAAGGCCGGGCGCCGCTGCCTCCTGTTGCCGGGTGACATCCGCGACGAGGCCCATTGCCGGGACCTCGTGGTCCGCACCGTCGAGACCTTCGGCCGGCTCGACATCCTCGTGAACAACGCCGCCGCGCAGGTGGTGAACGAAGGTCTCGACGACCTCAAGGCCCACGACATCGAGGGCTCGTTCCGGGCCAACGTGTTCGCGATGTACTACCTCGCCCAGGCGGCGGCACCGCACATGAAGCCCGGCGGGGCGATCGTGAACAGCACGAGCGTGCAGGCCAAGGTCGCCGATCCCAGCATGCTGATCTACGCGGCCACCAAGGGCGCCATCGCGAGCCTCACGATCGGCCTGTCGAACCTGCTCGCCCCGAAGGGCATCCGGGTGAACTGCGTCGCCCCCGGGCCGGTCTGGACCCCGATCCAGCCGATCGTGAAGAGCCCGGAGCAGATCGAACAGCTCGGTGCGCAGACGCCCCTCGGCCGCGCCGGGCAGCCCGCGGAACTCGCCCCGGCCTACGTCCTTCTGGCTTCGCGGGAGGGCAGCTACATGTCGGGTGCCCTGGTGCCGGTCACGGGCGGCATACCGATGCTCTGAGCCCGGTCCGGGCACGATCGGACGTCCCCGAAAAAAAGGCCCGCCGCGCGGGGCGGCGGGCCGTGGGCCGGCTATCGGCCTAGAACGGAATATCGTCGTCGAGGTCGTAGCCGCGGCTGCCACCGCCGCCGCCCGAGGAGGCCGGGGCCGGACGGCGCTCGCCGCCCTGCGCACGTCCGCCGCCGAAATCACTACCCCGGTCGCCGCCCCGACCGCCGCCGGAATCGCCGCCGCGGCTGATCTGGCCGCCGCCCTCGTCCTCGCCGGCGAAGTCGCCGCCACCGCCGCCGCGCCCGTCGAGGATCGTCATCTCGCCGCGGAAGCGCTGGAGAACCACCTCGGTCGTGTATTTCTCGACGCCGGAATTGTCGGTCCACTTCCGGGTCTGGAGCTGGCCCTCGATGTAGACCTTCGAGCCCTTGCGCAGGTACTGCTCGGCGACGCGGGCGAGGTTGTCGTTGTAGATCACGACCGAGTGCCACTCGGTCTTCTCCTTGCGCTCGCCGCTGGCCTTGTCCTTCCACGACTCGGACGTGGCGATCCGCAGGTTGCACACCGGGTCGCCCGAGCCGAGGCGGCGCATCTCCGGGTCGCGGCCGAGATTGCCTACCAGAATCACCTTGTTGACGCTGCCCGCCATCGCTCTCTCCTCACCGTACGGATCTCACAGGGCACCAGCCCGGCGGCGCGCGAACCATGCGCCCGGGCCTCCGGGGCAGCAACCTGCGGCGGGGGCTTGTGCCCGCTTTCCGCAGTGCTTCCGGATCTCTATGTTCTATATCTGTTCTGATAAGGCAGCAAGCCGCCGTCAGGAGACGCGCACGACCAGCTTACCGAAATTGCGGCCTTTCAACAGGCCGATGAACGCCTCCGGCGCCTTCTCCAGGCCCTCGACCACGTCCTCCCGGTAGCGCACGCGCCCCTCACGGACCCAGCCGCCGACCTCCTCGCGGAAGGTTTTGGCCTGATCGGCAAAATCCCAGACGATGAAGCCCTGGATGTGCAGGCGGTTGGTCAGGACAGCGCGCATCAGGCCCGGCAGCCGGTCGGGCCCCTGCGGGACCTCGGTGGCGTTGTAGGCCGAGACGAGTCCGCAGACCGGGATCCGCGCGAAGGGATTGAGCAGCGGCATCACCGCGGCGAAGACCGCGCCGCCGACATTCTCGAAATAGACGTCGATGCCGTTGGGGCAGGCGGCCTCCAGCGCCCCCGGCAGGTCGTGGCCGCGGTGATCGACGGCGGCGTCGAAGCCGAGTTCCTCGGTGAGGTAGCGGCACTTGTCCGGGCCGCCCGCGATCCCGACGGCGCGGGCGCCCTTCAGCTTGGCGATCTGCCCGACGAGCGAGCCGACCGGACCCGCGGCGGCGGCGACCACCACGGTCTCACCGGCCTTGGGACGACCGATGTTGAGGAGGCCGGTATAGGCGGTCATGCCCGGCATCCCGAGCACGCCGAGCGCCGTCGAGGGCGGCGCGGCGGCAGGATCGACCCGGCGCGAGCCCTTGCCGTCCGTGACGAAATACTCCTGCCAGCCCGCGAAGGCGGTGAGAAGGTCGCCCAGGGCGTAATCCGGATGGTTCGAGGCCACGACCTCGCCCACCGTCTCGGCGGTGATCGGCGCGCCGATCTCCACCGGCGCCGCGTAGGATTTCGCGTCGCTCATCCGGCCGCGCATGTAGGGGTCGAGGGACAGCCAGCGGGTGCGCAGCAGAACCTGGCCCGGGCCGGGCTGCGGCACCGGCACCGCCTCGAGGCGAAAATTCTCGGGCCTCGGCTCGCCGTGGGGGCGCGAGGCCAGGACGATGCGTCGGTTCATGGCGGTCATGGCAGAAACTCCTGGACACTGGCTGCCCGCTCCGATCTGGGGCGCCGGCCGGCACCCGCAAAGGCGTCGGGCGATCTCCGGGGCGGATCGCGCGTTGTCCCGTCTCATATTCGGAGGGGTGATATGCGCGGGACGGCACTCGGCCTCGGATTGGCGGCCCTGACTGCGACCGCCTCCGCGGCGCCCCTCGACACCTACCGGGATCGCGCCCGGGTGCTGGTCCTGTCGGCACCCAACGCCGCGGACGCCCAGTTGAGAGCCCAGCGCGCCGCCCTGGGGCCGGTCCGCGACGGTGTCGCCGAGCGCGATCTCGTGGTGCTGGAGGCGATCGGCTCCGGCACCGGGGCGCGGGCCCTGCGCGCCGCGCTCGGGCTGCCGGCCGACAGTTTTCGGGCCGTCCTGGTCGGCAAGGACGGCGGCGCCAAGCTCACCGCCGCGACGCCGATCCCGCCCCAGCGGCTGTTTTCCACCATCGACGCGATGCCGATGCGGCGTGCGGAGATGCGGGGCCGCCGGTAGGTCCGGAATCCTGTGATCGGATGTGCGCAGGCCCCGGGCGGACACCAACGGTTAAGCCTACCGACCTATCACCGAATCGTGTCGACGGCTGTATTCCGGCCGTCCGTTGAGGCCCGCCAGGACGCTCGCACGAGACGCTCGAACCGATGAACCGACACCATGTTGCCGACGCCATCCGCCGTCTCGTCGCCGCGCAGGTCGAGGATATCGAGCGTGCGGTCCGCGACGGTCACAAGACCATCGCGCTGAACGAGCTGGCGGACCTGAACCGCCAGCTCAAGGCTTTTGCGACCGCACTCAAGAAGGCACCCGCCCGCATCTGAGCGGGATCGGCGCGCCCTACCAGCGCGGGCCGTCCCAGCGGGGCCCGCCCCAGCGGCGGGGCGGGACGTCCTCCGGGGGCGGAGGCGGCGGGGGCGGGCCGCGGTCGAAACCCGGCTCGTCGCAGACCCGCACCCGGCGCACGACCGGCGCGCCGTCCGGATCGAACCGGCGCCTGACGAATTCCCGGCACGACTCGGGCGGGGCCGCGGTGAAGCGCGGCCGGTGGAACTCCGGTTCGGGCCGCGGAGGCGGAGGCGGGGGCCGGTGGTCAAGCTCCTCCTGGGGCGGACCACCGTAGCCGTGGGGCGGCGGGTAAGGGCCGTCGAAATCGGCGGCCAGCGCTGGGCCGGCGGCGAACAGCAGGGCGACGAGCCCGGTGCGGATGGGGAAACGACGGGCAGGCACGGTTGGCCTCGGCGTGATCGGGCGCGCGGGGATCGCGGCCATCATCGCCGGAGGTTGCGCCAAGGGGTCTGAACCATCCCCCGGGTAACGTGTTGGCCGCCGTTCAGCCGGCTATTTCTGCATCGCGTTCACTTCGCACTGCGCGTACTCGCCGCTCGCCTTCACGTAGGCGTTGAGCTTCTGCAGGTAGGCCTCGGCGATCGGCCGGAAGGCCTGCGCTTGCAGGTTGTAGGCCTTGATCGCGTCGTTGTAGCTGTAAGCCTCCCAGCCGGGGCAGCCTTCCTTGGTGTCGAGGCAGGCGGGCTTGTCCGGAAGCGCGGGCTTCGCCGGGCGCGCCGAGGCCGGCGGCGGCTCGGGCGGCGTGCAACGCACGACCGCCGGTGCGGGTGCCGCCGGAGGCGCGGCTTTCGGCTTCGCGGCCGAGGCCGGCGGTGCCGCAGTCGGGGCCGCCTGGGCGGCGACGGGCATCAGCAGGCTCGCGATGAGGAGAAGGGTGCCGCGCATGGCGTCCTGAACACTCCGCTGCGGCCCCGACCGTCGATGGCGGGGACCGGCCGCGGGTTCTGCGGCATCAGGCCCGCGGCGACAAGGGTTCCGGCAAGGCTTCCTGAGGCGGCGGTCGCCGGGTCGGGGAGACCATCCGTCCACCCGTGGGCCGGCTCGCCGACCGCGGCCCGCGCACGAGCGCCATCGCGGGCAGGGACAGGCCGATCGCCAGCACCCACCAGGCCGGCCGGATCGGACCCGAGAAATCCAGGTTGGCGGCGAGCACGAGACTGGCCGGGACGCCGCTCGCGAGCCCGTACCACGCCGCCTCCAGCCCCGCGGTGGCGAGGCCGGCCAGGATCGCCAGAAGCAGGAGCGACCACGGCCGCTCCGGCCACTTGAACCGCCGCATCACCCGCCAGCCCATCAGCAGCAGGAACAGCCCGGCGGAGAAGACCGGATCGGTGACGTCGATCTTCGACTGCAGGAAGTAATGGACCAGCGCCAGCACCGCGATCGTGTAGACGAGCCGGTGCAGCCGGTGCCAGTTCGGGCCCAGGTTGCGCACCGCCGCATCGGTCGAGGTCAGGCCCAAGGCGATCAGGCCGATCAGCGCCACGAACCCGATCGTCAGGTAGAGCCGGAGCGCGATCTCCAAGACGACTTTCGTGAGGATCAGGTTCTGATCGACCGCGTAGAGGGTGAGATGCGCTACCGCGTAGGCCATCACGGTGATGCCGAGCATGCGCCGGACGCCGATCACCTTCGGCCAGTCGGCGATGCGGCGCAGCGGTGAGATCGCCAGGGAGAAGAGCAGGAAGCGCACCGTCCACTCGCCGGTGGCATGGATCAGCGCGGTGATCGGCTTGGCGCCGAGCGCGTCGAGCCGGTAGGCGGCGGCGAGGTAGAGCGCCGGCGCGATGCAGCCTGCGAACACCGCGAGCTTCAGCCAGGACAGGCGCCCGGCCCGGTCGAGCCAGGGGAGGGGAATGCCGAGAGTGGTGGCCAGGCGGTCGATCATGGGGCGCGGACGGGGCTTGGGGCGGTGGGTGGAGCGCGAACAGGCCCCCGGAAACGGCTGCCTTCTGGTGTCGGTGCCGTCACGGGTCGGTTCGCCGCGGGTGCGCCACGGTTACAGGGGGACGTTAGCCTGTGTGGTTGACCTCGGCCGCTCCGCGGCGAGATAGCGGGTCGACGGACATCGGATGGATCCCATGCAGTACCGCACGCTCGGCCGCTCCGGCCTCAAGGTCTCGCCGATCTGCCTCGGCACGATGATGTTCGGCGGCCCCACCGACGAGGCCACCGCCGGCCGCATCGTCGCCAGCGCCCGGGAGGCGGGGATCAACTTCATCGACACCGCCAACGTCTATACGGACGGGCGCTCGGAGGAGATCACCGGCCGGGCCATCAAGGCGGAGCGCAACGCCTGGATCCTGGCCACGAAGGTCGCCAACCCGACCGGGCAGGGGGTCAACGACCGCGGTCTGTCGCGCGTCCACGTGATGAAGGCCGCCGAGGACAGCCTGCGCCGGCTCGGCACCGAGTTCATCGACATCTACTACCTCCACAAGGAGGACCACGACACGCCGCTCTCCGAGACCGTGCGGGCCATGGCCGACCTCGTGCGGGCGGGCAAGATCCGCCATTTCGGCGTCTCGAACACCCGCTCCTGGCGGGTCGCCGAGATCTGCCGGCTGTGCGACGAATTCGGCATCGACCGGCCGGTGGTGAGCCAGCCCTACTACAATGCGTTCAACCGGATGCCCGAGACCGAGCACCTGCCGGCCTGCGCCCATTTCGGACTCGGCGTCGTGCCCTATTCGCCCCTCGCCCGGGGCGTGCTCACCGGCAAGTACGATCCCGACGCCCCGCCCCCGGCCGAATCGCGCGCCGGGCGGCAGGACACGCGGATGATGCAGACCGAGTGGCGGCCCGAATCCCTGCGCATCGCCCGCACGCTCAAGGAGCACGCCGAGGCGCGCGGCATCACGGCCGGCCAGTTCGCCACCGCCTGGGTGCTGAACAACCGCCTCGTCACCGGCGTGATCGCCGGGCCGCGCACGGAGGCGCAGTGGCAGGAATATCTCGGCGCCCTCGACTACGCCTTCACGTCGGAGGACGAGGCGCTGGTGGACGGGTTCGTGGCGGCTGGGCATCCGACGACGCCGGGCTACAACGATCCGGCCTATCCGCTGGAGGGGCGGGTGCCGCGCAGCGGCTGATCTCGGCCGCATGTTGCACCCGGCCATCCGTTGTGGCGCCGATGCGCCGTGCTACATGTCAGCTGGCAAGAGGACGGGCGACAATGGCCGCTCAGACGAACGAAAAGGTCAGACCTGCGTCCAAGACCAAGTCGGTCCGGGCGCAGGTCGATCCAGGCGTAAAGCTTGAAGCCGAGGCTGTTCTCGGTGCGGTCGGCCTCTCATTATCGGACGCCTTCCGCTTGATGCTGCAACGGGTCGTTGCCGAGGGCCGGTTGCCCTTCGATCCGCTCGTCCCGAACGACGAGACCGTCGCGGCTCTGCGGGCAGACCTCGCCGGCGATGTGATCCAAGTCGGCGATCCGTCGAACCTCCTCGCCGTCCTTGATGCCGAGTGATGACGACAGGCCGGCGGCATCGGCCCCATCCGCGCCGGCAGCTGACCAGGCGACGCGACGCGATGTCGTCATCACGGGCCAATTCAAGAGGGACATGAAACGCGAGCGGAAGGGGCGCTATCGCGCTACGGTCCAGGCGGATCTGCTGAAGGCCGTCACTCTGCTCGCCGCCGATCGTCCCCTTCCTGCCCACATGGTCGACCATCCGCTCGGCGGCGATTGGAAGAACCATCGCGACTGCCACATCAAACCCGATCTGGTTCTGATCTATCGGAAATCCGACCCGCCGCTGGCAAGACCGCAGATGGAGCCAAGTCGACCGAAACTGCACTTGGTCCGCATCGGTTCGCATAGCGAACTCGGCCTTTGAGGCGCGCCGCGGTTCCAACGACGCATGGAGATGGTTCGCGCCTGCCGTATACCGGCTCGCTTGCGAAACGGCAGTTCTGCGAAGGCTTCCGTACGCCGCGATGCTCGTGAGCCGTCACGCCGCGCGTTGATCGACCTTGCGCTCGCGGCCGACCGCGGCTATCTATCGCTCAACAGTTCTGATGGCAGTCGAGAGGCTGCGGTTCGGGAGTGGGCCCCACCGGGTCCGCTCTTTTTTTTCGCCGCACGCCGTGGGCGAGCCACGCAGAACGCCGCGAAGGTTGCGCACCACCACACATGCCGTCCGAAATCGAAGCGGATCTGTCCGAGAAGCGCCTCGTCCGCGAGAGCGGCGTCGCCGCGCGCGTCGCGCAGGTGATCGAGGGGCCGCTCCAGGGCCTCGGCGTCCGGCTGGTCCGGGTGAAGGTGTCCAACATCAACGGCTGCACCGTGCAGATCATGGCCGAGCGGCCGGACGGCAGCTTCACCATCGCCGATTGCGAGGCCGTGAGCCGCACGATCTCGCCGCTCCTCGATGTCGACGATCCGGTCGGCGGCGCCTACAACCTCGAAGTGTCCTCGCCGGGAATCGACCGGCCGCTGGTGCGGGTCTCGGACTTCGCCCGCTGGGAGGGCTACGAGGCCAAGGTCGAACTGAGCCCGCCGCTCGACGGGCGCAAGCGCTTCCGCGGCATCCTCGGCGCGCCGGATCTCGACCGGCAGATCGTCCCGATCGACCTGCCCGACGTGAAGGAAGGGCTGCCGAGCCGGATCGACCTGCCGCTCAAGGACCTCGCCGAGGCTCATCTCGTCCTGACCGACGATCTGATCCGCGAGTCGCTCCGCCGCGGCGGCCCGTCCGCCGGGGACGAGGCGGAGGAGGCCGAGGACGAGGACGACGCGCCGGCCGAGGAGCCGGCTGCGCCCGCGCGCAGTGCCTTCCGCCCGCAGGGGCCGAAGAAGGCGAGCCCCGCGGCCAAACCCAAGAAACCGGCGCGGACCGGTCCCCGGAAGCCGGTGGTGAGCAAAGCCTCCCGGCTCAAGGACCGCGACTCGCTGCACTGACACCCGCGCGTCGGGCGCTCCGCGACCGGCGCGAAGACTTTGACGGAAGAGAAGGACCGAAACCGATGGCCGTCGTCAGCGCCAACAGGCTCGAACTCCTCCAGATCGCCGACGCGGTCGCCCGCGAGAAGGTGATCGACCGCTCCATCGTGATCGACGCGATGGAGGAGGCGATCGCCAAGGCGGCGCGCTCCCGCTACGGCGCCGAGACGGATGTCCATGCCGAGATCGACAACAAGACCGGGGCGCTGCGCCTGTCGCGCCACCTGCTCGTGGTCGACGAGGTCGAGAACGACGCCCGCGAGATCACCCTCGATCAGGCCCGCCGCTACAACCCGGGCGCGCTCGTCGGCGACGTGATCTCCGACACCCTGCCGCCCTTCGATTTCGGGCGCGTCGCCGCCCAGTCGGCCAAGCAGGTCATCGTCCAGAAGGTGCGCGACGCCGAGCGCGCCCGCCAGTTCGACGAGTACAAGGACCGCATCGGCGAGATCCTCAACGGCATCGTGAAGCGGGTCGAGTACGGCAACGTGATCGTGGATCTCGGGCGCGGCGAGGGCATCGTGCGCCGGGACGAGATGATCCCGCGCGAGACCTTCCGCCCGGGCGACCGCATCCGCTCCTACCTGTTCGACGTGCGCTCGGAGGTCCGCGGGCCGCAGATCTTCCTGTCGCGCTCGCATCCCCAGTTCATGGCCAAGCTGTTCGGCCAGGAGGTGCCCGAGATCTACGACGGCATCGTCGAGGTGAAGGCGGTGGCCCGCGATCCGGGCTCCCGCGCCAAGATCGCGGTGATCTCCCGCGACGGCAGCATCGATCCGGTCGGTGCGTGCGTGGGCATGCGCGGATCCCGGGTTCAGGCCGTCGTGGGTGAGCTGCAAGGCGAAAAAATCGACATCATCCCGTGGTCGGAGGACGAGGCGACCTTCATCGTCAACGCCCTCCAGCCCGCCGAGGTGGTGAAGGTGGTGCTCGACGAGGAGGCCGACCGCATCGAGGTGGTGGTACCGGACGACCAGCTGTCGCTGGCGATCGGCCGCCGCGGCCAGAACGTGCGCCTCGCGTCCCAGCTCACCGGCTGGGACATCGACATCCTCACCGAGGCCGAGGAATCGGAGCGCCGCCAGAAGGAGTTCGCCGAGCGGACCCAGGTGTTCATGGAGGCGCTCGACGTCGACGAGACCGTCGGCCAGCTGCTGGCCGCGGAAGGCTTCCGCAACGTCGAGGAGATCGCCTACGTCGATCTCAATGAGCTGTCCGGCATCCAGGGGCTCGACGAGGAGACCGGCGCCGAGATCCAGGCCCGCGCCCAGGATCACCTCGCCCGGATCGAGCAGGCGCACGATGCCCGCCGCACGGAACTCGGCGTCGCCGACGAGCTGCGCGAGATCGAGGGCGTCACCACGCCGATGATGGTCGCCCTCGGCGAGAACGACGTGAAGACGATCGAGGATCTGGCGGGCTGCGCCACCGACGACCTCGTCGGCTACACGGAGGGCCGCGGCCCCGAGGCCGTGCGCCACGCCGGCTACCTCGACGGATTCGACCTGTCCCGCGCCGAGGCCGAGGCCCTGATCATGGCCGCCCGCCTCAAGGCCGGCTGGATCGAGGCCCTGCCGGAGCCGGAGGCCGAGGAGGGTGCCGAGCAGGCTGATGGCGAGGAGACCGCACACGCCCAGGCCGAGGCCTGAGCGGAAAGCCGGCGGCGGAGGCGCGGTGAGCGAGGTCGAGGCGATCCTGCCCGAGGGCGGACCGGAAGCCGGGGGGCTCGATGCCGGCCCCGGCCGCCGCGCGCCCGAGCGGACCTGCATCGTCACCCGTGTCGCCCAGGCGCCGGACGGGATGATCCGGTTCGTGCGCGGGCCGGACGGCCGCGTCGTGCCGGATCTGCGCGCCCGGCTGCCGGGCCGCGGCGCCTGGGTCAGCGCCCGGCGGGACGCGGTCGCCACCGCGGTCCGCAAGAACCTGTTCGCGCGGGCGTTCAAGGGACCGGCCCCGGCCGACCCGGACCTGCCGGACCGGATCGCCGCGGGGCTGCGCGAGGATCTGCGGCAGGCGATCGCGCTCGCCAACAAGGCGGGCTGCCTCGTAGCTGGTTTCTCGAAGGTCGAGGCGGCGATCGGTGGCCAGCCCGGCGCCGTCGCGGTGATCCACGCCGCGGAGGCCAGCCCGGACGGGCGGCGCAAGATCGCGGCGGCCTTGTACCGGCGTCACGGTGAGGCCATGTCGAGGATACCGATCATCGACGACCTGTCCGAAGACGAATTGGACATGGCCTTGGGTCGGGATCATGTGATACACGCTGCGCTCGTCGCAGGAGCCGGAGCCGCCGGCTGCCTGTCGCGTTGGCGTCGGCTACGCTCCTTCGAGGGCGCCGCCGCGGCGACCGGGGAGCCCGATCCAGCCCGAATCGGCGGGATCGACGAAGCCTCACGTTGACGACGCAGGACTATTTTGACCGGCGCCACCGGGCGTCGGTTCACGGGACGATGGAAACCCTCAGGGTTCAGGCTGAATGAGCGATACGAACAACCCGGGCGACAAGACTCTGAATCGGACTTCCCCGAAGCCGCTGTCCCTCAAGCGGCCGATCGAGGCGGGGACCGTGCGTCAGAGCTTCTCCCATGGCCGCTCCAAGCAGGTCGTGGTCGAGACGGTGAAGCGCCGCGTCATCGGCGCGGCGCCGGCCGCCCCTGCCCGTGAGCCCGCCCCCGCACCCCGCCCGGCGGCCCCCGCGCCGACGGCGCCGGCTCCGCGTCCGGCCCAGCGCGCCGCCTCGGGCGTCGTCCTGCGCACCTTGAGCGAGCAGGAGAGCGCCGCCCGCGCGGCAGCGCTCGCCGACGCGCAGCGCCGCGAGGCCGAGGCCCGCCGCAAGGCCGAGATGGAAGCCGAGGCGCGCCGTCGCGAGGCCGAGGAGCAGAGCCGCCGCGAGCGCGAGGCCGCCGAAGCGCGCCGCCGCGAGGAGGAGGAGCGCAAGGCCGCCGCCGCGGAAGCCGCCCGCGCCGCCGAGGAAGCCGACAAGCAGGCCGCCAAGCAGGCGGCTGCGGAGGCCTCGAAGGCCGCCGCTGAGCCCGCCGCGGAGGCTCCGGCCGCCGCTGCGCCGGCCCCCGTGGCCCCGGCGCCCGCCCAGCCTGCACCGACCGCCGCGGCCGCGCCCGCAGCGACCTCCGCGCCGGCCCGCCCGGCCGCCGCTGCTGCACCGGCCCGTCCGGCGCGCCAGCCGGAGGCGGGCCGCCCCGCCGCTTCCCGTCCGGCGGGGGCCCCGGCCCCGGCCGCCGCACCGCGTCCGCCGCTGACGCCGCGCCCGTCCACGGGCGAGCCGCGCAAGACCATCACGGCCGATTCGCGCAAGCCCCGCGATCTCAACTTCATGGCCCGCCCCGCCCCGGCCCCCGATCCGGAGAAGAGCGCGACGCCCGCGACCGCCGCCCGTCCCGCGGGCGCCGGTGCCGCAGCGCGCCCTGCCGGCCGCGCCGCCCAGACCAACGAGGACGAGTCCGAGACCAAGCGGGTGATCCGCCGTCCCGGCATGCCGCTCAAGATCATCGCGCCGCCCAAGACCCCGAAGTCTCCGGGCGGCGACCGCAACCGCGGCCGTCTGACCATCGCGACCGCCACGTCGGGCGAGGAGGAGCGCACGCGCTCGGTCGCCTCGTTCCGCCGCCGCCAGCAACGCATGAGCGGTCGCGGCCATGTGGAGCAGAAGGAGAAGCTGTCCCGCGAGGTGACGATCCCCGAGACGATCACCATCCAGGAACTCGCCAACCGCATGTCGGAGCGGGCCGTGGACGTGATCCGCATGCTGATGAAGCAGGGCCAGATCCACAAGATCACCGACGTGATCGACTCGGACACCGCCCAGCTCATCGCCGAGGAACTGGGCCACACGGTGCGGCGCGTCGCCGAGTCCGATGTCGAGGAGGGCCTGTCCTCCGACGAGCCGGATCTGGAGGAGGATCTCGATCCCCGTCCGCCGGTGGTCACCATCATGGGCCACGTCGATCACGGCAAGACCTCGCTGCTCGACGCGATCCGCAAGGCCAACGTGGTCGAGGGCGAAGCCGGCGGCATCACCCAGCACATCGGCGCCTATCAGGTCGCATCGCCGTCCGGCGACATGATCACCTTCATCGACACGCCCGGCCACGCGGCGTTCACGTCGATGCGCGCCCGCGGCGCCAAGGTCACCGACATCGTGGTGGTCGTGGTCGCGGCCGATGACGGCGTGATGCCCCAGACCATCGAGGCGATCCAGCACGCCAAGGCGGCGGGCGTCCCGATGATCATCGCGGTCAACAAGATCGACAAGCCGGACGCGAAGCCGGAGCGGGTCCGCACGGAGCTGCTGCAGCACGACATTCAGGTCGAGTCGATGGGCGGCGAGACCCTGGAATTCGAGGTCTCGGCGAAGACCGGCGACGGCCTGCCGGAGCTCCTGGAGGGCATCCAGATCCAGGCCGAGATCATGAACCTGCGCGCCAACGAGAAGCGCGACGGCGAGGGCACTGTGATCGAGGCTCAGCTCGACCGCGGCCGCGGCCCCGTGGCCACGGTTCTGGTCCAGCGCGGCACCCTGTTCACCGGCGACATCGTCGTGGCGGGCGCCGAGTGGGGCCGCGTGCGCGCCCTGATCGACGACCTCGGCGAGAACGTGCAGTACGCGGGTCCTTCGGTCCCCGTGGAGGTGCTGGGCTTCAACGGCACGCCGGATGCCGGCGACCGCGTGACCGTGGTGCCGAACGAGGCCCGCGCCCGCGAGGTCACCGAGTACCGCGCCCGCCAGAAGCGCGAGCGCCTGGCTGCGCGGACCGGCGGCGCGAACCGCTCGCTCGTCGACATGATGCGCGACCTCAAGGAAGGCGCCGGTCGCAAGGAACTGCCGGTCGTCATCAAGGGCGACGTTCAGGGCTCGGTCGAGGCGATCTCGGGCGCCTTGGAGAAGCTCGGCAACGACGAGGTCGCGGCCCGCATCCTCCTGTCGGGTGTCGGCGGCATCACCGAGTCGGACATCACCCTGGCGCAGGCCTCGAAGGCCGTGGTCATCGGCTTCAACGTCCGCGCCCTCAAGGAGGCCCGCGAGGCCGCCGAGCGGTCCGGCATCGAGATCCGCTACTACAACATCATCTACGACCTCGTGGACGACATCAAAGCCACGCTGTCGGGGATGCTGCCGCCGACCTTGCGCGAGGAGCGCCTGGGCGAGGCTGTGATCCAGGAGGTCTTCGAGGTCTCCAAGGTCGGCAAGGTCGCGGGTTGCCGCGTCACCGACGGCATCGTCGAGCGCGGGGCCCATGTCCGGCTCATCCGCGACAGCGTGGTGATCCACGAGGGCAAGCTGAAGACGCTCAAGCGGTTCAAGGACGACGCGAAGGAAGTCACCTCCGGCCAGGAGTGCGGCATGGCCTTCGAGAACTTCGAGAACATGCGCGCGGGCGACGTGATCGAGTGCTACCGGGTCGAGGAGATCCGCCGCACCCTCTGAGGCTCCGGACCCGTCCGGACAGGCGGTCGCGGCACCTGCCGCGGCCGTCTTTTCTTTTTCGACGTTTCTTTTTCTTGGACGTGAGCCGGCCGCCTCCGGGCGCCGGTCCGAGACCGAATGGCCCAGAAACCGACCACCACCGGCCCCTCGCAGCGCCAGCAGCGCGTGGCCGAACTCATCCGCCACGCCCTCGCGGAGGTGCTCCAGCGCGGCGACATCCAGGATCCGGTGCTCGGCACGCATGTCGTGACCGTGCCGGAGGTGCGGATGTCGCCCGATCTGAAGCTCGCCACCGCCTACGTGATGCCGCTCGGCGGCCTGGACGAAGCGCCGGTGATCGCCGCCCTGGAGCGCCACCGGAAGGTGCTGCGCCAGGAGGTGGCCCGGCGGGTCAACCTGAAATTCGCGCCCGAGCTGCGCTTCCGCCGCGACGAGACCTTCGACGAGGCGGCGCGCATCGACCGGCTGCTGCGAGACGAGCGCGTGCAGCGCGACCTCGGCCCGGAGCAGGACGGCGACGAACCGGAGACCGGGCCGGGGCATTGATCCCGGACACGAACGAGAAAGGGACGGGGCCACGCCCCCGGGGGACGCGAGGACATGACGGTTTCCATCGAAGACCATCCGCAGGGCGAGCGCCCGGCCATCATCACGGCCGGCGAGCGCCAAGCCCCGGAGGTCCGCCGCCCGCAGCGCGGCCCGCGCCCCGACCGGCCCAAGCGCCGGGACGTGTCCGGCTGGGTGATCCTCGACAAGCATGTCGGCATGACCTCGACCCACGCGGTCGCGGTGGTGAAGCGCGCCTTCAACGCCAAGAAGGCCGGCCATGCCGGCACCCTCGACCCGCTGGCCTCCGGCATCCTGCCGATCGCGCTGGGCGAGGCGACCAAGACGGTCCCCTTCGTGATGGACGGCCGCAAGGCCTATCGGTTCACGGTGCAGTGGGGCGTCGAGACCGACACGGACGATGCCGAGGGCCGCGCCGTCGCCACCAGCGAGGCCCGGCCGGACCGGGCGGCGGTCGAAGCCGCGCTGCCGGCCTTCGTCGGGGCGATCGAGCAGGTGCCGCCACGCTACTCGGCCATCAAGATCCAGGGCGAGCGCGCCTACGACCTCGCCCGGGAGGGGGAGACCGTGGAGCTGGTCGCCCGGCCGGTGCAGATCGACCGGCTCGCCGTGATGGAGCATGACGGCGAACGCACCGTCATCGAAGCCGAATGCGGCAAGGGCACTTACGTGCGCGCACTCGCCCGGGATCTCGGCCGGATGCTCGGCTGCTACGGCCACGTGGCGGCCCTGCGCCGGACCCGCGTCGGGCCGTTCTCGGAGGCGGAGGCCTGCCCGGTCAGCGCCCTGACCGACGGCACCCCCGAGGCCGCGCTCGCCTATCTGCGCCCGGTGGAGACGGCGCTCGACGCGATCCCGGAGGTGGCGGTGTCCCGCGACCTCGGCCTGCGCCTGATGCGCGGTCAACCCGTGATCCTGCGCGGCCGGGACGCCCCGGTGGAGGGCAAGGCCTTTGCGACCTGCGCGGGCATCCTGGTCGCCGTGGGTGACGTGGAGCGCGGCGAGCTGGTGCCGCACCGGGTGTTCCACCTCGGCGGAACGGCGCCGGGCCGCGGGGCATAGGGCGCTCGGATCGCCCTTGAGAGACACGCCCTCTCCCGCACGGGCGACCGGATTCGCACATCGTCTGCCGCACCGAGGATGGCCGCGGAGATCCCCTCTCCCCGCGCGCGGGGAGAGGGGAACCCGCGCTTCGTTCTGATATGTGTGGACATCGTAGCCCACGGGGGGGGGAGGGAGAGCCGCGGAACCGCCTCTTCTCGTCCGTTCATCCGTGCCGCCCGCATCCCCCTCCCGCCCGCATCCCCCTCCCGCCCGCCTGAGGCGCGCGCGCGCAGATGGAACGAACCTCGGCCGTAGAACTTTGGCCCCGGCGGATGATCGGGGGGACGATGCGCGAACTGGCCTGCGATGTGGCAGTGATCGGCGCCGGGACGGCGGGCCTTGCCGCGTATCGCGCCGCCACCGAAGCGGGCGCCCGCGCCGTCCTGATCGAGCGCGGCCCCGGCGGCACGACCTGTGCGCGGGTCGGCTGCATGCCCTCCAAGCTGCTGATCGCGGCCGCGGCCGCCGCCCATGCGGCGCGCAACACCGACCTGTTCGGGGTTCGCGTATCCGGGGTCGCGGTGGACGGACCCGCCGTGCTGACGCGCCTCCGGGCCGAGCGCGACCGCTTCGTCGGCAGCGTCCTAGAGGGCCTGGACGATCTGCCCGCGGAGGCCCGCGTCGATGGGAGCGCCCGGTTCATCGACGGCCGGACGCTCGCGGTCGGGGACGATGTGCGGATCCGGTTCCGGGCCGCGGTCATCGCCACGGGATCGAGCCCGATTGTGCCGAAACCGCTCCGCGGTCTCGGCGACCGTCTCCTCACCACCGATACCCTGTTCGAGATCGCCGATCTGCCGGACTCGCTGGCCATCCTGGGGGCCGGTGCGGTCGGGATCGAGATCGCCCAGGCGATGGCCCGGCTCGGCGTCGCCGTCACCGTGCTCGACGCCGGCGCCACCATCGCGGGTCTGAGCGAGCCGAACCTCACCCGCCAAGCCGCCGGGATCTTCGGCGCGGAACTCGATCTTCATCTCGGCGCCACGCTGGAGCGCGCGGAGCCGGAGGGCGACCGGGTGCGCCTCGACTGGACCGATTGCCATGGGCGGGGACAGGTGACGCGGGCCGCGCGGGTGCTGGCCGCCGCCGGTCGCGCGCCGAACCTGGCCGATCTCGATCTCGCCGGGGCCGGCCTGCGCCTCGACGAGGACGGTATCCCGGAGTTCGACCACGGCACCCTGATCTGCGGGGGGGCGCCGATCCTGATCGCGGGCGATGCCGATGCCTGGCGGCCGGTGCTCCATGAGGCGCGCCGCCAGGGCAAGATCGCGGGTGCCAACGCCGCCCTCCTGGCGGATGGGCAGCCGGTCCGGGCGGTGACGCCCTGGACGAGCCTCGCCATGGTGTTCACTCATCCGCAGGCGGCCGCGATCGGTGCGCCCTACACGCCGGACGCTGACGATCGCGTGATCGGTGCGATGGATTTCTCCGACCAGGGCCGCGCCCGCGTTGAAGGCAACAACCAGGGCGGCATCCGGATCTGGGCCGATCGGGACGGGCGGCTGCTCGGCGGCGAGATGCTCGGCCCCGCCGTGGAGCACCTCGCCCACCTCCTCACCTACGCGGTCGCCGATGGGCTCACGGCCCGGGATGTCCGCGCGCGGCCGATTTACCACCCTACAGTTGAAGAGTCGCTCACGACCGCATTGGCTGGTATTACAGGAACGGAAAACACGTGATGATCTTGTCGCGATCACGAGCATTGCGCTTCGCTCATCTCACCGCCATACCCGTTCGATGAGCTGGTTGGGTTCCTGATGCCGCCGAGTCCGGCCCACGACAGCAATATCGACCTTGATTCGCTTGCGCCCGACGCGATCGACCGCCTGGATCAGGGGGTGATCGGCCTGGACGCGGCGGGCGCGGTCGTGGCCTTCAGCGAGGGTGCGAGCGCGATCTCGGGCTTCGCGCGCGAGGCCGTGCTCGGACGCGACTATTTCCGCGAGGTGATGCCCGGCGCCAACGTCCCAGGTTTCCGCGGGCGCTTCCTCGCCGGTGCCCGCCGGGGCGCCCTGGACGAGCGCTTCGACTACGTGTTCGGCCGGGTGCCGCAGCCGCTGCGGGCCCGGATCCACATGCGCCACGGGACGATGGCGGGCGGCCCGAAGGTGACGTGGCTGACGATCGATCCCATCGAGAGCCTCGGCGCCGGCCTGTCGCGGGAGGCCGTCCTGGCGGCGATCGGGCGCCGCGTCCGGGCCGAACCGGTCGATGCCAGCCTCTGCGAGCGCGAACCGATCCATATCCCGGGCTCGATCCAGCCCAACGCCGTGATGCTGGCGGCCGATGTCGGCACCCTGATGGTTCTCGCCTACTCGGCCAACGTCGAGGAGATCGTCGATCCGGTCGAGCCGCCGCTGGCGGGGCGTCCGCTGGCCGAGGTCCTGCCCGCGGCCTTCGTCGAGACCGTCCGGCGCTGGCTGGCGGACGCGACGCTGAGCGACGGCCGCTCGGTCCGCGCCCGGCTCGCCCTGCCGGGCCGCGACGCGACCTACTATGCGGTCGCCCATGCCCATGCCGGGCGCCTGATCGTCGAGTTGGAACTGGAGCCCGATTCGGCCACCGATTTCGCCACCGCCAGCCAGGTCGACACGGAACTCGCCGTCGGGCGCATGCGGGAGGCCGAGACCCTGGCGGATGCCGCCCGGATCGCGGCCCTGGAGATCCGGGCGCTCACTGGTTTCGAGGCCGTCCTGGTCTACCGCTTCGACGCGGACTGGAACGGCGAGGCGGTGGCCGAGGACAAGACCCGCGACTGGTCGCGCAGCCTGCTCGGCCTGCGCTTCCCCGCCTCCGACATCCCCGCCCAGGCGCGCGCGCTCTACACCAAGGCCAAGAGCCGCTTCGTGATCGACCGCGACAGCGTGCCGGTCGGGCTGGTGGCAGCCTCCGGGGCAGGCAACGGCCCGATCGACCTGACCTTCGCTCAGCACCGGACCCTGTCGCCGATCCACCTGGAGTATCAGCGCAACCTCGGCGTGAACGGCTCCATGTCGATCTCCATCATGGTCGAGGACCGGCTCTGGGGTCTGATGATCGGGCACCACCGCCGCCCCCACTACGTCACGCCGGAGACCCGCTCGGCTGCCACAATCCTCGCCGACGCCTTCGCGATGCGGGTTCAGGAGATCGAGTCCCGCCGGCTCTGGGCCGAGCGGCAGGCGCATCTCGACGTCGAGGGCCGCCTCGTGCGCGGGCTGACCCGCTCCGACGATTTCGTGGCCGCCCTGACCGGCGGCGGGACCACGCTGCTCGACCTGTTCAGCGCCACGGGCGCCGGGATCGTCTCGGGCGAGCGGGTCACGCTGATCGGCCGCACGCCCCCGGCGGATCTGGTGACGGCGATCGCGGACTGGCTGCGGATGCAGGTGCCGACGGGCGAATTCAGCTACAGCAGCAGCAGCTTCACCACCGACTATCCGGACGCCGCGCCACACCGGGAGATCGCCAGCGGGCTGCTCGCCGCCTTCGTCGACCAGTCGCGCGAGAACCTGCTCCTCTGGTTCCGCCCCGAGGTGCCCAGCACGGTCACGTGGGGCGGCGATCCGCGCAAGCCCGTGCTCGCCGGCAGCGGCCCGGTGGCGGTGCTGCCGCGGCGCTCGTTCGAGCGCTGGGTCGAGGAGCGCACCGGCTTCGCGACCCCCTGGGCCGCGTGGCAGGTCCATCTCGCCGGCTCCCTCGCTGAGGCCGTGGAGGGCGTCGTCCTGCGCCAGCGCCGCAAGATCGACGAACTCACCGGCCTCCTCGCCGAGAAGGAGCGGCTGCTGGAGCAGAAGGATCTGCTCACCCGGGAGATCGATCACCGGGTCAAGAACTCGCTGCAGATCGTCTCGGCCTTCCTGCAGATGCAGCGCCGTCAGATTTCCGACGGCGACGCCCGGCAGGCCTTCGCCGACACCTCGGCGCGGGTGATGAGCGTCGCGCGGGTGCACGACAGCCTGTATCAGGCCGAGCGCGTGGACGAGGTCGATCTCGGCCAGACCCTCGAGAGCCTCTGCAACGACCTTGCGGAATTGGCCGGCGCGGGGCACGCGGTCGATCTCACCGCCGAGCCCGGCCTGATGGTGCCCTACCGCAAGGCGGTGGCGCTCTCGCTGATCGCCACGGAACTCGTGACCAACGCGTTCAAGTACGCCGCCAAGCCCGCCGGGGGCGGCCGCGTCGAGGTCAGCGTCTCGGCCTCCGGCCCGGGTGAGGTGCAACTCCGGGTCTGCGACGACGGCGCCGGCCTGCCCGCCGACTGGGCCGACGCCAAGGCCCGCGGCAAGGGTTCGGGGCTCGGCATGAAGCTGATCCGGGCGATGCTCGACCAGATCAACGCCCGGCTCGACGTCGCCAACACGCCCGGCGCCTGTTTCACGATCACCGCGTGAGCCCCGCCGACCCGATCCGGCGCGCTGGCCTTCACGCGCGCCTGCGGGCGGCCACCGACCCGGCCCACCGGGCGCTGGAGGCCGGACTCGACTGGCAGGCGCGCGTGGCGACGCGCGCGGGCTATCGCGACCTGCTGGCGCGGCTCCACGGCTTCCACGCCGCCTGGGAGCCTGCGATCGGCGCGCAGCTTTCCGACGAGCCGTTCCTGGCGCCCCGGCGGCGCCTCGCGCTGCTGGCCGCCGACCTCGATCATCTCGGCCTCGCCCCGGCGGCGGTCGCGGCGCTGCCGCGGCCCGAGGCCCTCGCGCTCGACGGTCCCGCGGCGGCGACCGGGGCGCTCTACGTGCTGGAGGGCTCGACCCTGGGCGGCCAGCTGATCGGCCGCCACATCGCGGGCCTGCACGGTCTCGAAGAGACGGGGCTCGCCTATTATCGCGCCCACGGCCCGCGGACCGGGGCGATGTGGGCCGCCTTCCGGACACGGCTGGAGGATTTCGCCGACGATCCCCAGGCCGAGACCGCCCTGACCGGGGCCGCGGTGGCGACCTTCGCGGCGATGCGGGCTTGGTTGTGCGCGGCGCGCGGCCTGCCGGCCACGGGCTGAGACTGTCTCCGTTGATGACTTCGGCACCGCCGTCTTTGCGTGCGGAGCGAAGCAATCCGGTCGGCGCGACGATGCCCGATGTCGCGCTGCCCTGGGTCACTTCGCTGCGCTCGCGATGACGGCGAGGAATGCATCGATCGAGACGGTCAAACGGACATCGTCTGATCCCGTCTGATCATCCGCCCACCAGCACGTCCCGCTCCGCCTTCAGGTGGACGATCAGCCGTTCGGCGAGGCGGCTCGTCGGCCGACCGGCCGGGCGCAGCAGGAAGGTCTCGATCGGCGCCTCGGGCCGGAACGGCCGCAGCGCGATCGGCAGGCCGGTCAGCTCCCGCGCCGGCACCGGATCGACGATCGCGATGCCGAGACCCTGCGCGACGAGCCCGCAGCGCGCGGCCGTGTACTCGGCCATCAGGGCGAAGCGCGGTGTGATCCCCGCCGCCGCGAAGGCCGCTTCCACGGCGGGCTGCACGGAACCGGCACCGGCCGAGATCAGCGGCAGCCCGTCCAAATCGTGGGCGGTGACGGACCGTTTTCGCGCGAGGGCGTGCCGCCGCGGCAGCACGCAGACGGCCGCCATCGTCAGGAACGGCTCGGCCTGCACGGCCGCATAGCCCGATCGCGGCCGCGCGAGGCCGAGGTCGCACTGGCCCGACGCCGCCCAGGACCAGATCGTGTCCGGGCTCGGCACATGGACCGAGACCCGCAGGCCGGGGCATTCCGCGTCGAGCCGCCGGAGAGCCCGGGGCAGCAGCCGCGAGGCCAGGGCGGGTTGGCAGGCGATCCGCAGCGCACCGGTGCCGCGCTCCCGGATCCGCCGCGCGGCGTGGTGCAGGTGGTCCAGGCCCGCGAAGGTCTGCGCGACCTCGTGGGCGAAGGCCTCGCCCTCCTGGGTCGGGATCGCGCTGCCATGGCCGCGGACGAAGAGCGGGAAGCCGAGATCCGTTTCGAGCTGTGCGATGGCCCGGCTGACATGGGGCTGGCCGATCTCCAGGGCCTGCGCGGCGCGCGTCATGCCGCCGTGCCGGATCACGGCGCGGAACAGGTCGAGATGGGCCGGATTGATCATGCCGATCCTGCATGGACGCGTGGCGATCGGGCATTTGACGGCATGGGCCTGAGCGGCTGTCAATGCCGGCCCGGTTCATCCCCCAGAAGGTCCGTCCATGCTCGTCTTCGCGTTCTCCGCCGTGCTCGCCATCCTCGCGGGCGCCGGCCTCGTCGTGCAGCAGATCCTGAACGCGAACCTGCGCGCCGGGCTCGCCTCGGCGTCCTGGGCCGGGTTCTCCAGCTACTTCGTCGGTCTCGCCTGCATGACGCTCCTGGCCGCCGCCCTGCGCGATCCCGTGCCCGCCGCGAGCGTGGCTGGGCGCATCCCCTGGTGGACCTGGAGCGGCGGGCTGTTCGGCGCGATCTTCATCGGGCTCGCCATCCTGCTCGTTCCGAAGCTCGGCGCCGCGACTTTTTTCGCCCTCCTCGTGACGGGCCAAATGCTCGCCTCGGTGCTGTTCGATCAGATCGGTTTGCTCGGCCTCGCCCAGCGGTCGATCGACCTGCCGCGCCTCGTCGGGGTCGCGCTGCTGGTTGGCGGCGTGGTGCTGATCCGGCGGTAGGAGACGTTGTCGTCCCCCCAATTCACAGCGCGCGCCCTTTCCCGGACAGGTGGAGCGCCAGCGGAACCTGATCCGGGACCCCATGCGCTCGGGCGTGGGGCGCGCCCAGTCCTGCGCGGGCCGCTCCTACGGCGTCTCGGCCAGCAGCCCGTCCACGAAGGCCGCGAGCCCCGTGCGGCGGGCGCGCTTCAGGCGCTCGGCGGCCAGGATCCCCTGCAGGGCCTGGAAGGCGTCCTGCAGATCCCCGTTGATGATGACGTAATCATACTCGACCCAGCGCTGGATCTCGGTCCGGGCATTGGTGAGGCGCTTCTCGATCGTCTCGGCGGAATCCTCGGCCCGACGCTCCAGGCGCTGGCGCAGCTCCGCCAGGCTGGGCGGCAGGATGAAGACCGTCACCACGTCCTGGGCCAGCTTGGAGCGAACCTGCCGCGTGCCCTGGTAGTCGATATCGAAGATCATGTCCCGGCCGGCGCCCAGCACCTTCTCCACCGGGCGGCGCGGCGTCCCATAGTAATTGCCGTGGACCTCGGCCCATTCGAGCAGGTCGTCCCGGGCGCGCAGGTCCTCGAAGGCCTCGCGGTCGATGAAATGGTAGTGCCGCCCATCGATCTCGGAGGGGCGACGCGCCCGGGTTGTGACCGAGATCGACAGGTCGAGCGCCCAGGCGGGGTCCTGCGCCACCGCCCGCGTCAGCGTGGTCTTGCCCGCCCCCGAGGGCGAGGACAGGATCAGGATCAGCCCGCGCCGGGCGATGGTGTCCGAGACGGTCCCGGCCGGTTCGGTCATCGGCGTGGCTCCGCGGCGTTGCGCATCCGTATCCTCACGTCACTCGATGTTCTGAACCTGCTCGCGGAACTGCTCGACCACGGCCTTCAGGTCGAGGCCAATCCGCGACAGGCTGATGTCGTTGGCCTTGGCCGACAGGGTGTTGGCCTCGCGGCCGAATTCCTGGGCCAGGAAGTCGAGGCGCCGGCCGACCGCGCCGCCCGCCGCCAGGAGCTCGCGCGCGCTGGCCACGTGCGCCCGGAGCCGGTCGAGCTCCTCGCGCACGTCCGCCTTTCCGGCGAGCAGCATCGCCTCCTGATGGAGCCGGTCCGGATCGAGCCCGCTGCCGCCGAGCGCCGCGACGGCGGCTTCCAGCCGGGCGCGCACCGCCGCGGGCCGCCGGGCCGGGTTGTCCTCCGCGGCCTGGGTCAGCGCCGCGATCCGCTCGACCTGCCCGGTGACGACCTGCGCCAACTGGCGTCCCTCGGCGCGGCGGGCCTCGACCAGATCCGCCACCAGCCGGGCCGCACCCTCGGTGAGATCCCGGGTGAGGGAATCGGTGTCGGCGGCCTCGTCCTCGACCTCGATGACGCCGCGCAGGCCGAGCAGCCCGTCCATCGTGGCGGGCGCCACGCCCTCGGGGACCGGGACCCGCGCCACCGCCTGGGCGAGGCTCGCCAGCAGCGCCTCGTTGATCCGCACCCGCGCGGCCGCCTCCGGCTTGGTCAGGGTGAGGGTCAGTTGGCACTGGCCGCGGGTGAGGGCCTTCTGGAGGGCGGCGCGGGCGGCCTCACCGGCTCCGTCCTGGCCGGCCGGCACCCGGACGCGCACCTCGAGCCCGCGTCCGTTGACGCTGCGGACCTCCCAGGCCCAATGCACCGGCCCGGTGGTGCCCGCCGCCCGGGCGAAGCCGGTCATGCTCGCGATCTGGGCCATGGCGAACCCCGTTGCGGAGAAGATCGGCGCCTGTAGCACGGATCGTCCCGACGGGAAGAGGCGGCGACCGGGTTCTTCAGCTCAGAGGTCGGCCGAACTAGCCTCAACGCGCGGCAGGCGGCTCATTCTGCGTCGCGGCGGCGGCGTTCATCCACATCAGCTCGATCACGTGGCCGTCGGGATCCTCGATGCAGCGGCCGTACATCAGGCCGTCCACAGCCTGCGGCGGCCGAAGATCGGCGCGGCCCCCGGCGGCGACCGCGCGATCCACGCTAGCATCGACCGCGGCCCGGCTCTCCTCCGAGAGGCAGACCAGCACCTCGGTGGCGGCCCGGGCATCGGCGATCGGCCGCGGCGCGAAGCGCGCGAAGTGGGCGTGGCTGAGGAGCATCACCACGATCGCGTCCGAGAACACCATCGCGGCGGCGGTGCCCGCCTGGGAGAACTGGTCGTTCCGGCTCGCTCCCAGGGCCGTGTAGAACCCCGCGGCGCGCTCCACGTCGGCGACGGGCAGGTTCACGAAGATCATTCTGGGCATGCGGTCCTCCGGTCTGGACGGGCCTTCCCTCACGCCGATCGCCCGCGCCGGACGCGCGGCGTCATCGCCGGCCCTTCGGCGCGGGGGCCGGCGCCGCGAGCGCCGGCACGGTCTTGGGCGAGCCGAGGTCGTAGCTGCGGTTCTTCAGCGGATCGAGACGCGTGCCCTCGGAGGCGTCGAACGCCCGGGTGCCCGGCGTGCCCGTGTCGAGGAAGGCCGCGTTCGTGCTCCCCGCGCCGTCACCCGGCGCATAGGCCGAGGCCCGGCCCGGCATCGCCGGATCGGGACCCGGCTCGACCTTGTCGACGGCGTCCGGCGGCGCCTGCCGGCTCTTCTCCACCGCCCGCCAGCGGGCGACGTTGCGCTGGTGCCCCTCCAGGGAATCCGCGAAGGCGTGGCCGCCGGTGCCGTCCGCCACGAAGTAGAGGTCCTTGGTGCGAGACGGGTTGGCCACCGCCTCCAGGGCGGCCTTGCCTGGATTGGCGATCGGCCCCGGCGGCAGGCCCTCGATCACGTAGGTGTTGTAGGGCGTCGGCCGGTCGATCTCGGAGCGCGTGATTCCGCGGCCCAGGGTGCCGCGCCCGCCCACGAGGCCGTACACGATCGTCGGGTCCGATTGGAGCTTCATCCGCTTGTTCAGGCGGTTGATGAACACGCCCGCCACCCGCGGCCGCTCGTCGGCCCGGCCGGTCTCCTTCTCGACGATGGAGGCCAAGGTGACCATCTCGGCCGGGGTCCGCACCGGCACGTCGGCGCTGCGGCGCAGCCAGATCTGGTTCAGCACCTCGCGCTGCTTGGCCTTCATCAGATCGACGATCTTCTGGCGGGTGGCGCCGCGCTCGAACTTGTAGGTATCGGGCAGGAGCGAGCCCTCCGGCGGGATCTCGTTGATCTCGCCGGTGAGCACGTCGTTCTCGTTGAGCCGCGTCACGATCTGCTCGGAGGTCAGGCCCTCCGGGAAGGTGATCGCGTGCTGGACCTGCCGGCCGGTGGCGATCGTGTCCAGGGCGTCGGCGACGCTGGCATGGGCCTTGAACATGTACTCGCCGGCCCGGAGCGCCGGCCGTCCGCCGAAGCGGGCGGCGAATTCGAACAGACCGGTATGATCGATCACGCCCTCGCGCTTCAGGGCCTCGGCGATCTCCGTGGTGCCGCTCGGCGGGATCACCACGACCTTGTCGGCCGCGAGCGGCCCCGCCTCGCGCACCTGCCGCTGGAACAGCGTGATGCCGATCATCGCCGCGATGGCGATGACCACCGCGAAGGTCAGCGCGCCGCTGACGAGGCCGACGAAACCGCTGCGCTCGCGCTCGGGCCGCTCCGGGGGCGGGGGGGCGACGGTCGGCTTGATCGCCTCGCCGGGCGAGCGCGGCGAGAGCCGCTGCGGCAGGGCGGGCTCGTCCGTCGGATCCTGCGCGATGCGTTCGGGCGCAGGCAACTTTGAGCGGCGGAAGAACATCGGGATCCTGTCTGGGTCCGCGCGGCCCGTCACGGATCGCGGGCCGGGATCGGCTGCCCGCAACCGGGTGCGCACGTCGAGACTCGCGACCCTAGCCGGGTTTGTGGCGAAAATGCCGTTTCGCGGCGCGAAAGGGTGCGGTCAGCCGGCGGGCTGGCAGGTGGCGCAGAGGAAGGTCGAGCGGTTGGCCTGCACGATGCGGCTGATCGCGCCGCCGCAGCCCGGCCGGCTGCAGGCGAGGCCGACCCGGTCGTAGACCCGGAAGGCGTGCTGGAAGGCGCCCGCGCTGCCGTCGGTGTGAGCGTAGTCGCGCAGCGTCGAGCCGCCGGCCTTCACGGCCGCCTCCAGCACCTGCACGATCGCCTTGGCCAGCGCGTTGGCCTTGGGGGTCGGGCGCCCGTCCGGCCGGGCGAGGCTGCCGGCGGGGGTCTCGGGATGCAGCCGCGCCCGGTGCAGGGCCTCGCAGACGTAGATGTTGCCGAGCCCCGCGATCAGGCGCTGATCGAGCAGGGCGGCCTTCAGCGGCGTGATCTTGTGGCGGAACAGCCCCGCGATCACCGCGCCGGTGAGTCCGTCGAGGGGCTCGACGCCCATTCGGGCGAAGTGGCGGCATGCTTCGAGATCCCGGCTCGGGACGAGATCCATGAAGCCGAAGCGGCGGGCGTCGTTGTAGGTGACGGTGGCGCCGGTGCTCATCGCCATCACCACGTGGTCGTGCTTGGGCGTGCCCTGCGCGCCCTCCAGGTAGAAGTCCCCCGGCGAGAGGTTGCTGCCGTCAGGCAACGCCACGTCGAACCGGCCGCTCATGCCGAGATGCATGATCAGGGTCTCGCCGGAATCGAGCGTGGCGGTGAGGTATTTCGCTCTCCGCGCCAGCCCGGTCACGGTGCGGCCCTCCAGGCGGGCGGCGAAGCGCTCGGGGAAGGGGAAGCGCAGGTTCGGCCGGCGCAGGGTAACGCGGCTGAAGCGCGCGCCGACCATGGCGGGCGCCAGCCCCCGCCGCACCGTCTCGACCTCGGGGAGCTCCGGCATGGTGTTCGCTGCTCGCGGCGCATCGTGCGCCGGCTCTCGGATATCGGCGGGATCGGCCGCGGCCGCAACGGCTTAGGCCCCGGGCGGTTTGCCGCTCCTCAGCGCCGCCGCAGCCGCACATAGAGCGCGCCGCCGCCGCCGTGGTGGCGCGCTGCCTCCTCGAAGCCCAGCACGATCCCGCGCAGTTCCGGCCCGCGCAGCCAGTGCGGCACGCTGCGACGGAGCACACCGCGCTCGGCGAACGCCTCCGAAGCGCCCGGGCCGCCCTTGCCGGTGACGACCAGCACGTAGGCATGGCCGGCGGCCCGGGCGCGGAGCAGGAAGCCCGTCAGCGCGGCGTGCGCCTCGGTCTGCACCATGCCGTGCAGATCGATCCGCGCCTCAATGGCGAGCCGCCCCCGGCGCAGGCCGACCTTCGCGGTCCGCTCCAGCCCGGCGCTCGGGGCGTGGCGCTGGGGCGGTGCCTGGTAGGGCGCGGCGGTGGCCGGGTGCGGCGGCTCCGGCGCCGGCTTCGGCGGATGTTTCTTGGCGCGCGGCTTCTTCGCGACCGGCGCCGCGGTCGGCTTCAGGATCGCGGCCGTCAGCGCCGGCATGGTGGCGGCCGGCGCCGGGACCTCGGGGGCGGCCTCGGGAACCGGCGCGGCGCGGCCCGGCAGGGGCGTGACCAGCTGGGCGATCGCGTCCCAGAGCCGGGCTTCCCCGGCGGACAGACGGCGCCCGCGGCGGGGCGGCCTCATCGGGGGCGTCCGCCCGGCGCGGCCTTCGGCAGCAGCACCACGAAGCCGATGGCGTCGCGCAGGTTTCCGGCCGCGATGCCGGCCTGTGTGCCGGTCCCGACGAACAGATCGCCCCGGGCCGGGCCGACGATCGCCGAGCCCGTATCGGCCGCGATCACGAGGCGCCCGGCCTCACCGGGGCCTGCCCCCGGCAGCGGACCTGCGAGCCAGAACGGCAGCCCGTAGCGCCATAGGCCCGCATCGACCGCGAGGCTGCGGCCGGGGCTGAGCGGCGCGTTGGCGGCCCCTGGCGGCCCGAGGGCCGGATCCTCGACCGGGGCGAGGCGGAAGAAGATGTAGGAGGCGTTCGCCCGGATCAGGCGCCGGGCGGTGTCGGGATGATCCCGCAGCCAGCCCGTCCAGCGGGCGAGCGTCAGGCCTTCGAGGGGCAGGTGCCCCTCCTGCACGATCAGCTTGGCCACCGCCGTGTAGGGACGCCCGTTGCGCCCGTCGTACAGCACCCGCACCGCGCGCCCGTCGGGCAGGCGCACGCGTCCGGAGCCCTGGACCTGCAGGACCAGCAGATCGACCGCATCGCGCAGCCACAGGATCGGGCGCGCCCGCATGCCGAGGGCGCCGTCCTCGATGGCGGCGCGGTCGGGGTAGGGGGCGAACCCTTCCGCGGTGGCGCGGGCGGCGCGGAGCGACGGATCGAGGCCGGGACGGGTCTCGCCGGGGCCGAGGGACACAAGGTCGTCCGGCCGGGCCAGAACCGGCGTCGGGTAGTCCGGCCCCGGATCGAGGGAGCCCGTCAGCTCGGGCTCGAAATAGGCGGTGAGGAAGCCCGCTGGCCCGGCATCGGGCCGCTCGATCCGGAAGGCGTCGAAGCGTGCGCGGAAGAACGACGCGGCGTCCGCCACATCCCCTTTCGCCGCCGTGCAGGCCTCGGCCAGGGCGGCTGGATCGCCCGCGACCCCGGCGGGCTGCGGCAGGGCCGGGGCGGGTGCGGCGCAGACCCGGCGGAAGGCCTCCAGGGCCGCTTCGGCGTCCGGGCCGGGAAAACCCGGCAGGGCCTCGAACGGAACGGACGTCAGCGTCGCGCCGCCGACCATGGCCGGTGCGGCGGCCGATGCCCCGGTGGGGGCCGACTCCAGGACGGTGGCCAGGATGGCGGCCGTGACGGCTCCGGGCCAAGTGCGCGGGATCGTCACGGGGCAGCCGTCAGGCGGTCAGGCGCCGGCCTCGGTGGCCACGAGCTGCCAGTTCGGGTCGCGCGAGCCGAGCGTCCGCGCGAAGGTCCAGACGTCGGGCACCTCGACCACGGTCTCGGCGCTGCCATCCACCACCTTGCCCTCGGCGTTGCGGGTGGCGGTGATGAGGTTCGACAGGAACCGCACGGTGACCTGGGCGACGCGGTTGCGCACCTCGACCGCCACGATCTCGGCCTTGTCGATCGAGACGAAGGTCGTCTCCAGCGTCTGGCGGTTGCGCTCGCGCTCGGCGATCGCCCGCTCGAACGCCTCGCCGACCTCCTTGGAAAGGAGGCCGCGCAGGGTCTTCCGGTCGCCCTTGGCGAAGGCGATCATGATCGCCTCGTAGGCCGATTTCGCGCCCTCCAGGAAGGCGCGCGGATCGAAGCTCGGCTCGGCCTGGACGCAGGCCTCCAACCCGCGGGCGATCTCGGAGCCGGGCTCGGCGATCCCGCGCCAGTCGCGCTGCGCCGGGGCGGGCGCCGGGGTCGGGGGTGCCCGGTCGGCGCCCGGCAGGCGGACGACGTTGTCGCCCTCGCTGCGCGCCTGGGGCTCCGTGCGGCTGCGGTCGACCGGCTTGAACGGCGAGCGCTCCGCGCCGGTCTTCTGGCCCAGCACCGAGCGCAGACGCCAGATCACGAAGACCGCGAGCGCGAGGAAGATGATCGTCGTAACGTCGAAACTGTCCTGCATCACCGATCCGATGGTGGCCGCGGCGAGACCCTGTGCCCCTTGCTCAGGTCACGCGCGGTGCGACGCCGGCAAAGCGTGCATAGTCGTGACGACTCATATCCGACCAACGCGTCAGGAGCGAGCCGGTTGTCCCCGCGCGAAAACCGCACCCGGGACCGGTCCGATATGGGTCACCGCCGCCGCCGGCGCCAGCGCCGCACCAGTTCGCTTGTCCAGGCTCGGCGCGCGTGTTAGCGGCCCTGCCATTCGGGGCAGTTCCGCGGCGCGATCCAGCGGCACCCGCTGAGACAACCCGCGCCGGCCGTGTCGCCGGCCGATCGAGAAGGAAGATCCGCATGGCCGATTCCCCGGCAGCGAACGGCAACGGCGGCGGCATGCCGCAGGGCGATATGCCGATGATCAACGCCCTGGCGCAGTACACGAAAGATCTCTCCTTCGAGAATCCGAACGCGCCGCGCTCCCTCCAGCCCAAGGAGGGCCAGGGGCCGCAGATCAACATCCAGGTCAACGTCAACGCGGCGCAGCTCTCGGAGACCGACTTCGAGGTCGAGCTCAAGCTCGACGGCGATGCCAAGGTCCAGACCGACGTGCTGTTCGCCTTCGAGGTGACTTATGCGGGCGTGTTCCGCCTGCAGAACATTCCGGCCGACCAGATCCACCCGGCCGTGATGATCGAATGCCCGCGCCTGCTCTTCCCCTTCGCCCGCCAGATCGTGGCCGAGGCTGTGCGCAACGGCGGCTTCCCGCCCCTCTACATCGATCCGATCGACTTCGTCGGCCTCTACCGGCAGAAGATCATGGAGCAGCAGGGCGCGCAGGGTCCGCTCGCTTCCTGAGCCTCTGTTTGACCCGATTCCGGCTTTCCAAAGGGCGAGCCCTCTGGTGGGTTGTCAGGGCAAAGCCCTGACGGAATCCAAGGCTCTGCCCTGGACCCGCGAAAGGGCTCGCCCTCTCGAAACCAGGACGGGCGGGCCTCAATGGCCGCCGGGATCGCGATAGGCCGCCGCCAGGGCGCGGAACGCGTCGGCGGCCGGCCCGCGCAAGGGGCGTGCCTGCAGCACGGTGTCGGTAAGCGGGAGTTCGGGCAGGATCCCGGCGTGAAGCCCGGCAACGTGTTCGTGAGCCTCGTCGAGGTCGCGCCGGAAAACTGGTCGGTCGGCGACGGGCTCGTGCAGTACGGGCCGCCGGTGTGACGCGAGGCAGGCTTGACCGCACGGGCGCTCCGGCCCAGTTCGTGCGGCTCTCGCAGCTTTGCCGGTCGGAATGTCTCCCACAACGCATCTCGCCCTGATCAACGTCTTCATCGGCGACATCCAAGGCGGCCTCGGCCCGTTCCTCGGGACGTGGCTGGCCGAGGCGGCGTCGTGGAGTCCGGCGCGGGTCGGCTTCGTGATCACGCTCGTCGGGTTCGGCACGCTGTTCCTGAGCGGCCCGTTCGGCGCCCTGGTGGACCGCTATTCCAAGCCCCGCCTGCTGATCGCGCTGGCCTGCGGCGGCATCCTGGCTGGCACGCTGCTGCTGCTGCCGGCGCGCAGCTTCGCCGCGGTGCTGTTCGCGCAGCTCCTGGCCGCAGCGGGCGGCACGCTGCTCCTGCCGGCGGTGGCGGCATTGACGCTCGGGATCGTCGGCAAGGACCGGTTTCCCAGGCAGCAGGGCCGCAACCAGGCCTTCAACCACATCGGCATCCTGGTCGCGGCCGGCGGCATCAGCCTCGGGACAGGTTATTTCGGTCCGGCGATCGCCTTCTGGGTTCTCGGCGGCATGGCGGTGGCGGCGATCATCGCCGCCCTGACGACGCCGGCCGGCGCCTGGAACCGGCGGCGGGCGGTGGGTTGGCAGGAAGATGCGGAGGACGAGCCAGAGCGCGGCGGCCTTCGGCAGGTCTTCGGCAATCGCCGGCTCCTGGTGTTGACCGTGGCGCTGACGCTGTTCAACCTCGGCAACGGCGGCATGCTCTCGCTGCTCGGCCAGAAGCTCGTCGCCACCGCGGCCGACGCCACCACGTGGACGGCGCGTTACGTGATGGTGGCGCAGCTCGTGATGGTGCCGGTGGCTTTGTTCGCCGGCTCGCTCGCGGACAGGCGCGGGCGGCGCCAGCTCCTGATGGTGGCCTTCGCGGTACTGCCCGTGCGGGCGGTCCTGTCCGGCCTGATCGACGATCCGGTCTGGCTCATCGCCGCCGAGGTTCTGGACGGCGTGGCCTCGGGCATCGTCGGGGTGGCGGTGCCGGTGGTGGTCGCGGACCTGACCTGGGGCTCCGGGCGGACCCAGACGGCTTTGGGCAGCGTCAACGCGGTGCAGGGGGTCGGCGGGGCCCTGTCGGGTTGGTACGGGGGGCTGTCCTACAGCCTGTTCGGCTGGACCGGCTCGTTCCTCGCCCTCGGCGTGCCGGCGCTCCTCGCGCTGGCCCTCGTGATCTGGCTCGACGCCACCCCCGAACCCGGCCGCCGCCGTAAACGGCGGGAGCGGCGCAGCGCGGTGATGCAGGGCGCGTAGGCGATCCGCGATCGATCGCAGCACCGGGATGAAGCGTCCGTATGCCGCCGTCTGTGCGAGCGCAGCGAAGCAATCCAGAGTCGCGCCATGCTCACCGATAGCGCGCTGCCCTGGGTCGCTTCGCTCCGCTCGCGATGACGGGTGCGCACTGGATTGGGCGCCCAAACACGAAAGCCCGGCCGATGGCCGGGCTTGTTGCCGCGCGGTTGAGGTCGCTCAGCCGATATGCGGGCTGCCGGTGGCAGCCGGGAACCGGTCGGCGAGCGCCCGGCGAAGCTTCTCCAGAGCCCGGTTCTCGATCTGGCGGACCCGCTCCTTCGAGATGCCAAGCCGCTGGCCCAGCGCCTCGAGGGTCGCCTGATCCTCGGCGAGCCGGCGCTCGCGCAGGATGCGCAGCTCACGCTCGGACAGCACGGTCAGGGCCTGCTGGAGCCAGCTCAGGCGCCGCTCGCCGTCGACGGTGGCGCTCACGGTCTCGTCCGGCAGGTCGGCGCCGTCGACCAGGAAGTCCATCCGCTCCGAGGAGGCCTCGCTGTCCTCGCCCACGGGGGCGTTGAGCGACATGTCCGGCCCCGACAGGCGCGCATCCATCAGCGCCACGTCGTCGCGCGAAACGCCGATCGCGCTGGCGATTCGGCGGTGGATCTCGTCGCCGACATGCTCCTCGGTGGATTGCATCAACCGGGCCCGCAGCCGGCGCAGGTTAAAGAACAGCGCCTTCTGGGCCGAGGACGTGCCGCCGCGCACGATCGACCAGTTGCGCAGGATGTAGTCCTGGATCGAGGCGCGGATCCACCACGTCGCGTAGGTGGAGAAGCGGACATCCCGCTCCGGCTCGAACCGGGCGGCGGCCTCCATCAGGCCGACATGGCCCTCCTGGACGAGGTCGGCCATCGGCAGGCCGTAGTGACGAAAACGCCCCGCCAGGGCGATGACGAGGCGCATATGGGCCGAGATCAGGCGGTGAAGGGCGCGTTCGTCGCGATCGTCCTTCCAGCGGACGGCGAGGCCGCGTTCCTCCTCCCGGGCGAGGAAGGGCGCTTCCATCGCAGTCCGGATGAATTGCCTACGTATTCCCGCGATCTCAGCCATTCCGCCTGCCTCTTGTTGTCGAGTGCTGTTGCGGCGCCAGACCAATGGGCCGGCGCACAGGCGCCGCCGCCAAGCGACCCCAGGCCAGCGACAACGGAAGGCCCGAGGAGAAAGTTCCGCCCGACGACCCGGAATGCGACAAGCGCGCGGGCACGTTTTTGTGTTCCGGCGGGATGACAGACGCGATGCCGGTCCCGCATCAGGATCCGGGCCGCCGGACCGGGCGGGCGCTCGCACCGACCCATGAAAAAACCCGGCCGCAGGGGCCGGGTTCCTCATCGTCGGACCAGAGATGGGCCGCTCAGGCAGCTTCTTCCTGGATGGTGTCGTCGCCCTCGCCCTCGGCGTCGGTCTCGGGCTCCGCCTCGCTCTTGGCCCGGCGGGGGGACTTCGCGAGGCTCTGCTCGATGAGCTTCAGCGCCTCCGTCTCGGTGATGCGGTTCACCGAGGAGATTTCGCGCACGATCCGGTCGAGGGCCGCCTCGTAGAGCTGGCGCTCGGAATAGGATTGCTCGGGCTGCGCCTCGGAGCGGAACAGGTCGCGCACCACCTCGGTGACCGAGAGCAGGTCGCCTGAATTGATCTTCGCCTCGTATTCCTGGGCCCGGCGCGACCACATGGTGCGCTTGATCCGGGCACGCCCGGTCAGCAGGTCGAGGGCCTTCTTCACCAGCTCAGGCTCGGCGAGCTTGCGCATGCCGACGCTGTTGGCCTTCGCGGTGGGCACGCGCAGGACCATCTTGTCCTTCTCGAACGAGACGACGAACAGCTCAAGCTTGTAGCCCGCGATCTCCTGCTCCTCGATCGCGGTGATGCGACCGACGCCGTGGGCCGGATACACGACAGCCTCGCCGGTCTTGAAACCCTGCCGGCCTGCGGTCGTCGTCTTCTTGGCTGTGGTCATGCGAGAAGGGCCTCCACTGGCGCGCAGCGTTCGACGCCGCACGAAACCGTGTTGTTCCGGGCGGGACACCCGGTTTGCCTCGCCGCTCCCGAACCTGTCGCCACGGGCGGAGGTCGAGGAATTCCCCGGCGCGACCGTGCAAAAGCCTGGACCTTCCGCCGAAGCACCTTCGGCGGTCGATCGCGTACCACTCCTAACCCACGATGATCGAAGGTGTTTCAGCCGGAGGAAGCACGTCAGGCGCGAGCGACGGCAGGCAGTCGGTCTACCACAATCCGACGCGCAGAGCAAAGCATCCCTGACGATGCGCATGGGCGCGTGCACGATATCCCTGCACGGCACCATCGTGTTTTACATCGATGCGGCCGGAGAGAAATGAGCCTGCCGCGGATCTGACCTTCGCCTGTTGCAGATCCCGCCGCGCGAGGCGAAGCGGGGGGACCCGCCGCTATCCACAGTCCGGCCCTGTCCCGACCGGGCTGGGCCGGCACCAGATCCTGTGGATCGATGCGCTGGCTCAGTCGCCCGAGCCGGGGTTCGGCGAGAAGTAGGCCTCAAGCTTACCGGACTTGCCGTCCCATTCCTTCGCGTCGGCCGGCGCTTCCTTCTTCTGCGTGATGTTGGGCCAGGTCTTGGCGTAGTCCGCGTTGATCTTCAACCACGCATCGAGATTCGATTCGGTGTCGGGTTTGATCGCCTCGGCCGGGCATTCCGGCTCGCAGACGCCGCAGTCGATGCATTCGTCCGGGTGGATGACGAGCATGTTCTCGCCTTCGTAGAAGCAGTCGACCGGACAGACTTCGACACAGTCCGTGTACTTGCACTTGATGCAATTGTCGGTGACGACATAGGTCATCGGATGTCTTCGTCCTCAAACATCACTTGGCCCGGGCGGAGCCTCGGGACGGCCCGCACGCCCGGGTGGCACTGCGAGGGAATGCCGGTGCAGCCCGGCTCGCGGCCGGACTTCGGAGGCAACGGCCTTAGACGCTGGCTCCCGGGCTGACAAGCGCGCGGGCGCCGCATGCCGGCGGCTGCGTCAGCGGTTGTGGCCCTTCCTCATCACTCGGGACGGTCCGGCGGGGCGGACTGGCCCGATAGGTCGTCGTAGAGCAGCCGCGCCTCCGGGGCCGGTCCCCGCCGCAGGCCGAGGCCGATCACCCGCACCGCCAACGTGGCGTGGGGCGCGGCCACCGTCACCACGTCGCCGATGCCGATGCCCTTGGCGGGGTTCTCGGCCCGGAGCCCGTTCACCCGCACGAAACCGTCCGCGGCGAGCCGCGCCGCGAGCGACCGGGTCCGCGCGAAGCGCGCGAACCACAGCCATTTGTCGAGACGCTGCCGGTCCTCCCGCATGCGCGCGGGTCAGCGCTTTCCGCCGTCGCCCGCCTCGAGCTGCGCCTTGAGCGCCGCCAGCTTGGCGAAGGGCGAATCCGGGTCCGGCGCCCGCTCGCGCCGGGGCGGACGCTGGTCGGGCCGCGGGCCGGAGGCGCGCTGCTCGCCGTGCTGGTCGTTCCGGCGCTGGTCATCCCGACGCTCGGGCCGCCCGGCCGCGAACCGGTCGCGGCGGGGACCGCGATCCCGCCCGTCGCGGGGACCGCCTTCGCCCTCGGCGCGGCGCTGCTCGGGACGGGCGCCCTCCGGACGCCCGGGACCCGGGTGTTGGCCCTGCTGTCCAGCCTCCCGGCCGCGGCCGGCGCCACGCGGGCGGTTCTGCGGGCGCTGATGGGCCGGGCGCTGATGGCGCTGGAGGTGCCAGACTTCGATCTGCGGGATCTCCGCGGTGGGCTCGCCTTCGGTCTCGGCGACCTCCGGGGCCGCCTCTGTCGCAGCGCTCGCCGCGACCGGCTCAGCCTCGACGGAAGCGGGTTCCGGCGTCGCGTCCATGGCGGTCTCGGGCTCGGCTGCCGGCTCCGCCGCGGCTGACGTCTCGACCGTGCCGCGATCCTCGGCCGCAACATCTTCGACCGCCGGGGCCGCTTCGACCGCCGGAGCGTCCACCGCGGTCTCGCCGGCCGCGACGGCTTCCGCGGGGCTCCTGGTCTCGGTGGCGGCCGCGTCACCGACCGCTTCGTCCCCGGAGGCGGCCGGGGCCTCGTGAGGCTCGGCGGCGGCAGCCTCCCCGGGGGCGGGGGCCTCGTCGTCGGTGGGCTGGGCGGCATCGGCCTGCGCGGCGACCGCGGCGTCGGACGAGGCTTCGGCTGCGGCCGTCGCGGCCGGCGTCGTTGCTGCGGCCGGCACCAGCGGCACCGTGATGGCCGGGCCGGGGCGGGTCTCCGCGGTGTAGCCGAGCGACTTCAGGATCGAGGCGAAATCCTCGCCCGAGCAGCCGACCAGCGAGGTCATGCCCACGGTCGCCACGAACCCGTCGCCGTCGGCGGTGCCGTCGGGCGGCGTGCCCGGCGTGGTGCCGGGCCGGTAGGCGATCGACGGCCGGATCAGGTCGGCGAGCCGCTCCAGGATGTCAACGCGCACCGCCCGCTCGCCGCTCACCCGGAAGCCGGCGGCCCGGTAGAGGCCCTTGGCGATCTCGCGGTCGACCTTGATCGAGGTGCGGCCGGAGCCGGCGAGATGCGCGATCTCGTCGAGACCGCGCTGGTCCAGGCCGCCGTTGCGCAGGGCCCAGAGCTGGGCCGCGAGCGTCCGCGGCGCCGGCTTCAGCAGGGCCGGCAGGAAGATGTGGTAGGCGCCGAAGCGCACGCCGTGGCGGCGCAGCGCCCCGCGGCCGTCCTGGTCGAGGCTGCGCATCTCGTGCGCCACCTTCGAGCGCTCCAGCACGCCCAGCGCCTCGACGACCTGATAGCCGATCCCCTTGGCGAGACCGGTGAGGTCGGCGGCGGTCTCGATCTCCATCAGCGGACCGAGCAGCCGCACGATGTGGGCCTTCAACCACGCATCGAGGCGCGCCTCGACCTTCTCGCGGTGCGCGCCGGTCAGGCTGTCGTCGGCGAGCAGCCGGATCTGCGGGGCGAACAGCTTCTCCCCGGGGGTGAGCTTGGCGACGGGGGCCCCGGTCCAGCGGATCGTGCCGTCATGCGCGAGCACGAGGGTCGAATCGGCTGTTGCCGAAAACCGCTCGGCCCGGGACTCGATCTCACCCGCGAGCGCCTTCTCGGCGGCGCTCCTCAGGGTCTTGGCCTCGTGCCCCTCGGCGCTGGCATCGGGAACGAACAGGAATCCGTGAAGGTGGCCGACATGCTGACCCTCGACGGTGACGTCACCGTCGGCGGTAATCTGGGCTTCGAGCATCGTGTTCTCTCTCAGGCGCCGCATCAGGACGCTTGTGCGCCGGTCGACGAAGCGGCTCGCGAGGCGTTCGTGCAGGGCGTCGGACAGCCTGTCCTCTACCCGACGCGTCTCGCCCTGCCAATGTTCAGGGTCGCGCAGCCAGTCGGGTCTGTTGGCAACGAAGGTCCAGGTGCGGCCCTGGGCGATTCGACGGGACAGCGTGTCGATGTCGCCGTCGGTCCGGTCGATCATCGCCACCTGCTCGGCGAACCACGTGTCGGGGATGCGGCCCGCCATGCCCTTCATGAGGAATCGGTAGAGCTGGGCCACGAGGTCGGCGTGCACCTGCGGGTGAACCTTGCGGTAATCCGGCACGCCGCAGACGTCCCACAGGCGACGCACCGTGGCGGCGCTGCGCGCCATGTCGCGGATGTCGTCCTCCTTCATGAGGATCTCGAGGGCCTGCTGGTCCTCGCCCATGGGGGCGCGGGTCAGCCCCGATTCGCGCGGGTGCTCGTCGAGGCTCGCCTGAAGGCCCTCCAGGGTGCCGAAGCTCAGATCCGGGTTGCGCCATTGCAGGATGCGCAGGGGATCGAAATCGTGGCTCTCCAGCCGCTCGACCAGCTCGGCCTCGAAGGGCGGGCAGCGGCCGGTGGAACCGAAGGTCCCGTCCGCGAGGTGGCGCCCGGCCCTGCCGGCGATCTGGCCCATCTCGGCGGGGGTGAGCTTGCGGAAGCGGGTACCGTCGTACTTCCAGTTGGCCGCGAAGGCGACGTGATCCACGTCGAGGTTGAGACCCATGCCGACCGCGTCGGTGGCGACGAGGTAGTCGACGTCCCCCGCCTGGTACATCTCGACCTGGGCGTTGCGGGTCCGGGGCGAGAGGGCGCCGAGCACCACCGCGGCGCCGCCGCGCTGGCGGCGGATCAGCTCGGCGATCGCGTAGACCTCCTCGGCCGAGAACGCGACGATCGCGGTGCGTCGGGGCAGGCGCGACAGCCGCTTCTCCCCCGCGAAGCTGAGCCGCGACAGGCGCGGCCGGGTCGTTGTGTGGACGTTCGGGATCAGGCTCTGGACCAGCGGCAGCACGGTCGAGGAGCCGATCAGCAGGGTCTCCTCCCGGCCGCGCACGTAGAGCAGGCGATCGGTGAAGACGTGGCCGCGGTCCATGTCGGCGGCGAGCTGGATCTCATCGATGGCCACGAACGCCACGTCGAGGTCCCGGGGCATCGCCTCGATGGTGCAGATCCAGTAGCGCGGCCGATCGGGTTTTATCTTCTCCTCGCCGGTGACGAGCGCGACCTTCTCGGGGCCGACCTTCGCGACGACGCGCAGGTAGACTTCCCGGGCGAGCAGCCTCAGGGGCAGCCCGATCATCCCGGTCGGGTGCGCGAGCATCCGCTCGATGGCGAGATGCGTCTTGCCGGTGTTGGTCGGCCCGAGGACCGCCGTGACGCCGCGGGCGCGGACGTCGCGGGGCAGCGAGCGGCTTTGCGGGGGGCGGAGCAGCGCGTCGATGGTCCGCGGTTCCTTCGGATGAAGGCCGTCGCAGCGCCGTCGCGGCGCGGGCGGGGAAGGGAGAGGTGCTATCGGCCGGTCGCGTCAGGGACGATAGGGCCGGGTCTGTCTCCCCCCATATGGGATGCCGGCGCCGCTAGGTCCAACCTGCGGCACGATCTGCGGATAGACGTCGATCTGTGTCGTCGGCGTCCCCGGCTGGGGCGCGAGGTCGGCGCAGAGCGTATCGGGCATCGCCACGAGGGGGCCGCGGCGGTGCTCGACGATCTCGGCCGAGGAGAAGGCGTCGCCGCCGCAGCCCGGTTCCGCGGTGCCGGCGGTCAGCGGCTGCGCGGCGGCCGGGCCGGCGAGGACGATGAGGGCCAGGGCGATTCTGAGGACAGGCCGGCGCATCCGAGCATTATGGCGGGGTCGGTGAAGATTTCGTCCATGGCTGCCGCCTTTGCCGGCCGGGCGATTGCGACAGGGCGACGCTGGTCCATGCGCGCTGACCCGAACCGCCTCGGTACGCGTGATGCGCCTTGGGGATGAATTGGGGCAGGCTTCGACGGAAAGCGCGGTTCAATCCGCCCCCTCGACCAGCACCACCTCGCCGATCCCCGCGGGCCGGCGCTTGGCGATAGCCGCCTGGTACTCGGGAGAGAAATAGTAGGCCCGCGCCGCCTCGTAGGAGTCGAACTCCAGCACGACGTTGCGCGGCCGGGCCTCGCCCTCCAGCGCCTCGTGGCGGCCGCCGCGGACCAGCGGCTTGCAGCCGTACTGGCGCATGGCCTCGGAGGCCATGGCGGCGTAGTCCCTGTAGGTGTCCGGATCGGTGACCGTCATCCGGACGATGATGTAGCCCTTGGGCATTGTCTGGCCTCCCTGGCGCGGGTGCCGCGCCGGGCAGGCGTGCCGGGAAAACCGGCCCCGGTCAAAGGGGTCTACTCCCCGGGCAGGCTCGCCTGGGCGACGCTGGCGGCGTTCGGTTCGGCTCCGGCCGTGCCGGTCGTGCCCGCGGTTCCGCCCTGGCTCCAGCGCGTCGTCTCGATGATGTTGGTGCCGATCGTGGTGAGCACCGAGATGCGCAGGGGAAGCAGAACCCGCGTCCCCTCGACGGGGGCGAGCCAGACCGACATCTCGCGGTTGTCCTCCATGAACTTCACCCCCGGCCGGTCCGGCCGGTGGCCGGCCACCGCCTGGTAACGGGCGGTGCAGACCAGAACCTGGCCCACATAGCCGGGCTTCTGCACGGGCCGCGTCTCGGCGTAGCTGAGCACCACGTTGAAGCGCGTCGCGCCGTCGAAGACCGGGAGCGTGCGGTTGCAATTCTCCGGGTCGAGCGGCTCGCCGCGCCCCTGGATCGGCATCAGCAGCGCGCTCACCGGATCCAGGATGCCGCGCTTGTTGGCGGAAGTGACCGGCACGCGGTCCTGCATGTCGATGAGCGGCGGCGTGATCTCGGCCTGCACGACGTTCCCGTGGGCCAGCGCCATGCGCACCGCGATGCCGGAACTCGCCGTGTGGGTCGCGATCGAGAAGGCACCCGGCTGCGGCGCCGCCGCGAAGGTGCCGGAGGCCCGGGCCGAGCCCTTGCCGCCGGTGATCGCGCCCACGAGGCCGGTGAGCACCGCCGATACGTCCATGACGTAGCGGTCGCGCTCGAAGGAGCCGGCGAGGCGCGCGGTGCCGATCGGCAGGCCGGCGAGGTTGATGCCGTAATCGACCGTCACGGTGGTGGCCGATGCCGCCGCCGCCCGCTTCGACCGGCCGGCGCGTGCGGCGACCTCGGCCGGCGCGACGAGCGCCGCGACCACGAGGGCGCCCGCGACCAGCCGGCCCGCGGCATGCTTCGTCAGCGACTTGATCGTCCGATGGGCAGGCGTTGCGCTCATGATCCGGATCGCATCCCAGGACGAGCGGCCGAGGACATCGTCTTGCGACAGGGTCCTGGGTCCGCCCTCTCGAACACACCCGCCTGCGGCATCCTCGCGATGCCCGGTACCGGGTGAGGCGCCTTCCTGCGGGTGGAAGAAGGCTATATCCCGGCATCGTGGTTAACAGACCGTTGGACCGCCCGGGCCACGGTCGTTCGCTCGATACCTTGACGCGGAGCCCCTGCCTCGCCTATAGGCTCGCGCCTTCAACAGGACTCCGCCGGACCTGGAACCGCATCGGGCACCGCCCGCTGCGACGACGATCGCGCCGGTCGCGATCGGGTCTTCATCGAGCGGAACGAGACGGGATCTAAAGTCATCATGGCGCGCCGCTGCGAACTCACCGGCAAGGCCGTTCAGGTCGGCCACCTCGTGAGCCACTCGAACCGCAAGACCAAGTGCCGGTTCCTGCCGAACCTGTGCAACGTCACCCTCCAGTCGGATGCGCTCGGCAAGCGCGTGCGCCTGCGGGTCACCGCCCACGCCCTGCGCTCGGTGGAGCACCGCGGCGGGCTCGACGCCTTCCTGATCAAGGCCGGCGAGGGCGACCTCTCGCAGACCGCCCGCCTCCTGAAGCGCGAGATCCACAAGAAGCTCGCCGAGGCCCCGGCCGAAGCGGCCTGAGTTTTCGGGCTTTCACCGGATGATGCGAACCGCCGGGGCCGCGAGGGGTCCGGCGGTTTTCGCTTGCGCGCGTTCGACGCGCAGACCGCCAGCCTTCACCGCCGGTCACGGATCCCGGAGGGCCCGGCCATCCGTCAGAGCCCGACAGCAGGGCTCTGCCCTGCACCCGCAAAAGGTCCCGGACCTTTCGAAACCATGACAGGCGCGACGACGACTTGAAGGGTCTGGGCCGCGCATCGAAGCGGCCGCGGCGCGATCAGCGCCGCGCGCCTGCCACCCGCAGCGCTCGACCCACCGGGGCCGCCGCACCGTCCTCCTCGAACAGCTCGGCCAGCTTCTCGGTCATCGCCCCGCCCAGTTCCTCCGCGTCGATGATCGTCACGGCGCGGCGGTAATAGCGCGTCACGTCGTGGCCGATGCCGATGGCCAGCAACTCGACCGGCGAGCGCGTCTCGATCTCCTCGATCATCCAGCGCAGGTGCCGCTCCAGGTAGTTGCCGGCATTGACCGAGAGGGTCGAATCGTCCACCGGCGCGCCGTCGGAGATCACCATCAGGATCTTGCGCTGCTCCGACCGGCCGAGCAGGCGCTTATGCGCCCAGTCCAGGGCCTCGCCGTCGATATTCTCCTTGAGCAGCCCCTCGCGCATCATCAGCCCGAGGTTCTTTCGCGCGCGCCGCCAGGGGGCGTCGGCGGACTTGTAGACGATGTGGCGCAGGTCGTTCAGGCGTCCGGGATTCGGCGGCTTGCCGGCGGCGAGCCACGCTTCGCGGCTCTGGCCGCCCTTCCAGGCCCGGGTGGTGAAGCCCAGGATCTCCACCTTCACGCCACAGCGCTCCAGCGTCCGCGCCAGGATGTCGGCACAGGTCGCCGCCACGGTGATCGGCCGGCCGCGCATCGAGCCCGAATTGTCCAAGAGCAGCGTGACCACCGTATCGCGAAAATTGGTGTCCTTCTCCTGCTTGAAGGAGAGGGGCTGGTACGGGTCGATCACCACGCGCACGAGCCGCGCCGGATCGAGCTGGCCCTCCTCCAGGTCGAAATCCCAGGCCCGGTTCTGCTGCGCGAGGAGCCGCCGCTGCAGCCGGTTGGCGAGCCGGCCGACGACGCCCTGGAGATGCGAGAGCTGCTTGTCGAGATAGGAGCGCAGGCGCGACAGCTCGTCGGCGTCGCACAGCTCCTCGGCGTGGATGACCTCGTCGAACCGGGGGTTGAATACCCGGTACTCGGGCCCGCGCGCCTCGTTCCCCTGGCGCTGGGGCGGGCGCGAGGCCTCGGAAGCCTCTTCCGAGTCCGCGTCCTCGGCCTCCTCGGGCAATTCGCCGGACGGCGCGTCGGCGGATTCCTGGGCGCCCTCCTCGATCTCGTCGGAGGCCTCCTCGGAGGTCTCGATCTCGGCGCGCTCGCCCTGGCTCTTCTCCTCCGAATCGCCCTCGCTCGGGTTCTGCTCGTCGTCCTGGGCGTCGTTCTCGTCGTCGTTCTCGTCGTCCTCGGCGTCGAACGGCGTCTCGTCCGACATGTCGAGGGAGGTGAGGAGATCGCGCACCGAGCGAGCGAACTTGCGCTGGTCCTCGATCGACCCGAGCAGGCCGTCGAGGTTCGGGCCGGCCTTCGCCTCGATATGGGCGCGCCACAGCTCGACGATCTTGGCCGCGGCCTCGGGCGGCTTGTGGCCGGTCAGGCGCTCGCGCACCATCAGGGCGACGGCGTCCTCCATCGGGGCGTCGGCCCGGTCTGTGATGGTCTCGTACTTGCCGCCGCGATGGTAGCGGTCCTCCAGCATCGCCGAGATGTTGCTGGCGACCCCCGCCATTCGACGCGAGCCGATCGCCTCCACGCGGGCCTGCTCGACCGCGTCGTAGACCGCGCGGGCGGCGGCGTTCTCGGGGGCGAACCGGCGGTGCAGGGCGACGTCGTGGCAGCCGAGGCGCAGCGCCATGGCGTCGGCATTGCCGCGCAGCACCGCGACGTCCTGCGCCGAGAGTTTTCGCGGGGGCTCGGGCAGCCGCGCCTTGTCGCCGGTCAGTGCCGGCCGGTCGGTGGCGTAGGTGACCTCGACCTCGGAGCGCCGCGCGATGGCGCGCAGGCACCCGGCCACCGAGCGCTTCAGGGGCTCGGCCACGGGTTCGCGGCGCTCGCCGGGCTTGCGGTTGGAGATGGACATGCGGGGCTACCGGTCGTCGTCGAAATCGAAGGGGCGGTTCAGGATTTCGTCCCAGCTGTAGGGACACTCCGCGGGTAGAGTCTTCGGTGAGCGCTTCATCTGTCGGGCCGCCCCGAGCCGACCGAGCCGGAACCCGTCGCGCCGCACTTCATCGAGGCTCGACTTCAGTCCGGGGCTCTTCCGCAACTGGATCAGGATCCGCTCCCGGTGCTCGGCGATGCTGAGCGCCCAGCTGCGGCTGCGGCGTTCCGGTTGATGATCCCATTTCAGCATGTGAAGCAGGACGATCTCGACCGCACTCGCCAGCCGATAATATTCGCTCAAGCCCACGTCGCTCAGCTCCTCGGCGATATTGTCGAGGTCGAGCGCGTCCACCCGGCCGGCGCGGAGCAGAGCCACCTGCTCCTGAACCCAGGTGTAGAGGTCGTCCGCGTAGCGCGTGCGGGCGGGGGCCGACGCCGTCGGCGCATCCATCGCGTCTGTCTCGACCGGATGCACCATCGCGTCCTCCAGGCGGCCCGAACGCGGAGCTTCGGGCGCTCCGCTGCCGGCCGGTCCCCTCCGAAGCGTGTCGACCATGCGAAACTACCTCTTCGCCGAGTCGAGATCGAAGGGGCGCTCCTGGATGTCCTCCCAGGTATAGGGGCAGACGGACGGAAACTCGTCCGGCATCAGATGGGTCTCGTCGGCAGCCCAATCGCGGGCATCGGGGTAAGCGTCTGCCAGAGCCTCCGCGAGCCGTGCCTTGAGACTGGGGCTCTCCTTCAGAAGGCGGTCGAACCGGCGGCGTTGCTCGCGGATCGAGTAGATCCAACTCGGCGTCCGGTGCTCCGGCTGCTGATCCCATTTCAGCATGTGCATCAGGAGGACCCGCAGGCAGCTGTAGAGCTTGGAGAATTCGCGCTTCGACAAATCCTCCAGCTCCTCCGCGACACGCTCGACATCGACCGCGTCGAACCGGCCAGCGCGGAGCAGGGAGACCTGCTCCTGCACCCAAGCGCAGAGATCCTCCTCGTAGCGCGTGTGGACGGACTTGGACGGAGCGTCCACGTCCATCACATCGGTCTCCGCCGGGCGCGCCACGGGCTCCTCCATCCGGATCAGCTCAGCGCGACGTTCACCGCGCTCTCGGGCAGCTCCTTGCCGAAGGCACGCTGGTAGAACTCGGCCACCAGCGTCCGCTCCAGCTCGTCGCACTTGTTGAGGAAGGTCACCCGGAAGGCGAAGCCGACATCCTTGAAGATGTCGGCGTTCTCGGCCCAGGTGATCACCGTGCGCGGGCTCATGACGGTGGAGAGGTCGCCATTCATGAAGGCGTTGCGGGTGAGATCCGCCACGCGCACCATCCGGTTGACGATGTCGCGGCCCTGGTCGCCCCGGTAATGCACCGCCTTCGAGAGCACGATGTCGACCTCGCGGTCGTGCGGCAGGTAGTTCAGCGTCGTGACGATCGACCAGCGGTCCATCTGGCCCTGGTTGATCTGCTGGGTGCCGTGATAGAGGCCCGACGTGTCGCCCAGCCCCACCGTGTTGGCGGTGGCGAACAGCCGGAAGGCCGCGTGCGGGCGGATCACGCGCTTCTGATCGAGCAGCGTCAGCCGGCCCGAGAGTTCCAGCACGCGCTGGATCACGAACATCACGTCCGGGCGCCCGGCATCGTACTCGTCGAACACCAGCGCCACGTTGTTCTGCAGCGCCCAGGGCAGGATGCCGTCCTGGAAGGCGGTCACCTGCTTGCCGTCCTGCAGCACGATCGCGTCCTTGCCGACGAGGTCGATGCGCGAGACGTGGCTGTCCAGGTTGATGCGGATGCAGGGCCAGTTCAGCCGGGCGGCGACCTGCTCGATATGGGTCGACTTGCCGGTGCCGTGATAGCCGGTGACCATCACGCGGCGGTTGCGCGCGAAGCCGGCCAGGATCGCGAGCGTCGTCTCCCGGTCGAAGATGTAGTCGGGGTCGAGATCCGGGACGTGCTCCTCGGATTCGGCATAGGCCGGGACCTTGAGGTCGAGGTCGATGCCGAACACCTCGCGGACGGAGACGGTGCGGTCGGGGAGCCGGGCGGGCGTGTCGTCAGAGAGCATTCGGAACCTCGTGAGGCGCGGACACTCCACTCCCTAACAGTGAAGCATCCGCGCGGAAGAACGTCGAGCCGGGCCTCCGCGGCGGGGCGGAGTCATTCTTAGACGGCGGCGCGTTCCGGCGCCACCGACCGGCCTGGACCCCTATATAGGGCCGCGCCGCGCGGTTTGCCCTATCGTGGGATCGAGCTCGCGTGCATCCTTCGTGCCGTTCAGCAGAGCCCGGCGGCGCGCAGCACGTCATGGGCGCGGATGATGTCGCGCAGCCGCTCCTCGAACGACCGGTCGCCGCCGTTGGCGTCGGGATGGAAGCGCTTCACCAGCGTCTTGTACTGCGCCTTGATGGCGGCCGTGTCGGCGCCCTCTTCGAGCCCCATCACGTCCAACGCCCGGCGCACCGTCGCCGAGTGCCGGGGCTTCTCCGGCTCGGGCTGGCGGGCGCGCCGGCGTGCGTCGGCGACGCCCTCGCCGCGCAGGATGCCGAGCGGATCGACATAGGCCCAGTCGCGGGCCGGCTCGTCGGCCGGTTTGGCCTGGCCGCTCTTGTTCACGCCCATCGCCCAGGTCGGGCGATGGCCGATGATCGCGTCCTTCTGGTAGGCCTGCACGGCGGCGTCGTTCATGCCGTCGAAGTAATTGTAGGTCGCGTTGTAGGCGCGGACGTGATCAATGCAGAAGCGCCAGTACTGCCCTTCCGCCTTCCGGCCCTTCGGCGCGCGGTACAGGCCCGGCTGCGTGCAGCCCGGGCTCTCGCAGCCGGTCTCGGCCGCGGGCTTCGGCTCGTCGCAGGACGGTTTGATCCGGATGCTGTCGAACAGGCGCGAGTTGAGATCCATGACGGGCCGATTATGAGGGGGCGGACCTGAGACACAAGGGCGTCGGGCCTGATGACGCATGCGCCGGATCGGGCTTGACGGATGGGAGGGACGCGATGGCGGACGGAGCGAACGGGGGCAATACGCTCCGAGACTGGATGGAGGCCCGGCTGCGGGACCAACTCGCGCCGGTGCAACTCGACGTGATCGACGAGTCGCACCTGCATGCCGGCCATTCCGGGGCCCGGCCGGGGGGCGAGACGCATTACCGGCTCGACATCGTCGCCTCCGCGTTCGCGGGCAAGAGCCGCGTCGAGCGGCACCGCTTGGTGAACGCGCTGATGGAGGAGGCGTTCGAGCGCGGGCTCCACGCCCTCGCCCTGCGGACGCGCACCCCGGACGAGGCGGCCTGACGCATCCGCTTGATCGTCCTTGGGGGGCGATCCGGCCGGCGCCACATGGGACGGCGTTGGGCTAAACTGGGTCGCGTCGCTGCGCTCGCGATGACGGGAACGGAGGCGCGGTCATGAACGAGGATATGGTCATGCGGACCTCGGTCTGCATCTGCCGGATCGGCAGGCTCGCACCGGCCCGTGGTGTGTTCGCTACTGTGCCTGAGAGGCCGCCATGTCCCTGCGGGTGACGCCGCGCATCGCCATCGCGGACGACGAGATCGAGCTGTCGTTCCTGCGCGCCTCCGGGGCGGGCGGCCAGAACGTCAACAAGGTCGAGACGGCGGTCCAGCTCCGCTGGCCGGTCCTCGCGTCGCCGTCGATCGACGACCGGGTGAAGGCCAATCTGGTGCGGCTCGCCGGGCGGCGGATGACCAAGGACGGCGTCCTCGTGCTCACCGGGCAGCGGCATCGGACGCAGGAGCGCAACCGCGCGGAGATCCTGCAGCGCCTCGTCGACCTCGTGGCGGAGGCCGCGAAGCCCCCGCCGCCGGTCCGCCGCCCGACGAAGCCCACCCGGGGCTCGCAGGAGCGGCGCATCGGGGCCAAGAAGAACCGCGCCACGATCAAGCAGGGCCGGGGCGGCGTGCGGGATTCGGAGAGCTGACGCCCGGCCTCGATCGCCCTCAATGGATCGCGTCGATCACCGCGGCCTTCGGGTTCGCGTCGGGGGCGGGGGACGAGCCTGCCACCAAGCTGCTGCCCGGCTTGGCGATCGTCAGCACGATCGCGATCAGCGCCAGGAGCGCCGCCAGGGCCGCCGGGAAGAGGAAAGCCGATTCGCCGTAGCGGATGTCGAGCAGCCCGCCGATCACCGCGCCCGTGCTGAGCCCGGCCCAGAGCGGCGCCTGGATCCAGAACGAGGGCGCCACGGTCCCGAGCAGCAGGTTGGCGCAGCCGGTGCCGAAGCGCACCACCGCGCCGGTGACGTAGGTCAGCGCGATGGAGCGGCCGCCCTCGTCCTGGAGCGTCGCGTTCTGGAGCCCCAGCGCCAGCACGATCGGGTAGGCGTGGAGCGGATACGCGAAGGTGCCCCAGGGCATCAGCAGCCCGCCGGCCAGCAGCAGCGCCTGGAGGGTCAGCAGCACGGCGAGGCGCCAGCGTCCGACCCAGGCGGCGATCAGCGTCCCCAGGAAGGCGCCGAAGCAGAAGATGCAGATCGTGCTGGCGACCCGGGTGACATTCTCCCAGTCGCCATTGGCTACCGCCACGCCGAAGCGCGTGGTGTTGCCCGACATGAACGACATGAAGAGCTGCGAGAATTCCAGGAAGCCGATGGAATCCGCGCAGCCCGCCAGCAGGGCCAGCGCGACGGCGAAGGGGATACGGGTCCGCGGATCGGCCGGGAAGGACTTGTCGGCCGGCGGCTCGGGCTTTCGCTCCGGCACGCCGCTACCCGTCCGATTGCCGTAATCCGCCATGCTGTTCCCCGATCCAGCGGCCGCTCCCGCTGCGGCCGACTGCTAATGGACGAATAGCGGAGCGGTTTCATGCCGCGGTGCGGCGCAACACAACGACGCGGCCCGGGACCGGTCGCCCGGCCTCGCGTCTGACATCCGCTGGATGCAGAGTCAGGATCTCGAAGCCGGCTGCGGCCTCCGCGATGTGGGCATCCGCGTGGGCATAGCGCCCGTCGGCGCCCAGGACCGCGCCGGACCCCGCATGGGACTGCACCGTGAAGGCGGCGAACCCGCCCGAACGCAGCACACGGGCCATCCCTGCCAGGACGGGGCCGAGATCGGCCACATAGATCAGCACGTCGGCGGCGAGGCAGAGATCGGCCGAGGCTCGCATCTCGCTGGCCAGGAACGCGCTGAGTTCGCCCTCGGCGAGGCGGTCGTAGAGGGGCCGGTCCTGCCACGTCTTGGCGCGGGACAGGGCCAGCATCCCCGGCGAGAGATCGACGCCCGCGAGGTGCCCGACCCGCTCGCGGATCGCCGCGCCCATCAAGCCGGTGCCGCAGCCGAGATCGAGGGCCGCCGCGAACCGCCCGGGCACGCGGGGGAGGGCGTCCCGGACCAGCTCCGGGCCGATATAGGCAAGGCCCTCGACCAGATGGCGCTCGAAGCGCGGCGCGTAGCCGTCGAACAGGGCCCGCACATAGGCAGGCGAGAGGGCCGGCAGGCCGTCGCCCGCGCCGAGGTGGACGAGCTGGGCCCGCACACCGAGCGTATCGTCCGGGTCGATGTCGAGGGCGCAGGCATAGGCCCGGGCCGCCGCATCCCGCAACGCCGGGTCGGCGCGGGAGCTTGCCAGCCCCTCCCGCGCCCGGCCGAGCAGCAGCCAGGCCGGGGCGTAGCGCGGAGCGATCTCCAGGACCTGCTCGGCGAGGTCCGCGGCGGCCTCGTGGTCGCCGTCCGCCAGACAGGCTTCCGCGTAACGATAGCGGCGGTCGGCGAGGAGGTCGCCGGAACTGTGCTGCGGGGCCATGCGTCTGCCGGGTCGGGGGCGCCACTATACCGGGGCCACCGGCGGACTCCACCGGCAGCACGGACCCGATGCCGATACGCGCCAGCGATCTCCTCACCTTGACCCGCGAGGGCCTCTACTGTCCCCTCGGAGGCTTCCACGTCGATCCGACCTGGCCGGTGGAGCGCGCGCTGATCACCCACGGCCACGCCGACCATGCCCGCTCCGGCCACGGCCACGTGCTGGCGACCCCTGAGACCCTGCGGATCATGGCGGTGCGCTATGGCGCGGATTTTTGCCAAAACCGGCAGGAGGCGCGTCTCGGCGAGCCGATCCGCATCGGCGACGTCACCGTGCGCTTCGCGCCTGCGGGCCACGTCCTCGGTTCGGCGCAGATCGCCATCGAGCGCGAGGGCGCCCGGGTGGTGGTCTCAGGCGATTACAAGCGGGCGCCGGACCCGACCTGCCTGCCCTTCGAGGTGGTGCCCTGCGACGTGTTCATCACCGAGGCGACCTTCGGTCTGCCGGTCTTCACCCATCCCGACACGCGCGGCGAGGTGCGCAAGCTGCTCGACTCGGTGGCGCTGTTTCCGGAGCGCGCCCACATCGTCGGCGCCTACGCGCTCGGCAAGGCGCAGCGGGTGATGGCGCTGCTGCGCGAGGAGGGCTGGGACCGGCCGATTCATTTGCATGGGGCGATGGAAAAGCTTACCGCACTCTACAAGGACGAGGGCCTGCCGCTGGGCGACACGCCGAAGGTTGTGGCGGCCGAGCGCAAGGACCTGCACGGCGCCATCGTGATCTGCCCGCCTTCGGCCATGCAGGACCTATGGTCGCGAAAATTCCCCGATCCGGTGACCTGCTTCGCCTCCGGCTGGATGCGGGTGCGCGCCCGCGCCCGCCAGAAGGGCGTGGAGCTGCCGATGGTGATCTCCGACCATTCCGACTGGCCGGACCTGTGCCGCACCATCCGGGATACCGGCGCCGGGGAGGTCTGGGTGACGCACGGGCAGGAGGACGCGCTGGTCCACTGGTGCGGGACGGAGGGAATCCGGGCGAAGCCGCTGCATCTGCTGGGCTATGGCGACGACGGCGAGGCCGAGCCTGGCCCCGAAGCGCCCGGCCCCGAGACGGAGGCGGCCGCGTGAACGACTTCGCCCACCTCCTCGACCGCCTCGCCTACGAGCCGCGCCGCAATGCCAAGCTGCGGATGCTGCAGGACTATTTTTCACGCACGCCCGACCCGGAGCGCGGCTACGCCCTCGGAGCCATGACGGGGACGCTGAGCTTTCGCGAGGCCAAGCCGGCCCTGATCCGGGGGCTGGTCGAGGAGCGGATCGACCCGGTGCTGTTCCGGCTCTCGCACAATTACGTGGGCGATCTCGCCGAGACCACGGCGCTGATCTGGCCGTCGCCACGGGATCTCCCTCTCCCCACTGCGGGGGAGGGTACCCTGTGCAGCAGGGGGGGAGAGGGGAGCGACGGTTCAGGGACGGGCTCGCCCGATGGGAAGGCCGAGGCGTTTTCTGCACCGTCGCTCCCCTCTCGCGGGACTTCGTCCCGACCCGACCCCCTTCGGGGGCCACCCTCCCCCGCACAGGGGGGAGGGGATGCGCGCGCGGGGATCGGCCACAACAACCCGCCGCCGCATGTCCCGACCCTGGCCGAGGTCGTGGAGACGCTGGCGACCATCCCCAAGCGCGAACTCCCCCGCCACCTCGCCGACTGGCTCGATGCCCTGGACGAGACCGGGCGCTGGGCGCTCCTGAAGCTCGTCACCGGCAACCTTCGCGTCGGCGTCTCGGCACGGCTCGCCAAGACGGCGGTCGGCGCGCTGGGCGGTCACGATGCCGACGCCGTGGAGGAAGTCTGGCACGGGCTGACGCCGCCCTTCGAGACCCTGTTCGCCTGGGTCGAGGGTCGGGCCGCGCGGCCCGAGACCCTGAACCCGGCGCCGTTCCGGCCGCCCATGCTGTCCCACCCGATCGAGGAGGAGGCCGATCTGGAGAAGCTGGAACCGGAGGCGTTCTCGGCCGAGTGGAAATGGGACGGCATCCGCGTCCAGCTCGTCGGCGGTCCGGACCGGACCGGGCAGCAGATCGGAAAGGTCTATTCCCGCACCGGCGAGGACATCACCGGGGCGTTCCCGGATCTCGCCGAGGCGATCACCTTCACCGGCACCCTCGACGGCGAATTGCTGATCCTGCGCGAGCGCCGGGTGCAGAGCTTCAACGTGCTCCAGCAGCGCCTGAACCGGAAGGCCGTCACGCCGAAACTCCTTGAAGAATTCCCCGCCCATGTGCGCGCCTACGACCTGCTGACCCTCGACGGCGGCGACCTGCGGGCCGACCCCTTCATGGAGCGCCGGGAGAAGCTGGAGGCCCTGGTCACGCGGCTCGACCATGCGCGGATCGACATCTCGCCGCTGGTGCCCTTCGCCGACTGGGAGGCGCTCGCCGCCGCCCGGGCCGATCCGGCCTCGGTGGGAGCGGGCGACGATGCCGAGGCGATCGAGGGCATCATGCTCAAGCGCCGCAACAGCCCCTACCTGCCGGGCCGCCCCAAGGGGCCGTGGTGGAAGTGGAAGCGCGAGCCGCACGTCGTCGATGCCGTGATGATGTACGCCCAGCGCGGTCACGGAAAGCGCTCGTCCTTCTACTCGGACTACACGTTCGGGGTCTGGCGCGCCGCCCCCGAGGGCGGCGACGAGCTGGTGCCGGTGGGCAAGGCCTATCACGGCTTCACCGACGCCGAACTCGCCAAGCTCGACCGCTACGTCCGCAACAACACGACCAAGCGGTTCGGTCCGGTCCGCGAGGTCGCGTACGGGCGCGAGGCCGGTCTGGTGCTGGAGATCGCCTTCGAGGGCGTACAGCGCTCGACCCGGCACAAGTCGGGGGTGGCGATGCGCTTCCCCCGGGTCAGCCGGATCCGCTGGGACAAGCCCCCCGCGGAGGCCGACCGGATCGACGTGCTGGAACGCATCCTCGCCCGGGGCGAGCGCGCGGTCGCGCCCGGCGCGACCATGCTGGAGACGGACGCATGAGGCAGGGCAGGGGGCAAGGAAAGATCGGTTCGGTGGAGATGCTGGCCGCCGGTGCGGTGCAGCGCCACGCGAGCGCGCGGCTCACCATCGCGACGGCGGGACAGGGATTCACGGATTTCACCGACGCGGTGGCGGCGTTCGTCCGCGACAGCGGCCTCCGGGACGGGCTGGTGACGGTCTTTTGCCGGCACACCTCGGCCTCGCTGACCATTCAGGAGAACGCCGACCCCGACGTGCAGACCGACCTGATGACCGCGCTCGACGGGTTCGCGCCGCGCAACGCCGGCTACGTCCACGGCGCCGAGGGGCCGGACGACATGCCGGCCCATATCCGCACGCTGGTGACCGATTCGGCCCTGAGCATTCCCCTGGTCGACGGCCGGCTGGCGCTGGGCACCTGGCAGGGGATCTACCTGATCGAGCACCGCGACCGGCCGCACCGGCGGGAGATCGTGATGAGCGTCATCGGCGCGTGATCGGGTGCCGGCTCCGACCGAGCGGCAACAGCCGGCAACACACGGCCTGTTAACCATGCTGCGCGCATATGGTCCTGTCGGATCGATCCTCGCCGCTCCGACGGATGGAGACCCCGATGAGCCTCTTCGACGCGCTCTCGAATTCGATTTCCGGTGCGTCGGCCCAGTCCTTCGCGCTGAACAACATCTCGGGCAACATTGCCAACACGCAGACGGCGGGGTTCAAGACCACCGAGACGAGCTTCGCCGACATGTTGGCGCAGACCGAGGCCGGGACACAGCCGGCGGGCGGCGTGGGCAGCAGCACGCGCGATACGCTGGGCCTCCAGGGCACGATGCAATCCACCGGGGTCTCGACCAACCTCGGCATCCAAGGCAGCGGCTACTTCATCGTCCGGGCCAACACCGGCACCGACCAGAGCCCGACCTTCACCGGCCAGACCGCTTACACGCGGCGCGGCGACTTCACCCCGGATGCCAACGGCTACCTCGTCAACGGCGCCGGCTACTACCTGTTCGCCGGTCCCTCGGCGACCGCACCGGTCACGGTGCCGACCGGCGCCAACACCCTGGCGGACCTGTCGATCTCGTCCGCCGGCGCCATCACCGGCACCGCCGCCAATGGCAGCACCGTGCCGCTCGGTACCCTGACGCTGGCGCAGTTCGGCACGCAGGAGAACCTGACCTCCCTCGACGGTGGCGCCTACGTGGCCAACGGCCAGTCCGAGACGCCGACCTACGGCCTCAACGGCGCGACCCTGGCGGCCGGCTCGGTGGAGCAATCGAATGCCGGCATCGCGGACCAGTTCTCGAAGATGATCGAGACGCAGCAGGCCTACACGGCCAACACCAAGGTCATGAGCACGGCCGACCAGATGCTGCAGGACGCCATCGCGATGTACGCCTGAGGGGTCCGCCTCAGAGGATCTTCAGCGGGTCCTTCTCGGGTGGGGGCGGCGCCACGTCGGCGCGGTTCCACCAGCCGCCGCCGAGCGCCACGAACAAAGCCGCCGTGTCGGCGTACTGCGTCGCCCGCGCGCCCGCCGAGGTGACCAGCGCCGAGAGGTAGCCCTGCTGGGCGATCAGCACCTGCGAGGAGGTGACGGCGCCCGCGGTGTACTGCTTGCGGATCAGCCCGAGGCTCTGGTTGGTGGCGCTCACCGCGGCGTCGGCCGCCGCCACCGCCCTGGCGTCGGCCTGGAGCGCCCGCAGGGCGTCGGCGACGTTCTGGAAGGCGGTGATCACCGTCGCCTTGTACTGCGCCTCCGCCTGCGTCAGCGATTCCTCGGCCGCCCGCTGGCGCCGGAACAGGGTGCCGGCGTCGAAGATCGGCGCCGTGGCCTGCCCGATGATCGTGAAGAAGGCGGCGCCCGGGTTGGTCACCTGCGCGATCCGCGTGGAGCTCGACCCGCCGGTCGCCGTCAGGCTGAACTGCGGCAGGCGGTTCGCCAGCGCGACGCCGACATTTGCGCTCGCCTGCTGGACCAGGGCCTCGGCCGCCTTCACGTCGGGCCGCTGCTGCACGAGGCGCGAGGGCAGGCTCACAGGCAGCTTGGTCGGCAGCCGTAGCCCTGAGAGTTCGAAGGTCTCGCTGACCTCATCTGAGGGCAGGCGGCCGGCCAGCGCGGTCAGCAGGTTGCGCTGCTGGGCCAGCGCCTTCTCCAGCGGCGGCAGGAGCTGCTGCGACAGGGCGAGTGCCGCCTGCTGCTGCACCACGTCGGCGCCTGCGATCTGACCGAGCGAGAGCTGCTTGTTGTAGAGCTGCAGGATCTCGGTCTGCGCCTGGATGACCTTGCGGGTCGCTTCGATCTGCGCCCGCAGGGACGCCTCCTGGACCGCCGCCGCGACCACGTTGCCGGTGAGGCTCAGATAGGCCGCCTCCAGCTGGAAGCGCTGGTTCTCGGTGGTGGCCTCCAGCGACTCGATCTGTCGCCGGTTCCCGCCGAACACGTCCGGATTGTAGGCGACCACGGCCTGCGGGGTGGAGAGGCTGTAGAGGTACTGAGTCTGGTTCTGCAGGGGCGATTGCAGGTCCAGGCCCGGCGCCAGGGCACCCAGGATCTGCGGGGTCGCGGTCAGGCTCGGATAGAGCGTGCCCTTCTGGGCGAGCACGTTCTGCTGCGCCACCCGGAGGGAGGCCTGGGCGGCTTCGAGGTTCGGATTGTTGGCGAGCGCCTGCTCGACGAGGCGGTTCAGTGCCTTGGAGTGGAACAGGGTCCACCACTGGCCGGGAATGTCTGCGCCGGAGGCGAAGCTCTGGTCGGCCGAGCCGCCCTGGCGGGTACGGACGGCATCGGCGGCGGACGGGTTCTTCAGCGGCTCCTTGGTGTAGCGGCTGACCGGCGGCGCTTCGGGCGGCACGAAGTTCGGGCCGACCGCGCAGGCCGATAGCGACAGGGATGCGGCCAGCACGGCCATCGCCCGTCCGCACCGTGTCGGCGCACGCATCACCATTCCGCCCCCGGAAACCCCACACCGGTAGAGCGGCGCAGTGCGCACCCAAGTCAATGCAGCCGTCCCCAGGTGGCGCGCGCCGAGGGCCGGTTGTGGCGCGCCTGCAACGAGCCGCACCCCGAGTGTGAGCCGGCTCACGCGGCGGCCCGATGCTCGGTCCGCGCCCGGGCCTCCGGGTTCGGCCTGCGCCGGGAGAACAGGGAGATCAGCACCGGCACGACCACGAGGATCAGGTTCGGCGCCAGGATGATGCCGCCGACCACCACCAGCGCCAGGGGCTTCTGCACCTGCGAGCCGATGCCGGTGGACACCGCCGCCGGCAGCAGGCCGACGCAGGCGGCGACGCAGGTCATCATCACCGGGCGCATGCGCACCACCGCGGCGTGCCAGACCGCCTCCTGCTTCCTCCAGCCCTCGTCGAGGAGCTGGTTGTAGTAGGCCAGCAGGATCACGCCCTCCATGGTCGAGATGCCGAACAGGGCGATGAAGCCGATCGCCGCCGAGATCGAGAACGGCGTCCCGGTCAACGACAGGGCGAAGATGCCGCCGATCATCGCCATCGGGATCACCGACAGCGTCAGCAGCATGTCGGCCACCGAGGAGAAGTTGATGTAGAGGAGCAGTGCGATCAGCAGCAGCGTGATTGGAACCACGAGGCTCAGCCGGTGCGCCGCCTCCTGCAGGTTGGTGAACTGCCCGACCCATTCCAGCCGGTAGCCCGGCGGCAGGTCCACCGCCTCGGCGACCTTGCGCTGCGCCTCGATCACCGCGCTGCCGAGGTCGCGCCCGCGTACCGAGAACTTCACCGGAATGTAGCGTTCCTGGTCCTCGCGGTAGATGAACGAGGCGCCCGAGACGAGGTCGACATCGGCGATCTCGGAGAGCGGCACCTGGATCACGCCGCCGTTCGGATTCTGGGCGCCGACCGCGATGTTGCGGATGCCGGCGAGCGAGGAGCGGTACTCCTTGGCCAGCCGCACCCGCATCGGGAAGTGCCGGTCCGAGCCGTACTCGTAGAGGTCGCCCGCGGTCTGGCCGCCGATCGCCGCCTGGATCGTGGTGTTGACGTCGCCGATCGACAGGCCGTAGCGGGCCGCCTTGTGGCGGTCGACATCGATCCGCACCGTCGGCTGGCCGAGGGATTCGAACACCGACAGGTCGGTGATGCCCTGGACCGAGCCCAGGGCCGCCTTCACGGCGTTGGCGGTCTTGGTGAGCTGCGCGAGGTCGTTGCCGTAGACCTTGACCGAGTTCTCGCCCTTCACGCCCGAGGCCGCCTCTTGGACGTTGTCCTCGATATACTGGGAGAAGTTGAACTCGATGCCGGGAAACTCGTCCTCGAGCCGCTTGTTCAGGTTCGCGATCAGCGTCTCCTTGTCGAGACCCTTACGCCACTGGTCGATCGGCTTGAGCGGCGCCAGGATCTCGACGTTGAAGAAGCCGGTGGCGTCGGTGCCGTCGTTCGGCCGACCCTGGTGCGACAGGACGGTCGTGACCTCGGGCACGTCCTGGAAGATCTTGCGCATGCGCTGGACGTAGGCGTTGCCGGCCTCCAGCGAGATCGAGGACGGCATGGTGCCGCGCACGTAGAGGTTGCCCTCCTCGAGGCGCGGCAGGAATTCGAGGCCGAGATTGCGCGCCGCCAGCCCCGAGACGAGCAGCACCGCCAGCATCACGCCGAGCGTCAGGACCCGGTTGCGCAGGCCGAAGCGCAACGCCGCCTCGTGGCCCACGCGCACCACCCGCACGATCAGCGTGTCGCGCTCCTCCAGGTTCTTGGGCAGCATCAGGGCCGAGAGCGCGGGCGAGACCGTGAAGGTCGCGAGCAACCCGCCGACCAGCGCGTACGCGTAGGTCTTGGCCATTGGCCCGAAGATGTGGCCCTCGACGCCGGTCATCGTGAACAGCGGCAGGAAGCCGACGATGATGATGGTCGCCGAGAAGAAGATCGCCCGGTTCACCTCGCGCCCGGCGATCGCGATCGTGCCGAGCCGCCCGGTCAGGCCGGTGGGCGGGGCCTCGCCCTTCACGTGGTCGGGCTCGGCGATGTGGCGAAAGACGTTCTCGACCATGATGACGGTCGCGTCGACGATCAGGCCGAAATCGATCGCGCCGAGCGACAGGAGGTTGGCCGAATCGCCGCGCACCACGAGGATCAGGATCGCGAAGCCGAGCGCGAAGGGAATCGTCGCCGCCACGATGATCGCACTGGTCAGCGAGCCGAGGAACAGCCACTGCACCACGAAGACCAGCACCACGCCGAAGATGAGGTTGTGCATCACCGTGTGGGTGGTGGTGTGGATCAGGCCCGAGCGGTCGTAGATCCGCTCGATCTTCACGTCGGGCGGCAGGATCGACGAGCTGTTGATCTTGTCGATCTCGGCCTCGACGCGTTCCAGGGTCGGCAGGCTCTTGCCGCCGCGGCTCATGAGCACGATGCCCTCGACCACGTCGGGCTGGTCGTCGTGGCCGACGATGCCGAGGCGCGGCGCGTTCGACACGCGCACCTCGGCCACGTCCCGCACCAGCACCGGCGTGCCGTTGACGAGGCTGATCATCGTATCCTTGATGTCGTCCATGTCGCGGATCAGGCCGATGCCGCGCACCACCGCCGATTGCTGCCCGACGTTCAGCGTCTGCCCGCCGACGTTGATCGAGGCGTTGTTGAGCGCCGTGGTGAGTTGCACCAGGGTCAGCCCCTGCGCCTGAAGCCGGTTCAGGTCGACCGCGACCTCGTATTCCTTGGCCTTGCCGCCGAAGGCCGTGACGTCGACCACCCCGGGGATCGCCTTGAACCGGCGCTGCAGCACCCAGTCCTGCAGGGTCTTCATGTCCATCGGCGAGTAGCCCGCCGGGCCGACCAGCTTGTAGCGCATGATCTCGCCCACCGGGCTCGTCGGCGAGATCTGCGGCGTGGCGCCGTTCGGCAGAGTCGGCGCCTGCGACAGGCGGTTGAGCACCCGCTGCAGCGCCTCTTCGTACGTGTACTCGTAGTTGAACTGCACCTTCACGTCGGACAGGCCGAACAGCGAGATCGTCCGCACCACCTGGGCGTTCGGGATGCCGGCGAGCGCCACTTCCAGGGGGATGGTGATGTAGCGCTCGATCTCGTCGGCGGATTGGCCCGGATTCTGGGTGATCACGTCGACCAGCGGCGGCACCGGATCGGGATAGGCCTCGATGTTGAGCTGCGTGTAGGCGCCGTAGCCGATGCCCAGCATCACCACGAACAGCAGCACCACCAGCACGCGCTGGCGCAGCGAGAAGGCGATCAGGGCGTTCATCGGACCGGATCCTCGCTCAGGACGCCTTGTCGCCGGTGGCCGCCCGGTCGATGAACAGGGCGCCGCGGGTCACGACCTGCTCGCCCGGTCGCAGCCCGTCGACCACCTGCGCGCTCTCGCCGTTGATCAGCCCGAGCTTGATGTCGCGCGCCTCGACCGCCCCGTCGGGCCGCGCCACCCAGACATGGGTGCGGTCGCCCTCGTAGACGAGCGCGCCGACCGGCACGCTCGGGCTCGGCTCGCCCTTGCCGGTGATGATCGTGAAGGTGGCGAACATCTCCGGGCGCAGCACCCGGTCCGGATTGTCGACCTCGCTGCGCACGGCGAGCCGGCGCGTGGCCGGGTCGAGGCTGGAGGCCATGTAGTTCACCCGGGCCTTGAAGATCCGCGTGCCGAAGCCCGCGACCTTCGCCTCGACCTCCTGGCCGATGCGGATTTTCGGGATCTCGCTCTCGCGCACGTTGGCCACGAGCCAGACCGTGGACAGGTCGCCGATCACGAAGACCGGATCGCTCGAGGCCGAGAGGTATTGCCCGATGCCGACCTTCCGCTGGACGATCGTGCCGGCGATCGGCGCCCGGATCTGCGTCTCCGGACTCATCGTGCCCTTCTTCTCGAAGGCGGCGATCTCGGCGTCGGTCTTGCCGAGCAGGCGCAGGCGGTTCTTCACCGCGTCGAGCGCCGCCTCGGCGGTCTTCAGGTCGCTCTGGGCGGCGATCACGTCGTTCTGAGCAGACTGGTAGTCCTTCAGCGCCGTGGCTTTGGCCTGGAACAGCTCCTGCTGGCGCTGTGCGATGGTCTGGTCGAGCTTGAGCAGCGCCTGCTGCTTCTGGAGGTTGTTCAGCGCCGCCTGATAGTCGTTCTGCGCCTGGACCATGTCGGTGGCTTCGAGGGTCAGCAGCACGTCGCCGGCCTTCACGTCGTCGCCCGCCCGGACCAGCACCTTGGTGACGCGCCCCGCGTAGGGCGAGACCACCGGCACGTTGTCATCGTCGTTCAGCGCGATGCGCCCCTCGGCGGCGCCCTCCGGCCGGAACACCTGCGTGGCCACCGGCAGGATCTCGAAGGCGGCGCGCTGCTCCTTGGAGGGCCGGAACACCCGCTCCACCGGGCCGGCCTTCACGGCATCGATGCCCGGATCGGGGTTGCTGGATCCGCCCAGCAGCCCGCTCACCGAGGCGGCGAGGTGCGAGGCCGTCTCGCGGGCGCGGTCCGGAAAGGCGAAGGCCAGGCCGCCGAGGACCGCCAGGAGCACGATGACGACGAACGGTCCCGACCACCGGCGCCTGCGCGGCGGTGCCAGGGTGGTATCGTCCTGTTCCAGCGGGTTTCGAGCGTCCATGGGCGTGTTCTTCTGCGTCCGGACGAAGAGACCGGGCTGACGGAGGCGGATACGATTCGCGCGGTACGCCGCCCGTATCAATGCGATCGCTGGTGCTTTTCTGTGGCGAACCGCGCGGGTGTTCCGCAACGGCTCCGTGTGCCTAGAGCAAAGCTTGCCGGACGTGCAATCGATTGGCGGCACCGGTCGCGAAACCGTGTGACGCCGTCTTCCTTTGCCGCGATTTGTTACAATATGACAACGGTCGCGGCCGCGCCGCCCCGCCCGAACCCTGAAATCGCACCGAAGAACCCGCCATGACCGATACGAGCCCCGCTCCCGCCCAAGCTGGATCGACCGCCGGCAAGATCCCGGTCACCGTGCTCACCGGCTATCTCGGCGCGGGCAAGACCACGCTGCTCAACCGGATCCTCACCGAGAACCACGGCAAGCGCTACGCCGTGATCGTCAACGAGTTCGGCGAGATCGGCATCGACAACGACCTCGTGGTCGGCGCCGACGAGGAAGTGTTCGAGATGAACAACGGCTGCGTCTGCTGCACGGTGCGCGGCGACCTGATCCGGATCATGGACGGGCTGGTGAAGCGCCGGGGCAAGTTCGACGCGATCATCGTGGAGACCACCGGTCTCGCCGACCCGGCCCCGGTGGCCCAGACCTTCTTCGTCGATCAGGATGTCGGCGAGGCCGCCCGGCTCGACGCCGTGGTGACGGTGGCGGACGCCAAGTGGCTTACCGACCGCCTGAAGGACGCGCCCGAGGCGAAGAACCAGATCGCCTTCGCGGACGTGATCCTGCTCAACAAGAGCGACCTCGTGGCGCCCGCCGACCTCGACCGGGTCGAGGCCGAGATCCGCGCGATCAATCCGCTGGCCAAGCTCCACCGCACGCAGAACTGCGCCGTGCCGCTCGACGCCGTGCTGGAGCGCAACGCCTTCGACCTCGACCGCATCCTCGAGGTGGAGCCCGACTTCCTGGAGGAGGGGCACCACCATCACCACGATTCCGAGATCCGCTCGATCTCGGCGAAGATCGAGGGCGCGGTCGATCCTGACAAGTTCATGCCCTGGATCTCGAACCTGACGCAGGTCCAGGGACCTGACATTTTGCGCTGCAAGGGCATCGTGGCCTTCCCGGACGAGCCGAAGCGCTTCGTCTTCCAGGGCGTCCACATGATCCTCGACGGGGACGTGCAGGGCGATTGGGGGACGGACGAGAGGCGGGTGTCCCGGGTGGTGTTCATCGGCCGGAACTTGGATGAGGCGGCGATCCGGGAGGGATTCGAGGCCTGCCGGGTGTGAGGAGGCTATAGGGCGCCGCGGTTCCCTCCCCCCTCTGCGGGGGAGGG
>NZ_JAKSYM010000182.1 GCF_022829545.1 Methylobacterium sp. J-030 | reverse complement strand
CCGATGATGGCGACGGCGGCCAGCAGCTCGGCGCCGACGTCGAGGAAGCGCAGGGCGCGACTGTGCGCGGTATCGGGGCGGACCGGGGCGACGGCCTCCCAAGCCTCGATGCCGCCGGGCACGGGCTCGTTCGGCAGATTGAGGTAGCGCCCATCGGCCGAGAGGCGGCGGCGGCCGGTGCGCGGGCTGTCGCTGCGATCCGTGACGGGCTGGCTGAAATTCGGGATGCGGGCGTGGGTCATCGTTCGGGCTCCGGTGAGGGCTCGTGGCGGCAGAGCGGTGGGTGAAGGGGTGCCCCGTGGCGGGGCGGGTCAGGTCGCTAGGGGATCAGTGCGCGGCGGCGCGGTGGGCGGCCTTGGCGACCTGCCAGGTGGCCTTGAGAGCGGAGGACATCGCCTCGGCGCGGGAGACGCCGCAGCGCTCCTGGATGCCGGTGGCGGCCTTGCAGGCGGCGGCCATGATCGCGGCGCGGTCGTAGCGGCCGGCGACGACGAGGGGGCGGGTGCGGGCGCCGAGTTCGATCAGGACGCGGGCGCCCATCAGGCCGGCGGGGATGCGCGGACGGCTGTCGCGGCCGGCGCGATCGATCTGGGTCCAGGAGACGGTGCGGTGAGACATGGTTGCCTCGTGGCCTGTGCGAGACTACAATTCGTCTGCACATGGGCCATATTGGACCATGACGCGCCGGTGTCAAGCTACAAAAGCCTGCCGGCGGTATAAAATGGACCGTGGGAAGGCTGAAGATGCTTACCGGCTCGCAAATGCGGATGGCGAGAGGCTATCTGCGGTGGTCCGTGAAGGAGCTGGCAGAGGCCTCCGGCGTGTCTGGCACCACCATCAAGCGGATGGAGGAAAGCGACGGCGTGCCGAAATCCATATCGGACAACCTGATCGCCATTCAGCGCGCCTTTGAGGCTGCGGGGCTTGAACTTATCCCTGAGAACGGCGGCGGTGTGGGTGTGCGTGTTCGGGAGCGGAAGGTTTGAGGAGGCCAGTCTCGGCGGCCGAACACCCCCGCCTCTTCCACGTGAGCCACGAGGAGTTTGCGGCGGGGTCGTGGATCAACCCTGGACGATACGGTGCCTCTAGCCTTTATTCGACCGCTCAGGCGCCAAACATTGGGGCGGATCAGATCGGCGCCCTACTCTGGGAGGCCGCGCTCGAAACTGCGCGTCTCGCGATCGCACCCGCAGCGGTATCTCGATTACGATGTGTGTTCGCCGCCGAGACGATCAATCTTGCGCGGAATTTCCGAGATCGCTTTCGACCCGGCGCCGCAATCTACATAGCCGCGCCGTGGTCTGACGCACCTCTGTTCCGCGGGGATTTCGGGATCGTGACGAACATTGACCCGATTGCGCCCTTCCTGGCGTACATGCCGGCAGGCGCTATCCGATATTGGTCCGAGCCTCCTGGCCCGGAGGTTGAGGTGCTTGTTGGTGGCCCTATGACCGTCCTTGAACGCAGCGAATGAGATGACTGGGCGGCCGCATCATTGCGGCACGCCTAGCCTCATGATCAGATCGGGCGGCGGGGCTGAGCGCGTGTTGCGCCAGACGAGTGGGCGCAGCTGTGCGAATTGCCGGCTTTGTGCAGACAGCGATCACCGCGGCCTAGGGCGGCCCCCTGCCGGGGAACACGCTCTCCGGTGGCGGCTACTCAGCTCGACCGGCCGAAGCGTCCGCTATGCCAGACCAAGTAGCCAAGGCCGGCCGCCACCCCGGCGAGCGTGGCGACAAGAGCGCCCTCACTCGACATGACCCCACCCGCGGCGTTCCGCCGCCGGCTCTGTAGGGCCTTCGTCTTGGCGCGCACAAAAGCCCGTGTGGCAGCGGCAGCCTCCTCAGGCGAGAAGAGCGTCTGGGCTGCCGGGATCAGTTCGTGAACGTGCCGGTGCAGGTGTTGGTCCACGAGGAAGGTAACGTCCTCGAACGTGTTGAGCCAGCCGGCTCGGTCCCTCTGCCGGTAGCGAGCGAGCTGCCGGAGCTGCCGCCTGGACTCTGCATGGCCGCGGTGGAGGTCCTCAATCAACGTGCGTGTCTGGCTCTCACGGCTCAGGGGACCGTAGAGGCTCGCCTCAATGGCGATCTCGTGCAGCTCCAGTTCGTCCATGAGATCGGCCAGCATCCGCTCTCGGCTACCGACCGCACGGGGATCGTTGAGCGCGTAGGGGATATCGCGGATCAGGCCGCCGATATTTTTGTGATCACGCTCAATGAGCTGCCAAACGTCCATGCACGTCTTTCCTGTTAGTGGCTTAGCAACGGCTTGAACCCCCTGTCCTCGTTGAACGTTCCTACGACCTCACTGGGGTCAGCTCTAGCAGGGTTAGATCGATTGCTCGGACGAGCTGCTCGACAGCATGGATCGCTGCGAGATCTCGCGACATCGCGATTGCGGCCTGTTGCAACGTGCGAAACTCTCGAAGGCGGACGGCCGGGTCGACACCTCGGGCGATGGCGGACTGTACGAGGCCCTGGACCAGCTCGCGTGCCAAGCGCTCGTCGAGGCCCGGCGCCATCCAGCCCGACGACGGCGGATGGGCGGTGTTCATGCGTGTTTCGGCTGTCGAGCGGGTCGACCTGCGCCACTTCGGATGGCGTTGGCCACCCACTCGCTCGATCAGGCCTTCATCCTCTAGAACATCGCACGCCAGTTTGACGACCTCCGCTCGCCGCCGCGTCATGATGCCGGCCCGCTCGGCAAGCTGCAGAGTGCTCATGGGCTGGTCGGCAAGAGCGTTGAGGATGCGGGCACGGACCGAAGGTGGTCGGCTCATGATCACGCGGACCCTATTAGCCTTGATAGCGTCAGACCGTTGTCCGACGTAGCTGCCCCCGCAACGGTTTAGCCGCTCAGACCGTTCATGGAGCCCTGGAGGAATTCCTGCCGCCCTTCGGATGCCTAGGTCGATGCTGACGAAGCGATCTCAAGGAGATGATGAGCCAGAGGACCCGACCGGAGCGGGGCGAGCGCTGATGATGGGAGAGGCTGTTGCCTGCGTCTTCGCGGAGCACGGCGGAAAGGTGAGCGGCCTCAGCCGCGATGCTCTCGCCCATGACCTCGCGAGGATCGTCGAACCGCTGCTGGGCACTTGCACGAACGCGGAATGGATCGAGGCCATCAACGCTCGTCTCGACCTGCTAGAAGGCGACACCGATAAGCCAGGACCTCGGCTTGTGCGGTTCGAGGCAAACGGCGTCGCGGAAATGACGGCACCGGTGCACTGAGGTCAGGCCGCGGTTTCCGGCCTTCAAGCGAGGCTTCGCGCCCTGTCGGAGCCCAAATCCGACCAAGACGGTAAGGGCAGAGGCGGATGAAAGCGCCGCCCTCCGCAGCCATAGCCGAGGGACCGGAACGGCACCTCCCTCGCCAGCCCCGATCAGATCGGGCAACGGGGCAGCGTTGGCCGAGCGCTGTCACACGAGACATAGCGTCGATTGTCAGCCAGCCTTCCAGTCTATAATCGTTCCAAAAAGCGGCCAAATGGGTCGTGCGAGGCGGCATTCGGAGCTTCGGCGCGATGGCAACCAAGAGGGCGCGCGAACAGCGCCTTATCAAGCGGTACGCTGGCAGCCGTCTCTACGATCCTGGCTCCGGATCCTACGTCTCCGTGGAGGATCTCAAGCGCTGGCATATCGAAGGCTACGATGTCGTGGTCCGCGATGCTGAGACCGGGCAGTTCGTGACACAGGAGGTTCTCGCCATCGGATCGGGCCATTGATCGGCCGCCCATCCCGTTCGGCACCTGTCACGCAGAGCTTTTCTCTGAGCCTGAAGCTGGTACGCTCGCCGTCCGTGGCGAGTTGAACGCACGCCACTACCTCAGCCCGCCCGACCCAGCGTTGAGCGGGCTTCTTCTTGTTCAGCTGATCTCGCCCTGCGCGCGCCCGATGTCGGAGGCCAGCGGCGCCTGTCTCTCAGTCTCGTGAGCTTCAGCCAGGGCGTTCGGCGATAGAGGGAGCTGCGAGGTCCAGACTAGGCGACTGGCATCGTCCTTTAGGACAGCCAGCCCCGAGCGCGGACCTAAGAGGCGGGCGAAGTGCGCCTCTGCCTCGCTGATCGCCTCCCAGTCTGTGCGGGCAGTGATCTGTTCGGTGTCGAGAGCGATGCCGCTCACGCATCCACGGTGGACCACGCATTGGAGGTGGAACACAGCCATGCCTGAAGGCATGCATGGGGCTTGCCATGTAAGGTTGGTCACGGAGCCGGGCGACCATATCATGACGGCTCGCCCGGCCTCGCGCGCAACCCCGACCGCGTCCGCGGCTGGTAGTTTCGTAATTTCACAGCGTCATGAATTTGCAAAGCTGTGAAGCCTTAACATCACGATGCCTTGATGCCATGACATCGCGACGTCCTGATTTTGCGAAGCTTTAGCATTCTGGTTTCATGGTGCTGCGCATGAAGACGATCACGCTCGTGACCCAGAAGGGCGGCGCCGGGAAAACCACCGTCGCGACATCGCTCGCTGTGGCAGCTCAGCAGGCCGGCGAGACCGTGGCCGCGTTCGACCTCGATCCGCAGGGCTCCCTCGCCGAGTGGGGCAGGATCCGGACGAGCACCGAGCCTGGCGCCATCGCGGATCCGCGGCTGCCCGTGGTGGAGAGGTTCCCGATGGAGCACATCGCCAAGATGCAGAAGATGCTCAGCAGCCTCGCGGCCAAGGGCATCACGGTCGCGGTGCTCGACACAGCCGGCGCCGACAACCCGACGACGCACGCGGCTATGGAAGCCTCGACGTTCTGCCTCGTGCCAATTCGGCCGACGCGGCTCGACCTGCTGGCGGTCCGCGCGACGGTCCAGGCAATCATGCGCTCCGGCAAGCCGTTCGCCTTCGTGCTCAACCAGTGCTCGACGATCCCGCGCAATAGCCGGGCGAACGATACGGCCACCGGCTTATCCTCGATCGGGTACATGGCCGAGCCGCTTCTGCTGCTGCGCAACGACTATCAGGACGCCTTCGCGTCGGGGATGGGCGTGACGGAGTATGCCCCTGACGGCAAGGCGGCCGAGGAAGCCCGGCAGCTCTGGGCGTGGGTCAAGACGCAATCGGAGATCAAGGCATGAGCCGCCGCCCTCCCCCCTCGATCTTCGATGCCGACAGCATGAGCGTCGAGGACCTGAAGGCGAAGACGACCGCGCCAGAGCCGGAGCCGGCGGTCGAGCCCGAGCCGCGGAAGGTCGGGCGGCCCGCCAGGACGACGACGAAGGCCAAGCCAACCCCGTTCTACCTGCACCCGGCGGTGAAGGAGGTCTTGCGGGACATCGCCTATCACACCCGCTGCAAGGAGCATGACCTGTTCGTCGAGGGGCTGGAGCACGTCCTGCGGAAGCACAGCTATCCGACCATCGCCGAGATCGTCGCCAGGGCCGAGAGTGGCGAGAAATCATAGCATCGCAATTTCATGATGTTGTGAATTTGCAGTTTTATGGCTTCATGCCGCTAGACGGGTCCTCCCCGCCGCTGTAACTTTCGATAAAGCGCATTCTCGAAAGTTTGGCGATGAAGCCGGGCGGTAGCAGAGCACCACATCGGAGGTGGACGAAGGTCGAGGCCCCGGTCACGACCAGCGCCGCGGTGGCCGTGGTCGAGGTTCCGGCCGCCGGGCTGCCGGTCGAGGCGGCGGCTTTGGTCCGTGCCTACCAGCAGGCGAGCAAGGCGGACGCCACCGTGAAGGCCTACCGCGCCGACGCGCAGGTCTTTCAGGCCTGGTGCGCCCGGTACGGGTTCCGAGCCCTGCCGGCCTCGCCCGAGACGGTCGCAGCGTTCGTGGTCTCGGAGGCCGAGGCCGGACTGTCCGCATCGACGATCGGCCGGCGGTGCGCCGCCATCACCTACGCCCACAAGCTGGCGGGGTTCGGCGACCCGACTGCCGAGGAAGCTGTACGGGCGACGCTGAAGGGCATCCGACGCCGCGTCGGCGTGGCGCCCCGGCAGAAGGCTGCCGCCACGGCCGACATCCTGGCGGCGCTGCTGATGCGGACACCCGACACCCTGGCCGGCAAGCGCGATCGGGCGCTGCTGGCGCTCGGGTTCGCCGGGGCGTTCCGCCGGAGCGAGCTGGTGGCGCTCGATGTCGAGGATCTGCGCGAGGATCCCGAGGGCCTGCGCGTCATGGTCCGGAGATCGAAGGTCGACCAAGAGGGCAGGGGGCTGGAGAAGGCGATCCCGCACGGGCGGTTCATTCGGCCGGTCGCCCTGGTGCGGGAATGGCTCGACGCGGCCGGCATCGTCTCGGGCCCGGTGTTCCGGCCGGTGTCGCGGTCGGGGAACGTCCGGCAGGGTGAAGGCGTGCGGCTGACCACACAGGCGGTCGCCGACATCATCAAGCGCTACTGCACGGCCGCGGGGCTCGATGCCTCGACGTTCGGGGGGCACAGCCTGCGGGCCGGCTACATTACGACGGCGGCGGAGCGCGGGGCGGATCTCGCGCGGATCATGGATCAGTCGGGCCATCGGGATCCACGAACGGTGGTCGGCTACATTCGGCGGGCGAACGCGTTCAAGGGGCACAGCGGGAGCGGGTTCCTATAGACCCGACAGAACGTCAGTTCACCGACAGAAAGCCGGATCCAGAATAGCGAACGCCCCAGGAGTGGTAGACTCCCGGGGCGCTGCCAACCTCGCTGCCAGTCTGATCGGGCTGGGGATGCGAAGGTCAGCTCTTAGAAGGTGCCAAACTTGTAGTTTATGCCGGCGCGCACGAGGTCACCCTCGTTTCGCACCCGCGCGGCATACGCCCCCGGAGCGCCGTTGACCCCGGGGATGGGAATGGCCCGGTTGCCGAGTTCGAAGTGCAGATATTCGACCTTGACCGTCACTGCGCTCGAATTGAAGAAGTTCAAACGGCTGAAGAAGCTATCGGTCGGCACGGCGTACTCGATGCCACCGCCGTAGGCGTACCCGGTCTCGATGTTGTTCTGACGGCCGACGAAGAACGGCGTCGCGGTGTTGGGTCCGTAGAAGACGACTTGATTGTCGACGCCGCCATACGCGAAGCCGCCGGTTCCGTAGACCAGGACGCGATCGAAGGCGTAGCCGAGGCGTCCACGGACCGTCCCGAGGAAGTCGAGGCCACCGCGGTACTGGTTGACCCGGGTGAACTGAGACGCGCTGGGCGTGACCCCCGCCGACAGATTGGTCGTGTTGCTGAAAGTTTCGAGGCGATTGAGATCGGTATAGGCTGCGTCCGCCTCTATGCCGACCACGATGCCCGACCCGGTGCCGAACTGATAATTGTACCCGATCTGGCCGCCGCCGGTGAAACCATCGTCGCGAACATGGGCGACGACGGGGCGAAGGCCCGCGGCGAGCGCGACGTTGTTGTTCCCCTGAGTGCCCACCGTGCGGTCGAAGCGCGTGTCTCCGTCGAAGACGTAGCCGGCGTTGATACCGAAATAGGCGCCGGTCCAGGTGAACACCGGCACGGGGGTGAACACCGGCGGTGGGGCTCGGCGCGGCAGGTCGGCGGCCGTAGCGGTAGCCGTAAGGGCGGTGAACGTGGCCAACGGAGCCAGAAGCTTCTTCATGACTGTGCTTCCCCAGTAAAATACCCGATCAAGGATCAGGTTAACTGGTTCTCCACAGCTAAGCTGTATCGCGCGCACCACACTTGTGGCGAGAGCACGACACAACCGAACAGCTTCGATCTACGCCTTAGGGGTATCCTTCGCCTTCCGCGGCCCGCCGGCCCGCTTCGGCTTGTCGGAGATGGTCGCCGCTGGCTCGGCAGCCTTCGGAGCGGCCTTCCGGCGCTGGCTTCCGAGGCCAGCACTTTTGGCGAGCGCCGAGCGCTGCTCCGAGTAGCTGGCAGCCGTCGACGGGTAATCCCGCGGCAACCCGAAGCGCTCGCGGTACTGCTCGATCGTCATTCCGCTCTTGCCGAGGTGACGCTTGAGCGTCTTGTAGGGCTTGCCGTCGAGGAAGCTGATCAGCGCGTCCGGCGTGACGGATTTGCGGATCTGCGAGGGGGTAGGCTTGTCGACCGCTGGCGCCTCGGGGGTGCTGCCCTGGCTCAGCCCGGCAATCGCAGCATGCACGCTGGCGAGCAGCTCCGGCATGTCGCCGGGTCGGACAGAATTTTTTGACACATAGGCCGAGACAATGTCGGCTGTCAGTTCGATGAAATCGACGGCCGGAGCCTCGATGGTTTCTACGTTCTCGTCCACGGCGCACCTGATTTTGTAGAAGACAGCACAATCTGTTGTCGCGCGGCAAAACGCAATACGTTATCCTGAGAGAAATCATTTACTTCAGGCACCTCCGAGATGTTGCCGAGCCCTGACCTTGAGCGGTTCGCCACCCTGATCGCTGACAACGTCGTAACGGCCTACGAGCGCGATCGGGATGGAGCGCCGTTCCATCCAACCATGCGTGTGACGGTCGTGTCCGTCTTGGTGCGCAGTCTCTTGCTCGTCCTGCCCACCAGGTCGAGCGACGTTCTCGCGACGGCCTGTAACCGTGGTCTCGACGATGTGGCGGGCGTGATCGAGATCGGAGGCCCGCGGGTCGAGGCGGTCGATCCTGACGATGGGGCGGTGACGATGCGCCCATGATGAGGGAGCGGGCCGGATCCCGTGATGACGTGGTTCGGCCCTGTGTCGTTCGGCGTTCAGCCGGAGCGGCGAGGGCTATGTAGCGCCTGGCGGCGGCGCGGCGGCGGCGAGTGCTGAGCAACCAAAGGGCGAACGCCATCAGGGGGCACAGCGGGAGCGGTTTTTTGTAGGACGTTTAATCATCGGCGTCCGCTTTCCCTTGAACTGAGTTCAGAGCGTCGCGGTACAGGAACGGTATCCAGAAGGTCGGCTCCTGGTTAGTCCCGCGTCTCTCAAAAAATCCAAGCTCAACAAGCTCATCCGCTTTATGGATAGCACCATCTCTATCCACCCCCCAAAGCGCACCTAAGCTTTCTGGAGTGTGTTCAGTCTTCTGTCTGTAAAGACGCTCGATGTAAGGCTTTTCTGACATATATTCTGCGAATATATATGTTTTCAAACGTGCATCCGAAACTGCGGGCAGTGCAGCCTTAAACACCGATCTGTCAAAAAGCTGGCCACTTGGCGGAAGAGTTCCACCGCGCTCCATTCTTCTTACTTCCTGATCCTTGATACTTTTAAGCAAATGTATAAGCTCTCTCGGGGCGGTTTTACCCTTACCATCTGCGCATCGAGTAACCATCCACTTGAAAGTCGGGGATTTTTGAGTGCCCTGCTCAACTTGTGGAGGGAATATCAACTCAAACAGATCGTTCTGCTTGTTTATGTCTGTAAGTATTTCATCCACGTTTAATGAAAGCTCGTCAACAAGTGTTTGATTATTAAGAATGCGCCTTAGTATAAGATTGAGCAAAGTCGGTTGCGTCCACTCGACTATTTCATACCGTATTAGGTGACTAGCCTCTCTAAAATTCTCAGTTACTCGCTTCCATATATCTTCCCTCAAAAATACTTTAAGCGATATGTTATCAAGAGATCTAATATCTCCGTAAACTCTGAGCAAAGCTCTTATTGCGTTGGCTTCCAGAGTGTGATTTTCCGCAAAAGCGACATCGAGACGATCTAATAAGACCCACACCGAAATACTGTTATCAATAAGCACTTCATTTACAATGCGCAGATATCCATCAAGCGAATTAACGCCTCTCCCACGCAATTCGCGATCCGGCTCCGCAAGCGAAATGCGACCGATAATGCCAGAAGGCATGCCGGACATAGGATCAAGCTCGACGCCTGTTTCGATGCGGCTTTTGGACAGCAACCGTCTTGCTAGGATCTGCGCCGTTCGTAGAAGGCCACTCAAGTTCAGTTCGGCTTCAATAAGTTGAGCCTCTTCGAGGGCGACCAGAACGGTGTTCATGCTCTTGCCAGTGAGACCGTAATCCCTCATCTGCGCAACGATCAGTACAAGTACATACAGCTTCCAGAGTACTATAAATTCAGCTTCTGATGCAGGAGGATCTGAAACGAGGTCCTTAAAGACAGTGCTTCCCTTTGGGTTTTCGGCATTGACTAAAAGCACCCTTTTATCGAAAAGTTCGTTAGTATTTTGATTTAGCAACAGATATATGGCGCTTTTACCAGCACCTTTCTCACCTCGTATAATATCAATTTCGCCTTTGATAATCCTGTTCCATTGATCTGTTTGGACAAAATATTTCCCGAGGTCCTGAATTTCCTCTTCGGCCACTTGAGACCCGAAGGAAAGTGACTTCAACAGGGTGAGCCGGTCCATAACTCGGATGCACTCCGCGGCGGTCGGGGGCGCGATCCTACGGCGGCACCGCCTAGGTTTGATAGTCCCTTCATGGCTGCCGGATGTAGGCGCCGAAAGAACGGCTAAGATGCCTTCGGCCATAAGCCTCGGTCCTCTCCTTGATCCTTCCTATCGCGGTTGTTTGTACCCCTTACTGCACCCAAGATGCCCACGCTGCGGCTGGGTCGCACAGAGGAAACGCTAGCTACACCCGCCACGAGCCGCCGCCGGAACTCACCGACTTGTAGCCGGCGAGGCCGCCGGTTGGCTTCGGTGGAGCCTTCGGCGCCACGCCCGGCCGGGCGCGGTCGAGTAGCTGCCCAATGAGGCCAAGCGCGTCGACCTGATCGTCATGGACGCCGGCCGGGAAGCGCAGGAGCTCGGCCTCGAAGTCCTTCCGCCAATCGGCCTCGTGCGGGATGTAGAGCCCGCGCATGGACATGCGGGCGCGGATGCTCTGC
>NZ_JAKSYM010000177.1 GCF_022829545.1 Methylobacterium sp. J-030 | reverse complement strand
TTCGTCTACTTGGCCGGCGTGATCGATGGGTTCAGCCGCAAAGTCTTGTCGTGGCGGCTATCGATCACCATGGAGGCCGACTTCTGTGTCGAGGCGGTGGAGGAAGCACTTGCCCGGCATGGTACACCGGAGATCTTCAACACCGACCAGGGCTCGCAATTCACCAGCCACGGCTTCACCAGCGTATTGGTGAAGGCTGGGATCGCCATCAGTATGGACGGCAAGGGCGCTTGGCGCGACGAGGTCTTCGTCGAGCGGCTGTGGCGGTCGGTCAGGTACCAGGAGATTTACCTCCGGGCCTACGACACCGTCAGCACGGCGCGCGCCTCGATCGGCCGGTACCTCGCCGTCTACCATGGACGGAGGCCCCATTCGCGTCTCGACCGACGCACCCCCGACCAAACCTCCTTCGACAGGCTGCCGCATCCCGCGGCCGCCTGAACCCGGCAGGACGCCACTCATCCAGGCCGAGGTCACTGTTCAGACAAACCGAGCCACCTCTGTAGCCGTGCCGATACCTCGCCCCGGCGAAATGGGTGGCGATGCGCAAGAGCGCTCTGGCTTTCATCGATCAGTATGGCGCCGAAACGCACCAGCTGGGTTGCACTGCGCCCGAGCTGTTCGGCGTGCATCCGTTAAGCGGCACGCTGCGCGTCGACTCTTGCGGTGTCCTGATGCTCGGCCCATCCGCGGCTCGGGCGATCTATACTGATCGGGTGGCGTTCGCGCAGACGTCGGACTACCGGCCGCTGAAGGGTCAGGCTCCGGGCGTGCCGGTCTGGGAGTTCGCGGCGCAGGCACGCTGAACGTTAGCCTCACCGTCGGCTGCATCCTGCTATCTGGCGGCGATCTGCGATCACTTCAGCGTCGCGAGCGAGCTGTCCTCGAGCGCTGTCATTCGCGCGAGCCCCACCATGATCAGTCCAACGTGAGCGGCATTCACGATCGCGCCCGAGCAGGCCAGCGCGGCAAGTTCAGCACGCGGCACGAGCACGATCTCAATGTCCTCGGACGGCTCTGGGGTGGCCATACCCGGCATGACCCTGCGAGCCAGGACGAGATGTATGAGACTGGTCGAACGGCCCGGGTTCGGGGCGAGCGTCGCGAGATGGTCGAGGTGCCCGCTCGTGTAGCCTGTCTCCTCGCGCAGCTCGCGCTCGGCAGCCGCTACCGGATCCGCATCCTCGGCATCGACGATCCCGCCGGGCAGCTCGAGCGATAGGATCCGCAACGGGTGTCGATACTGGCGCACCAGGATGGCTCGGTCGTCCGTGTCGAAGGCGAGCACATGGGCGAGGACTGGGCTCTCCATCACGTAGAAGGGTGCGACTGAAACACCCGCCGGCGTGACGCAATCGTCGGCTCGTACACTGATCCATCTGTCTTGGAGGACATGGCGCGATGTCGTGACGGTCCAGGCTCGGTCGGTCATAGCGCCCTCATACCAGCAATAATTCGTTAGTCACGCTCCCAGCCTTCGCCCGCACCTGTCGCTGCTCCGCTTCATCCTCGGCCGCATGCCGCCTCTTCGCGGCGATCACCTCCTCGATCCAGGCGATGGCGGGCACGTGCACCTGGATGGTTCGGACGTCGCCGAGCGCCTGCCCGATCTGCTAGCGGTGCCAGGATAGCACGTCGGCCAGCGCCTGCAGGTAGGCCTTCTGCGCGTCGGTCACGTCAATCGCCCCACCGGTCGGCACAAGCCTCTGATGGTGCGCGCGGTTTCGCAAGTCATCCACAGCACTCCACCGCGATCTCGGCGGGCCTCGCCGGCGGCGATTGAAGGGCGCCGCCACCTCGAGTTTGTCCGTTCTTTGTTCGCAGACGAAGGAGCACCAGAATGGGCGCCTGGGCACCGTGCCGCCCGGCCGGGTGTGGGTCGAGTGCGCCGCTTGCCGGCGCTCGGGCGCTACAGCGTGGCGAACCTGTTCGATCGATACGGACCCGACATCTCGACGCTCGGCCTGCTGCGCAAACCTCGCGGCCTCGTGCCGGTACCAGCGCACGCCCGGGGCGCTTCCCGCGCGGAAGTACGAGCATTTGTGCCTCGCCGCGATCACGCTGCCGCAACCCGTGAAGCAGATCCCGCCGGTGCCGCCGGGTGTGCCCTACACGATTGAGATCTGGAAGGAGGTCGGCGGCAGCATCGAATTGCATCTCGCCACCATCTACCCGCTGTCCCTGGCGATGGCCGCGTTCGAGGTCGCCTGTCGGGAATGGCCGACGCACATGGTCACCCTGCGGGATCGGGCGCGGATCGTGCGGAAGTGAGAGATGCCGTCGCCGATTAGCGCAGCACCTGCGGGGTCCCAACCCTGACGGCGAGGCCGTCTGCCTCCAGGCGGGCGAAGGCTCGACTCGCGTGCAAGGCTCGCTCCCGACCGGGCAGACCGGCACGCTCGGCGATCTCGGTTGACAGTCGACGGCTCCGGCGTGAGCGCGGCCAGCACGCGCGGGCGGATGTCCTGACGCGGGCGCGCTCCGAGGGGTGCGGGAGGTTTCGGCACCGAGCTACGACGCCTCGCGCAGCCCGCGGATTTCGGCGCGCCGCAGCAGCTCGGCGTCGGTGAACGTGAAGCAGCCGATCTGCCAGTGGTCCGGCTCCTCGCCGATCGGCGCCACGACGATGCCGGGCGCTAACAGGGCCGCGACGGCTGCAAGGATAGAGTCGGCTTCGTCGCTCATGCCAGCGCGATCAGCATCCTGACGTGCCCCTTCCACTGGGCCCAAGCCTTCAGCGTGTCAGCGCTCAGCCCTTCAATGAATGCATCGAGATCATCAACGCCGCTCAAAGTGCACGACCGGGTCCCGGAGATTGCATCCGATATCAGGATCGATGACCCTGAAACCGCGTGCTTCGACCATATCACGGAACCAGGAGCAGCCGATGTTGTACCAGCGGCCCGGACGCGGCCGATCCCAATCCTCGGCGCTCTCATCCACGGCCAGCGCTGCGGCGAGTTTGGCGTAGTCGCTGATCATGACGAAACCGCGCGCGCCAGAAATCATTTTCCGCGAAATTGCCTCGAAATAAGCGGTGGTGGCATCCCGACTGAGATGGCAGAAGCAGCCGAATGAAAAAAAGAATTCGATGCCGCGATCGGGCACAGAGTTACAGGAAAAATCTGAGACTTGATCGTATGTAACGCGGTCGCAAACCTCTGGACTGGCCCCGACATAGCCGAAAAAATTATTGTCTTCTGCCGATTTCGCATCAAGGGCATAGAGATGCTTAGCCCCGTCACCCAGAATGCATTTCGACCACGCTCCTGCGCCTGGACCGATCTCCAAAACGATCTTATCGCGAGTCTGATTACGGATACACATCAGATACGTGACGTAGAGAGTGCTCAGATATCCGATCTGTCGGGCCTTGATACCCTTAGCGGCAGCGATCGCAAGTTGATCTGCATAGCCATTGAACTTGTCGTGCTCGACGTATGATGACGAACCAAGTGGGTCTGACGGATTGCCTTCGCAATAACCGCCGGGCCATACATCCTTAAACGATGCGATCTCGTCGTTGAGCACTGGCTGTCTCCAAATTTAGGCACATACATTTGATCATAGCTGGGTATCTTGCATCTTTAGCCATGAGAAAAGCTTATGAACACCCTAGCCGCACACCGAACGAAGCTTGCCCCTGATCGACCACAGCATTGCTCTTCTGGCCGAAAACGATCTTCGCCTCAAGCGGTTGGAAACGGTATGTTTGGCGCACGTGACCGAGGCCTGTTGCAACCGCCCGCGAAAGGGCATGAGACCGGGGCGCAGTGCGAGCGCCGGCAGATCGACGAGCGTGATCCAGTTCCTCGCCATTCACCAGGCAACGCTCGAAGTCGTCGTCCGGAATGACCGTGTAGCCCATGCACCGAGAGATCCGGCCGTATCCAAGATTGGCTTGACGCCCGCGCTTATACTCGGACCGGGAACCCCAGAATAACGGAGGTCGACACCATCGTGCGCCGGAGCCCCGGCGTGGTCGTCTCATCGGCGAGCAGCTTCTTGGCCTGCGGGTGCATCTCGATCGCCTTGGCCACGTCGATGGTGTGGCCGGACTTGAAGGCGAACGGCGGGGCGCCCTCATCATTCAGGTAGGCGGCGGTCGCGGCCGCAATCTCCTCGTCCGTCACTTCGGATTTCCGGCGCAGGTCGCCGACGGATGGGATCTCTTTGGCGATGAATTTGGACACAGCCTCGCTAAACTTGGACACAGAACCCCGATGGTCGCAGATATCATCAGGATTAAGATGTTGATAAATCGAGAGATTTTGGTGAGCGCGTTGGGGTTCGAACCCAAGACCTACAGATTAAAAGTCCGTTGCTCTACCAGCTGAGCTACGCGCTCGCGTCCCGGTCGCGCCTGGGGCGGAATGCCGGGGACGGCGCGTCCGCAATAGGTGAGGCGAACCGGGGGGTCAACACGCGGGCGGGGACAACCCTCAGCGGGGACCGGTCCGCGCCTGCTCCACGATCGCGCGCGCCTCGTCGAAGGCGGCGTCGGCGTCGAGTTCCGTCGTGTCCAGTCGAACCGCGTCGTCGGCCATGCGCAGCGGCGCCGCAGCCCGGGAGGAGTCGCGGGCGTCGCGGGCCTCGATGTCGGCCAGGATGGCCGCGAAGGTCGCAGCCTCGCCGCGCCCGGCCAGTTCCCGATGGCGGCGGCGCGCCCGCTCCTCGGCGGAGGCCGTGATGTACAGCTTCACCTCGGCCTCCGGACAGACCACCGTGCCGATGTCGCGCCCGTCCAGTACCGCGCCCTGCGGCGTGGCGGCGAAGCGCCGCTGCCACAGGAGCAAACCGGCCCGGACCTCCGGTACGGCGGAGATCCGCGAGGCCGCCTCGCCCATGGCCCGGTCGCGCAGGCGCGAATCGTCGAGCTTGTCCGGGTCGAGCGCCTGAGCGGCCCGGGCGGCGGCCCCGTGATCGTCGAGCGAGAGGCCGATATCGATCAGCGCCAGGGCCACGGCGCGGTAGAGGAGGCCCGTGTCGAGATGCGGCAGCCCATAATGGCCGGCCAAGCGCTTGGCCAAGGTGCCCTTGCCCGAGGCGGCCGGGCCGTCGATCGCGATGACGAGCGGCATCGGCGTCAATCCCCAATCCGGCCGCCGAGGGCCCGCATGGTCGGCAGGAAGGTCGGGAAGCTCGTGGCGATCATCGCCCCGTCATCCACACTCACCGGGTCCCGGGTGGCGAGGCCCATCACCAGGAACGCCATGGCGATCCGGTGATCGAGATGGGTCGCCACCGTGCCGCCGCCGCGGGCCGCCGTCCCGTCGCCCTCGACCACGAGGTCGTCACCCTCGACCGCATGCCGGACGCCGTTGGCCGCAAGACCCGCCGCCACGGCCGCCAGGCGGTCGGACTCCTTCACGCGCAGTTCGTGCAGACCGTTCATCCGCGTGCGGCCTTCGGCGAAGCTCGCCGCGACCGCCAGCACCGGATACTCGTCGATCATTGCGGGCGCCCGCTCGGCCGGAACGTCGACGCCGGTGAGGCGGCTCGCGCGCACCCGGAGATCCGCCACGGTCTCGCCGCCCTCCTCCCGCTCGGCCACGCGCTCGATCTGTGCGCCCATCTCGATCAGAGTCGTGATCAGGCCCGTGCGCAGCGGGTTCATCATCACGCCTTCGATCACCACGTCGGAGCCCGGCACGATCAGCGCCGCCACCAGCGGGAACGCCGCCGAGGACGGATCGGCCGGCACCACCACGTCGGTCCCGCGCAGGGTCGGCTGACCGGTGAGCGCGATGCAACGCCCGTGCCCCCCGGGCCCGTGCGGCGCGACCTCGACCGCGGCGCCGAACAGGCGCAGCATCCGCTCGGTGTGATCGCGCGTCGCCGCGGATTCGATCACCGTGGTGATCCCGGGGGCGTTGAGGCCGGCGAGCAACACCGCCGACTTGATCTGCGCCGAGGCGGCCGGCGTCTCGTAGGTGATCGGGATCGCCTCCCGCGGCCCGCGCAGGGTCAGCGGCACGCGCCCGCCCGCGGCCTCCGACAGGACCTGCGTGCCCATGCGGGTGAGCGGATCGAGGATGCGGCGCATCGGACGGGACCGCAGGGAGGCGTCGCCGTCGAAGGTCGCGGTGACGGGCTGGCCGCCGACCACGCCCATCATCAGCCGCGAGCCGGTGCCCGCATTGCCGAAATCCAGAACCTCGACGGGGTCGCCGAGGCCGCCGATGCCGACGCCCCGGACCCGCCAGCGCCCCGCATCGAGGCGCTCGACACCGGCGCCCAGAGCCTTGGCGGCGGCGGCGGTGCGCAGCACGTCGTCGCCCTCCAGCAAGCCTTCGACCGAGGTCTCGCCCTCGCTGAGGAGGCCGAGGATCATCGCCCGGTGGGAGATCGACTTGTCGCCGGGCGGGCGCAGTCGTCCGCGCAGGGGTATGCCCGGCGCTGCGGTGAGGGGTTCGGGGGGCGAATCGTGCGACACGGGGCGTCCGTTCGGGCTCGAAGGTGGGCCGGGATCCGGCGCGTCGCGCAGCCGCGCGGCGCCGCTTCAATCGGACCGTGAATCGCGGTGCGGTTAACACGCGCACCGGCGGACGTCATCCATCGCATTCCGGCACGCGGCCCGACGCCGGATCCCCCGGGGCGCGCCGCCCGGGACGCCGTGTGCCGGGTTCGATTGACAGAGGCGGCGCCCGCGACTAACGGGGCCCCTCCCCCGAGACATTTGTAGACGACGAGGTGTCCCCCCGTGGCCCGACCGGAACTTGGCTTGAAGCGCCAGTGCATGAGCTGCGGCGCGAAGTTCTACGACCTCGCCCGCGACCCCGCCGTCTGCCCGAAATGCGGCGCGGTCTATCAAGCGACCGCGCCCAGTCGCGTCGCCGCGCCCGTGATATCGCGCGCCGCCCCCACCAACGACGATGAGGACGAGACGGACGAGAAGGGGCCGGAGATGGTCTCGCTGGACGAGGTCGAGGCCGCCGAGGACGAGGCCGATACCACGCCGGAGGACGAGACGGTCGAGGACGGGGATGCGGCCGAGGACGATACCTTCCTCGAGGAGGAGGATGCCGGCGACGACGACGTCTCCGATCTCATCGACGGCGATATCGAGAACGACGAGGAGGGCTGAGGCGGGCCCCGCCTCACCGTCGGATAAACCCCCGCGCAGAAACCCCTCATCGCGGTGAAAAAAGGGGGTTGAGTCCGCCGCGCGAGCCGCCTATAGAACCGGCCTCGCCGGACGCCAGCCGGTCGGCGAGACCCCGCGGGACCCAAACCGCGGCGGATGACAGTGGGGCCTTAGCTCAGCTGGGAGAGCGCTTCCATGGCATGGAAGAGGTCATCGGTTCGATCCCGTTAGGCTCCACCATCCTCCCCCGGCGCGAAGCGGCTGATCAGCCCGCACATGCGTCATCACCGGCAAGCGCATATCGACAATGCCTGCGTCGACGCGCTGGTCAGCGCGTCAGGTGCCCGAGCGGCAGCGCCGTCGTGTACTTCACCTGCCCCAGTGCGAAGCTGGACCGGATATTGGCCACCCCGGGGATCCGGGTGAGATGGTCGAGCACGAGCTTCTGGTACTGGCCCAGATCCTCCACCACCACGCGCAGCATGTAGTCGGCCTCGCCGCTCATCAGGTAGCACTCCACAACCTCCGGTCGGCTGCGCACCGCCTCATCGAAGGCCTGCAGCGCGGCCTGGGTCTGCTTCTCCAGCGAGACGTGGACGAAGACGTTGACCGCGAGCCCCAGGCTCAGCGGATCGACCACCGCGACGCAGCCGCGGATCACGCCCGCCGCCTTCAGCTCGTTGACGCGCCGCCAGCACGGCGAGGTCGAGAGGCCGACCTGCTCGGCTAGATCCGCGATGCTGATCTCGCTGTCCTGCTGAAGGCGTTCGAGGATGCGCAGGGAGGCGGCATCGAGGGGGACCGGGCGCAGGGCCATTCTTTCGCTTTCGTGTTCCGGGCTGGCACATCGTGCCGTCAAACAGTGAACTAGAGAAGCGTTCTATCGCGACCGGGGCCTCGGCACCGAGGTAAAATTCACCGCCTCCCCGGCCCCTTTGGGGCAAATGAACCCGAAAAGACGTCATTCGAGCGAATCTTCGGCATTTCCAGCCTCCTCCGCGCCGGTATGATTGGCGGATAAAAGGAAGGCCGCGCCGATGAACGCCATACCGCCGAAAGCCACCATCGCGCGCTCCGCCGAGGTCGATCACGATCCGGCCGAGACCCAGGACTGGCTGGCCGCCCTGGACTCGCTGTTCCGCACCGAGGGCGCGGCCCGGGCGCGGTTCATCCTCGACAGGCTGGAGCGGCGCTCGAAGGAGATCGGCATCCTCGACGAGGCCCTGCCGTACTCGCCCTACCGCAACACGATCCCCCTGGAGAAGCAGCTGCGCTACCCGGGCGACCTCGACATCGAGGAGCGTCTCACCTCGATCATGCGCTGGAACGCTCTGGCCATGGTGGTGCGCGCCAACATGGCCTACGGCGAGCTCGGCGGGCACGTGGCGAGCTACGCCTCGGCGGCCGAGCTGTTCGAGGTCGGCTTCAACCACTTCTTCAAGGGCGGCGTCGACGGCGATCTGGTCTACTTCCAGCCGCACTCGGCGCCGGGCGTCTATGCCAGGGCGTTCCTCGACGGGCGACTTTCCGAGGAGCAGCTCAAGCATTACCGCCAGGAGATCGCGGGCGACGGCCTGTGCTCCTACCCGCATCCGTGGCTGATGCCGGACTTCTGGCAGGTCCCGACCGGCTCGATGGGTATCGGCCCGATCCACGCGGTCTATCAGGCGCGGTTCATGCGCTACCTCGGACATCGCGGGCTCGCCGACACCGCGGGCCGGCACGTCTGGGGCGTGTTCGGCGACGGCGAGATGGACGAGCCGGAATCGATCGGCGGTCTCGCGCTCGCCGCGCGGGAAAAGCTCGACAACCTGACCTTCGTCATCAATTGCAATTTGCAGCGGCTCGATGGGCCGGTGCGCGGCAACGGCCAGATCATCCAGGAGCTGGAGAGCCTGTTCCGCGGCGCGGGCTGGAACGTCATCAAGGTGCTGTGGGGCTCGGAGTGGGACGGGATCTTCGCCCGCGACACCAACCACGCCCTGCTGCGGCGCTTCGCCGAGACGGTCGACGGCAAGTATCAGACGCTCGGCGCCAAGGACGGCGCCTACAACCTCGCGCACTTCTTCGGCGAGGATCCGGAGGTGCGCGAGCTCGTCGCCCACATGTCGGACGCCGACGTGGATCGCCTGAAGCGCGGCGGCCACGATTTCCGGAAGCTGCACGCGGCCTTCGCGGCCGCCAAGGCGACCAAGGGCCGGCCGACCGTGATCCTGGCCAAGACCAAGAAGGGCTACGGCATGGGCGGCGCGGGCGAATCGCGGATGACCGCCCACCAGGCCAAAAAGCTCGACGTCGAGGCGCTGCGCGCCTTCCGAGACCGCTTCGCCCTGCCGCTCACCGATGCGCAGGTGGAGGGTCTGGCCTTCTACAGGCCGGCCGAGGATGGCGCCGAGATGCGCTACCTGCGCGAGCGCCGGGAGAGCCTGGGCGGCATGCTGCCGGCCCGCCGCCGCACGGCCCCGGCCGTCACGGTTCCGCCGATCTCGACCTATGCGGGCTTCGCGCTCGAAGCCGGCGGCAAGGAGATGTCCACCACCACCGCGGTGGTGCGCCTGTTCGGCAACCTCCTAAAGCACAAGGACCTCGGGCCGCGCCTCGTCCCGATCGTCGCCGACGAGGCCCGGACCTTCGGCATGGCCAACCTGTTCCGCCAGGTCGGGATCTACGCGCCGGACGGGCAGCTCTACGAGCCGGAGGATGCCGGCTCGATGCTCTACTACCGCGAGGCCAAGGACGGGCAGCTCCTCGAGGAGGGCATCACCGAGGCCGGGGCGATCTCGTCCTGGACGGCGGCGGCGACGGCCTACAGCGTCCACGGCCTGTCGATGCTGCCGTTCTACATCTACTACTCGATGTTCGGCTTCCAGCGTGTCGGCGACCTGATCTGGGCGGCGGCCGACCAGCGCGCCCGCGGCTTCCTGATCGGCGCCACCGCGGGCCGGACCACGCTCGGCGGCGAGGGACTCCAGCACCAGGACGGGTCGAGCCACATCATCGCCGCCACGATCCCGAATTGCCGGGCCTACGATCCGGCCTTCGCGTACGAGATGGCGGTGATCCTCGACCACGGCACCCGGTCGATGATGGAACAGGGCGAGGACGCCTTCTACTACCTCACCGCCATGAACGAGAACTACGCCCAACCGTCGATGCCGGAGGGCGCGGAGGCGGGAATTCTCAAGGGGATGTACCGGCTCCCGGGGTCGGAGGCCGGGACCGGCGCGGTGCGGCTCCTCGGGTCCGGGGCGATCCTGCTCGAGGTGATCGCGGCCGCCGCCCTGCTGGCGGAGGATTGGGGCGTCAACGCCGAGGTGTTCAGCGTGACGAGCTTCAGCGAATTGGCGCGCGACGCCCGCGAGGCCGAGCGGCAGGCGATCCTGCACCCGGAGGCCGACGCCCCGGTAAGCCACGTCGCCGCCCTGCTGCCGGGGACGGTGCCGGTGGTGGCGGCGAGCGACTACGTCCGCGCCTACCCGCAATTGATCGCCTCCTATGTCGCGGCGCGGTTTGTGACGCTCGGCACCGACGGGTTCGGGCGCAGTGACACCCGCCATGCGCTCCGCCGGTTCTTCGAAGTCGACCGGCAGCACGTGGCGGTCGCCGCCCTCCACGCGCTGGCCGAGGCCGGCACGGTGCCGCGCGCGACGGTGGCCGAGGCGATCAGGCGGTACGGGATCGATGCCGCGGCGCCGGCGCCCTGGACGATCTAGGCCAGTTTCGCAAAGGTGGACACCGGTTTTGCGACGAAAACCTGAGCCACGCCAAGGACCTAAGCGGATGACGCGTTGGCCTGCCAACACAAGTCTGCTTAGCGCCGGTTCGACCATCACACCGACGCCCTCATCCTGAGGTGCCCGCATCGGCGGGCCTCGAACGAGCCCTCCAGCCAGCCGCGCGAGCCCTGGAGGACTCCCTCGAAGCGGCTCCGCCGCATATCAGGATGAGGGGGATTGGTCGGCGTGCCGGAGGTGGGGCCGTCGTCTCTCGCCTGCCTCACGCCACCGGGGGGTCGTGGACCGTCCCCGGCCACCGCGTCCCGCCGATAAACCCGTCCGAGCCACGGAAGACCGCCCGCATGAGTGCAGCGCTGCAGATCGCCCTCCCCGATATCGGCGACTACCGGGACGTGCCGGTGATCGAACTGCTGGTGAAGCCGGGCGACCGCCTCGCCGTGGACGACCTGATCCTCAGCATCGAATCCGACAAGGCGACCATGGAGGTCCCCTCCCCGGTCGCCGGGATCGTGCGGGAATTGCTGGTCGCGGTCGGCTCTAAGGTCTCGGAGGGCACCCCGATCCTGATGGTCGAGGCGGCGTCGGAATCCGCACCGCCCCCTCCCCCCTCTGCGGGAGCGGGTGGTCCGCGAAGCGGGCCGGAAGAGGCGCCGCGCGACGAGGCGGGTTTCGGCTCCCAACCTGTTGTTCCCGGAGACGGCGCTCCCCTCGCCCGCCCCCTGCTGACGCAGGGGACACTCTCCCCCGCAAAGGGGGGCGGGAGCGCGGGCGTTGCTGCCGCGCGACCCGAACTAGCCCCCGGCGGCGACGTGCATGCCAGCCCATCGGTGCGCCAACTCGCCCGCGAACTCGGGATCACCCTCGACCGGGTTGCCGCAACCGGACCCAAGGGCCGGATCCTGCGCGAGGACCTGCACGCCTTCGTCAAGGCGGCGCTCCAGGCGCCGGCCGGGCCACCGGCGGCTCCGGCCTCCGGGATCGGCGCCGGCCTGCCGCCCTGGCCGGAGGTGACCTATGAGAAATACGGCCCAGTCCGGCGCGAGCTCCTGTCGCGGATCCAGACGATTTCCGGCGCCAACCTCAGCCGCAATTGGCTGACCATCCCGCACGTCACGAACTTCGACCGGGCCGACGTCACCGAGATCGAGTCGTTCCGCACCGGCCTGAACACGGAGACGCGCACGCCGCCCGCCAAGGTCACCATGGTGGCCTTCCTGATCAAGGCCGCGGCCTCGGCGCTTCGGGCCCTTCCGCGCTTCAACACGTCCCTCGACGGCGGCGACCTCGTCCTGAAGGACTACGTCCATGTCGGCTTCGCGGTCGATACGCCGAAGGGATTGATGGTGCCGGTGGTGCGCGACTGCGACCGCAAGGGGATCCTCGAGATCGCCACCGAGATGGCTGCCCTGGCCGAGAAGGCCCGGGCCGGGACCCTCTCGGGCGGCGACATGCAGGGCGGCTGCTTCTCGGTCTCCTCGCTCGGCGGCATCGGCGGCGACGGCTTCACGCCGATCATCAACGCCCCCGAGGTGGCGATTCTGGGCGCGGCGCGCTCGCGCATGGAGGCCGTGTGGGACGGAAAGGCCTTCCAGCCGCGCCTGATCCTGCCGCTCAGCCTCTCCTGGGATCACCGCGTGGTCGACGGCGTCGCCGCCGCCCGCTTCCTCGGACACGTGGCCGCGGTCCTGTCGGACCTGCGCCGCGCCCTCCTGTGACGGTCGCCGCCATGCCTGAGACCCGCGAGATCCGCGTCCCCGATCTGGGGGATTACGCCGACGTGCCGGTGATCGAGATCCCCGTGAAACCGGGCGCGACGATCACCCGCGACCAGACGCTGCTGATCGTCGAATCCGACAAGGCGACGTTGGACATCCCGTCACCGGTGGCGGGACGGCTCGTCGAGATGCTGGTCGGCCTCGGCGACACGGTCTCGGCCGGCACGCTGGTCGCCCGCCTCGTCCCGGATACGGACGCCGAGGCACCGCCGCCGGCCCCGGCTTCGACCCCGGCCGCGCCCGCCAACATCGAAAGCAGGGACGCGGATTGCGACGTGCTGGTCATCGGCGGCGGCCCCGGCGGTTACTCGGCCGCCTTCCGGGCCGCCGATCTCGGCCAGCGGGTGATCCTGGTGGAACGCGACGCGACGCTTGGCGGCGTGTGCCTGAATGTCGGCTGCATCCCGTCCAAGGCGCTGCTGCACGTGGCGGCCGTCACCGAGGAGGCCCAGCGGCTCGCCGCCCACGGCGTCAGCTTCGGCGCGCCTGCGATCGATCTGGAGAAGCTGCGGAGCTTCAAGGCCGGCACCGTCCGCCGTCTCACCGACGGGCTCGCGCAGATGGCGCGGCAGCGCAAGGTCACGGTGCTCCGCGGGACGGCGCGCTTCAGCGGGGCGAACGCCGTCACGGTCGCCCTGCACGAGGGCGGCGAGCGCAGCGTCGCCTTCCGAAGCGCCATCGTGGCGGCCGGCTCGTCGCCGGTCGCTCTGCCGATGCTGCCGGAGGATCCGCGCATCGTGAACTCCACCGGCGCGCTGGAGCTTCCAGCGGTGCCGCGCCGGCTGCTCGTGATCGGCGGCGGGATCATTGGCCTCGAGATGGCCACTGTCTACAGCGCGCTCGGCGCCCGCGTCGACGTCGTCGAGCGGCTGCCGAACCTGCTGGAGGGCGTGGATCGCGACCTCGTGGCGATCTGGACCAGGCGCAACGCGCACCGCTTCGACCGGCTGCTGACCGGCGCCGAAGTGGTCTCCGCCACGGCCGAGCCGGACGGCATCGCCGTCACCCTGGCGGGCGAGTCGCAGGCCACGACTTACGATCTCGTGCTCCAGGCGGCCGGCCGCCGGCCGAACGGCGCGGCCCTCGGACTGGAGGCGGCGGGAGTGACGGTCGAGCGCGGGTTCGTGCCGGTCGATGCCCAGATGCGCACGAGCGTACCGCACATCCTCGCCATCGGCGACCTCGTGGGCCAGCCGATGCTCGCCCACAAGGCGGTTCACCAGGGCCACGTGGCTGCCGAGGTCGCCGCCGGGCACCGGGCCGGTTTCGATGCCGCGGTGATTCCGTCCGTGGCCTACACCGACCCGGAGATCGCCTGGGTCGGCCTCACCGAGATGGCCGCGAAGGCCGAGGGGCGGGCCGTCGAGGTGGCGCGCTTCCCCTGGGCCGCCTCGGGCCGGGCCATAGCGAACGGCGCCGATTACGGCCTGACCAAGCTGCTGTTCGAGGCCGGCACGAAGCGCGTGGTCGGCGGCGCCATCGTGGGTCCGAGCGCGGGGGACCTGATCGGCGAGATCGTACTCGCCATCGAGATGGGGGCGGACGCCGTCGATATCGGCCGGACGATCCACCCGCACCCGACCCTGGGCGAGACGGTCGGCCTCGCCGCCGAGGCCGCGCTGGGCCTCTGCACCGACCTGCCGCCGGTCGCGCGGCGCTGACGCAGCCGCCGATGCATCACCCCGATGGTGGTGTCCGACGGGGTAGACTCGGGGTCGGCTCGGACGGTAACCGCACATCGAAGGCGGGGCGTCCATGAGGAGTCGACGTGTGGCAAGGCCGGTGCTCGGCGGACGATCCTCCCGTAAGCCCATCGTCATCCTGCTGGCCACTCTGGCGGCACTGCCGGTGAGCCCTGGCCGGGCCGTCGCGGAAGCGCCGGCCATCATCGACGGGCCGGGCAAGTCGCAAGCCCTCGTCGCGGCTCTGCGCGCGCGCATCCTTGCCGCCGACAGCGCGACGCTCGCCCTCGAAGGCTGGTGCGCAGAGCACAGACTCGCCGCCGATCCGCATCTCGTGGCCGAGCGCCTGCCGGGTCCGGACAAGCCGCTGACCCCTGCGCAGCGCGCCCGGCTGGCGATCGGCTCGGAGGAGCCGGTGCGCTATCGCCGGGTCCGCCTCGTCTGCGGCGACCACGTCATGTCGGAGGCCGACAATTGGTACGTGCCGGCCCGGCTGACGCCCGAGATGAATGCCGCACTGGATGGAACCCGCACGCCATTCGGCCGGGTCGTGCGCCCATTGGCGCCGGTCCGACGGACGGTCGAGGTTCGTGCCGGAACTTCAGGCGCGGCGCCGGCGGATCGCCTATTCGAGGTCGATGCCGTGCTCTGGACAGGGGCTGGGCAACCCTTCTGCGAGGTGGTGGAAACCTACCTCGGTACGGCATTGCCGCCCGCGCGCCGGTGATAAAAACGTGGGCCTCGGTGCAGAGAGCGTTGCCCGGCCTGTGTCGAGCCCTCACACGGACACCGATCCAGCATCGTTCGCCGGGCCAGACGAACCTATTGGGGAGACGAGGATGCGTTCAAGGCTCGTGCGGCTGACGGCTCTCGGAACGCTTGCGCTCGGCGCTGTCGGTCGCCCGGCCTGGGCGGCCGATCCGGCGGGATTGTGGCTCACGGAGACCGGCAGCTCGCGCATCCGCATCGCGCCCTGCGGCGGCGGCTATTGCGGGACGATCGTCAGCGCGCCCGGCAAGGCCCTCGATGCGAAGAATCCCGATCCCGCGCTGCGCACCCGCAGCGTCGTCGGCGTGCAGATCCTGGACGCCCGGCAGCAGGACGGCTCCGGCTATTCCGGCTCGCTCTACAACCCGAACGACGGCAAGACCTATTCGGGGTCGATGCGCCTGACGGCTCTCGACACGCTCGAGGTCTCGGGCTGCGTCATGCGCGTGTTCTGCAAGCGGCAGAGCTGGACCCGGGTGAAATGAAGCCGGGCCGCGGCGCAGCGCTGGAAGCCGGGGCGATCGCCATCGCCATGGTGCGGCGCAACAACGCGGGATCGATTGTGCGCCATTGAAGTTGCCTGGGTCGGAAACCGACAGGAACCGTCATGACCCGGACACTTCTCGCCACCGTTCTCGCCGTCGCCACCGTCCTGCCGGCGGCTGCCCAGGTGATCGAAACCCCGAACCGCACCACGGTCGTGGCACCGCCCAACGCGCCGGGCGTGATCAGCACCCAGTCCGATGTGACCGGCAACGATGGGGCGATCACCTACTCGCCGACCGGACAGCCGGCTGACACGATCGCGAACAATTCTGCGGCCGCCGGCAACGCCAATCAGCCGTCGCGGGTGGCTCCGCAGGGCGGTGCCGGCGGCAAGTAAGGCGCCGAGACGCGGGTCGGGATCCCGCCACGAGACAGTGCGGCCGCACCGGCACCGGTGCGGCCGTCTTCGTTCAGGCGGCCTCGGTCAGGGCCTGCGCGACGGCGTCGAGGGCGGCTTCGGCGCCGGCTCCGTTCGGCCCGCCGGCCTGTGCCATGTCGCGGCGACCGCCGCCGCCCTTGCCGCCGAGCGCGCCCGCGCCGGCCCGCACGAGCCCAACCGCGTCGTAGCGCTCGATCAGGTCGTCGGTGACGCCGACCACCAGACCCGCCTTGCCGTCGGGCCCGACGCCGACCACCGCCACGATCCCGGAGCCGAGGCGCTTCTTCTCCTCGTCGACGATCGGCTTGAGGTCGCGCATGTCGAGACCTTCGACCACCGAGCGGCGGAACGCCACGCCGCCGATCTCGGTCTGCTGCGCACCCGCGCCCGGGCCGCCCTCGCCGCCCATCGCGAGCTTGCGCCGGGTCTCGGCTAACTCGCGCTCCAAGCGCCGACGCTCCTCCATCAGCGCCGTCAGGCGATCGGGCGCCTCCGAGACCGGCGCCTTGAGGATGCCGGCCAGAGCCGCAAGCGTCCGGGCCTCCGCGGCGCGGTGATGACGGGCCGCGTCGGCGGTCAGGGCTTCGATCCGGCGCACGCCGGCCCCCACCGCGCTCTCGCCCACGATGGTGATGGCGCCGATATCGCCGGTGCGCGCGGCATGGGTGCCGCCACAGAGTTCCACGGAGAAGTTTCTGGTCCGCGCCGCTGCGGCCGGCGCATCAACCGGCAGGCCCATGGAGACGACCCGAACCTCCTCGCCGTACTTCTCGCCGAACAGGGCGCGGGCGCCCGACGCGATCGCGTCGTCCACCGCCATCAGCTTGGTCACGACCGGCGCGTTCTGAAGCAGCACCGCGTTGGCGATGTCCTCGACCCGGGCCAGCTCGTCCGGCTCGATCGGCTTCGGGTGGCTGATATCGAAGCGCAGCCGCTCGGGACTCACCAGGGAGCCCTTCTGGGCGACGTGGTCGCCCAGCACTTGCCGCAACGCCTCGTGCAGAAGATGGGTCGCCGAATGGTTGGCCCGGATCGCCTTCCGGCGGCCGTAATCGACCTTCAGCTCCACCGGTAGATCGAGGCTCACCGTCCCCTCCTCCACGGTGACGTGGTGGACGAACACGTCGCCGAGCATCCTCTGGGTGTCGGTGACCCGTGCGCGGACGCCGGGGGCCGCGATCAGCCCGGTATCACCGACCTGACCGCCCGATTCGCCGTAGAACGGCGTCTGGTTCACCAAGACGAGACCGGTCTGGCCCGCCTCCAGGCTCTGCACCTCGGCGCCGTCGCGCAGCAGCGCGGTGACGATGCCCTCGGCGCCCTCGGTCTCGTAGCCCAGGAACTCGGTGGCGCCGACGCGCTCGCGCAGGCCGAACCACACCGTCTCGGTGGCCGCTTCGCCCGAGCCCTTCCAGGCCTCGCGCGCCGCCTGCTTCTGGCGCTGCATCGCCGCGGTGAACGCCTCCGTATCGACACCGATACCCCGGGCCTTCAGGGCATCCTGGGTCAGATCGAGGGGAAAGCCGTAGGTGTCGTAAAGCGTGAAGGCGGTCTCGCCGGAAAGCTTGTCGCCGTCCTTGAGCTCGCGGCTCTCGGTGTCGAGGATCGACAGGCCGCGCTCCAGGGTGCGGCGGAAGCGGGTCTCCTCCAGCTTTAGGGTTTCGGCGATGAGGCTCTCGGCCCGCATCAGCTCGGGATAGGCCTGCCCCATTTCGCGCATCAGCGTCGGCACGAGGCGGTACATCGTCGGCTCGCGGGCGCCCAGGATCTCGGCGTGGCGCATGGCGCGGCGCATGATCCGGCGCAGCACGTAGCCCCGGCCCTCGTTGCCCGGCAGCACGCCGTCGGCCACGAGGAACGACGAGGCGCGCAGGTGATCGGCGATCACCCGGTAGGAGGCGAGCGTCGCCGGCTCCGGCGCCCGCGAGACCGCGTGGGCCACGGCGTCGATCAGCGCCCGGAACAGGTCGGTCTCGTAGTTCGACGGCACCCCCTGGAGGATCGCCGCCATGCGCTCCAGGCCCATGCCGGTATCGATGGAGGGCCGCGGCAGCGGGTTCCGGACGCCCGGCTCCAGCTGCTCGTACTGCATGAACACGAGGTTCCAGAATTCCAGGAACCGGTCGCCGTCCTCGTCCGGCGAGCCGGGCGGGCCGCCCTGGAGCGCGGGACCCTGGTCGATGAAGATCTCCGAGCACGGGCCGCAGGGGCCGGTATCGCCCATCTGCCAGAAATTGTCGGAGGTCCCGATCCGGATGATCCTCTCTTCCGGCAGGCCCGCGATCTTCTTCCAGAGGCCGGCGGCCTCGTCGTCGTCGGCGTAGACGGTGACCAGAAGCCGGTCAGGCTTCAGGCCGAACTCCTTGGTGATCAGCGTCCAGGCGAGCTCGATCGCGCGGTCCTTGAAGTAGTCGCCGAACGAGAAGTTGCCGAGCATCTCGAAGAACGTGTGGTGGCGCGCGGTGTAGCCGACATTGTCGAGGTCGTTGTGCTTGCCGCCGGCCCGCACGCATTTCTGTGCCGTGGTGGCCCGGTCGTAGGCGCGCTTCTCGACGCCGGTGAAGACGTTCTTGAACTGCACCATGCCGGCGTTGGTGAACATCAGCGTCGGATCGTTCTTCGGCACGAGGCTCGAAGAGGGGACGACCTCGTGTCCCGCCTTCGCGAAGTAGTCGAGGAAGGTCGACCGGATCTCGTTGACGCCGCTCATCGGGGCTGACTCTGGCAGGAACACGGGGCCGGGCACCGCTCACCTTCGAGCGATACCCGCATGGCGCCCTCTTAGAGCCGTTCCGGACCGGGTTGCAATCGGTGCGCGGCCTAAGTGCTTGCCGCCCCGCGCTCCCTGCCGATTCGTCGCGCGCGGTGCGGTGGGTTTGCTCTGCGCGGCACGCGGATGCTCACACCCTTTCATCGGCGAAAGCCGCCGGGTCCGCGCGTCCTCCTCGCCCGTCTGCTGCGATGTTCACACATCTCTGCCGGCAGGGCGATGAACCCCCCGCGCCGGCGCCTCGCCCTGTGGCTTACCGGCATCGGCCGCGAAAACACCGCGATCAGCCCCAGGACCGCCACAAGCGCGGCCGTGTTGTCGCCACATCTGTCAAGCGATGATGAACCCGTGACGCAATCAACGGCGCAGGGAATCGGATCAACGATGCAGGGCCGCACGGTCGGAACGTCGAAGACCATCACGGGCAAGCCGGGCGCCGGGCGTTTCGGCGGCGGCCGCGCCGACGTGATCGCCGCGCAGCCGATGCTCGGTCGCGCCCATGGCAGCGCTCCGGCCTTGGTCCGGTCGCTGATGACCGTGTCGCTGATCGCGGGGGGCCTCAGCGCCGCCCTGATCGGATCGGGCGTGGACCTCGGCAAGATCGGCCTGTCGCCGGCCGTCTCGGTCGCGCAGGCCGCCACCGAGATCCAGATGCCGCGGCCGCACATCCACACCGTCGCCCTCGAGGACGAGCTGGAGCGGACGCCGCTGCGCGCCTCGTCGAGCTTCGCCGCCGTGCACGACCTCGACACCGAGATCGGTTCCAACACGGTCGATCGCGTGTCCTACGACTTCCTCCTCTCCGAGAGCGCGGGCGGCGACCCGAACGACATCCTCGAATTCGGCCCGATGAAGATCCGGCGCCACATCGTCCAGACGATCGTGCGTGCCGCCCAGGCGGTCCAGACCGACCCGGTCCTGCTCATGGCGGTGGCCGACAAGGAATCGAGCTTCATCACGGCGGTCCAGGCCAAGACCTCCTCGGCGACCGGCCTGTACCAGTTCATCGAGCGCACCTGGCTCGGCGTGGTGCGCGATTTCGGAGCCAAATACGGGCTCGCCAAGGAAGCCGCGCTGGTCACGGCCGATGCCAACGACCGGCCGGTGATCACCGATCCGGCGGAGCGCGCCCGGGTGCTCGAACTGCGGCGCGATCCCTACCTCTCGGCGCTGCTGGCCGGCGAGATGCTCAAGCGCGACGCGGCCCGCATCGCGCTGCGCATCGGACGCGATCTCACCCTCGGCGAAGTCTACCTCGCTCACTTCCTCGGGCCGGACGACGCCGAGGAGTTCCTCGCCAACGTGGTGAACAAGCCGGCCGCCGCCGCCGCCGCGCTGCTCCCGGGACCGGCCCGGGCCAACCGCTCGATCTTCTTCGCCGCGGGTCGCTTCACCGGGCGGGGCCGCCACCGCAAGCCGCTCAGTCTCTCGGTGGCCCAGGTGCACGAGAAGTTCGAGGCGATGATGAGCACCCGCGGCTCGCGCTACCAGAACGTGCGCGCCGTCTCCGGCATCATGGCCTATGCCGACGCGGACACCGCCACGCAGTAACGGGTCGGCGAGCCGCCCGCGATTCAGGACGCCTCGCGCAACCACCGGCGGATTGCCGACTTTCCTCCTGGTGCGCCGCCGTTTCGTCCGGCGCGCCTGAAGACTTCGGGGGGAGTCCTTGCGGAAGCACCAGACGAGCGCGCCCGTGCCGCTCACCGATACGCTGACACCGGGGATCCCGCTCGATCAGATCGGCAGGACGCTCGCATCGTTCTACGATGACTTGGTCTCTGAGGGCGTGCCGGAGCATCTTGCCGTCCTCGTGCGCCGCGTCCGCCAGACGGAGGCCGACGCGCCCGCCCGACCGGAGTCGGATGCCGCCACGCCCGCAGCCGCGTATCCACGGGTTGCACTTGTGGTCGAGGACGACCCCGAAATCCGCGCCCTGGCCGAGACGCTGCTCGAAGAGACCGAACTCGACGTCATTGGCTGCGACAGTGCCGAGGCGGCCTTATCGGTGCTGCAGGCCCGCGGCGGCGAGGTGGCGCTGGTCTTCGCCGATATTCAGCTCGCGGGCCGGATGGATGGCTTGCAGCTCGCCCGGGCGGTGGCGACGCTCTGGCCCCGGGCCCGGCTGGTGGTGACGTCGGGTCATGGTCTGCCCCGCCCCGAGTTGCCGCAGGAAGCTGTGTTCATCGCCAAGCCCTGGCGCCCGCGCGACGTGCTGGTCGAGGCCGAGCGCGCAGCCGCCGAGCCGGCGCCGCCGATCCTCTGAGCGCTCCTCTCCCGATCGGATGTGGTATGCCGAGCGACCGGGCCCGGCACTTGCATCACGCCATCGCGCGTCGACGGAGACCGCAGCGGCACACGCCCGGAGAGAGCCGATTTGCCGATCCTGTCCGTCCAGCATCGAACGGTCTACCGGTACAGGCGCCCCGTCTCCTTCGGCGAGCACCGGATCATGTTCCGGCCGCGCGACAGCTACGACCAGCGCCTGATCGAGACGACCCTCGACATCACGCCGGAGCCGGCCTCTGTCCGCTGGATGTTCGACGTGTTCGGCAACTGCGTGGCGGTCGCGAGCTTCGATACGCGGGCGGAGACGCTCACCTTCGTCTGCGGCATCACGCTGGACCACACGCCCGAGCACGCGCCGGTCTTTCCCCTCGCCCCGCACGCCACTCATTACCCGTTCGGCTACGGCGCGGAGGACATGCCGGACCTCGCCCGCTCCATCGAGCGGCAATGGCCGGATCCGCGCCACGAAGTCGATGCCTGGGCGCGCAGCTTCCTGCCGGCGGACGGGCGCATCCCGACGCAGGAATTGCTGGCCGCCATGACCCGCAGCGTACGGGCCAACTTCACCTACCTCGCCCGCAGTGAAAAAGGGGTGCAGGACCCGCTCACCACCCTGCGCGGCAAGCGCGGCTCGTGCCGCGACTTCGCGGTGCTGATGATGGAGGCGGTGCGGGCGCTCGGCATGGCGGCCCGATTCGTGTCCGGCTACCTCTACAATCCCCGCAACGACCGCGCGCGCCACGTCGGCGGTGGCTCAACCCATGCGTGGCTGCAGGTCTATCTCCCCGGCGCCGGCTGGGTCGAGTTCGACCCGACGAACGGGATCGTCGGCAACCGCGACCTGATCCGCGTCGCAGTCACCCGCGATCCCGCGCAGGCCGTGCCGCTGCACGGCTCCTTCTTCGGCTTGGCCAGCGATGACCTCGGTATGCGCGTCGAGGTCGACGTCGTCGAGCTGTCCGGGGCCGCTGCGGCCCCGATCCGCGAACAGGGGTCCGCCCCCGTCCCGGCGCGTTGATCCCGATCCCGGAACGAGCGTGCGTGGCGACCCCGCGCCGAAGACGACACAGCGAGGTGGCGCGATGAAGATCAAGACGGGTTTCGATATCGCCTTCACGATGACCCAGCCGACCCCGATGATCCTGATGCTGAGCGTTCACCCGTCGCGGATGCCCGACGTGCTGACGCCGCACGTCATCACCTTCGATCCGCCGATCCCGGCCCACGAGTACCGGGACACGTTCGACAATATCTGCCACCGCATCCTCGCCCCGGCCGGCCAGTTGACCATGGCGGCGGATTTCACCGTTTCGGATACGGGTATGGCGGACGCGGTCGAGCCGGCGGCGCGCCAGATCCCGGTGCAGGACCTGCCCGACGCCGTGCTGATGTTCCTGCTCGGCTCGCGCTACTGCGACACCGACAAGCTGTCCCAGACCGCGTGGTCGCTGTTCGGCGGCACGCCCGAGGGCTGGGCCCGCGTCCAGGCGATCGTCGACTACACCCACGAGCGCCTGCGGTTCGACTACCAGCGCGCCGACGCCACCCGCACCGCCCATGACGGCTTCATGCAGCGCGAGGGCGTCTGCCGCGACTTCGCCCATCTGGCCATCACGCTCTGCCGCTGCATGAACATCCCCGCCCGCTACGCCACCGGCTAT
>NZ_JAKSYM010000169.1 GCF_022829545.1 Methylobacterium sp. J-030 | reverse complement strand
CAAAGCGCAGCCGCGCAAGACGGAGACGAAGCCCTCGACGCCCGCGAGGAAGCGCGCTTCGGGCAAGGCTACCGCCGGCAGGACCCGAAAGGCTGCCTGACCGGCCGCCTGTCCGGCCGGCGCACCGCCAAGATTACTGCGCGCTAGCCCGGCCTTGACGGTTCCAAGGTAACGGCTGCCAGCCTGTCCATCACTGACCCATGTCGGCTGACAGAAGACCGCCATGGTTTCCTGGAAGCGGCCGTTCATACGCTGTTCGGCAACTTCAGCTCGGGGTGGGTAGCGTAAGTCAGCCACTCGCTTAGAAGCGGTCGGTCTGTATCCGACCGAGGCTGTGTCAAAACGCATTGATCGTGGTCGTCAGCGCCGATTGGCAGGATGATGACGGCGGCGCGGTGGGCCGCTTCAGGCTCGAATGGCCTGGACGAGCCAAGTTGCGCCGAACAGTCGGATCATCCGCTTCATGTTGTAGGCGAGGATCGCGAGGCTCATCTCGGTTCGCACGCCTTTCAGGCCCTTCGTCAGGAACGGCGTACTGCCCATCCAGGCTTTCAGCGTTCCGAAGACATGCTCGACCGTGGCGCGCCGTACCGCCATGGCGTCAGGCATGGCGTCGAGCCGCCTCTGCATGGCTTCCAGCACCGCCTCGTGCTTCCAGCGCTTGAAGCGCTTGAACTTCTCGGTCGTGCAGCGCGCCCGCATCGCGCAGGCATGACAGGCGTCCAGGTTGCGATAATGATCGATGTCACCGTGTCGATCGGAGCGGGCGTTAGATTTCGTCAGCACAGCGCCGGCGGGACAGACGTAGTGATCGGCCGCCGCGTCGTAGACGAAGTCGGCGCGTACGAAGAGTCCCTTCTTGGCTCGACCCGAAGTGTCGGCCCGCGGCATGGCCGGCAGGACGCCCGTGCGCCTTCGCAGGCCAGAACCTGGTCGCCGTTGTAGTAGCCGCGATCGGCCAGGACCGTGACCTCCTCTGCGCCGATAGCCTGCTTGGCCCGACCGCCCATCGGCACGAGCTGGGTTCGGTCGTGGCCCTCGTTGACGACCTCATGGGCGACGACGAGATGATGCTCGGGATCGACGGCGATCTGGACGTTGTAGCCGACGATGCCGGTGCCGCGCCCGCTCGTCGCCATCGAGCGCGCGTCCGGGTCTGTCAGCGAGACCTGTCCGTCGTCCGCGGCCTCTACCTGCCCCTGCATCTCGCGCAGGAAGGCCATCTGGCGGCGTAGGGCGGCGATCTTCTCGCCGATCCGCTGCGTCCGTGCCTCGGGCACGTCGTTGCCCTCCCGATCCGCTCGGTCAAGCGCCGCGAGGTAGCGGGCGATACTGGCATCCACCTGTTCCAGGCGCTTGGCGACCTTGGCCACGGTGTAGTTGCGGTCCCGGTTGTTGACCGAGCGGATCGGGAGGGCAACGAAGTGCCCGAGGCACGGACGCAGCGGATCGGTGAGAAGATCGCCGCCCTACGCCGCCAGATGGCCTTCCTGCGCGAGATGCAGGGGCAGGTAGAGGCCGCGGACGACGGACTGGTCTCGCTGAGAGAGGAAGATCGCACTACTGACCTCCAGGCACTCCGGAGAA
>NZ_JAKSYM010000168.1 GCF_022829545.1 Methylobacterium sp. J-030 | reverse complement strand
GGGCAAGGGCCGGGTGGTGCGGGCGGACGCGGAGGCGCGGGTGGCGATCCTGTCGCTCGGCACGCGTCTGGCGGAGGGGCTGAAGGCGGCCGATACGCTGGCGGATCAGGGCATCGCGGTGACGGTTGCGGATGCGCGGTTCGCCAAGCCGCTGGACGAGGCGCTGATCCTGGATCTGGCGCGGGATCACGAGGTGCTGATCACGATCGAGGAGGGGTCCCGGGGCGGGTTCGGGGCGATGGTTCTGCACCTCCTGTCCGAGAAGGGGGCGCTGGATGCGGGCCGGGTGCGGGTCCGGACGCTGACGCTTCCGGACGCCTACCAGGACCACGACAGCCCGGAGAAGATGTACGCCGAGGCCGGGCTCGACGCGCAGGCCATCGTCAGGATGGCGATCGATACCCTGCCGGCAGCGGCCGGCAAGGCCGAGCCGGCCAGCAACGTGGTGAACGTGCGCCGCCGCCCGCGCTGACGTCACCGTCCGCAACGGTTCTCCCACCACACACCTCATCCTGAGGCGGCGGAGCGCAGCGGGCACCTCAGGATGAGGGCGTGGACGGGAGGCGCGGGGTGATTGCCTTACCCCAGCGCCTGCTCCACCGCCTTGCCGCAGGCCTGCGTGTCGGCGTTGCCGCCGAGGTCGCGGGTGCGCAGCGTCCGCTCCGACAGGACCCGTTCGATCCCGCCGACGATCTCGGCGGCGGCCGTGTGCTCCCCGAGATGCTCCAGCATCATCGCCCCCGACCAGATCTGGCCGATCGGGTTGGCGATCCCCTGCCCGGCAATGTCGGGCGCCGAGCCGTGGACCGGCTCGAACACCGAAGGGTGCACCCGCTCCGGGTTGATGTTGCCGGACGGCGCGATGCCGATCGTGCCCGTACAGGCGGGCCCGAGATCCGACAGGATGTCGCCGAACAGGTTGGAGGCCACCACCACGTCGAACCGGTCCGGGTTCAGCACGAAATGCGCGGTCAGGATGTCGATGTGGTACTGGTCCCACCGCACGTCCGGATAGGACTCGGCCATCGCCTTCACCCGCTCGTCCCAGTACGGCATGGTGATCGAGATGCCGTTCGACTTCGTCGCCGAGGTCAGGTGCTTCTTCGGGCGCTTCTGAGCCAGATCGAAGGCGAATTTCAGGATTCGATCGGTCCCGTGGCGGGTCATGATCGTCTCCTGCATGGCGAATTCGCGGTCCGTGCCGGCGAACATCCGGCCGCCCGCGTTCGAGTACTCGCCCTCGGTGTTCTCCCGGACCACCCAGAAGTCGATGTCGCCGGGCTTGCGGTCGGCGAGCGGGCACTTCACCCCCGGCATCAGCCGCACCGGGCGGAGGTTTGCGTACTGGTCGAACTCGCGCCGGAACAGGATCAGCGAGCCCCACAGGGAGATGTGGTCGGGCACCCGCTCCGGCATGCCGACGGCGCCGAAATAGATCGCGTCGTGCGTCTCGATCTGCGCCTTCCAGTCCTCCGGCATCATCCGGCCGTGCTGCTCGTAGTAGTCGCAGCTCGCGAAATCGAACCAGTCGAGCTGGAGGCTGAAGCCGTGGCGCTTGGCCGCCTGCTCCAGCACGCGCACGCCCTCGGGCACCACCTCCTTGCCGATGCCGTCGCCCGGGATCACCGCGATGCGGTAGCGGCGCTTCTGGCTGGTCTCTGGGCCGGGCATGAATCCTCCACGCGTTTCGAAAGAGCGGGTTCTCGGCGTCAGGTGATTGGTCCGCGCCGGTATCGGGTCAACAGGCCGGCCTGACAATCAGTCGATTTCGCCCGCCATGGCCCGGCGCTGGCGGTCGAGTTCCTCGCTGTAGCGCTTGAGCGTGTGGCTCTCCGTGAGCAGGCCCAGCACCTTCCGGGTCTCGGGCCCGTCGACCACCGCGAGCGCTTCGCTCTCGGTGCGGTCGAAGGCGGCGGCGGCGTCCTTGGCGTTCATGCCCGGGGTGAGGAAATCGTCGGCGTGCAGCAGCAGGTCGGCGAGGGCGGGCTGCGCCGCGGCGTCGGCATCCCGCGCGGCGGCGTGCGCCTCGGGCACGTTCACGATGCCCGCATAACGCCCGCGCCCATCCACGGCGATCACCCGGGAGGGCGAGCCGAGGGGATGCGCCCGCAGGAAGGTGGGCAGCGGGCTATCGACAGCCGCGGTGCTCGTATCCCGGCGCATCAGCCGCCCCACGGTGAGCGAGCGGATCCAGCCGATGTCGTGCGGGCTGCGGATGCTCTCGCCGCGCAGGTGGAAGCGCCAGGTCGCGAAGGAGTAGCCGAAGGTCTTGCGCACGGTGAGCGAGGACGCGATCACCGCGGCGAGCACCAGCCCGGTGATCGGCAGGCTGCCGGTGATCTCGAGCGTCAGGAACGTCATGGTCAGCGGCCCGCCGATCACCGCCACCGCGAGCGCGCTCATGCCGATCACCGCGTAGGCGAGCGGCGTGAGGCCGAAGCCCGCGAGCGCCGGCACCAGCAGGGGCGCGGCGGCGGCGAACAGCTTGCCGGCAATCGCCCCGAGGAACAGCGAGGCGAAGAACAGGCCGCCCCGGAAGCCGGAGCCGATCGAGATCGCCGAGGCCACCGCCTTGGCGGCGAACAGCCCGGCGAGCGCCGCGATCCCGTGGCCCTGCGCCTCGGCGGCGAAGTGCATGTGCAGGGCGCCGTGGCCGCCCGAGAGCACCTGCGGCGTCGCGACGAGCGCCAGCGCCCCGACGCAGAGCCCCCCGAAGGCCGGCGCGGCCACCCGCGGGATCCGCGACGCCTGGACCAGCCGCTCCACCAGGGTAACCCCGCGCATGATCAGGATCCCCAGCCCGGCGCAGACGAGGCCCAGGGCGAGGCTCGGCAGGATCTCCATGCTGGTGACGTGCGAGGTGGTGATCGCCTGCACGTCGCCGAAATCGACCAGCGGCTGCGTCGCGATCAGCGACTGCGCGATCAGGTTGCCGCAGAGGGCGGCGACCACCACCGGGGTCAGCGTGGCGATGGAGTAGGTGCCGATGATCAGCTCGAAGGCGTAGAAGGCGCCGGCCAGCGGCGCGCCGAACCCGGCCGCGATGGCCCCGGCGGCGCCGCAGCCGACCAGGGTCCGCAGGTCGCCCCGGCGGACCTCGAAGGCGATGCCGAGTCGGGAGGCGAGGCCGGAGGCGAGCTGCGTGTAGCCGGCTTCCAACCCCACCGAGGCACCGCTCCCGTTCGAGACGACGTTCTGGAGGGCGAGGTAGAGGCTGTCGCGCAGGGACATCCGGCCGCCGTGCAGGGCGTTGGCCTCGATCGGATCGATGGCGGGGCGCTTGCGCGGGCCGCGGATGAAGCCTGCCGCGACGATCACCAGCCCGAGCAGCGCGCCGCCGAGGCACGGCCCGACGAGCAGGAGCACCGGCGACACGGTCTCGGCCGCGCTGAGCCGCATCCCCGAGGGCAGGAGGAAGAGCAGCTCGCGCAGGCTCTGCGTGGCCCAGTTCATGGCGGAGACCGCGACCCCGGCGACGCAGCCCACCAGGGTGGCGAGCGCGACGAGGCCGCCTTCGCTGCGGCGGACGAGGCTGCGCAGCCGCCCCGGCGCCTGGACGATCCCGGCGCCGGACCAGCGGCGCCGGGCATGCGCCTGTGGCCCGGCCCCCCGTGCCGGTGGGTCGATCGGCCGGTCGGCTGTGGTGCGGTCCCTGCCCGTGTTGCCACCCTGGGCCGTCGCTGGCTGTCGTGCGCTCACGGCTTGTCCGTTCACCCCGCCGTCCGTTCACCCCGGTCCGATGGTCCCACTATAGAGCGCTGCGTGCCGAAGTGGACGCCGGTTCGGCCGCGTCGACCTCGACGCTGCAAAGGCCGCGCGCCTCGCTTGAAAACTGCCGCGGCCCACGATACACCCCCCGCCAGTGCCGCCGTAGCTCAGTTGGTTAGAGCACCAGATTGTGGATCTGGGGGTCCCCCGTTCGAGCCGGGGCGGTGGTACCATCCATTCAGCCGGGCAGCGCAAGGGGTTGGCGGATCGCCGGCCCCTTTTGCGTCCGGGGTTCGTCCGCTCGATGACGCTGTGGTGCCGCGCTCGCGCATCCGCAGTTCCCCCCGCCCCCCGGGGACGCTAAGACCGCTCCTGAACGCGGCGGCGGATCCCGCCCCGCGACCGGGCTTGCCGGGACATGTGAGATGAGCATCCCTGAACGGCGCGTGCGAACCCTCTTCGACGAGGCGGCCATCGCCAAGCGCAACGACGAACTCGCCCGCGAGATCCTAGCGACGCGGCCGGAGAACCTCCTGGTCGTGGCCGTGCTCAAGGGCAGCTTCATGTTCGCCGCCGACCTGCTGCGGGCGCTGCACCGGGTCGGGCTCGCGCCGCAGGTCGAGTTCGTGCACCTGTCGAGCTACCGCACCGGAACGGTCTCCAGCGGGCAGGTCGCGATCCTGAAAGACGTGCAGAGCGAGGTGCGCGGGCGCGACGTGCTGCTCGTCGACGACATCCTCGAATCCGGCCGGACCGTGGTGTTCGCCAAGGACCTGCTGATGGCCCGCGGCGCCCGCCGGGTGCTCACCGCGGTGCTGCTGGAGAAGCCCGGCAAGCGCGCCGTGACCATCGACGCGGATTTCGTCGGCTTCACCTGCCCCGATGTGTTCGTGGTCGGCTACGGGATGGATGCCGCCCACGCCTTCCGGCAATTGCCCTTCGTGGGGGTGGTCGATTACGGCAGCGGCGATCCCGACCTGTTCGATCCCTGACGGACCGCAGGGCGCCGCGGCATTTTTGCCGCAGGCCCGGCCGCCACGCCTGTTTTCGGCGCATGCCGTCTTGACAGGCAGCGGATCGGTCTGCGTCTGTCGTCTGTCGAGGGCTCGACGTCGTCGCGACGGGGCCTGGGGATCGAGGACGTTCACGGGACCACATGGCGCGCATCCTCCTGGTGGATGACGAAGAGACTGTCCGGGGCTTCCTCAAGCGGGGGCTCGAGATCGACGGGCACGCGGTCGTCACCGCCAACGATGGAAGCGACGGGCTCGACCGCCTGAACGAGGCGGATGGCGGCTTCGATCTGATGCTCACCGACATCCGCATGCCGCTGATGGACGGCATCGCCCTGGCGCTGGCGGCCAAGCGCGACTTCCCGGATCTGACCATCCTGCTGATGACCGGCTTCGCGGACCAGCGCGAGCGGGCACGCGGGCTCGACGCGATCGTCACCGACGTGCTGACGAAGCCCTTCTCGCTGGCGGATCTGCGAGCCACGGTGCGGCGCGCGCTCGCGGCCTGACACCGCAGGCATCCGGCACGCGGTCGTGGAGATTGCGGTTAGGCTTGGGCGATCGTCGCGTCCGCCGGGTTGAGCGGCGGCGCGGCGGCTGGTAGCAAACGCATCCGGAGCCGGTGTAGCACAGCGGTAGTGCAGCGGTTTTGTAAACCGAAGGTCGGGAGTTCGATCCTCTCCACCGGCACCAGCATTTCGTTCAACGATTGCAGTAGGTTAGGCCAGTCCCAAGGGAACGATGACCGCACTCTCACACAGCGGCATCACACATTGTCCCTCCGAATCGCCCGACCGTGGAGGGACCCTAAGACAGGGGTCTACCATCTCCGCCAACGAACCCCCGCCGATCTTGTCGCACGGCTGAAAGGCGGGACCGTCCGGCTTCCAATCGGCGAGGCTTGGGTCGCAGTCAGCGTAGGCGCCATCGTACAGGCCTCGCTCAGGACCAAAGAGCCACGGGAAGCACGGGTTCGGCACTCGATAGCTGATGGTGCCCTCAAAGGGTTCTGGCAGGCTCAAAGGTGTGGAAGCCCATCAGAAGCGCAGATTGTCGCACAGGCGGTCGAAGCTTCCTCTCCTACACGCCTTACCACCCTTCCTGTGGTCCCCTCCCCTACCGCAACCGTTGGACCTCTCTCCACCGTGGGCGACCTATTCGAACGATGGGCAACGGATCGTGCGGACAAGCGGGCCCCCAACACGATCAAGCGTTACCGTGGGAGCATCCGGTCGTTTGATGCCTTCACTAAGGGGCGGGACATTCGAACCCTGACCGGTGACGATGTGTTTGCGTGGGCCGTGCATAGACGAGACAGGGAAGGCATCAGCCCACGCGCGATCAACAAGAACGATCTGGTAGCCGTGAGTTCGGTGTTTCGATGGGGTGCCGGCCGGGCTTCGGGTCAGATCCTGTCGACCAACCCGGCCACTGGCATATCCCTAGATGAGCCTAGAATCGTCCTACAGCGGGAGCGGACGTTTCGAGACTGTGAGATAGCGGCCATCCTCTTGGCGGCCCTACAGGTCACGCCAGATCCCCGGAACCCGACCCGTAGCGCGGCCCGTCGATGGTGTCCTTGGCTTGCGGCCTATAGCGGGGCCCGGATAGCCGAACTGACGAACCTTCGCCGTGAGGACATACGGAGCGAAGGTGGAGTCGCATTCATGCATCTCAGGGTGACGAAGACAGGCGAAGCCCGAACCGTCCCCATCCATGCCCACCTGATTGAACAGGGCTTCCTAGCGTTCGTGGAAGTGTGTGGGCCTGGACCGCTGTTCTATGATCCGAAGCGCCACGGTGAACGATCATCGACCTCACCGGCAGAGCTACAGGGACACAAGGTTGGTAAGTGGGTGCGCGAGACCGTCAAGCTGGATCAAGGCGTCGATCCGAACCACGGCTGGCGACACACTTGGAAGACGCACGCGCTTGCAGTTGGTATCGAAGAACGCCTACGCGACGCAATCACCGGTCATCGTGTTGCGTCAGTAGGTCGGCGATACGAAACGCCGACTTTAAGGATGCTCGCGGACGCTATGAGGCGTTTCCCCCGCTACATGATGCCAATCGTTAAAACACAACAAAACTAACTTGTCGCAACAGTAACAGAAAAGCATCAACACGTAGGATGACAACATTACATGAACTATTATCATCCTGTCAGTTTATCGTCATCGCACTACATGCCTTACTCTGGCTAGACCGCTACTTTTCATTTTCTGAACCTCTATCTTTTTAAGCGACATTTTTAACTTCCCTGCTATCCATTGCTTGTCTTCTATCTCTAACGGAAAATAATAAGCGTATATATGCATCACAACACGAAGTAGAGCCATGATAGAACTCTCATCACCGTATCGCCTCAAACAGTCCTCAACATAGTCTTTGTCAATCTTACCCGTATGATACAACCGAGCAACTAACAACACAAACGAAAAGTTGTACGGGATATTGCCTTTCAGTGTCAGAGCATCCCCATTTTCGTACTTACTAGACAGTTTTGCTAATGCACGTATTGAATGTTCTTGGCCAAGATACCGAGCTAAGCCTGCATGGGACAAATATATCGACCAAAAGGCAAATATTCTGGTTACTTTTTCGTATTTCTCTTCATCTGTGAGTTTTGATTTGTGATAGATTTTGCTAATAACATCTTTCTGATTCTCTTTGTCATGCAATAAGACCGTCGCTATTGCATGATTAAGCGACGCATATCTACCGCTGGCCTGCACCATCCTTGTAATGCAGTCTAGGATCAACCGAGCATCGTAAGTGCCCGTTCGTGAGTTTAATATCTGCCCGATTATCGAATGTATACGCAGCAGGGCATTCACACTTTTCATATATGAGTCCGCGTCGGTCGCTCCATCTTCGATGTTAGTGTTAAACTTTCCGTCACCAATACTTGAGTTTAAGAATGGTAGCGTGTATCTTGCAACCACGCGTTCGGCGTCCTCGATAATATCAGCCACTTTCTCCTGCAAAAGGGCGACCCTGTTTTCGTTAACATCGGATTTTGCATCGATCAGCAGGTTTTCTTTTGTCGCCAGCCCAAGTGTTATTTCGCGAGTATCGTCAGATAGGACCCAATCGTCCGCTTTTGAAAATAACTGATCAAGTGTCGTTAGTAATGATGTCAGGACAAAGTTGTCATTTGAGAAATATGCAATATATATTACTATATTAGCAAACTTCTTTTGGAATATGTTCTCTGCGCATGAACTCACAAACTCGACATACTTGGCGTGATCATTAACTTGCAAAGTCTTTACGACAAATCTAGCGCAAAGGAAATACCACAAATATTCTTCATAAAAACTGTAGCCATCCTCATCTTCTCTAATGAACAAGCCAATGGCCATCGCTTTAAGAGATTGTTTGGATGAAAGGTACTGATCCTCAAAAATATCTAGACATTCATCGAAACTATCTCTTGAAATACAACCAGCCGCATTTTCGTTATATGCGCGATACGCAACAAGAGCTAAAAAGTTTTTAGCCTCATCAAAAGATCGCCAGTTAATACTGGCCTTTTGTAGTCGGCTCGTTATGAGCGTATCATAACAAGCCGCAAACGAAGAGAAGGCAATATCGGATCCGGTTGCAGTATCGATCAGCTCAAGGAAAGTAATCGCTGTATATGCAAACTTTTCCAGTTCAGTTTGACCAAAAACAAGTTGAAGCTTTTCATATGTTGTAAGAACTGCCAAATCGCTAGCAGACTCTTCCTCAGAGTATCCAACATTTAGCCATTTTCTAACAAGTTCGAACAGTTTTGCATCATTCAGTGGGGTTATTTGGGCAGTAAATGGCGTTGGAAGGTCATTAGAGGCAAACAGCACCGAAGGCGCACTAGAGTACGAAGTTATTATTGATCCGGCATATACCTCATGTATCGTCTTTACGATTATCTCTTTTATACGGTCACTTAATGTGCACTCATCAAAGTCGTCGATGATTATTTTGAACTTACCGTTTGGGAAATCGGTCAGACCATATTGCTTAACCTTTGCTGTATCAATGATTTTCTCAATAGACCTGTTCTTGATTTGCTTACCACTAATCAGAATGCATGGACTGCCTGTCTCTGTGAGTTTTTCCTGCATAACTTTTGCAGCTAACGTTTTACCGGATCTATCCGTTCCGGTAACAAGAACAGCCTGCTCCGCCTCACAAACTTCCACAAGACGCTCAAAGGTTGTGATTTGTTCCTTATTACTTTCGGCGTAGACGTTTGGGCCAATCGCGACTAGTTTTTCATCGAACACCTGTAGGTTTACATGCCGAATGAAATCTATATGATACAACCTGGAAAGGTATTCCACACTCAACTCAGGCGGTTGAAGCTTTTTTTTTAGGGCGGATACAACGACTTTGATCCCTTTAATAACCTCAAGCCAAGCCGCATCACGTTGTTGAGCATCCGTACGTGAGCTTGCGCCGCGAGTTACCGGCGTGCCGTCCGGCGGCAGCGCATTGTACTTTCTAAGATTTCCAACGTCCCAATCGCAATCCCGCACGATAATCGGGATGATTTCTGCCTCTCCAGCATCACGGATTTTCACCGCCTCCAAATATTCCTTCTCGAAACAGTAATCAGAAGTTATGAAATCATTACTTATCAGAAACAAAAATATTTGGCTTTCATGAAGACGCGAGTCTATTTCATTTTCGAGCAGCCCTCCCGGAGGAATCATTCGGTCGTGCCAAACGTCTATAAATCCACCCCTTTTCAAGGCAGAAAAATGCTTGATAAGTTCATTTTTGAGCCATTCATCCGCGTGGGAGTAGGATATAAATACACGCAGCGCATCGGTCTTCATGCTTGACCTTACTTCAAAGATGTTAGCTTACTTTGAGAGATAGATACTTATAGAGCTTATAATGTTCAAACGGATTGACAGCTAACCCGAACCTATGTCGCTTTTTCTGAGGCAGCGCCGCCTCGTTGAGTTTCATTACGTCTTTTGGAGGTAAACCCTAGCAGCACAGTGGCGCGAGACAGTTCCCCCACCCAAACGGCGTCTCATTTGGGTTGCCTACGCCATTGCGAGACAGTATGGTGGGAGGGTCTAGAACCATAAGAGATGGATGCCTCGCTGATGGCTATCTACGGTTACGCCCGGGTCAGCAGTTCATCACAGAGCCTAGCGATACAGCAAGAGGCTTTGGAAACTTCCGGTTGTGATGTGATCCGATCCGAGAAGGCGACTGGCACGAAGCTGGATGGGCGGACCGAACTTGAAACCCTCATCCAGTTCGCACGGCCCGGTGACTCGATAACTGTTACACGGATCGACAGGCTTGCCAGATCGGTGGGGGACCTTGCGGGCATCGTGCAGCGCCTGGAAGCGAAGGGCGTATCCCTGAGGGTCCTTGAGCAACCTGTGGATACGTCCAGTGCGGCAGGGCGGTGCTTTTTACAGATGCTAGGCGTGTTTGCGGAGTTTGAAACGGCCATCCGACGTGAGCGACAGCTTGAAGGTGTCGCGAAGGCAAAGGCGGAAGGCATCTACAAGGGCAGGAAACCAACCATCGACGCCGAACGGATCAAGGCGCTTGCGTCACAGGGCATGGGAGCAACCGCGATAGCCAAGGAACTGAATGTTGCGCGGGCGTCCGTTTATCGTCTGATGAACCGGGCTTGAAATCAGCACCTTGGAACTAACCGAAGTTGCCGGGCTGGCATTGATGAACGTCAATAACGGCTACTCCAACCCCATATGTGACGCCATTCCGCGCGAGTAAAGACTCAGTTCGCTGATAGCATAGGGGAAATCTATTTGAAAAGTCAGACATCGCACCGTCAACAGCGCTCAATCCTTGGTAGTACTGCGGACATACGACTACATATCCCCCAATATCAAGATCTTGGTGACCGGCCAGTGATTTAACAGCGCCGATGATTTGTTTTATGCGGCTTACATCCGACGCGACTTTGAACCTATCCGTCCAGAGCTTGTATTCCACCAGTAAGTCCAGATCAATCGTTGTCTCACGAAGCGCATCAGTGAAGGCCGCCATGTCGATACGGAAGTTTCCCAAGCCGGCCAATGCATTTCGATCAACGTGCCATTGATAGAGAAAAGTCCTTATTGGAAGCTCAACCGATACTCGATCCGAAGTTGCGCGGTGATACGACTGTGCACTAAAATCCCTAATGAACCCTTCAATAGCCGTTAGCTGTCCGGCCATCTGTGAATAGTACCGAATGGCTTGGAATGCGATGTCACCGAGAAGCTGACAACTATGTTTTTTGGCCATCAAAGTCGATTACTACATTGATACTAGATAATCAGACTTAAAAAGTTAAAAAACAGGATTTTGGTCTGCGCGTCAGGGGACTACAACTTCAAAATCTATGCCTCCATGTTCCCATGTGGCGTCCCATTCACCCCCGTCCTGTAGCCGAAAGCCAAAGCACAGGGTCCAATCTAACCAATCGGTCTGTTCCATCCAATCGTATAGTTCGCCCGTGTCCCTGAATGACCGGTCGAACGCTAGCTGGAACTCCGCATAGGCCGATATGATAGGGAGCGGACCGTTTTCGAAGCTGCACGATAACAGTTGTACGGATCGCGCCTGGATAGCCCTCTCAGGATGCAACAGGCCATTCTCGCGATGCTCAGGCTCAGGTTCGATCCGCGCGTATAGCAACGGTTCGACGGATCTTCGAACAAGCGGCCACTGCTCCTTGCTCCAAAAGCGGCGCCTACCCCGTTCTTGCCATAGCTGTTCGCACTGGAAGATAGCGGAGGGTAGGATCGATGTAGGATCCTCCGTAAGATCCGCACTACCGTTCTTAAGGCGGGCTATGACGGTATGATGGCGCATGAAGGATTGTAGCACAGAATGACATCAGTGTGAAACTCTAGACATCAACCGTTGTCTTGTGACTCACCGATTGCGCGATGACAGCTTGGCCTTCAGAACTATTGAGCCACGCTACGGCTTGCAACTCTGTTTTGAAGTGAGGCCCTGCTAAATACGGCGAAAGTTTCCCCCTTACGGGGATGACTACGCGCCAGTCGCCATATCTCCTCATTACATACGGTGGGGACGACATGGCTTTTAACATAGCTGACCATTCCCTACCGCATTGCACGGGCATCTAGTTCAGTGCTGCAACATTGAACTTTTGATTTACGCGACCTATTGGACACTCAAACGTGAAGTGGTAAATCTATATAACTGATATACTTGATCCTCATTAGTCTGATACGTTCCTGATGGATCATCGGAAATCAGTTTGAGGCCGGCTTGGTTAAAAAACTCATCGATCCCATCTATACCGTGAATGAACGGCTCACCTAGCGACCGCATTGCGTCTACAAACTTGGTAACAGCCTCAAAATCGCTATACCCTGAGACGACCTCAGGACGCACATAGTCCATCCAAAACCGCGATCTGGTGTTTCTCAGGATACGGGATATGGACTCCAAAATAATGGTGCACTGCTCTGGCGTGAAATACATCGATCCACCCTCCCAAATCACCAGGGTAGCTTGATCTGGGTCGAAATCAGCGTGGTCGAATAAGACTTCAGAGATGTCGTGTTCATTCAGATCGACAGGAACGGTGAAGCTATTGCTTTGGTCTAGTCTTAGGGCGACCATTAACTCAGATCGGCGCCGCAGCATATGAGGAAGGTCTAGATTGAAAATCTTCGACCCGGCAGGAAGCGCGACTCGATTGAACCGAACGTCGAATCCAGAGCCTATGTTTATAACTTGACAGCTGGACCCTTTGTGGAAGTTCTCAAGCGTGTCATCAAGGTGCTTAGTTCTTGCAGCGACCATAGGTTGAAGCTGTGGTGCGATAAGACAGAACCGTTCTGCTAGCAGCCTACCATGACGTTCTGCAATCTTAGAAGCCAAGGTGTCTTCAAACAACCGATCTTCCGCAGGACGATCCTGTTCTAAAGCGCGAAGTCCAGCGATCAATCGTGCAGATGCTTTCGTGCGATGCTCAAACAGAGCATGTATCTTAGCTTCATCGAACGCATTTCGTCGGAGAGCATAAGTGTCCTGCACCCAATAAGTGAAGTTTGCCTCCGCAACTAGGTCTTGACCATTGTGCATTTCAATCCGAACGGTCTCTAAGACGCGCCGCCCTTGGAAGAATCTCTTTGCAATAAGTGGGTGGCGGTCCGAGGATATACGCGCTGTGCAGATAAGATCGTCCGTACTTGGTTTGATCCACTTAGTATCAGCCCGCGCGCCCCAGAGGTAAGCACCGTAATCGGTCTCTTGAGCGTGGATGCCGACAAGCGGAACTCCATTTAAGATAGTTCCAAGAGCAATACCGCCGGTATAATCAGCAGCGATCATCATCACAGCGGCCTGATGTGCTATGTGCTGATTTGAGCCGTTAACGTTTAGTGGCAATACAGTCTTTGCATATCCTCTCTGTGTATCCAATACCTTCCAGTCTAAGAACGCGAGGACTGGCACAGATCTATGGAACTCTTCTGTTAGCTTGACAGGATCAGCACGCTTGGATCTATCGGCCACCCAGTCGCTATCAACTATAGTCCGGGCACTCTCATCAACCAATGACATCATATGTTCTCTAGCAATCCCAGATCTACAGGCGGTCGAGATTAGTCTATTTAAGTAAAGACTGGCGGAAACGCGTCGATCATCAATACAGGCAACTTAGGACGATAGTTAGTTGTGGCAGGCAAGGGATATGCCGGTCGACTTTGTGCCAAAATGCGACAGATTGTTCAACTCTTTGTGACCTGTTGGCGCTCCTGCATCTCGGCAAGTAGGCACGCCTAGCAGCAATGCACTGAGATGCGTTCGCCAACTTTACGCGGAGAGACACGGATCGCGGGTGCCACATCGTTCGACAGGCGTGGAGACCTCAAGCTTGATGCAGCGATCCTGAGGGATTTGCGGAGGCATCAGGGAGCCACGGACGATCATAAGGGTGGGGTTGGGGACGCCCAAGACGATCTGCCAGGACCGCTCATACGGACCCCGTTGTGGCTCGCCCCTTCCTTTTTAGCCCACCTAGTTTCCCACCGCTGACCCGTAGAGAGCCCACAGCACCGACCTACGCTTTCTCAGGGGCGCAGGGACGATGCAGGGCAGTGAGAGCCGATGCCAATAACTGTTGTGGGCCTTGATCCGTGGCCGTTCTTGGATCGGGGGCACCAAGGTTCGGCCCGCTATTTATAGGGCCGATGATCCGTCCAGCCGCTTCAAGGGCGCTACAGACGATCCTGAGCGATTCCATGGGCAAGTGGGACCGGCCCTGAACATAGACCGATCATCCGATGGGGCTTACGGACTGCTAGGCGCCTTCCCTTCTATGCCCAACTCGGACGATAATCCCGGCGCTATGACGCGAATGGGTTGGCCGTTAGCGTCCAGTCCAGATCGTGATTGCTGAGACAGAGGTAGGGCTGGCGTTGTCCGCTGATCCTGAACGCCTTGAGACCGGGGCCCATACCCGACCCACAGGAAGGAAAGAACACCAGAGACCAAGGCTAATCCGACGACTATGGACAGCCTAGACCGAACCGTCGCCTGCACCCGACTGACTCCCACGCTATCGATCTGTGCTCCTTGGGGATCGATCTGAACCTTCTCAGGGATGGTGAAGGGTGATGCAAGGGGATCAGCGATTATTACAACAACTGTCATGGACCCAGGCGGGCAACGACCCTCAGATTGGACGCACCAGAACCGGCAGACCACCCAGGAGGAACGGGACCACCTGATCTGTTCGAAGGCTCTAAGGGCGACCGTGAGCAATCCGCAAGGCATCGTGGATCGGTGATGAACCTGAGGCGGACAGATGGCGATTGATGGCCTTGGAACTGTTTGCGGTCGCTACAAGCACCGTGGGGGCACCGGAGACGAATGGTTGGCTCCGGTGCCTCCTATCGCCTCTTACGCGGCCTTCAATATCGGACGTTCCTGACCGCGTCGAGGATTCCTGAGTCGTTCATCCAGCATATCCAACTGACCAGCGGTCTGCTCCCGTTCGATGGCAATAAGGTAGCGTGCAGTTCCTACAGCCATGCGGACGGTGGGACGATGACGCCGAAGCACGTTGCCCGCACTGTCTAGCAGAAAAGGCAACTCAGAGATGATTCCCTCAAGGCAGTTCTTTTCGTGCCTGAACGCTTCGCCCATCTTCCCGTCGCATTGATAGGATAAGTAGTTCGCTTCTTCTGCACCCCTTGAGAGAATGTTGCGCAGAACGAACCTAAAATCGCTACTTGTGTTATCGTATGCGCGGTCCAAAATCCTACAGATGATGTTAGAGTTTTGATTTAGCATTGTAAAATGATGTTCCCTTAGGTCAAAAAATCTTATAAAGATAAGAGTCGGCATGTTGTATCAGCTTAGATTTTACCGCCTCTTACTGTGACTAGAATGCTTTCCGTCTCAAATTTTGAATCAGCCTTCGAATTTGATCCTTCCTGTCTTTGGGCGATGATGATTGTTCGGCGGCACGATACAGGCGCCATTCCATTTCTATCGATGAGATACGCGCCCTTCTCAGTTCAAGGTAAAGTGCAAAGATACCCGCATCGCCATTCCCGTTTTGCTTTCCGAAGGTTTCCCATCTGTCTGTTGCCGCCCTGATAATGACTGACTGTTCCGGAGTGAGTTCCGCGTTTTCACCATTGTCGGATACAGCGGGAAGATCATAGAAGTCATCATCGCCTTCGAACCAGGATCGCTGTTTAAGCCATACGTCGACCGTCAGAGACTCTTTTTCTTTAGTGTAGTCGAGGAAGAAGCTTGCCTTACGATCTTGCGACTGACAGGGGAGAACGGAAAGCTGAGATGGATTCGGTCTACAATCGATACCATCAAACCGACGGTCAATGCTTGCGCATCGCTTCGCGGTCTTCTTTCCTTTCATCCATCCTTGAGTTTTTAGAGTATACCTTATTTCATGATAGATTGCAATACTCTCCTCGAATAACATTGGTCTATCTGTTGGAATGTAGATCCGGAACCTCGGTTTTTGTCTGGTATGACGAAAGGTGCTATAGGCAATAAAAGGGATCGCTGGAAAAGCTTGTTCAAACATCTTAGGTGTCAAATCCCCGTCCTCGATGTCTATCCATATCCCCCGTGATAGCGCCACGTTCCCCTGATACCGCGTGTTCTCGTTCTTCGTGAGTGCAGGATCAAACAGCGCACCGGCAATACAGGGAATGTCGTTTTTTTGGGAATAGACCTCTTTGAATCTTTTCTTTAAATAACCAATGAACTGATTTTCTGTCATAGTGATACATAATGGATTAGTTTCGTGCCATGTCTTGAAATAGGAGCCTCTAAAATCGCGGACGAAAGTGCCTATAGAGTTATAAGTCTTTCGTCCTGTTTCATCCAAAAAAACGACTCGCTCAAGCAAATCAGGTGCGAGATTACGGGCGAAGCCCACGCTTTGCGTTAACTCATCTTTTCTCCGTCGCTCATAGTTGCGCTTCCTGTCATTGTCGCTGGTGTGTTTCCGTGGCCTACCAGTCTTTCTGTCTGGTAGAGGCGCGAGACCCAGCGGCTTTATCGTTGATCCAGGGAACCGCTCTGACAACAGTTTTGCTTCTTCGAGACAGGTGACTACCCACTTTGCTTCGTCCCCTATCTCATCCTTCCTCAAAGCGGTCCGCAAGAAGGCTTGGTAGAGATTGCCTACCATTGCCCGTGCTTGCTTCTCACCATCGAACCCAATCACCTGTTTGAGGATTTCGGACTGGCCTGGATCATAGTTGGTAGCCATCAGCACAGCGGCGTTCCTGTAGTCGCTGTAGGCGTTCAGACCAGCGGAGACCGGCGGTAGAGGCACCCCGTTCTCGCATTGATTGAGGATGCTAGTGTCTGCCCTGTCCTTGTTCTCGACCCACAGGAACGGCCTACCTTCCATCAGCTGTTTGATAGCATCCCGTAGGTCAGTGTTTCCTTCTTTTTCCAGTCGATGCTGCAGGTTCTTCGAGTTTCGTCCCTCATACCCATAGTAGATGGTTAGGCGCGGGTTCTCAGGGTGCCTCGGCCTCAGGATGGATCGCTTGATATCATCATCCTCCCGCCAGTTTACTCCGAGGTTCTTCCAGTGATAGTATGTAAGCGAATCTTCGAACCATGCCGAAGCTATCGTTACTCCATCGAAGCCTAGAAATCTGTCGGGCTTTCGGAACCCATAGACGGTGAGTTGTCCTTTCGACTTAACATTTGATTTTAGGTCATTTAGCTGCTTGCTGTTGACATAACATTCACAGTCGCTTTGCAACATTAGCGAACACATCGGACGTAGATTTGACCAGACATCATCTCTGTTTTTGTTATCGACGATACGCTTGAGTTTTGAACTGTCAACGATCCTCACACGGGCATAGTTCGGCCCCGTTTCCCCCAACTCAATGTGGTCAGTTATCAGATTGTGGCTGTCAGGTAAGTTGAGTGTTTCACTAACGAAAACCGGAATATCTTCATCTACCAACAGTCGCCATTTCGATTTGTGATAGAAATACGGCAGATTAATAAAACATTGTTGGGTTATGAGAAGAATATCACCCGGGGATACGTGATGTTTGAGGTATGCCAGAACTCTTATGGTCACCGATCCATCCCCGCCATCGTCGCTATAGAACTTTACGATGCGACCGATTGGGTTCAGCGACCTTATTACGCTATCAGTCTCGGTAAGAAGCTTCACCGTTGGAGATATGATGATTGTATTAAACTTGTTTTGCGATCTTTCAATAGCAATAGAAGCATAGGCATGAGTTTTTCCAGCACCGGCCCTCAGGCCGGAACAGTTCATCGAAATCATAGTATTATACTTTGTGTTGAGCCGATTTCTCGAGATGTAGCGCCCGCTGAAATAGAGGGTCACTTATAAAAATGGGCAATGTGGAAATAGGTTCATACAATCGCCATGAGCCGCGAACTACCTCCGATTAACCGGTAGGTACGATGTCGGTATAGACTAGTATTAACGCTCTGTCAACTTACACGCAAAGTTGTACTTAGACCAACTGTAGATTTTTGTTTTGATACAACTGTTATTTTCTGAGTCAGTCAGAAAGCTCTAACACGATTCGATTCAACTGTTTTGTGGGTTTGTTACATGAACACCATAGACGACGAACGGTAGACGACTTTTCATTGCTCAGCGTATTAAATGACCTTTCAAGGCATCAGATAGATGATAGCGCTAGGTTAGGCTTGACGATGCTACAGAACTCTAGCACAAATGGTATCAAGGTTGTCGTTCTTGAGGCGTCTCTTTACTGCAATCAACGGCAAATGAGCGGTGATTATACCGTAAATCGGGAGTTCGATCCTCTCCACCGGCACCGGTCAGATCCCAGCGGAGCCCCGGCCCGTCCCACGGGCCCATGCGACAAGCGCGCGGACTGCGCCGTGCCCTTGTTCATGGCGAGCCGCCAGGCCCGGAGATCGGGCCCATCGCCGACCCCGATGAGGCGGTTACGGGCGGCGGACATCCGGGCGGATGATGGCGAATCGTCCGGCCGTGCGCCACCGGAGCGTTCTCCGCGGCGACGCATCGGCCGGCGCAACACATTCCGACGCGCGCGGTTCGATCAGGTCGAGGTGCGGCCGCGCAGGGCCGCCGGCAAGTCCTATAAATGATGTATCCTTTCCGGCTCCTGACCGGAAGCCGGGTTCGATCGGTCAAGTCATATATATGATACATGACTGTTGACAGACCCGACCTGGGGCGTATCCTCAATCCGACGCTGACGGCTCTGCCAAGATCGGCGCGCAAACGGGTAGGAACGCCATGACGGCACGGGGCATCATCCGGCTCGTCGGGACGGTCGCGGTCATGCTGGGGGCGCTCGGCGCCGCCCGGGCCGAGGTCTCGACCGTGCGGCTCGCCAAGCAGTTCGGGATCTCCTACCTGCCGCTCACCGTGATGGAGGCGGAGGGCCTGCTGGAGAAGCAGGCCAAGCAGCGCGGCCTCGACCTCAAGGCCGAGTGGCTGCGCTTCACCGGCGGCTCGGGGATGAACGAGGCCCTGCTCTCCGGCAACCTCGACCTCGCCTCCGGCGGCGTCGGCCCGTTCCTGACGATCTGGGGCCGGACGCAGGCCAACCTCAAGGTCAAGGGCGTGGCGGCGCTGAACGCCATGCCGCTCTGGCTGGTGACCATCAATCCAGCGGTCAAGTCGATCAGGGATTTCGGTCCGCAGGACAAGATCGCGCTCCCCACCGCCAAGACCTCAATCCAGGCCATCACCCTGCAGATGGCCGCCGAGAAGGCCTTCGGGCCGGGCCAGCAGGCCAAGCTCGATTCCCTCACCGTCTCGATGGGGCACCCGGACGCGCAGACCGCCATGATGGGCGGTCGCTCCGAGATCACGGCCCATTTCGGCTCGCCGCCCTTCCAGGAGATGGAGCTGAAGGATCCGCGGGCGCACAAGGTGCTCGACAGCTACGACGTGATGGGCGGCCCCCACACCTTCAACCTCGTCTGGGCCACCAGCCGGTTCGTCACCGACAACCCCAAGGTCACGGCTGCCTTCCGGGCCGCGCTGGAGGAGAGCCTCGCGCTGATCCGCGACGACCCCGCCCGGGCCGCCGCCCTGTGGATCAAGGCCGAAGGGGCAAAGATCTCGCCCGAGGAGGCCGTGGCGATCATCCGCGCGCCGCAGAACGCCTGGACCACCAAGCCCGAGCGGATGCTCGCCTATCTGGCCTACATGAACCGCGCCGGGCTGGTCTCGGCCAAGGCCGACAGTGATGCCGAGTTGTTCTTCCCGGTGCCCGCGACCCCCAGGGAGGCGACCCGGTGACGGTGCCCGTCGATCACGCGGCCGTCGGGCAGGGTGCGACCGAGGCGCTGCAGGTGCGCATCCGGCGGGGCGAGACCCTCGCGGATTTCGTGGTGCCGCGCCGGGCCAACCAGACGGTGCTCGACGTCGTCACCGAGATCCAGCGCGATCAGGATCCCACGCTCGCCTACCGCTTCGCCTGCCGGGTCGGCATGTGCGGTTCCTGCGGCATGACGGTGAACGGGCGCCCGCGCTGGACCTGCCGCACCCGGGTCGCCGCCGTCGCACTGGACGGTGAACTCCTGCTGGAGCCCCTGCGCAACCTGCCGGTCGTCAAGGACCTCGCGGTCGACATGGAGCCCTTCTTCGAGAAGTGGCGCCGCGCCCACGGCTTCTTCGAGCCGGGCGCGAATCCGCCCGACGATTTCGCGACGGTCGCGCCGGATTCGCCCGCGCGCCAGGAGGTCGATGCCGGCATCGAGTGCATCAATTGCGGCGTCTGCTACGCGGCCTGCGATCTGGTGACGTGGAACCCCGACTATCTCGGTCCCGCGGCGCTCAACCGGGCCTGGACGCTGGTCAACGACGTGCGCGACCAGGATCGCGACGGGCGGCTCGCCGCGGTGGCGGGCGATGCCGGCTGCCATTCCTGCCACAGCCACATGAGCTGCACCGAGCATTGCCCGAAGGGCCTGAGCCCGACCTTCTCGATCGCGGGCCTGAAGCGCGAGACCGGCAAGGCGGCGCTGCGCCGGTTCTGGAGGCGCCGATGAGCCCGCTCCTGTACCTCGCCCAGCGCGGAACCGCGGCGATCCTCGCGGTCACGGTCGCGGTCCATCTCGGCACGATCGTCTACGCGGTGCGCGGCGGGCTCACGGCCGGGGAGATCCTGGGCCGGACGCAGGGCAACCTCGCCTTCCTGCTATTCTACGCGGTCTTCGTGCTGGCCGCCGCGATCCACGCCCCGATCGGCCTGCGCAGCATTCTGCGCGAGTGGACCGGCTGGCGCGGCCGCTCCCTCGATCTCAGCATGATCGCCCTTTCGGCGCTGCTCGCCGGCCTGGGCCTGCGGGCGGCGCTGGCGGTGTACTGGGCATGAGGACCTCCACGACGCCTCCCATGCGGACCGGCCTGACCCGCGCCTCCCTGCGCCGGCCGGGCTTCGCCGCCGCCCTGATCCATCGCCTCTCGGGCATCGCCCTGGCGCTGTTCCTGCCGATGCACTTCATCGCGCTCGGCACCGCGCTCAAGGGCGCCGACCGGCTCGAGAGCTTCCTCGGCCTCACCCATAACGGCTTCGTCCGCACCGCCGAATGGGGCCTCGTCTGCGCGCTGGCCGTCCACATGGCGCTCGGCCTGCGCGTGCTCGCGATCGAGTGGCTGCGCTACCGCGAGCGCACCGCCCTCGTCGTCTCGAGCTGCCTCGCCACCGCCTTCGCGGTCGGCCTCCTGTTCCTCCTCAGCGGGGCCTGATCCCCCGCCTCTCGCCAGCGGAGACCCGCCATGGATCTCGACATCCGCGAATTCGAGGAGGTCTGCCGCGACCTCTACGTCCGCGCCCTGAAGATCCTGCCGCCCGACATCAAGGCGGGCTTCGCCGAGCTGCAGCGGACCGAGACCAACGCCACCGGCCGCGCCATCCTCGACACGATGGTGGAGAACGTCGCGGTCGCCGAGCGCACGAAGAACATCCTCTGCCAGGATACCGGCATCCCGATCTACAACGTCGTGATCGGCGCCGACGTGCGCCTCGACGGTGCCGCGCTCAAGGCCGCGATCCGGCGCGGCTGCGAGCGGGCCACGAAGGAGTTCTCCCTGCGCTCCTCGGTGGTCCATCCGATCACCCGCACGAACGAGCAGACCTCCTGCGGCATCCGGGTGCCGATCATCCATATCGACTTCGACGACCGGCCCGAGACGGTGGCGGTCGAGATGATCCCGAAGGGCTCGGGCTCGGAGAACGGCTCGTTCCTGCAGATGCTGCTGCCCTCGGACGGGATCGGCGCGGCCAAGCGCTTCGTGATCGACCGGGTGATCGAACTCGGCGGCCGGGTCTGCCCGCCGACCATCGTGGGCGTCGGGCTCGGCGGCACCTCGGACCTGTGCATGCACCTCGCCAAGGTGGCGGCGACCCGGCCGCTGCGCTCCGTCTGCGCCGATCCCGAGGGCGCCCGGATCGAGGCCGAGCTGTCCCGGGCGGTGAACGAACTCGGCATCGGCCCGCAGGGGCTCGGCGGGCGCTCCACGAGCTTCGCGGTCCATGTCGAGCTCGCCGCGACCCACATCACCCAGAACCCGGTCGCCGTGAACATCCAGTGCCACTCGGCCCGCCGCGCCCGCGCGACGCTCACGCCGGGCGGCATCGCGTTCGATTGAGGAGCACCCCGTGGCCCACCACGTCCTCGACATGCCGGCCGGCGAGGCCGAGATCCGGGCTCTCCGGATCGGCGACACCGTCACCCTGCGGCGCTGGCTGTTCGGCATCCGCGACGCGACCCTGATCCACATGTTCGACCGCGACCGCCGCACCCGGCTCGATCTCGACGGCCACGCGGTGATCCACACCGCGCCGAACGTCCACCGCGTCCCGGTCTCCAACGAGGCGCCGGTCGGCTTCGCGCCGTTCTGCATCGGCACCACCACGTCGATGCGCATGGAGCGCTTCACCGACGCCCTGATGGAGCGCGAGGGCGTGCGCCTCATCGTCGGCAAGGGCGGCATGGGGCCGGCGACCCTCGACGCCTTCGCGCGGCGCGGCGGCGCCTACCTGGCGATCGTCGGCGGCGCGGCGGCGCTGGAGACCACGTGGATCGAGACCATCGTGGATGTCGACCTCGACGACCTCCACCCCGAGAGCCTGTGGCAGTTCGCGATCCGCGATTTCGGCCCGCTGCTGGTCGGCATGGACTCGCACGGCGGCTCGCTCTTCGCCGAGGTGCAGCGCGACGTCGCCGCCCGGCGCGACGCCGTCATCGCCTCCCTGGAGGACGCCCGATGAGCCCCGAGTCGATCGAGACCGACATCCTGATCCTCGGCTCCGGCGGGGCCGGGCTGTTCGCCGCGCTCCACGCCAAGAAGGCCGCGCCCGACCTCGACGTCACGGTCGCGGTGAAGGGCCTGCTGGGGAAGTGCGGCTGCACCCGCATGGTCCAGGGCGGCTACAACGTGGCGCTGGCACCGGGCGACTCGGTCGAGCGGCACTTCATGGACACGATCGAGGGCGGCAAGTGGTTGAACAACCAGGCGCTCGCCTGGACGCTGGTCACCGAGGCGCAGGTGCGGATCCGTGAGCTGGAGACCGAGCTCGGCTGCTTCTTCGACCGCAACCCGGACGGCAGCGTCCACCAGAAGGCGTTTGCCGGCCAGACCTTCGACCGGACGGTGCATAAGGGCGACCTCACCGGCATCGAGATCATCAACCGCCTGTCCGAGCAGGTCTGGCGGCGGGACGTGCACCGCCTGGAGGATCACCGCGCCCTGGAGCTGATCCCGGCCCGGGACGGTTCGGGGCTGGCGGGCGTGCTGATGCTCGACATGCGCACCGGGGAACCGAAGCTCGTGCGGGCGAAGGCCGTGCTGCTCGCCACCGGCGGCGGGCCGACCATGTACAAGTACCACACGCCGTCGGGCGACAAGTCCTGCGACGGGCTCGCCATGGCGCTGCGCGCCGGGCTGCCGTTGCGCGACATGGAGATGGTGCAGTTCCACCCGACCGGGCTGCTGGCCGGCGCCGGCACCCGCATGACCGGGACGGTGCTGGAGGAGGGCCTGCGCGGGGCGGGCGGCTGGCTGCTCGATTCCACCGGCCAGCGCTTCATGGAGGCCTACGACCCGCGGGCCGAGCGGGCGACCCGGGACGTGGTCAGCCGCTCGATCATGCGGCGGCTGCGCGAGGGCTTTGGCACGCCGAGCGGGGGCGTCCACATCGCGATGAGCCATCTCGGCCCCGAGGACGTGCGCCGCCGGTTCAAGGGCATGGTCGAGCGCTGCGCCGATTGCGGCTTCGACCTCGCGGGCGGCCTCGTCGAGGTCATCCCCACCGCCCACTACATGATGGGCGGCCTCCAGTTCGCGGTCGACTGCACCACTGCGCTGCCTCGCCTCTTCGCGGCCGGCGAGGATACCGGCGGCGTCCATGGGGCGAACCGGCTGGGCGGCAACGGCGTGGCGAATTCCACGGTGTTCGGCGGGCTCGCCGGCCAGTCCATGGCCCGGGCCGTGCGCCGCGGAGGCGCCCTCGCCGATCCGGACCCGGCCGCCATCGAGGCGGGCCTCGCCCGCGCCTACGGGCCGCTCGGCCGGCCGGCGGCATCGCTGCCGGAGATCCGCGAGGCGCTCTACGAGACGATGTGGGGAGACGTCGGCATCCTGCGGGACGAGGCCGGCCTGACCCGGGCGCTCGCCACCCTCGACGGGCTCTCCGACGCGGTCGCCCGGGCCGGCGCGCCGGACGGCGACCGCCGCTACGCGCTGACCTGGATGGACCGGCTGAACCTCGAGAACCTCGTGCTGGTCTCGCAGGCGGTCGCCCGGGCGGCCCTCGCCCGCACCGACAGCCGCGGCGCGCATTTTCGCGAGGATTTCCCGGAGGCCTCGGATCTCGCGACCTCGCACTACACGGTGGTCCGTCAGCGCGGCGGGGCGCTCGACCTCGCGATGGAGCCGGTGCACTTCACGCATGTGCGGCCCGGCGGCTCCCTCCTCGACGCCGCCGCCTGAGGAGAGCCCGTCCATGCAGACCCTGCGCGGCGCCGACATCGTGGCCCGGACCCTGGAGGCGCTCGGCGTCACCCGGATCTTCACCCTGTCGGGCAACCACATCATGCCGGTGTTCGACGCCCTGCTGGAGACCGGGATCGCCCTGGTCCATACCCGCCAGGAGGCGGCCTGCGTCCACATGGCCGACGCCTGGGGCCGGCTGACCGGCGAAGTCGGCGTCGCGCTGGTCACGGGCGGGCAGGGCCACACCAACGGCGCGGCGGCGCTCACCACGGCGCTGGCAGCCGAGTCGCCGGTGCTGCTGCTCTCCGGCCATGCGGGCCTGTCCGAACTCGGGCGCGGCGCCTTCCAGGAGCTGGCCCAGGCCGACATCGCCCGGCCGATGACCAAGGCGGCCTGGACCGCCGGATCGGTCGCTTCCCTCGGGCCGGACCTCGCCCGGGCCTTCCGGACCGCCCGGGAGGGGCGGCCCGGCCCGGTCCATCTCAGCCTGCCGGTCGACCTTTTGGACACGGCCGTCCCCGCCGCCGCGGTGCGGATCCCGGACCGGGCGGCGGCCGCGATCCGGGCCGCCGAGCCGGCGCCGGATCTCGTGGCCGACCTGCGCGCGGCCCTCGCCGGGGCGGAACGGCCCCTCGTCGCCTGCGGCCCGGCCCTGTGCGACGCCTCCGGCCGGGCCGCCATGGCGGCGTTGGAGGAAACCCTGGGCCTGCCGGTCGTCGGCATGGAGAGCCCGCGCGGGACCAACGATCCGGCGCTGGGCGCCTTCGCGGAGGTCCTGGCGCGGGTCGATCTCCTCGTGCTCCTCGGCAAGCCCCTCGACTTCACCCTGCGCTTCGGCGGGGTGCCCGCCTTCCCGCCCGATTGCCACTTCGCCATCGTCGATTCCGACCCGGCGCTCCTCGCCCGCGCGCCGGCCGACCGCCTCGCCGTCTCAGGGCTCGCCGATCCGCGGCCGGTGCTGGCGGCGCTGACCGCGCGCGGCACCGCCCTCCCCCGCCGGGACGCCTGGCACCGAGAGGCGCGGGCCGCCCTCGCCTACCGGCCGCCAGGCTGGGGGGAGTTGCACGGGAGCGAAGGGCGCCTGCACCCCGTGGAGCTGTGCCGGGCGGTCGATACCTTCCTGGCCGACCATCCGGACGGCACACTGATCTGCGACGGCGGCGAGATCGGCCAGTGGCCGCAGGCCCTGGTCCGCGCCGGGCGCCGGCTGATCAACGGCGTTTCGGGCACGATCGGCGCGTCGATCCCCTTCGCGATCGCGGCCGCCCTGGAGCGCCCCGGCGCCCCGGTGGTCGCGGTCCTGGGCGACGGCACCTTCGGCTTCCACATGGCCGAGTTCGACACGGCCGTGCGTTATCGGATCCCGTTCATCGCGGTGGTCGGCAACGACGCGCGCTGGAACGCCGAGCACCAGATCCAGCTCCGCAGCTACGGACCCGCGCGGACGCGCCACTGCGACCTACTCCCGACCCGCTACGACACGGTGGTCCAGGCACTGGGCGGCTTCGGGGCGCTGGTGACCGAGGCCGCCGACCTCCCGGCGGCGCTGGCGGCGGCCCACGCCAGCGGCCTGCCGGCCTGCGTCAACGTGATGATCGAGAGCGTGCCCGCGCCGATGATCCGCCGCCCCGGCTGAGGGGGGCAGTCCCAGGGCACGGCATGACCGTGGCGCGGCCTTCCGAAGGAGGCGCGGGTCTCCCGCCCCCCTCTGCGGGGGAGGGAGACTCGCGAAGGGGGCCGGGAGAGGGGAGCGACGGTACAGGATTGAACGCCGGCCTTCATGACGGGCGCGCCTGTTCCGGAAGCCGGGTTCCCCTCTCCCGACCCCTGCTGACGCAGGGGCCACCCTCCCCCTCTGCGGGGGGAGGGATGGCGCGTAGGCCTTTGGACTGCCCTATCGATCGACGGGACGGGAGTCCGAACCCGAGGCGTGAATCCGCAAGCGCGCTCGGGAGCAGGGGCAGGTCGCACCCGCCGCGTGCGTCGGCGCGACGGTCGCGGACCTTGGGCTCAGGGAGGGGATCTCATGCGCAGACGCGACGTTCTGGTTGGGGCCGCAGCACTCCTGGCAAGCCCCACCCCGGGGCGGGCCGGGGAGACCGGCGCGGTGGCGATCGCGCGCCAGCCGAGCCTCGGCCACCTGCCGCTGATGCTGATGGAGGAGCAGGGCCTGCTGCAGAAGGCGGCCGCCGCCCGCGGCGTGGCGGGGCTCCAGGCCCGCTACCTCACCCTCGCGGGCGGAGCCGCCATGAACGACGGCCTGCTCTCCGGGCAGATCCAGTTCGCGGCCGGGGGCGTGCCGCCCCTCGTGCTGCTCTGGTCGAAGACGGACGGCACCGCCATGGCGGTGAAGGGCGTGGCGGCGATGAACAGCATGCCGCTCCTGATGAACACCAGCAATCCGAAGGTGCGCACGCTCGCGGACTTCACCGACCGGGACAAGATCGCGCTCCCCGCCGTGAAGGTCTCGGTCCAGGCCATGTTCCTGCAGATGGCGGCCGAGAAGGAACTGGGCGCCGGACACCGCAACGACCTCGACCGGCTGACCGTCACCCTGTCGCATCCCGACGGGATGGCGGCGCTCCTCGGGGGCACCGAGGTGACGGCGCATTTCACCGCCGCGCCGATCCAGGAGCTGGAGCTGCGCCGGCCCGGCATCCGCACGGTGCTCAACTCGTTCGACGTGCTGGGCGAGCCCTCGACCTTCAACGTGGTCTGGGCCTCCGCGGCCTTCGCGACGGCCAATCCCCGGGTGTTCGCGGCCTTCGGCGCCGCCCTGGACGAGGCGCTCGCCGCGATGACGGCCGACCCGTCGGAGGCGGCGCGCGCCTATGTGCGCCTCGCCCGCGACGGGAGCGATGTCGGGTTGATCACCGAAATCCTGAATGACCCGCAGGTCTCCTTCACGGCGACGCCCCGGGCGGTCGGCAAGGTCGCCGATTTCATGGCGCGCACCGGCACGATCCGCCGCCGGCCGGAGAGCTGGAAGGACCTCTTTTTCGCGGGCGCCCAGGCCCGGGACGGGAGCTGACCCGTCCCGGCGCTCAGCCCTGCAGTAGGCCGGGGAGCGCCAGGGCCGTGGTGGTCAGCCCGATCGCGGCGAGCAGCGCCAGGACCAGGGTTCGGAAGCGGCGCTGGTCGATCCGGCCGAACAGCGCGAGGCCGGCCAGCACGCTCACCAGCACCACCGGCAGCGCCAGGGCGAGGTCGCCGACGAGGTCGGGCGGGATCGGGTCGAGAACGACGAGGATCGCCAGCGCCCAGACCTGCATCACCAGGGTGAAGGACTGGTAGACCGCCCGCTGGGTGCGGGGCTCCCAGCCGCGCACGAGGCTCCAGGCGGTCGGCAGGGCACCGCTCAGCCCCGCGATGCCGCCCAGCACGCCGCCGAGGAAGCCGACCGCGCCGTCGCTCCAGGAATTGCCGAACCCCACCCGGTAATCGGCGCGCAGCAGACTGATGCCGCCGCTGTAGAGCACCAGGAAGGCCCCGATGGCGACCTTGATGAATCGCGGATCGAGGTCGTGCAGCAGGTGAATGCCGATCGGCGCGCCGACGAGGCCCGGCAGGATCATCGCGAAGGCGGTGCCCCGCGGCGGCCACATCCGCAGCCGCAGGATCGAGATCACCTGCGAGAGGATGCTGCAGACCAGCACCAGCGCGGTCGCCTCGACGGGCGTGCGGATCGACAGCAGCGTGCCGGAGGCGATCAGCGCGAAGGCGAAGCCGGTCAGCCCGGAGACCAGACCGGCGCAGCCGACGCAGAGGAGGAGCGGGAGCGTGTCGGTCACACGGTGCGCCCCGCCCGGCCGATGCCATATGGGTGCGCAACTGCCAATCGCGTCCTCCCGGCTTGTGCCCCGCCGGGGCGGGCTGCGTTTTGTATATATCTTATATAAGACTCGGCGCGTGGAGCAAGGCATGGGCGCCGCGCGGAAATTCTGGGGTGCTGCTCGGACAGACCCTCGTCGATGGCTTCGTTCGCTCGATGGAACGGGCCGTCCAGACCTGCCGCGCGCCCTCCCTCCCCCGCGGGGGCTGCGGTTTCACACATCAATCCGCTGCACCCACGATGGCCGCCGACAACCCCCTCGCCCCACTTATGGGAAAGGGCTCCGGCGACCTTTTCGGCGTGAGAGATGTATGAATACCGCATCCCGCCAAGGGGGAGAGACGCGCCGGTCTGATCGCGCCTCGAACAACGAAATCGCCCCGAGCTCCCGATCACCCGTTGACGCCCGCCCTCTCATAGGTCTTATATAAGACTAGTCGACGCCAAGAAGCCGACGACAACTGTCAGGAGGACCGCATGAGCAGCCACGCCGCGTCCGGCGAGGGGCACCGCAAGCCGCATCTTCTCGCCCATTCCCCGCAGGACAACGTCGCCGTCGCGGTGATCGAGGGCCTGAGCGCGAACACCGATGCCTTCGGGGTGATCACCGAGAACGACACCACCTTCGCGGTCCATGTCCGCCACGACATCCCGATCGGCCACAAGGTCGCGCTCACCGACCTGAAGGCCGGCGATACGGCCATCAAGTACGGCCAGGATATCGGCAAGGTCATCAAGGACGTCGCCAAGGGCGAGCACGTCCACGTCCACAACGTCAAGACGAAGCGCTGGTGAGGTGACGATGTTCAAGGAAGCCGCTCAGCTCGAACACGAGATCGCCACCCCCTTCGTGGGCGGGGCCCCCGATCAGTTCGCCACGAAGGCGCTCGCGACCAAGCGCGCCTCGCAGGATCACACCGCCGCCACCTTCATGGGCTGGCGCCGGGAGAACGGCCGGGTCGGCGTGCGCAACCACGTCGTGCTCCTGCCGCTCGACGATCTCTCCAACGCCGCCTGCGAGGCGGTCGCCAACAATGTGAAGGGCACGATGGCGCTGCCCCACGCCTACGGCCGGCTCCAGTTCGGCGAGGATCTGGACCTGCATTTCCGCACCCTGATTGGCATCGGCTCGAACCCGAACGTCGCCGCCGTCGTGGTGATCGGCATCGAGGACCAGTGGACCAACCGCGTGGTCGAGGGCATCGCCAGGACCGGCAAGCCGGTCGTCGGCTTCGGCATCGAGGGCCACGGCGACATCGCGATCGTCGCCAAGGCGAGCTACCAGGCCAAGCGCTTCGTGCAGTGGGCGACCGAGCTTCAGCGCGAGGAATGCCCGATCGCCGACCTCTGGGTCTCGACCAAGTGCGGCGAGTCCGACACCACCACCGGCCTCGCCTCCTGCCCCACCGTCGGCAACATGTACGACAAGCTGATCCCGCGCGGGATCTACGGGGTGTTCGGCGAGACCTCGGAGATCACCGGCGCCGAGCACCTCTGTCGCGAGCGGGCGGCCAGCCCGGACATCGCCGACAAGTGGTACACGATGTGGAAGGCCTACCAGGACGACGTGATCGAGGCCCACAAGACCGACGATCTCTCGGACTCGCAGCCGACCAAGGGCAACATCGCGGGCGGCCTGACGACGATCGAGGAGAAGGCGCTCGGAAACCTCGAGAAGATCGGCCACGAATGCCGGTTCATCGACGCCCTGCAGCCCGCAGAGGCCCCCGCCAAGGGACCCGGCCTCTACTTCATGGACACGTCCTCGGCGGCGGCCGAGTGCGTGACCCTGATGGCGGCGGCGGGCTACGTGGTGCACACCTTCCCCACGGGACAGGGCAACGTGATCGGCAACCCGGTCGTCCCGGTGATCAAGATCACCGGCAATCCCCGCACCGTGCGCACCATGGGCGAGCATATCGACGTCGACGTCTCGGGCGTGCTCAGCCGCGAGATGACGATCCCGCAGGCCGGCGACGCGCTGATCGACATGGTGGTGCGCACCGCCAACGGCCGGCTTACGGCGGCCGAGTCCCTCGGCCACCGGGAATTCGTGATGACGAAGCTCTACCGCAGCGCCTGACGCGCACGTCCGGCGCCCGCGGATCGGTTTCCGCGGGCGCCCCCCGAACGCCACGGGGTCGGGACCACGAGGGAGCGCACGACCGCGGGAGACGTCGCGGCGGCCTCCGTCCCGTCACATTGGAGGAACGCATGAGGCTGCTGCGGTCGATCTACGGCCAGGTTCTGCTCGGCATCGCCCTCGGCATCGCGCTCGGCGTGGTCGCCCCCGACATCGCCGTGAACTGCAAGATCCTCGGCGACATGTTCATCAACCTGATCAAGATGATCGTCGCCCCCGTCATCTTCTGCACGGTCGTGGTCGGCATCGCGCATGTCGGCGACCTGAAGAGCGTCGGCCGGATGGGCCTGAAGACGATCGTGTACTTCGAGGCCGCGACCACGGTGGCGCTCGGCGCCGGCCTGCTGTTCGTCAACCTGCTGCGGCCCGGCGACGGCGTGAACGCCACGGTCGAGAGCCTCGACGCCAAGCTGGTGGCCGGGATCGCCGGCAAGGCCCACGCGCAGTCGCCGATGGAGATCGTCGCCAACATCATCCCGCACAGCGCCGTCGACGCCTTCGCCAAGGGCGACCTGATCCAGGTGATGTTCTTCTCGGTGCTCGTCGGCATGGGGCTGGCGATGCTGGGCAGGAAGGGCGAGTTCCCCCTCAAGGTGGTCCACGCCTTCGGGGACGTGCTGATGAAGGTCGTCAACCTGATCATGCACGTCGCGCCCATCGGGGCCTTCGGCGCGATGGCCTTCACCATCGGCAAGTTCGGCCTCGGCATCCTCGCGCAGTACGGGCTGCTGGTCGTCTCGCTCTACCTGACCTTCTTCGTGTTCATCGCGGTCTTCCTCGGCAGCGTGATGCGGTTCTACGTGGGTCTCAGCCTGTGGAAGCTGTTCCGCTACGCCCGCGAGGAGCTGTTCATCCTGCTCGGCACCACGAGCACGGAATCGGTGCTGCCGCCGATCATGGCCAAGCTCAACGGGCTCGGCGTCGACAAGAGCGTCACCGGCCTCGTGATGCCGGCCGGCCTTTCGTTCAACATGGACGGCTCGTGCATCTACCTGACCATGGCGGTCGGCTTCATCGCCCAGGCCCTCAACATCCCGCTGACCTGGGAGCAGGAACTCGGCATCCTGGCCATCGCGCTGGTCACCTCGAAAGGGGTGGCGGGGGTGGCGGGGGCCATCCTGTTCGTGCTGGCCGCGACGCTCCAAGCCTCGCAGCTCCTGCCGGTGGCGGGCATCGCGCTGATCATCGGGATCGACCGCATCCTGAACGAGCTGCGCTGCGTGACCAACGCGGTCGGCAACATGGTGGCGACCCTGGTGATCGCCCGCTGGGAGGGCAAGATCGACCTCGCCCAGGCCCGGGCGGTGCTCGACGGCCGCATCACGCCGGATCTCGACCTGCTCGACGACGAGGAGCCCGCCGACGCGCGTCCCCCCGGCGAGCCGGCCGCGGCCTTCCGCCGTCCCCTGCCGGCCGCCGTGCCGGCGACCTGAGAAGGACTGGTCATGCCCAAAGTCGTCATCAGCGAGTTCATGGACGAGGCGGCGATCGCCGCGGAACTTTCGGGCTTCGACACCCTGTACGATCCCGGCCTCGTCGACCGTCCGGAGGCGCTGGCGGCGGCGCTCGCGGGGGCCGACGCCCTGATCGTGCGCAACCGGACCCAGGTGCGCGGCGCCCTGCTGGCGGCGGCGCGGGACCTCAAGGTGGTGGGCCGCCTCGGGGTCGGGCTCGACAACATCGATGGCGCGGCCTGCCGGGACCGGGGCATCGCGGTCTACCCGGCGACCGGCGCCAATGACGGTGCCGTGGCCGAGTACGTCGTCGCCACCGCGATGCTGCTGCTGCGCGGCGCCTACGGGGCGACCGCCGCCGTCGCCGCGGGCACGTGGCCGCGCAACGCCCTGATGGGCCGCGAGATCGGCGGCAAACGCCTCGGCCTGCTGGGCTTCGGCTCCATCGCCCGGGAGACCGCCCGCCGGGCCGCGGCCCTGGGCATGGACGTCGCCGCCCACGACCCGTTCGTCGAGCCCGACGACCCCGCCTGGACGCCGGATCACGGCCCGGTGCGCAACCTCGACCGCACTGCGCTGATCGCGGAGAGCGACGTGCTCTCGCTCCACGTGCCGCTCACCGAGCGGACCCGCGGCCTGATCGACGCGGCGGCCCTCGCCCGGATGCCGAAGGGCGCCGTGCTCATCAACGCCGCCCGGGGCGGGATCGTGGACGAGGCGGCCGTCGCGGCTTCCCTGCGGGCCGGCCATCTCGGCGGCGCAGCGCTCGACGTCTTCGACCGCGAGCCCCTGGACGCGCAGGCCGGCGCCGTCTTCGCCGACGTGCCGAACCTGATCCTGACGCCGCACATCGCCGGGGTGACCCAGGAATCGAACGTGCGCGTCTCGTCGGTCACGGCTCGGGCCGTGCGCCGCCACCTCACGGAACGCTGAGCCGATGCCGATTCTCACCCTTCCGGACGCCGAGAACCTCGCCGCACAGGCGCTCATCCGCTGCGGCACCGCCGAGGCCGCCGCGCGGAGCGTCGCCCGGGCGCTGGTCGGCGCCGAGGCCGACGGCCTGAAGGGCCACGGCCTGTCGCGGGTCGCGCCCTACGGCGCGCAGGTGCGCACCGGCAAGGTCGCGGGCGACGCGGTCCCCCGGGCGGAGCATCCGCGGCCGGGCCTCGTCGCCATCGACGCCGCCCACGGCTTCGCCTACCCGGCCCTCGACCTCGCCCTGGAGGCACTGCCCGGGCTGGCCCGCGGCCAGGGGATCGCGGCGGCCGGCATCCGCCGCTCGCACCATTGCGGCGCCGCGGGGCGGCCCGTGGAGGCCCTGGCCGAGCAGGGCTGCGTCGCGCTGCTCTTCGCCAACACGCCGGCCGCCATGGCACCCTGGGGCGGGCGTCAGGCCGTGTTCGGCACGAACCCGTTGGCCTTCGCCTGCCCGCTGCCGGGCCGGGCGCCGATCGTGATCGACCTCGCCCTCTCGAAGGTCGCCCGGGCCAACATCGTCGGGGCGGCCAAGCGCGGCGAGCCGATCCCCGCGGGCTGGGCCCTCGACGCGGACGGCCGCCCGACCACCGATGCCAAGGCCGCCCTCGACGGCACGATGGTGCCGCTGGGCGACGCCAAGGGCACGGCGCTCGCCCTGATGGTCGAACTGCTCGCCGCCGGGCTCGTCGGCGCGCGCTTTGCAGGGGAGGCCTCCTCGTTCCTCGACGCCGCGGGGGACCCGCCGGGCACGGGCCAGCTGATCCTCGCGCTCGACGCGGCGGCGCTCAGCGCGGACGCGCCGGAGCGCTTCGCGGTGCTGGCCGGGGCGATCGAGGCGCAGGACGGGGCCCGGCTGCCGGGCAGCCGCCGGCTGGCCCTGCGCCGCCGGGCCGCGGAGGCGGGACTCGACCTGCCCGACGCGCTCGTGGCCGAGATCAGGGCGCTGTGAAGCATATTGCCCCGCTCGGCGGGCCGACGTAAGCGAGGAGAGGGCGCGGTGCTGGATACGACCTTCGACGCTCTGCCCGCAGATGGGGCTCGGCGTCGTCACGCGATGGAACGGTCAGGCGAAGGGCAGGCAGGTGCGGGGCGCCCCGGCGGCGTCGGCTTCCGGCCACTGTACCGGCAGGTCTACGACATGCTGCTGAAGCGCCTCGCCGACGCGGTCTGGCAGCCCGGCCAGATGCTGCCGAGCGAGGGGCAGCTCGCCCTCGAGCTCGGCGTCAGCCAGGGCACGGTGCGCAAGGCGCTGGACGCGCTGACCGCCGACAGCCTGCTGGTGCGCCGCCAGGGCCGCGGCACTTTCGTGGCCGACCACGACGACAAGCAGAGCGTGTTCCGCTTCCTCAAGCTGCGCCCGGACAACGACGGGGTCGGCATGCCGACGAGCCGCGTCACGGGGATTTCGGAGGCCGCCGCCAGCGCCGATGAGCGCGGGCGGCTCGACCTCGTGCGCGCGGCCCGGGTGGTGCGGATCGAGCGCGTCCGCGCCGTCGACGCGCGGCTCTGCGTGGCCGAGACGATCAGCGTGCCGGCGAGCCTGTTTCCCGGCATCAGTGAACTCGAATTGCCCAACACGCTCTACAGCCTCTACGCGACCCGCTACGGCATCACGATCGCCACCGCCAACGAGCGGTTGAAGGCGGTGGCGCTGGGCGCCCGGGAGGCGGCGCTGCTGCAGGCACCGGTTGGCACGCCCGCCCTGGAGATCGACCGCATCGCGATCGACCTGGAGGAGCGGCCGGTGGAGTGGCGCCTCTCGACCTGCCTGACGCAGGACGTCCACTACCTGTCGGTCCTGCGTTGACCGGGGCTGGCGCTGGTACGGCACGGGCAAGCTTGGAACGCAGACAGGTTTTGCGCTCTGGACCTGCCAGGCGCCCTCCCTCCCCCCTCTGCGGGGGAGGGAGAACCGCGGAACCGTTCCGCCGGTCACGTCAAGACAACTGCGGGAGCGATTCTCATGAGCGCTGACGCCCCCCCGAAAACCTCCCCGCACGCCGCATCCCGCTCCACCGCCACCACCAGCGCCACGGTCCTGCCCGGCATCGGCCTGTGCGCGGCGATCACCGCCGTGGCGATGGCCGCCCAGGCGCTGGAGGAGCGCGCCACCGGCCACCCTTACGTCGAGGCCCTGGTCCTGGCGATCCTGATCGGCATCGCGGTGCGCACCGCCTGGACGCCGGACGCGCGCTTCCGCACCGGCATCGCGTTCTCGGCCAAGCAGCTCCTCGAAGTCGCCGTGGTGCTGCTCGGCGCCTCCCTGAGCCTCGGGGCGATCCTCGCCTCCGGCCCGGCCCTGCTCGCCGGCATCGTCGGCACCGTGGTGATCGGCATCGCGGCGAGCATCGGGATCTGCCGGGCGCTCGGCCTGCCGGCCCGGATGGCGATCCTGGTGGCCTGCGGCAACGCCATCTGCGGCAACTCGGCCATCGCGGCGGTCGCGCCGGTGATCGGCGCCGAGCCGAAGGACATCGCGGCGGCCATCGCGTTCACGGCCGTGCTCGGCGTGCTGATGGTGCTCGGCCTGCCGCTGTTCGTGCCGCTGGCCGGCCTCAGCGACAACCAGTACGGCGTGCTCGCGGGCCTGACCGTCTACGCGGTGCCGCAGGTTCTGGCCGCCACCGTGCCGGTGAGCCTGCTCTCAACCCAGGTCGGCACCCTGGTGAAGCTCGTGCGCGTGCTGATGCTCGGCCCCGTCGTGGTGGCGTTCTCGCTGATCGCCCCCCGGCTGCCGTCGGCAGCGGCGGGCGGCGCCGAAGCCCGGCCGGCCCGGCCCGGGCTGACCAAGCTGGTGCCGTGGTTCATCCTCGGGTTCCTGGCGCTCGCGACCCTGCGCTCGCTGGGCCTCGTGCCGGACGCCGCCGTGAAGCCGCTGACCCAGCTCGCGGGGGTGCTCACGATCCTGTCCATGGCGGCGCTCGGCCTCGGCGTCGATGTCCGCGTGCTGGCCCGGGTCGGCGGACGGGTCACCCTGGCGGTCACCGCCTCGCTCGCCGTCCTCATCGCGGTGAGCCTCTGCCTCATCACCGGGCTCGCGATCCGGTGAAGCGCCGGCGCGCTGACCCGCGCCGGCCGGCCCTGTATCCTCCCCGCGGGGGAGCCCGACCGAGCGACTGGAGCGACAAGCGATGACGCGCGATCCCGACGACCCGCCGGCCCGGCGGCGCTTCCTCGTCCAGGGCGCGGCCGCGGCCGCCGCCCTCGCGGGCGGGCGGGCGCAGGCCGACGCGGCGGCGCCCCCCGCCACCCCGGAGTGGATGAAGACGCCCGGCGCCGATGTCGGCAGCCAGACCTATGGCACGCCCTCGCGCTTCGAGGCCGACGTGATCCGCAACGTGCCCAAAGGCCTCAAGCAGTACACCTCCGCGTCGAGCCGCACGCCCCTGCAGGATCTCGACGGCATCCTGACGCCCAACGGCCTGTTCTACGAGCGCCACCACGGCGGCATCCCCGACATCGACCCCGCCCGGCATCGGCTGATGATCCACGGGCTCGTCGAGACGCCGCTGATTCTGACGATGGACGACATCCGGCGCTTCCCGTCGGAATCGCACATCCACTTCCTCGAATGCTCGGGCAATCCGAGCTTCGAGGCGATCAAGGGCAAGACCGCCTCGGACCTCGTCGGCCTCGTGAGCTGCGCCGAGTGGACCGGGGTGCGCCTCGCGACGGTTCTGCGCGAGGCCGGGCTCAAGCCCGAGGCGCAATGGGTCGTGGCGGAGGGCGCGGATGCCGCCGCCCTCACCCGCAGCATCCCGATCGCGAAATGCCTGGACGACGCGCTGCTGGTCTACAGCCAGAACGGCGAGCGGCTGCGCCCGCAGCAGGGCTATCCGCTGCGGGTGATCCTGCCCGGCTTCGAGGGCAACATGAACGTGAAGTGGCTGCGCCGCCTCAACGTGAGCGCGGAGCCGGCCTACTCACGCGAAGAAACCTCGAAGTACACCGATTCCATGCCGGACGGCACGGCGCGGCAATTCACCTTCGTGATGGAGGCGAAGTCGATCATCACGCGGCCCTCCGGCACCCAGCGGATCGCCCCCGGCTTCAACGAGATCACCGGCATCGCCTGGAGCGGGCGCGGCCGGATCCGGGGCGTGCAGGTCACGGCCGACGGGGGCAAGACCTGGCAGGAGGCGGCCCTGCAGGAGCCGGTCCTGACCCGGGCGCTGACCCGCTTCCGCCTGCCCTGGACCTGGGACGGCACGCCCACGACCATCATGAGCCGGGCGATCGACGAGACCGGTTACGTGCAGCCGAGCTTTTCGGATCTCACGGCCGTGCGCGGGCTCAAGTCCTTCTACCACAACAACGCGACAATCCCCTGGCGCATCGCGGACAGCGGCGAGGTGACCAATGGCTACGCGTAACGCCCGCGCGCTCGCGCGGCCGCGCTCCTCCTGCTCGGCGTGGCCGGCGCGGCGCGGGCCGCGGAGCGGTACGGCATCGGCCGGCCGGCGACCGAGGCCGAGATCGCGGCCTGGAACATCGACATCGACCGCGACGGCCGGAAGCTGCCCCCGGGCAGCGGCAGCGTCGCGCACGGCCGGGCGGTGTTCGAGGCGCAGTGCGCCGCCTGCCACGGGGCACATGGCGAGGGGGGCGTCGGCGATCCGCTGGTCGGCGGGCAGGGCAGCCTGGCCTCGGCCAAGCCGCTCAAGACGGTGGGCAGCTTCTGGCCCTACGCGCCGACGCTGTTCGACTACATCCGCCGGGCCATGCCGATGAACGCCCCGGAATCGCTCAGCACCGACGACGTCTACGCCGTCTCGGCCTACATCCTGAACCTGAACGGGCTCGTGCCGGACGGGGCGGTGCTCGACGCGCACGCCCTGTCGGCGGTGCGGATGCCGAATCGCGACGGCTTCGTTCCGGATCCGCGACCGGACGTCCGCTGAGAGGCCTTTGATTTCGGCGGTTGCCGGAATAACCGGCCGACAACCGACGCACCCGTCCTCCCCCCTCCCCTCTGCGGGGGAGGGAGACGCGCGACATCGGGATCAATCGCCCCGCCCCACCGCTCAGCATCCGTTCAGGCAGCGTGACCGATATTAACTACAGCCAAGCTCTAGACAAGTATTGCTGAATTGTAACCTCAGACATGATTTGCAAAAATCTAGACAAGCTGGGCCATTTGAAGATTAAAATTCCCTGAATGCATAATTCAGAACCGATTAAATCTGGACCGCCTATCAGCGCTTCCCGAAGGCGATGAGATGCGTCTCGCCGCGGCCTGTCCCCGGACCGGCGCGGTAGACCGCAGGACCCCGCGGGGCCGCATCGCGCACGGCACGGGGCGCAGCCATGACAGGGACCAAGGACGAGCGGGCGGTCCCGGAGGCCGCGCGGGCCGAGACCGCCGGGTCGGTCATCGCGTTCCCGTCGGCCCAGCGCCCCCGCGCCCAGCGCCGCGCGGTCGATGCGGCGGTCCGGGAGCGGATCGGGCGCGGCCTGCGCCTGCACTACGCGGATATTCTGGCCCAGCCGGTCCCGGACCGCCTCCTGACGCTCCTCGACGCCCTCGCCGACACGGAGGCCCAGCCATGACCCTGATGCTCCAAGCCGCTCCCGCGGGAAGCGGCCCCGCGCCGGCCCCGGCGGGCGCCGATGCCGAGATGCGCGACCTCCTGCTGGGGGCGATCCCGGCGCTGCGGGCCTTCGCGTTCTCCCTGACCTACGATTTCGACCGGTCGGACGACCTCGTTCAGGACACCCTGGTTCGGGCCTGGATCAACGCGGCGAGCTTCCGCCGGGGCACAAACCTCACGGCGTGGCTGTTCACGATCCTGCGCAACCTGTTCTACTCGGAGCAGCGCAAGCGCAAGCGCGAGGTGGAGGACGCCGACGGGGTCCATGCCGGCCGGCTGACCAGCCTGCCCGCGCAGGAGGTCCGGATGGAGATGGCGCAGTTCCAGAGCGCCCTGAACCAGCTCCCGGCAGCCCAGCGCGAGGCGCTGGTGCTGGTCGGCGCCCAAAGCTTCACCTACGAGGAGGCCGCGGCGATCTGCGGCGTCGCCGTGGGCACGATCAAGAGCCGGGTCAGCCGGGCGCGGGTCCGGCTGATCGAGGTGCTGGGCATGGCGGGGACCGACGATATCGGCCCCGACGCGCAGACCCGGGCGGCGCTCGACGGGGGCTGACCGCCCTTACTTGATCAGCCGGACGACCTCGCGGAAGCGCGGATGCCGGGCGGTGCCGAGCCATTCGAACACCACCATCTCGGTGGTGACGATCTCGGCGCCGTGGGCCGCCATCCGGGCGAGCGCCGCATCCCGGTTCCCGATCTTGCGGGAGCCCACCGCGTCGCCGACCACGGTGACGCGCCGCCCCGCCTCCAGCAGGCCGAGCACCGTCTGCAGCACGCAGATATGCGCCTCGCAGCCGGCCACCACGCAGTCGCGCCCGTCCGGCAGGTGCTCGCGGAAGCCCGGCGCCCGCGTGGCGCCGAAACTCATCTTCGGAATGGCCGTGCCGGGCGCGGGGGCGAGGTCCGGCACGGTCGGCCCGAGGCCGCCGGCATTCTGCTCGGTGACCAGCACCGGCACGTCGAGGAGTCTCGCGGCGGCGGCGAGGCGGGCGGTCTGGGCGATCACCTCCGCGCCCTCGGCGATGGCCGGCATCAGCCGGACCTGAACGTCGATGACGAGGAGCAGCGAACGGGCGGGGTCGATCAGCGGCATCGGTGCAGCGAACTCTCAGAGCGTGTTTGACGGGAGCGCCGGGTGATCGGCATCGCAAATCCTGGTCTCGAAAGGTCGAGACCTTTCGCGGGTCCGGGGCGGTGCCCTGGAGAACGCTCAGGGCCGAAGATCCCAGGGCTCCGCCCGAGAACCCGCCAAGGGGCTGAACTCCTTGGAAACCCAGTTCGCACAGGCGCTCAATACGTGGCGAACAGGCGCGCCACCGCCTCCGGCTCCGCCGTGACGGTCAGCGCCAGGGCGAGGAGGATCCGGGCCTTCTGCGGGGTCAGGTTGTCGGCGCTGAGCAGGCCGCGGCTGCGCAGGCGGGTGGAGAGGGGCACCACGCCGCTCCCGGCGCGGGTCGACATCACCACCACGATCCCGGCGGCGGCCGCCGCCTCAAGGGCCTCGGCCTCGCCGGGCGGAACCATGCCCGGCGCAAGCCCCGCCGAGACCAGACCCCGCGCGCCCGCAGCCTGGAACGCCCGCACGGCGGTGCCGTCGGCATCGGCGTAGCCGTAGGCGATGTCGACCCGCGGCAGCGCGGACCGATCCCGGATGTCGAAGGGCGTGCCGGGCGCGTGCGCCCGCTCGGAGCGGCGGTAGTACCGGACATGATCGCCGTCGACATGGCCGAGCACCCCGAAATCCGGGGTGCGAAAGGTCTGGAGCCGGGCCACCGAGGTCTTGGTCACCTCGCGGGCCGCCTGGATCTCGTCGTTCAGCACCACGAGGACGCCGCGCCCGCGGGATCCGGGCGCCGCCGCGGTGCGGACCGCCGCCACGAGGTTGAGCTTCGCGTCGGTGGAGAGCGCGCTCAGGGGGCGCTGCGAGCCGACCAGCACCACCGGCAGGTCCACCGTCAGGGTCAGGCTGAGCGCGTAGGCGGTCTCCTCGAGGGTCGCAGTGCCGTGGCCGATGACGATGCCGGCGAGGTCCGGATGCTCGGCCGCGAGATGCGCGCACAGGCCGACGAGGTCGCGCCACTCGGAAAAGCCGATCGCCGGGCTCGGAACCGCCCGGAAGGGGACCGGCAACACCGTGGCCACGGCCGCCAGCTCGGGAACCGCCGCCAGGATACCGACGGCGTCGAGGCGCCGGTCGGTGGCGCCGTAGTCGAGGATGTCGAGGGCATCGCGCCCGAGGGACGCGATCGTCCCGCCCGTCCCGATGAATGCCACCTTGGGCAACCCGGCTCCGTGTCCCGCCATCCCCACCGCCCTCCCGGCCATCCTGGCCCCGCGAATGCGGGGCGGACGATGCCGCGGCGCACGGCCGGGGTCGACCCCGCCGGGCGCAGGCGGGCGATGCGCCGGACGACGGGCGCATCGCCGGAACACCACGGTGTCAGCTCTTGAAGTCGACCAGCAGGGCCGAGATGTTGGCGCTGGTGCTGGTGCCGCTCGCCCCGTAGCCGGCACTGGACGACTGGCTGCTCTGGAGCTGCTGGAGGAAGCTGGCGAGCAGGTCGCTCGACGACGACGTGTCGGAGCTGCTCGACGAACCGGACGTGCTGCTGTCGGAGGCGGAATCGCCCGGCGGCGGGCCGGGCGGGGGCCCCGGGGGCGGACCGCCGGCACCGGAAACGCCGCCATCCTCCGCGGTGGCGTCGGCGGTCTGGGTGCTCTGGCCGTGGCTAGCGAACAGGTTCTTCAGCTCGGTGGCCTGATCGCTGGTCAGGCTGCCGCTGCTCACCTGATCGGCGATCAGGCCGTCGATCCGGTCCTTCATGGAGGACGGGTCGAGCTTGGCCTGGGTGCCGCCGGTCGAGCCGGTACTGTCCGACGACAGGCTCGAACCGATCGACGACAGGGCGCTGGTCAGCGCGGTGGCGTCGGTGCTGCTGAGGGTGCCGGCCGACAGCTCGCTGCTGATCGTGTCGGCCATCCGCGTCTGCGGGCTGTCCTGGGTCTGCCATCGCTGCGTGTAGAGCTGCGACGTCGTGGTGGCGTTGATGCTACTCATGGAAACGCTCGGGGCACGGAATTGCCGGATTCGCCCGGCGGCGGGTCCGTGTGCAAATTACCCACGCGATTCTTAAAGCTGGGTTTCTCGAGTGTTCTCAATGCGAGGCGCCGGGGGACGTTCGGACGGACGTCCGAGCATGGAAGATCGCGCGTTTCCCGAAAGCGATGGCGCAGCATCACGGCGCACGACACGTGACCGCGACGGCTCAGATCGGCCGTTCGACCCATGCCTTCATCCCGAGGTGACCGCGCCATCGGGCGCTGCCGTGGTCCGTGTGGCAGCTCCGCCGCAGACCGGATCAGACGCTGGCCGCCACCCGCAGCGGTGGTATCGCCGCCGTCTCACCCAGGCGCGCCGCCGGTGCGGCGTGCGCGTAGAGGCCGCGATGCTTCGGATGGGGCGCGAGCCGGTCGGTCAGGCCGATCACCGTCTCCGCCGCGCCGAGCAGCAGCGCCCCCTCCGGGGCGAGCTGGGCGGCGAGCCGCGCCAGGACGTCCGACTTGGTCGGCGCATCGAAGTAGATCAGCACGTTGCGGCAGTAGATGATGTCGAACTGGCCGAGCGTCGCGAAGCTGTGCAGCAGGTTGAGCTGGCGGTAATCCACCATGCTGCGCAGGCTCTGGGCGATCTGCCACTGCTCGCCCACTTGCGTGAAGTACTTGATCAGCCACTGCACCGGCAGGCCGCGCTGGACCTCGAAATGGCTGTAGATCCCGGCCTTGGCCTTCTCGATCACCTCGGTCGAGAGGTCGGTCGCCACGATCTCGACCTGCCAGCCGGCCATCCGCGGCGCCGCCTCCTGCAGCAGCATCGCCAGCGAGTACGGCTCCTGGCCCGTCGAGGAGGCCGCGCACCAGATCCGCAGCCGGCGCCGGCTGGCGTTGCGCAGCAGCGCCTCCGGCAGCAGCGTGTCGCGGAACAGGTCGAACGGGATCCGATCGCGGAAGAAGAAGGTCTCGTTCGTGGTCATCGCCTCGACCACGTCCCGCTCCATCGCGGCGACCCGGCCGAGCTTGAGCGCGCCGATCAGCTCGCCGAGGCTCCCGAGCCCGTAGCGGCGGCAGATCGGGGTCAGCCGGCTCTCGACGAGGTAGCGCTTCTCGGCGGTCAGCGCGAGGCCGGAGCGCTGCTTGAGGAAGCCGCGCAGGAATTCGAATTCGAGCTCGGTCATGCCGCCTGACCCGTGATCATGGCGCGCAGCGCCGTCGCGAGTTCGGACAGCGGCAGGACCGCCTCGGCAAGGCCGGCCCGGGCGACGCTGCCCGGCATGCCCCAGACCGTGCTGGTGGCCTCGTCCTGGGCGAGCACCGGGCCGCCGGCCTCCGTCAGCGCCCGGGCGCCGTTGGTGCCGTCCGAGCCCATGCCGGTGAGGATCACGGTGGCGGTGGCGGCGCCGAACACGACCGCCGCGTCCTTGAACAGAACGTCGACCGCGGGCCGGCAGAAATTCACCGGCGGCCCGTCTGTGAGCTTGATGGTCGGGCCGTTCGGACCCGCGGCGAGGCCCATGTGGCGGCCGCCCGGGGCGACGTAGATGCGGCCCGGCTCGATCCGCTCGTCGGGCTTGCCCTCGGCGGCCTGGACGCCGGTGCGGGTGGTGAGGTGCTCGGCGAACACCGCGGTGAAGATCGGCGGCATGTGCTGCACGATCAGCACCGGGAGCCGGCGGAGCGCCGCCGCGCCGATCCCCTCCAGCATCTCGCCCACCGCCCGCGGCCCGCCCGTGGAGGAGCCGATCAGCAGGGCGCGGGGCGCCGTGCGGGCGCGGACCTTCGGCCGCAGGGTGAAGGGGGTCGCCGGGCGCGCCGCCGCCGGTACCGCGTGGGCCGCCGGCGCGGGGGCGTGGGCGGCGGGCGCCGGATGGGCCGCCGGCGCGGGCGCGGAGACCGGCCGGCGGGTCCGGGCCCGGGCCGCGCCGAACACGCGCACCCGCTCGATCAGCTCCGCCCGGAACACGTCCGACGTGGTGACGCCGCGGCTGCTCTCGGGCTTGGCGATGTAGTCCACCGCCCCGAGGGCCAAGCATCGCAGCGAGATGTCGGCGTTGCGCGTGGTCAGCGTCGACATCATCACGACCTGCACGCTCGGACTCATGGCGAGCATGCGCGGCAGCGCCGTGGTGCCGTCGAGTTCCGGCATCTCGATGTCGAGCAGGACCACGTCGGGGTCGTGCTTGGCGATCATCTCGATGGCGATCCGGCCGTTCGAGGCCGTGCCGACGAGCTCGAAGCCCGCCTCGCCGATCCAGCGGGCCACGAGGCCGCGCACGACGGCGGAATCATCGGCCACCAGGACCCGGATCGTCGCGGCGGAACCGGTCGTGCTCTGGTTCGGCGGCGTGCGCAGCGGTGCGACCGCGGGGCTCAGGGCCATGGTGCTTGCCTCGGGTACGGGGCCGCGGATGCGGGTACAGATGTGGTGCGCGAGAGGATCAGGCCGCGTCGGCCACGAGCCCGACCTGTTCGAGCTTGGCGGTCAGGATGTCGCGGTCGAAGGGCTTCATGATGTACTCGTCCGCCCCCGCCCGCAGCGCGCGGGCGATGGCGCCGATGTCGTTCTCGGTGGTGCAGAACAGGACCTTCGGCACCTCGCCCCCCTCGCTCCGGCGCAGGGCCTGGAGGAAGGCGTAGCCGTCCATGTTCGGCATGTTCCAATCGAGCAGGATCGCGTCCGGCATGTGTGCCGCGCAGGCTTCCAGGGCGGCGTTGCCGTCCTCGGCCTCGCTGACGTTCATGCCGAGATCCTCGATGATCCGGCGGGCGACCTTCCGGATCACCGCGGAATCGTCCACGACCAGGCAGTTGGTCTCGTGCGGCGCCTTCATCGCCCCCTCCCTCAAGCCGCCTTGGCGCCGGCAGCCGTGAAGCCGAGGAGCGCGTCCACGTCCAGGATCACCAGCAGGCGCCCGTCGAGCCGGTGGACGCAGGTGGCGAGGTTGCGGAAGCGCGGATCGAGGTTGATCGGCACCGCCTCCCGGCTGTCGGCGCCAAGCTTCAGCACCTCGCCGACCCCGTCGACCACGAGGGCGAAGGTCTCGCCCGCCTGCTCCAGCCCGATCGCCATCTTCGGACTGGCCTTCGCGCCGTCCGCCTCGTCCGGCGCGTCGGGCAGGCCCAGGCGCCGGCGCAGGCTCATGGCGGTGACCACGCGGCCGCGCAGGTTCAGGAGGCCGACGATCTCGGCCGGCGCGAGCGGCACAGGCGTCACCCCCGAGGGCACGAACACGTCGTGGACCCGCTCGATCGCCAGCCCGAACAGGGTCTCGCCGACATAGACCGTCACGAAGTCGTCGGTGGCGCCGGTCTCGGCGCCGTTGGTGGTGGCGCCATTCGCGCCGGTGGCGTTGGCATTGGCTGCCTGCATCGGAACTCTCCGGATGATCGATTCGATCGATTTGGGGCGGGCGGCGGGATCAGGCCGCCTTCGAGACCGTCTCGGCGCCGAGCTCGGCCAGCGCCGAGATCAGACCGGCCCGATCGAACTTCGCCACGAGATCGGTGATCGCCAGGGCCCGGGCCCGCTCCACCGCGTCGGCGCCGATCGCCCCGGTGAGGCCGATCACCGGAAGGCCGGCGACCCGCGGCTCGGCCCGGCGCATCGCGGCTACGAGGTCGAAGCCGCTGCGGCCCGGCATCTCCAGATCGGTGACCACCACCTCGATCCGCTGATCGGACTGGAGCGTGCTGAGCGCCGCCTCCGCGCTCGCGGCCGTGACCACCTGATAGCCGCCCGCCTTCAGCACCGGGGTCAGCATGTCGCGGAAGAAGGCCGAATCGTCGACCAGCAGGATCGTGGAGAACTGCTCGGGCCGCTTCAGGCCGCGCGCCCAGTCGTCGTAGGCGAGCGGCAGGAAATGGGCGATGTTGATGATGTCGGTCGCCCGGCCCCGCAGCACCGCCGAGCCGATCAGGTCCGAGCGGTCGGCCGCGATCTCGATGTCGAGGCGCTCCTCCACGATGTCGACGATCTCGTCGACCACCAGGCCCATGGCGCGCTCGCCGTCGGAGAACACCACCAGGGCCTGGGTCCCCTCCGACTTGATCGTGATGCCCGGATCGGCCGGGACCAGCGGCATCAGGCGCCCGCGGTACTGGATCAGCGCGCGGCCGCCCAGCCACTCGACCTTGGCGCACTCGATCTCCTCAAGGCGGGTGACCAGCGACAGCGGCACCGCCTTGAAGCTGCCCTGGCCGCCCTTGAACACCAGGAGCGTGGTCTTGGAATCCGCCACCTCGTTCGCCGCGTCGTCGTCGGCATCCGCGTGGCCGCCGCTGCCCTGGCTGCCCTGCGCCACCTGCCGGGCGACGCCGTTGGGATCGACGATCAGCACCACGGCGCCGTCGCCGAGGATCGTGTTGCCGGCAAACATCGGGATGTGCCGCAGCTTCACCGACATCGGCTTCACGACGATCTCCTCCGTGTGGAAGACCTCGTCGACGAGGATGCCGAAGCGCTCGCGCCCGACCTGGGCAACCACCACGAAGCCGGCCTGCTCCGTCTCGGTCCCGGCCGCATCCTGCCCGAGCAGACCGGTGAGCGAGACGATCGGCAGCAGCCGCTCGCGCAGGCGCAGCACCGGCGCGCCGTTGATCCGCTCGACCCGCTGCGCCCCGGCATCGACCCGCACCAGTTCGAGCACCGCCACCTGCGGCAGGGCGAAGCGGTGCTCGCCGGCGCGCACGATCAGCGCCGCCACGATGGCCAGCGTCAGCGGGATCTTGATGGTGAAGGTGGTGCCCCGGCCCGCCGTGGTGGCGATGTCGATCAGGCCGCCGATGGTCTCGATGTTGGTCTTGACCACATCCATGCCGACGCCGCGGCCCGAGACCGAGGTGACCGCCGCCGCCGTGGAGAAGCCCGCATCGAAGATGAACTTGGCGACCTGCGCGTCGGTCATCCGGTCGACGTCGGCCTGGGAGGCGAGCCCGCGCTGCACCGCCTTCTGGCGGATCGCCGCGAGGTTCAGGCCCTTGCCGTCGTCGGCGATCTCGATCGTGATCGTGCCGCCCTCGTGGTAGGCGGCGAGCCGGATCGTGCCGCGGGCGGGCTTGCCCGCCGCCACGCGCTCGGCCGTCGATTCGAGGCCGTGATCGGCCGAGTTGCGGACCATGTGGGTCAGCGGATCCTTGATCACCTCAAGGACCTGCCGGTCGAGCTCGGTCTCCGCCCCGACCATCACGAGTTCGATCTGCTTGCCGAGTTCCGCCGAGAGGTCGCGCACGACCCGCGGCAGCTTCTGCCACGCATTGCCGATCGGCTGCATGCGCGTCTTCATCACGCCGTCCTGCAGCTCGGCCGTCACGTGGGACAGGCGCTGCAGCGGGACCTTGTAGCTCGAATCCTCGTGCCGGCGGGCGATCTCGAGGAGCTGATTGCGGGTCAGCACCAGCTCCGAGACCATCGTCATCAGGTGCTCGAGCGTGTCGACGCTCACGCGGATCGTCTGGTTGTTCTTGGCGGCCGTGGTGGCCTCACCCTCGCCGCCGCCGCCCTCGGCCCTCTCGGCGCGCGCCGGCTCGGCCTCGGCCGCCTCGACCGGCGCCGCGCCCGCCTTGGGGGCGGGAGCAGAAGCAGGCTGGGGTGCCGGGGCCGCCGCGAAAGCCGATTCGTCCGGTCCCGGCGCCGCCAGGAAGGCGGCCTCCAGGTCGTCGAGGGACACCTCGCCGGGCTTGAGTTCGCGGGCCACCGGCTCGGGCAGCACCGGCTCGGGCGGCGGCGGGGGCGCCGCCGGCTCCGGCTCGGACGCCTCGGGCGCGCCCTCGGCCATCCGCTCGAGGGCGGAAATGAGGTCGTCGTCCGACCCCGCAGGCTCGGTGCCGGTGGCCTCCAGATCGGCCAGGATCTCCTTCAGCCGGTCCAGGGTCAGCAGGATCAGCGTCACCGAGGCGGAGGTGGCGGGCAGCCCGTCCCGGAACCGACCCATCAAGGTCTCGGCCGCGTGCGCCAAGGCTTCGAGGCGCGGAAGTCCGAGAAATCCGCACGTTCCTTTGATCGTGTGGACTAATCGGAAGATGTTCCGCAGGATCGTCTCGTTATTCGGATCCTGTTCGAACCGGACGAGTTCTGCATCGACGGTGTCGAGATGCTCGCCGCTCTCAGTCAGGAACTCGCGAAGCAGGTCGTCCATAGGCGCAACTCGTTACCGGAAGAAGGTCTCGCGCACCGTACTTACTCGGGCGCGGTTAGGGAAGCGTTTCAGTTCCACCTCCGCGCCGGAGTTTTTCAGATTTTCAGGCGTGCGTGGTGTTCGAACCCGTGCCGGAGGCCTCATCGGATGCTTCGATCACTGTCGGCGCGGCCGTGATCGTCACCTCGTCATCCTGAATGGCGAATCGAACATCCATGGCGGCGGCGCGCGCGACCAGGCCGGCGTAGAACGGCAGGATGCCGTGGGCGTCGACCGTGCCGCTCTCGGGGCTGCCGGCCATCAGTTCCTCCACGTGCGGGGGGATGCGGGCGTGCGAGCCCTTGGCTTTCAGCACGAAGTGCGGCGCCTCGCCGTCGCCGGAGACCACGACGTCGATCACGCCGCCCCGCGGGATGGCCGTCGTGGCGATCATCACGAGGTTGAGGAGCAGCTTGACCTTGTTCTTGGGGAACAGTGCCTGCGGGGCGGCCCAGGTCAGCTTGGTCTTGTCGTCGGAGAACATCCCCTTGGCCACGCTCTCGGCGTCGGCGAGGTCGATCGAGGCGCCGGCCGATCCCGCGGCCCCGAAGGCGATCCGGGCGAATTTCAGCCGCGCCGAGGCCTGCCGGGCGCTCTTGCCGATCAGCTCCAGCGCGAAGGTGCGCATCGATTCGTCCTGGTCGTCCTCCAGGACCTCGAGCCCGTTCACGATCGCGCCGACGGGGCTGATCACGTCGTGGCAGACGCGGGAGCAGAGCAGGGCCGCGAGGTCGAGGCCGTCGAGGGTCAGGGTCGGCGAGTTCGGGGACGACATGGTGCGCTCCGGGCGGGTCTGGTTCGGGCGTCTGCGGGCCGGGGGCCCGACTGGCGGCCGTTCGTCGACCGCCGCATCCGGCGTACACGTCGCCCAACGGATACCGCGCGCGGCATTTCGGACCGGGGGCGACGACCGGTCCGCTCGGATAGACGCCACGCTCGCCTTTGAAAAGCGTTACCGGGATTGCGGGATCGGCCGGGCGGCGTCCGATTCGCGTCGCGCCGGCGACGCCGCCGCACGATGGAGCGCGGGTCCGCTCTCCCGTGCGGGCTCCGCGGGCGAGGGAGACGCGCGGAGCTGGCGCCTTGCCTCTTCAACGGGGAAGCGCGAATCCGTTACCCTCCGCGGGTGCGGGAGGGCGCGTGGTCGACGGTCCAGGACTCCGACGATCCGTAGACCCGCCAGCTCCTGACGCTGAGGTCCGCCCCATGCAGCCCGCCCCTACCCTGCGTCAGAGCCTGAATCCCCGCCTCCGCGTCGCGGATCCGGACACCGCGCAGGCCCGGCTCGCCGAGATCGCGCCCGCCCTGCCCCCGGGCTTCCTGACGCCGGCAGTGCGCGATCTGCTCCTGGGTCTTGCCGACCATTCCCCGTTCCTCTGGCAGGCGTGCCGGCGGGCGCCGGAGCGCCTCGTCGCCCTGCTGGAGCAGCCGCCGGACGCGGCGAGCCGCGACATCATCGCCCGCCAGCGCGCGGTCGGCGCCGCCTGCGGCCCGAATCCCGATCTCGCGGAGGTCGGCCGGCGGCTGCGTGCCAACCGGGAGGCGCACGCGCTCCTCGTGGCGCTCGCCGATCTCGGCGGCGGCTGGGACGTCGCGGCCGTCACCCGGGCGCTGTCCGACTTCGCCGACGCCTCGGTGAGCGCGGCCACCGAGGCGCTGCTGCGGCAGGGGATGGCGGCTGGGCGGTTCCGGCCGCCGGATCCGGACGCGCCGCAGGTCGGATCGGGGCTGATCGTCCTGGGGCTCGGCAAGCTCGGCGGCGGCGAGCTGAACTATTCGAGCGACATCGACCTCGTGATCTTCTACGAGACCGCCCCCGCGGCGGACGCGACCGGCGGCGATCCGAAACCGTTCTTCGTCAAGCTGGCGCAGGGGCTGGTGAAGCTCCTGTCCGACCGGACCCCGGAAGGCTACGTCCACCGCATCGATTACCGGTTGCGGCCGGACCCGGGTTCCACCGCGGTGGCGCTCTCGACGGGCTTCGCCTTCGACTACTACCAGACGCTGGGCCAGAACTGGGAGCGCGCCGCCTTCATCAAGGCCCGGCCGATCGCGGGCGACATCCCGGCCGGGGACGCGTTCCTCGCGGACCTCGCGCCGTTCATCTGGCGGCGGCACTTCGACTTTCCCGCGATCGCCGAGATCCACGCCCTCAAGCGGCAGATCCACATGGTCCGCGGCCACGAGACCCTCGCGGTCGCCGGCCACGACATCAAGATCGGCCGCGGCGGCATCCGGGAGATCGAGTTCTTCGTCCAGACGCAGCAGCTCGTCTTCGGCGGCCGCAAGCCGTCCTTACGGGGCCGCGCCACCGTGGCGATGCTCGACGGCCTCGCCGCGGCGGGCTGGATCGACGGACGCGCCCGCGACGAGCTGACCGAGGCCTACGGCTTCCTGCGCACCCTGGAGCACCGCGTCCAGATGGTCCGCGACGAGCAGACCCAGCGCCTGCCGACCGGCCCCGAGGCGCTGACCGGGCTCGCCCTGTTCGCGGGATTTCCCGATCGCGCGGCCTTCGAGGCGGCGTTCCTCCATCAGGCCGGCCGGGTCCAGGCCCATTACGCCCTGCTGTTCGAGGCCGACGACCCCGCCGCCGAAGCGAGCCTCGTCTTCGGCGCGGGCGAGGCGCCGGAGCCCGAGACCCTGGCGCGGCTCGCGGCCTTCGGGTTCCGCGAGCCCGAGCGCGCCTGGGAGACCGTGCGGGGCTGGCACCGCGGTCGCCGCCCGGCCCTGCGCGCGGGCCGAGCCCGGGAGATCCTCGCCGGGATGCTGCCGGCCCTGCTGCGGGCGCTCGGCGGCACCGCCGATCCGGACGCGGCGCTGCTCGCCCTCGACCGGGCCTTCGCGCGGATGCCGGCCGTGGCGGAGCTGCTCGCGATCCTGCGCGCGCACGAGCGGCTGCGGCTCCTGTTCGCCGACATCCTGGGCACGGCGCCGCGCCTGGCCGACACGGTGGGCCAGAGCCCGCACGTCCTCGACACCGTGCTGGACCCGGATTTCGTCACGCCGAGCCCGGATCCGGAGGCGGTGCGGGCCCAGTACCGGGCGCTGGTCGGGCAGCCGGGGAGCCACGAGGAGTTCCTGGACCGCTGCCGGGGCGCTACCCGGCAGATGAATTTCGTGACCGGCGCGCGCCTGCTCTCGGGCATCCTGACGCCCCGGCAGGCCGGCGAGGCCTACGCGTCCGTGGCCGACGCGGCGGTGGCGCTGAGCCTGGAGGCGGAGGCGCGCCGCTTCGCGCAGGATCACGGCGCGGTGCCGCAGGGGCGGTGCTGCGTCCTGGCGCTGGGCCGGCTGGGGTCGCGCCAGCTCAGCGCCGGGTCCGACCTCGACCTCGTGTTCCTGTACGATTTCGACCTCGTGGACCGCACCAGCGACGGCCCGCGCCCGCTCGACGCGGTCGTGGCCTATAACCGCCTCGCGCAACGCCTCCATGCGGCGCTCACCACGGCGACCCGGCGCGGCCGGCTCTACGCGGTCGACCTGCGGCTGCGGCCCTACGGCAGCCACAGCCCGCCGGCCGTGCAGCGCACCGGCTTCACCACCTATCACCGCGAGGCGGCGGAGCTGTGGGAGCACATGGCGCTGGCCCGGGCCCGGATCGTGGCGGGCGACGCCGGCCTGGGGGCGGCCGTCATGGCCGAGATCGCCGCGATCCTCGCCCGCCCGCGCGAGCCGGCCCAAGTCTGCACCGAGGCGAGGGCGATGCGGGCGCTCGTCGCCCGGGAGCGCGGTCATGCCGGGCCCTACGACCTGAAGCTCGCCCCCGGCGCCCTGTTCGACCTTGATTTCCTGGCCCAGGCCATCGTGCTGAGTCACGCGCACGCTTGGCCCGGCTGCATCGGGCTCGGCGCGGAGGCCGTCTTCCGCGGGGCGGCGGCGCGCGGCCTGCTGCCGGCCGAGTCGGCCGACGCCCTCGCCGAGACCTACGGGTTCCTCGATTCGGTCTACCAGTGGCAGCGGCTGGTGATGGCGGACCCCACCGCGGAGCCGGCGGAGACGGCGGCCCGGCAGATCGCCAAGGCCGTGGGCCTGCCGGATGCCCGCAGCCTCGCGGCGGAACTGCGCCGCCACCGGCGCCGGAGCCAGGCGCTGCTCGCGCGGATCCGGCGCGAATTGAAATGACGCGCCACCTTTGCCGGCATGCTCGAGGCCGGGAATCCGCCCGATGCCTGAACGGACCTGCTGCGGACGGCGGAGCAGGCTGCCGGGCGGTTCGCCGGAATGCGGCCGCGGCGGGACGATTGAGCAGCACCCGCATCCTCCCCGGGGCGATCCGTACGGAAAACCGTCGACATCCCGCGTCCGCTCGGGCATGCAAAGGGGTCTCGGGAGGGACGATGACAAGCGCGGCGACGATCTCGGGACCGGAGCGCGAGCGGATTGCCGCGGCGCTCGCCGAGATCGCCTGCGCGGCGGGCGAGATCCTGCGCCGCTACCACCGGGGTCCCTGCCCCCACGCCCTGAAACCGGACGGCTCCCCGTGGAGCGCCGCCGACGTCGAGGCCGAGGATCTGATCGTCGCCGCCCTGGCCGAGCGGTTCCCCGGCATCGCGGTCGTGGCCGAGGAGCGCGCGGCCGCCGCGCGGGCCGAGGGCGCCGCGGCGGCGGCGGTCGGGACCTTCTTCCTGGTCGATCCCCTGGACGGCACCCGCGACTTCCTGGCCGGCACGCCCGACTACTCGGTCAACATCGCCCTGGTGGCGGGCGAGCGCCCGGTGGCGGCGGCCCTGGCGGCGCCGGGTCTCGACCGGGTCTGGTGGGCGGGCACCGCGGCCGTCGAGGCCCCGGTCGTGGCCGGGCGCCCCGGCGCCGGGCATCCGGTGCACGCCCGGACCGTGCCGGCGGCCGGCCTCCTGGCGCTCGGCAGTCGGCGGCACGGCGACGCCGCGACCGACACCTGCCTCGCCGCCCTCCCCGTGATGGAGACGCGACAGGTCGGCTCCGCCCTCAAGTTCGGCCTGATCGCCGCCGGCGAGGCCGACCTCTACGTGCGCTGCGGCCCGACCATGGAATGGGACACGGCCGCCGGCGACCACATCGTGGCGGCCGCCGGGGGCTGCGTGGTGGTGCCGGGGGGCGGCCCGATCCGCTACGGCCGGCACGGGTCAGACCACCGCAACGGACCCTTCGCGGCGCTCGGCGACCCGTCCCTGGCCCCGCGCCTCACCCTGCCCGCCTCCTGCGGGACCCGCGGCGCCGGCCGCCCGACGCTCAGCGCGGCGTCTTAGGCGGCCCGTCCATCTGGTCGCGCAGACCCGGCCAGGCCGCCTCCGCCTGCGCGGCCAGAGCGGAATCGGCCAGGAAGCGGGCCCGGCGCCCCGCGTCGCGGAACAGGTAGAGCCGCTCGCCGATCACCGCGAAGACCAGGGGATCGGCATCCACCAGCCGGCCCTCGAGGATCCCGGCGGCGTCGTAGCCCCCCAGCCGCGGGGCGTAGGCGGCTGGATCGTCCCGGAAGGCCGCGCGGTTGGCGCCGCTGGCGAAGCGCCAGACCCGCCCGCCCCAGGTGAACTCGAACCGGCCCGTCCCGGCTTGCGGGCCGCCCTCCAGGAAATAGCTGACCGGATCGAAGCCGTTGAGCGTCAGCAGCGCGATCGGCGCCCCCACGGGCTCGCCCGCGGCCGGCCGGGCCAGCAGCAGGGCGGCGCAGACGGCGACCGCGCGGGCTCTGCCCGACCGGCGCGGGCTGCGGGCTGCGGGGTCGGGACGCGTTAACCACATCTTGCGAATTCCCCCGGAAGCTGTTCCGACTCATCCGACCGGATCCCCGTGGACCCGGAGGGACGAGCCCCCCGGGCCGCAGCCGGTGCCGGCCGGGCGGGACGAGAGCGCGGCACAGATCCATCGCACGAACCGATAATCGAACCGGGCGAGGAGACAACGATGACGGCACGAGACGATCACGGCCCCGACCGGCGCCGCCTGCTGCGCGCGGGCCTCGCCCTGGCGCTCGGCGCGCCCCTGGGCGCCCCCCTCGGCATCCCGGGAACCGCCCTGGCGCGCGGCGAGGATGCCGACACCCCCGAGACCTTCCGCCCCGGCGAGATCGTGGAATCGGGCCACCGGTTCTTCGGCTCGGTCTCCCGCGGGCTCGCGCTGACCGTCGAGGAGGCGGGCCGGCGCTGGGGTGAGCCGAACGGCTACATCCTCGGCCAGGAGGGCGGCGGCGCGGTGGTGGCCGGCGTCCGCTACGGCGAGGGCACGCTCTACACCCGCAATGCCGGCCAGCGGCGCATCTACTGGCAGGGGCCGTCGGTCGGCTTCGACGTCGGCGGCGACGGCGCGCGCACCATGATGCTCGTCTACAACCTGCCGAACGTGCGCGACCTGTACCGGCGCTTCGCCGGCATCGACGGCTCGGCCTACCTCGTCGGCGGCTTCGGCATGACCGCGGTGGTCAACGACCGGATCGTCGTGGTGCCGATCCGCAGCGGCGTGGGCGCCCGGCTGGGGATCAATGTCGGCTATCTGAAGTTCACCCGGGAGCCGACCTGGAACCCGTTCTGATGGAATGGCGAGATCGGATTTCACCCTTCCGATCAACCTGGGCTAGAGTAAAGGCGGGCCGGGTCGTCCGGCCGGATGCGCGGGCTGTTCCCTCGTGATCGAAGCGGTGATGATCTTCGCGCTGGGCTTCCTGGCGGCGAGCCTGCTCGGCCTGCTGCTGCTGCCGGCGCTCAATGCCCGCGCCGCCCGGCTGGCCCGGCGGCGGGCCGAGGCGCGCCTGCCCCTCTCGCCGGCCGAGATCGCCGCCGAGCGCGACTTCCTGCGCGCGCAGTTCGCCGTCCAGCAGCGCCGCCTGGAGCGCAGGGCCGAGACCGCGGAGGCCAAGCGCCAGGCCGAGATGGCGGCGCTCGGCGCCGGCACGATGCGGGTCGCCGCGCTGGCCCGCGACGTCGCGGCCCGGGACGCCGAGATCGCCCAGGTTCAGGCCAAGACCCGCGAGCTCGAAACCGAGCTCGCGCTGGCCAGCGAGGACGGTACCGCGAGTCTCGCCACGCTCCAGGCCCTTGAGGAGGCCCATGCCGACCTCCTCGACACGCTCCTGGGCCTGCGGCAGGCGGGATCCCGAGCGGCCGACCCGGATGCCGTGACGGCCGAGCGCGACGACCTGCGCGCAAGCCTCCGGGCGGCCGAGGAGGCCCTGGCCCTGACGCTGGCGGACCGATCGGCGGACCGGCAGGCCGGCATCGAGCGGGAGAACGCGGATCTGCGCCGGCGAATCGCCGAGGTGGCCGACGCCGTGACCAGCCAGGGCCGGATGCCCCGGGCGGCCTACCCGGTGCCGCAGCCCGAGCGCGTCTGACCGAACCCACCGGCCGGACCCGGCGCGGAAACCCGCGCCGCCCGCCTTGTTTCGACCACGCGAAGGCCCCATCGCAGCGCCGACGCGTTCTGCACTGTTCATTGTCGACCAATGGTACGGATACCCATGCGCCTGAAGCCAATCGTCCTCGCCGTCGCGGCGGCCACTGCCCTGACGCTGCCGGCCGCGGCCCAACAGTCGAAGCGCGGCAACGAGACCCTGAAGAAGTACTGCACCGGCGACTACCTGAGCTATTGCGGCAACCTGGCCCCCGACGATCCGGCCACCGATGCCTGCTTCCAGAAGAACTGGAAGAAGCTCAGCGAGAACTGCCGCCGCGCGATCGACGCCTACGAGGCCGAGCAGAAGCAGAACACCCCCGCCAAGGGCCGTCAGGGCGCCCAGGGCAGCAAGGAACGCCGCGGCTGAAGCCGGCAGCCCTGCTCTGTTGCGGCCGCGCGCTCGCGCCCGTGCGCCGCAACCGCTAAGCTCGGGCTCCCGCCGGCGCCCGCGCGCCGGTGCCGAGACCGCCGGACCCGCGCGCGATGTTGTCGAACCCCGCCCTGAAGATCCTCGCCGCGTCCGGCCTTGCCGCCCTGGCGCTCTCCGCCTGCGGGCGGCGCGGCGCCCTGGAACCGCCCCAGACCACCGCGCCCGCCGCAGCGACCGCCGCGCCGGCGGGCTCCGACACGGTGAACGGCCGCCGGACCCTGCCGGTTTCGGTCGGCCTCGGCGGCGGTGCGCCGGAGCCGGACCCGGCCTCGGTCCGCGCCGGGGACGAGCTGTCGACGGCGGCCGTGCCGCCGGGCGGCACCGATGCGCCGGTGCAGACCAGCCGCGGCGCACGACGGGGCTACCGCGTGCCGAAGGAACCTTTCATTCTGGATCCGCTGCTGTAGAGGGCGGGAGCCGGGTCCCCGTATCGCCGTCCGAGTCCGGATGTTTCACGGGAAACACGCCTCCCCGGTGCCAGACGAGACACGGCCGAGATGCACCATTTCCACTACCGCGACGGCCGGCTGCACGCCGAGGACGTCGACCTGACGGACCTCGCCGCGGAGGTCGGCACCCCGTTCTACTGCTACAGCACCGCCACGCTGGAGCGGCACTACCGCGTCTTCGCCGAGGCCTTCGCGGGGGACGACGCCCTGGTCTGCTTCGCCATGAAGGCGAATTCCAACCAGGCGGTGCTGCGCACCCTCGCGCGCCAGGGCGCCGGGATGGACATCGTCTCGGGCGGCGAGCTGCACCGGGCCCTGGCGGCGGGGGTCGATCCGGCCAAGATCGTCTTCTCCGGCGTCGGCAAGACCCGCGCCGAGATGGAGGCGGCGCTGAATGCCGGCATCTACTGCTTCAACGTGGAGAGCGAGCCGGAACTCGCGGCCCTCTCCGCGACCGCCACGGCGCTCGGCCGCACGGCGCCGGTCTCGATCCGGGTGAATCCGGACGTGGATGCCGGCACCCACGCCAAGATCTCCACCGGCAAGTACGAGAACAAGTTCGGCATCCCGATCACCCGGGCGCCGGCGGTCTACCGAGCGGCGGCGGCGCTCCCGGGCCTCGCGGTGCACGGCGTCGACATGCATATCGGCAGCCAGATCACCGATCTCGCCCCCTTCGCGGACGCGGCGCGGCTGCTGGCCGGTCTCGCCCGGGACCTGATGGCGGCGGGCCACCCGCTCCGCCACATCGATTTCGGCGGCGGCCTCGGCATCCCCTACCGAGACGACAACGCCCCGCCCCCCGACCCGGCGGCGCTGGCCGCGACCCTGCGGCCGCATTTCGCGCCGCTCGGCCTGCGCCCGGTCTTCGAGATCGGCCGGATGATCGCCGGCAATGCCGGCATTCTGGTGACCCGGGTGCTCTACGTGAAGCACAGCGAAGGCCGCACCTTCGTGATCGTCGACGCGGCGATGAACGACCTGATCCGCCCGACCCTGTACGAGGCCTATCACGGCCTGCGCCCCGTCGCCGAGCCGGGGCCCGACACGCCGCGGATGGTCGCCGACGTGGTCGGCCCGGTCTGCGAGAGCGGCGACTATCTCGCCCTCAACCGCGAGATGCCGGAGGTGCAGGCCGGCAACCTGATCGCCGTGATGAGCGCGGGCGCCTACGGGGCGGTCCAGTCCTGCACCTACAACACCCGGCCGCTGGTGCCGGAGGTTCTGGTGCGGGCCGGCCAGGCCGCGATCGTGCGCCCGCGCGTCGCGGTCGAGGCGCTCGTCGCCCTCGACCGGGTGCCGGACTGGCTGGCGTGAGCGGCGCGCCGACAGGCGCCCTGGCGGCAAGCGCGGCCGGTCCGCTCCCCCTGTCGATCTTCGTCATCGCGTACAACGAGGCGGATCGGATCGGCGCGACGCTCAGGGCGGTGCGCGACCTGACCGACGACCTCGTGGTCGTCGATTCGGGCTCGACCGACGGCACGCAGGCGCTGGCCCAATCGCTCGGCGCGCGGGTGATCCACAACCCCTGGCCGGGCTACGGGCCGCAGAAGCGCTTCGCCGAGGAGCAGTGCCGCCACGTCTGGCTCCTGAACCTCGACGCCGACGAGGTGGTGCCGGCGGATCTTTCGCGGCAGATCCGGGCCCTGTTCGCGGCGGGCGAGCCGCGCCGGCCGGCGTGGCGGATCGGCATCGCCGAGATCTTTCCGGGCGAGGCGCGCCCGCACCCGCTCGCCTATACGCTGACCCCGGTGCGGCTCTACCGGAAGGACCGGGGCCGCTACGCCGCCTCCCCGGTCCACGACCGGGTGGCGCTGGAGCCGGGGGTAACGCCGGGGCGGCTCAGGGGCGTGATCCACCATTTCTCGGTTCGCTCGCTCGGCGACCAGCTCGACAAGCTCAACCGCTACTCCGACCAGCAGGCGGACGACCTGGAGGCCCGGGGGGTGGTGATTCCGCGCTGGCGGGTCTTCGTCGAGCTGCCGGGCAATTTCCTGAAGGCCTATCTCGGCCGCCGGCATTTCGTGCGGGGCACCTACGGCTTCCTGACGGCGATGAACTACGCGATCTCGCGGCATCTGCGCATCGCCAAGCACGTCGAGCGCCGCCGCCTCGCGGCGGCCCGCCGGGATCGGGTTGACCCGCCCGGCCCGACCTTCTAGAGCCAAGGCGCCGGAGACGTGGCCGAGCGGCTGAAGGCACTCGTTTGCTAAATGAGCATACCCAGAAATGGGTATCGAGGGTTCGAATCCCTCCGTCTCCGCCACTCAGGTGGCCTAAGTTACTGATTTAACTCTTAAAATTGGGACGGCTGAGGTAGTCAGCCCACGTTATGCCCCACATTTCGTAACGGCTTGTACCGGACTTTATTGGACAATGTGGCCTCGCGTGCGCGAGGGGAAACCTGCTGATCGCTATCATCGCCCGCGCCGATATCGTCGAGAGCCACTCCGATAGCTCAACCGGAGTGAGGACCCATTCGGCGACGGTCATGCTCGATGGCGAACACATGACTGTACAGGTTGGCCACCCAGCTCCGCCCCTCAACCGTTAGATCGAGGAAACGAACTGCGTCCCCGATGACCGGCTCGATCTTGCCCCAGAAGAATGCCGGATACCTCTCCGCGAGGTCGGCCGGGCCGGCGTAGCCAAGCTGGCGGTCGAAGCCGATTTCGGCGAACTCGTGGAACAGCGCGTTCAGTTTGCGTGGGTAGAGAGGATCGCCGAGTTGCCCGATCAGGTCGGCCGCGCGCATCAGGCCGGCTTCGGTGTCGGTCTCCCGATGCTCGTCGTCCGCAGGCACGGGGAAACGGGTCAACTCGATGGCCCGGATCACCCGCTGCGCATCGACGAGGTCATTCGTACCGAAGCGCTCCTGCACTGCCAGCTTCGAGCGCTCGATGTGGTAGGGCGCCAGCGCTGCGTCGGAGGCTCCCCGAGGCAGACTGATGGTGGTGCCCTGGGCATCGATGACGAAGGCGTTCGCCCGGTCACCTGAGCAGACGCCGCGCACGTAGCCGATGTCGTGGTACAGGGCCGCCAGGATCATGTGCAGCCAATCCTCCGGCGTGATGCCCTTGTCGAGGAACCGGCCGCGCAGGATGTCCTGAGCCACGAGGGTGACGAGGGCGGTGTGGTCGCCGTCGTGGTAGAGCGCGTCGCTGCCGACGATGCGCTCAATGGTCAAGCGTGCGGACGCCTCGATCACCTCGGCAAACCTTGGCTCGCGGCTGCCGAAGGTACGCTGGTAGGTTAGCGCAAGGTGCTCGCCCAGCGCGTCAGCCAGCATCTTCGTCACATCGAACATGGCTGGTGCCTTGCAGACTGAGTGAACGCCAACACTGCCCGCTGAGTCGATCAGCACCATGACATCAAGTGAGCGGCGGCCCATACTGCTGAAACGCCTCGTAAAGCGTCGCGGCGTCAATCTCCGAGGCAGGCTCGTAGGATCCCATAGCCGCCGTGGCTGCGCGCGCATTCCCCGGCTCGGCCGGTCCAGAGATCGAGGCGCTGGCCGGTACCATCGAGCGCGTCACCTTTCACAGCCCCGAGACCGGCTTCTGCGTCCTGAAGGTCCAGGCGCGGGGCAAGCG